>NZ_JBZYWJ010000011.1:0-147292 GCF_059115305.1 Acidobacterium sp. FHG110202_01
ATCTGCGGGCCAGGGACACCGCCGCCAGGACCAGCTGCAATCTGCGGGCCAGGGACGCCACCACCAGGACCAGCTGCAATCTGCGGGCCAGGGACACCGCCGCCAGGACCAGCTGCGACAGTCTTTGCAAACAATGAACTAGCAACAATAGAAGACGCAAGAACAGGGAGGAGGAGGAAACGAGAAGGGTTTTTCACCAAGAGGCTCCATGCACAGATGTGTGCTGGCATAAGCCTAGCCGTTAACTTTCCTACGAGTGAAGTGTTTTGTAACTAAAAAATGAAAAAAAATTTCATTTTTGTAATGGAATGTCCTGGAGCAGGAAAGTCACAAAACACTGATTCAGCTTCGGGAAAGGATATGGAATCATTGTCTATCCCCACTTAAAAGACCATCTCAACTCCGGTGCTAAACTATTGTTTCCAGCCTCATTCAGAAGCGATAAGACATTGCCAGATCAGAATTCCAGTACAACGCAATCCCGCATTACCTACGCCGACGCCGGAGTAGACATTACCAGCGGCGATCGTGCCAAGCAACGTATTAAATATCTTGCTCAAAAGACTTTTACTCGTAATGTTTTGAGTGAGATAGGTGGGTTCGGCGGCCTTTTCAAGCTGGACTCGGCAAAGTATCAGCAGCCTGTCCTGGTATCGAGCGCAGATGGCGTGGGCACCAAACTGAAAGTGGCTTTTGAGCTCGGGATTCATCATACCGTCGGCGCCGACTTAGTTAACCATTGCGTCAATGACATCGCTGTGCAAGGCGCAACTCCTTTGTTTTTTCTCGATTACCTGGCCACCGGCCGTCTTGACCACTCCGTAACAGAAAAGATCGTCAGCGGACTTGCCGACGCCTGCCGCGCCAACGGTTGTGCCCTGATCGGAGGAGAAACCGCGCAAATGCCTGGTTTCTACGCCGACGGCGAGTATGATCTGGCTGGATTTATTGTTGGTGTCGTCGAAAAAGACAGAATTATTACAGGAGCAAAGGTCAAGATTGGTGACGTTCTTATTGGTTTGCCGTCTACGGGTCTTCATACCAATGGATATTCCCTGGCGCGCAAGCTCTTCTTCGAAGTGGCTGGCTACAAGGCCGAACAATACGTGAACGCGCTTAAGGAAAAGGCCGGCAGCGCCCTGATGAAGACCCATCGCAGTTATCTAAACGTAATCAAAAAGCTCACAGCAAGTGATTATGTTGCAGGGATGGCACACATCACCGGCGGCGGCATTACCGAAAATCTTCCGCGCATTCTGCCCAAGAGCATTTCTGCGATTGTGGAACTGGGCAGTTGGCCAGTTCTGCCAATCTTCGAGCATCTGCGCGAGTTGGGCAACGTTCCGCAAGAGGAGATGCTGCGCACATTTAATCTCGGTATCGGCCTCATCCTTGTAGTTCCGGCGGAAAAATTTAAGCGCGTCAAGTCAACGCTGGAGCGCGCAAATGAGAAGTTCTATGTCATTGGACGCACGGTCAAAGGCGACCGCAAGGTGATCTACCAGTGAACCAGGCGAAGCGCCTGGGAGTTCTGCTCTCCGGGCGCGGATCAAATTTCATCGCCATTACTGATGCCATCTCAGCCGGCAGATTACAGAACACTGAGATTGCAGTTGTGATATCAAATAAAGCTGATGCACCGGGGATCGACCGGGCGCGTGAGCGCGGATTAATAGCCCGCGTGATTGAAGCAAAGGGCCGCAAGCGCACCGAGCACGATGCAGAAATCATCGCCTGCCTCAAAGAACATCACGTCGATCTTGTCTGTCTCGCCGGATACATGCGGCTGCTCTCACCTGAATTTGTGCGCGCATTTCCCCAGCGCATTCTGAATATCCATCCGTCGCTGCTGCCTGCCTTTCCCGGACTCGACGCGCAGCAACAGGCGCTTGAATATGGAGTGAAAGTGGCCGGCTGTACAGTACATTTTGTCGACGAGCAGCTGGATCACGGAGTAATCGTGCTCCAGAAAACGGTGCCCGTGCTTGACGGTGATGATGCAGACTCGCTCGCTCGCCGGATCCTCGAACAGGAACATGTCGCTTATGCAGAGGCGATCGAGCGCGTTTTCTCCGGTAAGTATGAAATTATTGGCCGGCGCTATCTCCCTACCGACGGTATATAACGACTCTGTGTGAAGCGCTCTTCTGGTACACTGAAAAAGATTCAATCAATAAGAAAGCGCCGCCAGGAGCGCTTTTGTGCGAATCCTATCCACCAATATCGGGGAGTGGCTCAGCCTGGTAGAGCACCTGGTTCGGGACCAGGGGGTCGGAGGTTCAAATCCTCTCTCCCCGACCAATCTGAAAATAAGCACTTAAGTTAGTTGGTAGCCTCACCTCTCCTCCGCGTTCGTCGGAAACATGCACTCGATGCGTAATTCCTGTGCAGCAATGCATTGAGGAGTGCCCACAGTAGTGATGAGAGAAAAATATGAGAACCGTTGCCTCCCTCGCCGAAATACAATCGGCAAGACTGGACTGTGGGGTGCAGGCAATGGTTTCAATCCTGTAACTCCTGGATACTCTTGCAAACGTTTCAACAGCGTTCGGAGTTCCGCATCTAGAACCTGCCCTACCGCTTCCCGTCGAACCCGTTGCAACAGACTGGCCGCGACCTTTTCCCATTCCTCAACAAAGGGCCGCATTCCCGCTGGATCGAACATCAGATCGAGGAGATTGCGTGGCTTTGGCCTCTTTTCCAGATCGACGAAAGATCCAAAGAATCGAGGCGCGGCCTCATTGGTTCGGATCACATTCCAATGCCGGTCAAGGACCAGCGCAGGATGAGGCTCATGCTGCTTCAGCATTCGGTCGATCGCCTGGATCACGATCGCCATTTGCTCAGCATCCACTCTTTCCTCGCTGTATTGCGGTGCGTATCCGGCTGCAAGCAGCAGAGCATCCCGTTCGCGCAGGGGAATGTTCAAGGCATCGGAGATGACAGAGAGATAATCCCGGCTGGGAGAACTTCGTCCGCTCTCGACAAAGCTCAGATGGCGTTGCGAAATGCCCGTATCCATCGCAACGTCTAGCTGGCTTTTGCCGCGTTCCTGTCTCCAGTAGCGCAGCAGTTCGCCGAGTTGGAGAACTGCTGGATTGGACTGTGTTCCCATCACACTTTCCTCCTGTGATATACAGCACCGAACAGGCCGTACGGGCGGTGACTTTACGTGGCTGTATTCTTAGTGGCTACGCTCGCCACGCGTACTGCCGGAACGTCTCTTCAAGCGGCGGACTCGTGATGGTACCAGCGTAGTTTGTGATTGTTGAAGCTGCCACAATGGCGATGACCTCAAGAACCTGTTCCTGTGTAAAGCCGGAATTGACAAACGAATCGAGTTCCTGCTCGCTCAAATGCCCACGTTTCTCAATGAGCGTCTTTGCCAGGATATTAAGTGCAGCGAATCGCTTGTCCGTGGGCACGCGTTGTTCGCGAATCGCTGTGGTCTCTTCGGAAGAGACTCCCTGTCGGAGCGCAAGTGCGGTGTGGAAGGCTACGGCATACGTGCAGGAGTTTGCGACTGCGTCCGTCAAAAGAACGATCTGAATCTCCTGCTCATCGAGACTGCTGCTGTGGACCTGCTGAAATACGCCAACTAGCGAGTTGATGAGTTTTGGTGAATATGCAAGAGCGGCGGCGATGTTAGGTATCACTCCAAATGCTGCTTGCAGCTGTTCGAGCGCTGACTTCGAATTGTCAGGTGCTGAGGCAATCGTGTGAATCGGAAAAGTAAGCATTGCGATCTCCTGAGTCTGTAGCTCGCGGTAAACCCTGCGGCTTTGATCCCAATATCGGATGAATGATCACGCGCAGCAATTACCTTGTAGGTAATCGTCACGTGCTGATCCGAGGTTGCTGGAGGCAGCTAGCAGGTCGAGGCCGGCATGCGATGGTCCCCATTGGGTTCGATATCGGGATCGTAGTCGTTTACAGTGATTTCAGAAACGAGAGCGGCCGTTCGCGCGTCTGGCTGGCACCGCCCACGCGCATCTCGGGTCGCGCATTGCTGTGCGTGGACCGGTCAGACGCCGCTCGGCTCAACGAATCAGTTGAGCGATCCGGATGTCTCGAAAATTCTTGCGATTACTGAAGCTCCGGATACAAGTGAACAGGACAACCGGAGTCTGCCTTTACGGCAGAACGCCTGGACGGCGTTCGCGCTGGAATATTGTCTGCCGTGGGCCGGGCTGCCGCAATGGTTGCGGTTCGCTATGCGTACCGGCGGGTCGTGTAATCGCAAGACTTGCTGCAGGTTCCAGTCCTCGATTCGAACTTTATCAGCGCGGGCTAGCGGCAGCACGACCATTCTCTATGGAGAAGCTATTAAAGTCTGGTTGAATTCATCAATGAAGGTCTGGATAAGTCCGGTAAGCGACAATTTTCACGCCAAATGAGATTCCGTTCAGTTGAGATGTTTGCAGAAGCACCTCGAAGTAGGGCAGGCGGTTAACCCGGAGAGTTCTGCGAAACTGTTCCATTTGCTCTTCTGAGGTGAGAAACTCAGCCGCTGCGTTTGTGGCATTCGAACCTGTTCCGGCGAAGATGACCGCGTCACCGCTTTTGCTCGGGCTGGGAAGGTAGGCAATCACGCTGTATCCGATCGAACCCTGCGGACCCGAAGTTTCCCGGTAGATTGCCTGCTCGCCTGCGAGGGGGTGGTGATTGACCACGTACATCGTCAGTGTGTGATTGTCCTGGTCCAGGCCGAAGTTCATCTGGTTTTCGAAGAGAAATACCCAGGGGTTCGCTTTCCGCCCGCCGATCAGAATCACATTGTCTCGTTTGATGGAATCGGCCGAATAGAAGCGAGCCGCGGTCAGCTGGATTGACGAAGACAGCGGATCGAGCGCAAGAATCTGCTGTGCGGCGCGCAGATCACCGAAAGTCACCAGGTTGTGGCCAAAGATCCGATCCAGGTCCGCCTTGCGATCCGCGCTCATGTCGGAGGAGGAAACTCCGCTGATGTATGTACGGTCGAGATATTCGTTGAGTGTCACTGGATGCCCGGTGAATTCTTCGCTCACACTGACCGAAGAATCGGGAAGAACAATGTCTGTTTCCCGCTGCGAGCGCAGAAAATTCGCCCAGAACGAAGCCACCGCCGGCTCATCTTCCCACGGGCGTATTTGCCTTCGTATCGCATGATTTTGCCAGCCCAGCCAGCCGCACGCCACGGCCAGAAGCACGCATGCAACCGGCCATACAATCTGTGCAAAAATGTTGCGACGGCCCGGAACCGTGATCTCCTGGACGGGAACCGCCGCAGTCCCAAGCCGGAATTCGTCCTGTGCAGGAGCGAAAAGCTGCATGGGTTCGGCCACCCGGCGATGAAAGACTGGCTTATAGCTTCCGCGAGGAATCTCGAAAACCCAGGGTTCGTGCGCGCCGGAAGTTGAAAACCAGGAGTCGATGCGCTTCCTCAACTCCGTAGCATTCACCCGGACAATATTGTCTGAGCTGCGGTCATAGGAAGCAGGCCTGCCAAACACCCTGGTTCCGACTTCCTGCTCGTGAATCTCCGGGCTGCCTTCCTGGATCGATCGTTTCCCGACGTAAAGCAGGAAATCTCGCAGCCGGACTGACCGGCTGAATTGCTCGCTGGCGGCTACCCGTTCGATGAGCGCCCATTGTTCTTCTATGCCGAGTTGTTCTTCCGCAACGTTCGTAGCTGGCTTATTCGAGATGGACGCCATAGCTGACTGCGTTTCCAAGTCTAACGGGCCGCGCTGCTTTTAGGCAATCGAACCATGCCATTTGGGGCGGTTTGCAGCGCTCTTAACAGGGCCTCCGGATGGCCCATAGCGTGTCATCTCTATGTTGTTAATTACAAGATGGTTATATGTATTCTGGCAGTAAAATTAACGGTAAAAAATAAAGGTCTTTCCGGTAAATTGACTTGCCAGCTATTCTCCTGCTTTTGAACAATCCGCACTTGTGATTTCAATTCATAAGTTGTTTCTCCAAGGAATCCAAAGCACTGAACAAAACCAAAATTCAGGATTTCTACGGATTGAGCTTTAGGAGGATTACGGTAATGACGCAACCTTCAGATCAGGCATTGCTGTCGGCGAATCTGCGCCAGGCAGCCAGGATTTTCCTGCTGATTCTCGTTTGTGGCACGTTTTGTCTCGGAGCATCCGCGCAGCGGTACCTGGGCGCTATCGGAGGACAAATTTCGGACACCTCGGGCGCCAAGGTAGCCGGCGCCAACGTGACCGCCATCGAAGCAACCACACGGTTTACCACGAATGTCGTCACCGCCGCTGACGGAACCTACCAGATGCCGGCTCTGCAGCCTGGCACGTACAGCATCACCGTTGTGGCCTCGGGCTTCCGCAAGGAAACAAAAGTCGGCGTCGTCCTGACTGCCGGTCAGACGGTGCAGATGGACATGAACCTGCAACCGGGGAGCGTGAGCGAGACGGTGCAAGTGACGGCGGATACTTCGCTGATCGACACGTCCTCGCCGACTGTCGCTACTACCCTGAGTACGAAGGAAGTGACCGACCTGCCCAACGAAGGGCGGAACCCATATGTGATGGCAACGCTTGCTGCAGGTGTGATCCCGACTACCGGCAACTACTTCCAGGCCAAGTCCAGCCAATACACCAATCCGTACAGCGGCGCAGCCGTGGCGATCATCGCTGACGGCAACAGCGGTCACAACCGGCTGACTTTGGACGGCATTCCGAATGACGCGGCGGAGCGGTTTTCGGGAACCACCTACCTGAACTTCGTGCCCTCTCCTGAGGCCGTTCAAGAGGTGAAGATCGAGAATGGCATGTTCGACGCGCAGATCGGACACGGCAACGGAACCGTAACCAACACGGTTGTCCGGACCGGCAACAACAATGTCCACGGCGCAGCCTACTATGTTTTCCAGAACACCTACCTGGATGCCAATACTTATGAAAAGGCCGGCCTCGGACAACCGCGCAACAATAATCAGGTGAGCCAGACGGGTCTTGTCATCGACGGCCCGGTTTACATTCCCAAACTCTACGACGGACGCAACAAGACTTTCTTCATGTTTTCATTTGAGCGCTACGCCACGCACACGGCCGTCAACTACAACTCACGCGTACCCACTCCGGCCGAGCTCAGCGGCGACTTCTCCGGCCTCTGCTCCGTGTTCAACTCCAGCGGGCTGTGCACCTCCGGCGTTCAGCTTTATGCTCCCAATTCTCCGGTCGACGCCAGCGGCAATCGCACCCAGTACTATGCGTACAACAACATTGCTTCTGCAATGAACGCCACCGGCGCGGCATTTGCGACCTACCTCCCCGGCCCTAACGTGACCGGCGCGACGGCGGTAAGCCCGGTCAACTACATCTCAACCCAGACCTCGTATCCGAGCACCTATCCTTCGTTTATTGCCCGCTTCGATCATGCATTCGGGGATAAAAACAAGATCAACGTGATCGGCTTCCGCTCCGGACTCACGCAGAGCTACCCGTTGCAGGGTTTTCCCAAAGGCATTGGTCCCACCAATAGCAGCACTGGTTACGGCTACAGCGTCTACAGGAATAACCGCGGCGGCAGCGTGGACGATGTGCAGCAATTCTCGCCTACCATGGTGCTCGACTCCCGGTTCGGGCTCATTTATCACCCTTTCGGGCTCATCTATCCCGGCAATTCCAATTTCAATCTCAGTTCGTTGGGTATGACCACATCGGGCCTACCCTATAACACGTTTCCCGGCGAATACATGAACTCCGACGGCTACGCCGGCCTGGCTCCGGGTGCGGGCGGACAGGTCAGCGAAGACACAGTAGCTTCGCTGGAAGAGATTCTGACTAAAGTGTGGGGGCGGCATTCCGTCCGCTTCGGCTGGGAAGGGAATCTGAGCCGCTACAACGTGCAGAATCCACAGAGCGGCTTTGGCATCAACGCCCAATCCGGCGCAGGATTTGTCTTCGACCGCAGTTTCACACAGCATAATGTGGATGCGGTTGTAGGCTCGGATCCAAATTCGGGCGATCCCATGGCCGATATGCTGCTCGGCTATTTCACTACGGCCAACTACAGTATCAACATCGCCTACGCCCTGCAGCAGCTTTACTCGGCGCCGTTTGTACAGGACGATTGGCGCGTGAACGACAAGCTCACACTCAACCTCGGCGTGCGCTGGGATTACGAGTCGCCCTTCACGGAGCGCTACAACCGCCTGGTTTCCGGCTTTTGCACAACCTGCACGAATCCATTGCAGGCGTCGGTACCGGGCCTGGCATTGAAGGGCGGACTCCAATATGTAGACTCCGACAATCGCTTTCCGTATCCACGCGCCTTGCACAACTGGCAGCCGCGTCTGGGTGCAGCTTACGCTGCGACCCCAACCACGGTTTTCCGCGCAGGATTTGGCATCATGTACTTTAATACGCTGGAGACGCCATTCTCCTCAGGCTTCAGCCAGGCAACCAGCTACACATATGCGCCCAACGCCGCAGTGAACGGAGCTCCCATCAATACAATGACGAACCCGTTCCCGACAGGTGTGACGCTGCCGACGGGAAGCTCGTTGGGCCTGGCGACTGCTCTTGGACAGAACATCAATTTCAACGATCAAAATCACGTGCAGCCCAGGACAGCCGACTACACCCTGAACGTTCAGCAGCAGTTTCCCGGTAATATCGCGCTGCAGGTTTCCTATGTAGGCGCGCGGCCCACAAGGCTGGAGGTGACCCATAACATTAACTTCCTGCCTGCGCAGTATTACAACCAGGGCAGCGCCGAGGTCAGCTATTTGAACGCGACTGTGCCCAACCCCATGGCCGGCCAGATTCCAAGCAATGCCGCGCTGAATGGCGCGACCATCCAGCGGTATCTGCTGCTGCTGCCGTACCCGGAATTTGGGACTGTGACGGCGAATTACTCGTCGATTGGAACCGCGCCGTATAACTCGCTGCAGGTCCAGGTGAGCCGCCCGATGAAGAATCACTTCTCATTGCAGGGCAACTTCACGTGGGACAAGGTAATGCTGCATAACGCGTACCTGAACCCGTTCGATACCAAGCTGGAATCGGTGCAGGATGCGAACTCCACGCTGCTGGCGAACATCTTTGGCACCGTGGAATTGCCCAAGTTTGCAGCGAAACCATGGTGGATGCGTGAGACGATCGGCGGGTGGCAGTTTAACGCTGTGTTCCGCGCAGTGAATGGCGGCCTGATTTCGGCGCCGAATAATGTAAACATCATCGGTTCTGTTCGACAGTCTCACCCCACCTATGGACGATATTTCAATACCTGCTACGAGGACGCCAGTGGTCAGCTTGTGGCCTCTACACCCTCGGCGCCTGCCTGCGATGCGCTTTCCCCGAACCCGGCATACCAGCAGCGGCTTGCGTACACGTCACAAAACAACAGCACGGTCATCGGCGTACGGGAGAGGATCCATCCGCTGGCTGATGCATCGCTCTTTAAGCAGTTCCCGATTCGCGAAGGCGCCAGCTTCGAGATTCGCGGTGAGTTCTTCAATCTTCTCAACACTGTGAACTTCGGCGGTCCTGGCACCAACCTCGGCAGCTCGAGTTTCGGTGTAGTGACGCTGACGCAGGCGAACGATCCTCGCATCGGGCAACTGACTGCGCGTATTAACTTCTGATCTGCGCTAAAAACCTGGGCAGTGCCTGCAACGCTGCGGGCGCTGCCTCATTCCTGCTTTCTTATTACAACGGTTCCACAAAGCACGTAACCAGTCCGGTATTCTGCCGGCAGGCTCTCCAGGAAAGAGCCATACAACCAGGGACCCTCGGGATACAGCCCTTGTGGAACCGCAGTAATTCCTAATGCGCGCATGAAACCATATACTCTTTTTGCCTCTGTTTTAGTCTTCTCGGTCGCCTCTCTGCTTTTTGCCTCACCACCCCCGTCGCAGTCCCGCCCCGACGTAGCGACAGACGTCCTGCGCGAGGGCTTTGCTTCTCCGCCCACGGACGCCAAAGTGCGCTGTTACTGGTGGTGGCTCAACGGCAACACCACCGCGGAAACCATCACCCACGACCTCGAGGGGATGAAGTCCCACGGATATGCCGGGGCAATTCTGGTGGACGCGGACGGTTCTGGGCAGCAGGGCAACGAAGAAGTGCGCACAGGCCCGGCAATTGGAAGTCCTGCGTGGATGGCGCTCTTTGTCCATACTCTGAAGGTCGCGCAAAGCCTTGGTCTCGAGATCAGTCTCAACGTCACCAGTCGCTGGGATGTGGGCATCATCGGTGGTCCGACCGTAACTCCCGCTGACGCCATAAAGCTTCTCACATACTCGCGAGCGGTCGTGGATGGTGCGGGAGAGAAGACGCTCAAACTGCCTCCACCAGCGATCGAAAACGGTTTCTATCGTCCCATTGCGACCCTTGCCTATCCTCTGCATCATGGCGCGCCGCTTGCTGGCGCCGAAGGAAGCGGTCGCAGCGCCATCCTTGACCTGCGTGCCAAAACAGCATCCACCGAAACAGGGTTTTCCATGCCCGCATCGAATCGGGTGCTGCGCAATGCGCCATCAGTTGCTGACGAGCAGGATGCCAGCGTGAGTCAGGTGATCGATATCAGCTCTCATGTGAACGCCGATGGCGTCCTGCACTGGTCATTCCCATCCGGCACATGGGAGGTGTTGAGGATCGGCTATACCGACACAAGCAAACGCCTGATCGACTCTGCGGGAACTCCGCTCGGTTTGCCGCTCGACGTAATGAGCACCCACGCCTTTGACGATTACTGGAATCAGGCCGTGATGCCCCTGCTCGATGCGGCGAGGCCCTACATCGGCACGAGCCTGCGTTATCTGGTGACGGATAGCTGGGAGGCTGGAGGCACAAACTGGACCGACGGATTCAGGGAAGAATTCAAGCGCCGTCGCGGCTACGATCCGGTTCCTTACCTGCCCATCATTGCCGGACGCATTCTGGAGAACCGCGAGATCAGCAACCGGTTTCTCTTTGACTTGCGGCGTACCGTCGCCGATCTGATCGCCGAAAACTATTACGACCGTTTTGCCGAATACGCGCGCAAAAATGGCCTGGGTAACCATCCCGAGGCCGGCGGCCCGCATGGCGCACCCATCGACGCACTGGAAAACTTCCGCAGCGTCTCGTTTCCGCAGGCCGAGTTTTGGGCCGTCTCCGGCACGCATCGCATCACAGATCAGGAACGCTTCTTTGTGAAAGAAGCGTCGAGCGCAGCACACATCTATGGCAAGCAATTTGTCGCTGCTGAAGGGCTCACCAGCATGGCCCTGGCCGCATGGTCGGAGTCTCCGGGCCGCAACCTGCAACCCACCTTCGATCGCGCGCTCACCGAGGGCCTCAATCGGCTTTTCTGGCATGAGTTCACCTCATCACCCGCCGAGTATGGCAAGCCCGGTCAGGAGTACTTTGCCGGCACACACCTCAATCCAAATGTGACCTGGTGGAATCAAGCTGGCCCACTGCTGCTGGCCTTCAATCGCGCACAGTTTCTCCTCCAGCAGGGCCACTCTGTCTCTGACCTGTTGTACTTCTACGGCGAACAGGTCCCCGGAATGGTCCGCGTTAAAAATGACGATCCTGCACATGTCCTTCCTGGTTACGACTACGACGTCACCAGTGAAGATGCGCTCCTCAGCCGCATGCAGTTCTCCGCTGCGGACCTGCACACACCCGAAGGGGTGCATTATCGGGCTCTGGCGCTTCCCGATTCTCGCAGCCTGTCATATCCTGCCCTGCAATGGATCGGCCGGTTCGTGCAGCAGGGTGGCGTAGTCATTGGGCTGAAGCCGCTCGGTCCCCTCGGACTGATTCCTCCACAGGAACAGGCGGAATACACGCGCATTGCCGACGCTGTGTGGGAAGGCTGCGATAGGGGAGCACCCGAGTCCCACTACGGTCATGGACGTGCTGAATGCACGGCTGACGCAAGAGCCGCATTGACCGCGATGGGCGTTGCTCCCGATTTCAATTACAAACTGCACGGCGATCCTGCAACTGCCGAAGCCGCCCAGTCTTTCGACTACGTTCATCGCCAGACGGCCGATGCGGACATCTACTTCGTCCGCAACACGCTCGACAAACCCCTGCAGGCAACGTTGTCATTCAGGGTGCGCGGCCGCGCACCGGAGCTGTGGATGCCCGATGACGGGTCGACAACCACGGCACTCGTCTATCATGAAACAAAAGACGGCCACACGGAGATCCCGCTTACGTTTCCTGCCACAGGGTCGGTTTTTCTGATCTTCAGGCGGCCACCAGCTCTGCATTTCACCGGTATCAATCGGGGCGGAGAAGAGATTTATCCTTCGATTCGCCAGGGCGTCGGGGTCTTTGCGAGTGATTCCACCACGTTCGCCGCGTTCGAGCCAGGAACGTATGCCGCAACGGATTCCAATGGTCACAGCACAAGTTTTGTCGTTCAGAACGACGACAACAGAGCAGCAACATTTGGTGCGTGGACGTTATCTTTTCCAGATGGATGGGGAGCGCCATCTTCTATCCCTGTTCAGCACTTCGAATCCTGGACGGAATCAACAAATCCAGGTGTGCGCTATTTCTCCGGAACAGCGACCTATCGAGCAACGCTGCATCTGTCCGCTGCGCATCTCTCGGCCCGTCGCCAGATATGGCTGAATCTGGGCCGGGCACACGAAATCGCCTCGGTTGCGGTGAACGGCACCTCGGTGCAGACGTTATGGAGAGCACCTTTCGTGGCGCGTATCGATCGCCAACTGCACGCAGGTGATAATACCGTGGAGATTCAAGTGACCAATCTATGGCCAAACCGGATCATCGGAGATCTGCAGCCCTCGGCCAGGGCTCGTTACACTCAAACCAATGTTCGTGCCTACTCTAAAGATTCTCCACTTCTTCCTTCGGGGTTGCTCGATCCCGTCATCATCCAGGTGACCAGCGAACAACGGCTCCGGTAGCGCGCGATGTTTGCTGCATATTCCACATTTTGTTTCGGAGGTCTGCCCCAGCAGCAACCCGACGACGAATACAAGCCGGTCTGGTCCTTCCCCTGTACCATCTCGGGGCCTGTGTATGTATTAGTTGAAAAATCGCATCACTAAGGTTGAATCAATTCAACTGCGCAAGTCCTGATCCTCAATAAATTGAGTAGGGGTCATACCCATAACCCGCTTGAACATTGCGGTGAAAGCTCCGGGTGCTTCATAGCCGAATTCTGCCGCCAGAGTTGTTATTGATATCCCCTCAATCAGCCATGCAGTTGCAGTCATGGCACGAAACTGATCGCGCCAACACCGGAATGACATTCCGGTTTCCCTCTGGAAAAGGCGAGCCAGAGTGCGGGGGGAGGCTCCCACCAGCTTTGCCCATTCCTCCAGCGTTCGAGTATTCCCTGGATCCGATGCCATGTCTTGTTCAATCGCCTGGAGACGCGGGTCATGCAAGACAGGTATGAACTTCGTATGAGCCGGTGACCAGTCAATCTCCTCCAACAATAACGCAATGATTCTTCCATCATGTCCTTGTTCGTCATATTCCACCGGCATTGTCACGGCGCGCCGCACCAGCTCTTTCAAAAGTGGAGAAACATACAGGACTCGAGGTTCCTTCGGAGCAGAATTTGGGCAGGAGTCTGAACAGATATAGAGTGTCCGCATTTCCAAAGCAGTAATGGCGCCCGTCTGATGTGGGTAGCTTGGCGGAAACCAGACAGCACGAAGAGGAGGAACGATCCAGGTGCCTTCATCCGTGGTGACTTTCATCGTTCCGGATTCGGCATAAAGGAACTGCGCGCGTGAATGCTGATGAAGATATCCGGTATAACCGCCGGGGTAAGATTTGGCCATCGCACCGATCGGTCTCGCGACCTGTTGATAGAACTCGTGATCCGTACTTCTTTCCATAAGCTGTCTGATTCGGCGCAATAATTGGCTGAATTCGCGTAGCCGTCTGCGTGGTCTTATATTAATCTAAATACGACCTTTTCAGTCTTAATTCAAGACCAATGAAATCAAAATGTTGAACTTTGAGTTTCAGATATAACCCTGTTGCATTTGCTTCGGATCAAGAAGCGTCTTGGGAATAAAGAGAAAGGCCTCCGCGGCAGTCTTTTGGCGAAGCACCGTGGAGGCCGGAGATCGACAACCCGAAGGCTGACGACTGTTTCTACTCTAGATCAGTCACGCACCTTCGGAAAAAAGAAAGGTGCATGGCAGTGGATTCTCGTCACTTGCGGCTCACCGGAGCCAGCTTCATTTTCCTCCTATCTGCAATCCCACTTTTTTGCCAGAACCAGGCTGGACCGCCGGCATGCACTTTCGGAAGTTCTCAACAGACTGTGAGCGGGACAGTCTCGGATGTGAGCGGAGCGAAGATCACCTCCGCCACTGTTCGGCTTGAGTGTGGGGAGCGAACCTTCGAGAGCAGGACAGATGCTTCTGGCCGCTTTGCGCTAAACATTCCGCAAGGAACATATCGTCTTCGAGTCGACGCGGCAGGCTTCGCGCTTTTCACGAAATCGCTGTCTGTAGACAACCACGAGCAAAATGTCGAAGCTACTCTCTCGGTGCAGGATGCCTCGACCAGTGTGACTGTGCGGGCTGAAGCGGGATACGTCGCAATCGACAGCACGTCGGCGACGAAGATGGATACACCGCTGCTTGAAACGCCGCAGTCCATCTCGGTGATCACACGCGATCAGATAGACGCGCAGGCGCCACAGGACCTGCATGAAGCCCTTCGCTACGCCCCCGGCATAATCGCGGAATCTCTAGGTACAGCCTCGTCATTCTGGAGCGCGAGCAGCCTGCAGTTAAGAGGCTTCACCCCGAATATTTATCAGGATGGGCTCACGGATGATTCTTATGGTAATACTCTGCTGGATTCATACTTCTACCAGCGCATCGAGGTACTGGAAGGACCCTCCTCCGTACTGTATGGGCAGGGCAATCCTGCAGGACTGGTCAATGTAGAAAGTAAGCGTCCTCTGGCCTCGTCTTTCCGCGAGGTTCAGCTGGGTTTCGGAACTTTTGGCCGATATCAGGGAAACTTCGATTTCAGTGGGCCGCTCCTGTCTCCACATTTCCTATACCGGTTGACCGGTGTCGGGTTCACCGAGGGTACTCAGACCTGGTACGTTGACGCGAAACGTCTTGCCATCGGGTCGGCGGTTACCTGGATACCGGATGCCAGGACGAGCCTCACGCTGCTGACCAATTACACGTTCAACCCTGAAGTGGGAGCCTATGCTTATCTGCCGGCCAGTGGTACGGCAGTTCCCAACCCGAATGGAAAAATCGCTGTCGGATTTTTTTCTGGTGATCCGAATTTTAATCAGACCAAACAATCGTTTCTGCAATTAGGCGATGTTTTCACGCGAACTTTCGTTCACGACTGGCGAGTCGAACAGAACTTCCGGTTCACTGGCAACCGGGACCTTGCCGAGATGATCTGGCCGAATGGAGTGGAAGCCGATGAGGCAACGCTTGACCGTTATTCCTTCATACGTCATGTCAGCTACAACTCCATCCTCTCCGACAACCGGATTGCGAAAGTCCTCGACCTGGGCAAGATCCGGCAGACGCTTCTCGCCGGCGTGAACTATACGCACTACCGGGAGCATTGGAATTGGGGCAACGCCGCTGTTCCCTCGATCAATATGTTTCATCCCGTCTACCACCAGCAGATTGCTGTACCCAAGCTTACGGGTATCGAGCTTTCGACAACAGATCAGACGGGTGTCTACTTTCAGGACCAGGCTTCAGCCGGAAACCTGCGTCTCTCGTTTGGTGGCCGCCAGGACTGGTTCACAAACGACATTAACGAGACAGGTGGCTCTCTTCATAAAGATGACGGCAGATTCACTCTGAGGACGGGAGCAGTGTATCTGCTTGGTCATGGCATTGCGCCTTACTTCAGCTATGCGACTTCGTTTCAGCCAGACCTTGGGTTAGCAGCAGACGGGTCTGCACTGCCTCCGACGACAGGAAAACAGTATGAAGGCGGAATCAAATATCAGCCGGAGCATATAAATCTTCTGGTGACGGCGGCTGTGTACGACCTGACAGAGCAGAATGTCGCTACGACTGATCCGAACAATCCCAATTTCACAATTCCCGTTGGCGAGATCCACTCACGAGGATTCGAATTGCAGGGCCGCTCAAGTCTTGGCCGCCGCCTGAGTGTCGTTTCCTCTTACTCCTATACCGATTCGAAATACAGCAAATCGAATACAGACGGTGTCGGTATCGATGGCAAGACCTTGCCTACGCAGGGTAAGTATCAGTACGCAGTACCGCGGAATACAGCTTCGTTATGGCTGGATTACAACCTTCCCTGGATTCTGGTTCGGGGCCTCGGAATCAGTGCAGGCAGCCGGTTCATCGGCTCAAGCTGGGGCGACAATGTGAATTCTTTCAAAGCGGCTGGTGCAACGGTCTTCGATGGAGCATTCCATTACGACTTCAATAGCGACCTGCCTGTGCTGCGTGGGACTCGCCTGCAGCTGAACGCCAATAATCTCGGCAATCGCACTTATGTTGCTTCCTGTCAGAGCACGCAAGAGTGCTATTACGGCCTTGCGCGAACTGTTTATGGCACTCTGCGCTACCGCTGGTAAAGAACGTTGACCGGAGAATTCCTAATGACTCACCTCAGTGCAAGAACAGTTAGAACGTGGTATCGGGTTCACAAATGGACCAGTCTTATCTGCACTGCATTTCTTCTCATGGCGTGTCTCACAGGGTTACCGCTGGTGTTTCACGACGAGCTCGATGAGTTCCTGAATCGCCATGCGGTGCCTGCCGAGGTTCCGGCAGGTGCACCTGATGCGAACCTCGATGCGATGGTAAAGGCAGCGCAAGCTCGCTTTCCGAAGATGCGGCCGTTGTTTGTTGGATTCGACGATGACTCGCCGCGCGTCTTCGTAACCATGGCTCCCTCTCTGAATCCGAAGCCTTCCGAAACCCGCGCTTTAGTCTTTGATCGTCATACGGGAAAGCAACTCGACTCGATCAAACCTGGCGGTACTTTCACTTCTATCATGCTTCAACTCCATCGCGAGATTTTTGCCGGAGTTTCTGGAGAGTTGCTGATGGGAGTCATGGCTTTGTTGTTTGTCATCGCCCTCATCTCAGGTGCTGTTGTCTACGGCCCTTTCATGCGAAGGCTGAACTTCGGCACAGTACGGAAGAATCAATCCACGCGTGTAAAGTGGTTTGACCTGCATAACCTGATCGGCATCGTTACGTTGCTATGGGCATTGGTTGTCGGCGCAACGGGATTCCTTAATGCGCTTTCGACACCGCTTTTTGGTTTGTGGCGGGCGCAGATCATGCCACAGTTGCTGGCTCCATACCACGGCAAGCCCGCACCGCAATCCTTAAGCTCCATTGAATCGGTGAAAGCATCCGCAACGAAGGCGCTACCGGGAGTGACCCTTAGCTCAATTGTCTTTCCTAATCCAGTGCTCACCAGCCCCATGCATTACATCGTCTGGACGAAGGGAAACTCGCCCGTAACTTCGCGGCTCTTCACCCCGATCCTGATCGATGCGGAAACCGGGGCTGTCAGCGCGATCCGGCCGTTGCCCTGGTATCTGCGGACGATTGAAGTATCACGCCCTTTTCACTTTGGCGATTACGGCGGTATGCCGCTCAAAATCATCTGGGCGCTCTTTGATGTGGCACTGATCGCCGTGCTGGTCAGTGGCCTATATCTGTGGCTCTCCCGCCGCAGGACTCCGGTTGAAGAGGAACTCGACCGGCTTGCGAAACTTGAAACGGCAACAACTCTTCACGCAGGAGCAGCCATTCAATGAGCCGCTCCTATTCGTTTCGGAAGATCTACGGTGCGGCAGCTGTTATTGCAGCGATCACACTTGGTGGGCTGCTCTTTGCCTTGTTTGGAGATGGCATCTGGGATGAAGTCTCATGGTGCGCTCTTGCAGTTCCGCTTGCTGTTCTCGTCTGGAAAATCGCCCGCAAGGACCGCCACTCACGCGCAGCATCACTGCGCCTCGGAAAGTTATGAGCAAGAACAATCACTGGAAAATAAAATATTTTGCGGCATTATTTATATGGTCAGGCACATTCACAACTGTGCTGGCGCAACAGCACACAGGCATAGCACCAGCAGCAACCTGCAGCGGCCCAAGAAGCTCTATTTCTGGAACAGTTACTGACAGTACAGGTGCACTCATTCCATTTGCGACAGTTCGCGCAAGTTGCGGAACGTTGGTGCAGGAAACAAAAACAGATGAAAAAGGCTTATACCGGCTCTCTTTGCCCTCAGGTTCTTTTTCTCTGGAAGTTCACGCAGAAGGCTATGCTCCCAAGACGGATGTCCTCAAAGTCTCCGGCACGCCACAGCAGGAAGTGCAGCCGATTGCTCTCTCCATTGCGGCAACAAGCAGCTCTGTCACCGTAACTGCAGACAGTGGCATGACAGCGTCTTTTGCTGCAACATCTACAAAGACTGACACGCCTGTTCTTGAACAGCCTTTCTCCATTACAACTGTTACACACGATCAACTGATTCAGCAGAATCCTCAGTCAGTTGTGGAGGCATTAGCCTATACCGCGGGCGCGCAAAGTCTTTCGGTGAATGGCCCTGCAGTGATGGCCGTCGATACCTTCAGTCTGCGTGGGGGCGCTGCCGATGAATATCTTGACGGCATGCGCATTCCTCAGAGCTCCAATGCTGTGCAATCCGGACCCGCCAGTCTTCAACTTGATCCGAATGATCTGGAGCGCCTTGATGTTTTGCTTGGGCCAAGTTCTACTCTGTATGGTCAGAGCAACCTCGGCGGCATTGTAGACGCGATCAGCAAACAGCCTGCCGTTGCTTCATATCGGTCGCTGCAACTGCAGATTGGCAACTATGACCGGTATCAGGGCGCAGGCGATTTCTCCGGGCCATTGAATCAGTCCGGCGCTCTGTCGTATCGCGTGGATGGGATGATCCGCCGTGCCGATACTTTTGTCTATGGCATGCAGGACAATCGGATCACGTTCAACCCATCCATCGAATGGAGCCCATCCATCAATACAACTCTCCATTTCTATGGCAAATACCTGCGCAATACCAGCGATTCTGTCACAGCCTATGTGCCTGCTCTAGGTACGGTGATACTTGCTCCCTATGGCTATCTTCCAGTAAGCGTCAACCTCAGCGATCCAACCTATGATCACTATCACAAAAACCAGTTCTTTACTGGCTACAGTATCGATCACAGAAGCGCAGGAAAATGGCAGGTTCGGCATCAATTGCGCTATGTGCATACAGGCGCAGGCATGCACTTTCTCTATCTCACCGGCCTGAACTCTAACGGCGTTACAGGAACCCGCACAAACTATAATTACGAGCCGACTTTGCAGGGGATTCAATCCGATACGCATGCTCAAACTTCTCTACGGACTGGGCCGATGAAACACACCCTGATGGGCGGTCTAGATTTCCAGTGGCAGCGGCTTGATTCCCTTCAGGGTTTTGCAGTGGGGGCGACCGTTGATGTGACTCATCCTGTTTATGGGCAGGGAGACACGCTCCCTCCCGTCAGCACGAATCAAAAGCAAACGCAGTTTCAGGGAGGGCTCTATGGCCAGGAACAAATGGATGTCTTCCATTTCACCATCATTGCCGGTGGACGGGTGGATTTTACGGATCAGGATACCTTCGACAATCTGAAGCATCAATCTGTTGCTTCGCAAACCCCGCATGCTTTTTCCGGCCACGCAGGAATCTCTTATCATCTGGATGGACTCGCACCATATTTCAGCTATTCGACATCCTTCCTTCCCACGCTTGGTTCTGATGTAAACGGAAAGCCGTACGTGCCGACGACGGGCAGCAATATAGAAGGCGGCGTCAAATATCAATTCACGCGTGTGCCATTGATGATTCGTGCTGCAGGCTTCAGCCTTCGCCAGCACAATGTACTTCAGCCCAATCCGGTTGCGCCTACTACATCCATTCAAACCGGCGAAGTTCATACGCCGGGCTTCGAACTGCAGGCGAATGGCACGGCGCTGCACAGTCTCGATTATGCAGTCGCCTATACGCACATTAAACCGGTAAACACAATCAGCACCTATTACCAGGATAAGCAGCCGACTCTGGTATCGAACGACACAGCCTCGCTCTGGCTTCATTACACTGTGCACCATGGGCTACCCGCTGGTCTTGGCCTCGGCGCTGGAACACGTTATGCAGGACCTTCCTGGGGAACTGTAGCAAACGATCTGCGGGTTTCTGGATTTACATTGTTCGACGCCGCCCTGGATTACACGCGAGAGCGATGGAGGTTTGCGGTGAACACGCGAAATATTGGTGACCGCCGCTACGTGAACGGCTGCTCAAATCAGTTCTTCTGCGCCTATGGACCTCCACGAACCCTCATAGGTACAGTAAGTTTTACTTTCTAGATCCTCATCAAGACCCTGACTACGAATCCGATCACAAGCCCAATTCGAGAATCAGGAATGCGGATGACCACATCGGCTGCTTGTTACGGCCTGCTTTTTACTCCTCATGCCGATTGGGTCTGCGGAGCTTGAATTCCTGGGCTCTACCAGTTGGTAGTTCGTATGCCAACTTCATATACCGGTAGGACCTATCGGGAATGATCTGCTGGAAATTCACATTCCTTTTTCTTGACGAATAAGATTCAGGTGCTAAAACGAATTCTGCAAAAGAATTTGGCCCGTCGCTTTTGACGGCCCTTGTTCCTGGTACATGCCAGGATAATTTTCATTTCCGGGGTTCTGCTTTGAGATTGCATTCGCTTCGTCTGCTCCGCCTCTCCGCTCTCGGTCTTTTTGGTCTCGTATCGCTGGCCGCCTCCGCACAGTCCGGCCTGGTGATCTCGCAGATGTATGGAGGCGGGGGCAACTCCGGCGCCCCATACACCTATGATTATCTTGAGCTTTACAATCCCACCAGTTCTCCCATCAGCCTCAACGGATTGTCATTTCAATATGCATCGAGCAGCGGTACATCGTGGAATTCTGTTGCCCTGCCAAATGTATCCGTAGCTGCAGGACACTACTTTCTGATCCAGGGAGCAGCCGGATCAGCCAGCCCTGGGAATCTTCCAGTCACTCCGGATTTTGTAGCCACGTCGGCCCCGAATTTCTCCGCAACCACGGGCAAAATTGCGCTGGTGGATGGAACGGCTTCCCTTTCAGGTACCTGCCCAACTGGCGCAAATATTATCGACTTTCTCGGCTACGGAACTGCGAATTGCTACCTGGGGTCTGGGGATGCGCCTGCTCCAAGCAATACTACGGCAGACATCCGCATCGGAAACACCAGCAACAATGCTGCAGATTTCGCCACCGGTGCTCCAGATCCTCATAACTCTTCCTATGGAGGCAGTACCTCCGGGCTCAGCGCCACTGGTCTGGCGAATCCTTCGACTGTAACCTCCGGCGGCCAGGTTCTACTTACTGTGACGGTTGTTCCTGGCACAAGCCCGGTAAGCACCGGCATTACTGTCACCGCGGATTTGTCTGCCATCGGTGGCACATCCGCGCAGACGTTCTATGACGACGGCACTCATGGTGATGCTACATCGGGCGACAACGTCTTCTCCTTTGATACCACCGCTACGGTGAGCAAATCGGGTGCAGTTTCTCTTCCTGTTACGGTGAACGATGCTGAATCCAGCAGCGCAAGCACGAGCATCAGCCTCACTGTCAATCTGCCAGTTGTCGATCTGCCGATCCATACGATTCAGGGCAGCAAATCGCTGACAGCCACGTCGGTTTCTCAATACGCCGGTCAGACTGTTACCACCGAAGGAATCGTTACCGGCATAGGCACAGCTGGATACTTCATTCAGGCTCGCGATGTCGATGCAGACTCTGACCTGAGCACGCCGGAAGGCATTTACATCTATACCGGATCGGGCAAAGTACCCGCCACGGCAGTGATCGGAAACTATGTTCAGGTCACAGGAGCCGTCAGCACATATCCTTCTGTGAGCAGCAGCCATACGCCCGCAACGGAAATTGCTGCCACTTCAGCCACGGTGCTCGCTACAGGTCAGCCGTTGCCAACGCCGGTTACGATTACATCCTCCATGCTGTCTCCATCTGGTGGACTCTACCAGCTCACTCCATATGAGGGGATGCGTGTGAGCGTCGGTTCACTCACTACGATCTCAGGTACGGATGGATCGCTTACTTCTGAAGCCAGTGAAACACAGAAGTCCAATGGCCAGTTTTATGCTGTGATTACAGGCACACCGCGTCCTTTCCGTGAGCCCGGAATCGATATACGCGATCTTCAGACAGGGCTTCCGCCAGATGTAGCCAAGTTCGACGATAACCCGGAGCGTATTCTCGTCGACTCGGCATTTCTCGGAGGTACGGCTATCGATCTTTCGACGGGAGCTGTACTGCCATCCGTAACCGGCATTCTCGATTTCACTTACAGCTCAGACAGCTACTATGACCCAAGCCGGCTGTTGCTTGATCCCACCTATGACAGGACGAAAATCGTTGCCGGGATAAGTGTGCAGCCTGCTCCTGCGCCCGCAAGCAATGAATTCAGAGTTGCAGCCTACAATATAGAGCGCTTCTTCAATACCAGCTCTGCTGATGACATTGACTACAATCCTGTTTCCGGCAAGACAGAAAAATCCAGCGCTGTCGATGTAACACAGACCGCATATAACAACCGTCTTGCCAAGGTCTCCTTAGCTGTTCGCGATGTACTCGGATCCCCGGACATCGTCGCTCTGGAAGAGGCTGAAAATCAATCTGTCGTGGCCGATATTGCAGCAAAGATCAGCGCAGATGCTGCGGCTGCAGGAGAGACTGATCCACAATATGTGGCTTACGGTACTGGAACAAGCTACGCACCCTACACCAACGACGTCGGCGGCATCTCAATCGGCTTCCTCGTCAAGTCGGCAACCGTAGACACCGTAAACATTGAGCAGCAGGGCGCGAACAATCTCTTTACCGATCCTCGCGACGGCACAACACAACAGACACTCAATGACCGCCCTCCGCTGATTCTGCATGCGGGCATCAAGCGGAACAATGCGAAAGACTATCCTGTCACTGTGATCGTGAATCATCTTCGCTCGCTTTCGGATGAGAATGATCCCTCGAGCGGGGTCTTTGTCCGTACGAAAAAGGAACTGCAGGCAGAGTTCCTTGCAAACCTCATTCAGGGTTATCAGTCGGCTGGCGAGCATGTCATCTCGGTTGGTGACTACAACGCCTTCGAGTTTTCTGACGGATATATCGACATCCTTGCCACGATTACAAATCAGAATGTGTTGCCTTCCACACAGGTTGTCGAACCGGGTGTCGCGGGTCTGGTGATGCCTTCTGCTGTGGATCTTGCCATGCAGCTTCCGGCATCAGAGCGCTGGTCGTATCAGGAATATGGCAATGCGCAGATACTCGACCATATCGTTGCCACGTCCGACCTGGTAAGTGCCGGTGCACACCTCGCTTATGCTCACCTCGATGCTGACCAGCCGGTTACAGCTTATAACGATCCCACCACTCCGGCCCGGACTTCCGACCATGACGCTGCTGTCGGCTATTTCACGTTGCCGGCCCCGGTGCTTTCCGCTACGTTGACGGGCAGCGGAGCTTTTGGCTCGGTAAATGTCGGCAGCACTTCCGCAGAGAGCTTTACTTTCACCAATACAGGTGAAGGCGACATCAGTATCAGCGGCATCACCACGACCGGCGACTTTTCTCAATCCAATAACTGTGGAGCTTCGCTTGCTGTCGGAGCAACCTGCAACATCAATGTAATCTTCTCGCCCACGGCTGCTGGTACACGGACCGGAGCGCTGACAGTGGCAACTGTTGGCGGTTCCACATACAGTACTGGCCTGAACGGAACTGGAGTTCCCGTGTACGACTCGGCCATCAGTGTGAAGTATGCAAGCACACACCTGGTTTATCCCGGTGCAACCAACATTACAGCATGCATCATGCCGGCCAATAAGATCGCCGCGACAGGCACCGTCAAGATTTATGACGGAACAATGTTGCTTACGACTCAGCCTGTACAGGGTGGAGGTTGCGCTTACTGGTACATCTCACCTGGATTGGCTGCAGGAACGCATCAGTTGAGTGCAGCTTACTCCGGCGATAGCAACAACCCCGCCGGCATATCTTCTCCGGCAAGTATCGTGGTCGACCCTGTGCCAGTAAAGTTGAGCGCAGCCTGCTGGAACTCGACTTTCAATTATGGAGCGAATTACCAGTGCACGGTCAGCGCCAGTTCGAATGCTGGTTCGGCCCAAGGCGCTATCACATACCAGTATGACGGAAGCGCAGCAGTGGCGGTTCCCATCAGCAATGGCAATGCACAGTTCACCATTACCCGGCCCATCGTCGGATCGCATACTGTTTCGATTGCTTATACGAAGCAGGGTAACTATGCTGCTGCAGCGGCCCCCGTACAGAACTTCACGGTGACAGCCGCCCCTGTCTATGTAGCGCTTATTCCATCAAGCTGGTATGCGAAGGTTGGCACGAACCTGACGTTCCAGGCAACAGTCAACTCCTACACGGGTGCAGGTGCTCCAAAAGCGACCGGCAATGTGTCATTCAGCGATGGGTCTTCATTGCTGGCCGCGATTCCAGTCGACAGCGACGGGCAGGCCAGCTTCTCAATCAGCAGCCTGTCCGCAGGCTCTCACACCATCACGGCAGTCTATTCGAACGGGACAAACTACTCTACAGGATCGGGCAACGCCACGATTACTATGGCGCAGTAAGCTGTAACAGTGGCGGAGGGTGTTCCTCTGAGGTGATAAATTCCAGCTTCGGAAGTAATCTTGCCTCAATAAGCGCATTGGCAATTTAGCGCCTACTGAGATCCACCACGATGTCCGAAGAATTGCAGGATGGAAACGCGTTTATGAGATCTAATGAAGTGACATGCCACCGCGTACGATCAAATCAAGTCCCTCTTTGTAGCGCCGGTTGAAACGATCGAACAGAATAGCCCCACTCTGCCGCGAGATCGGAAACTCCTCCGGATCCAGCCTGGCATTTCTCTCGGCAATATCATATTGCGGTGATCGTTCATTGGGGCGCGGGAAAACTGCCTGTTCTTCCATCACAAAGCTGAGGGTGTAATTGTAGATAGTGCTGAGCAGAACAACCGTTTGCCGAATTGTGAAGCCGCTCTCGACAAGCCTGGCTGCAATTTTCTCCGATGTCTTCATGAATGCGGTGTTGGTCAGCCGCGTGCCAGATACCATCCTTGCACCGTCACGATAACCCAGTAGGACTTTTCGCAGACCTGTCCCAAATGTGTTCGCCCAAACCGCCCACTCCGAAGAGTTCCTGGCCGGAAAGAGCTGCAGCGCCCCTTCTGTGAGAACGATCGTGGCCATCTCGTCGAGCAGCTCTTGCTTGTTTCTGAAGTGCCAATAGATGGCTGCGGCCTGGACCTTCAACTCCTTGCCAAGCAGCCGAAGGGTCAACTGCTCCAGACCGACCTCATTCAGGAGTTTGAGCCCCGCGCGTGCCACCCTGTCGCGGTTTACTTTCATGAATCCAGAGTAACAGGCTTGACATCTTAAACTTAAACATCGTTCAATAAAATTGAACGATGTTTAATTAACTACTCGTCAAAATGACGAATGACCGGAGATTGAAATGAAAGCAGCCATTATCACTGCACCAGGCAAATCGCCAATCTATGGAGATTTCAACGAGCCCGAGACCGAAGAAGGAATGGAGCTCATTGCGGTCAGTGCATCGGCTCTCAGCCAGTTCAGTAAATCACGTTCTTCCGGTTCACATTACAGTTCCGATGGAATTTTCCCCTCTGTAGCCGGTATCGATGGTGTCGGTCGCACTGCGGAAGGAAAGCGGGTTTATTTCGTGTTGCCCCATGCACCTTATGGCGCGCTTGCAGAGAAGTCTCTCGTTCGTTCGGAGCACTGCATTTCTATTCCGGACGAAGTGGATGACACAATCGCTGCGGCCATTGCCAATCCGGGAATGTCCGCGTGGGCAGCATTGGTCGAACGAGCGAAACTGCAGCCTGGAGAAACAGTTCTCATCAATGGAGCAACAGGCACAGCCGGCAGGATTGCCGTTCAGCTTGCTAAGCACCTCGGTGCTGGTAGAGTTATCGGCACAGGTCGAAATGAATCTGAGCTTCAGGAGTTGCTGTCTCTCGGAGCCGATACGGTCATTTCATTCAAGCTCGATCCTCGCGATCCGTCTCGAGCCAAACACTACGAGCAGGCGTTGACCGATGAATTTGCCCGCGGTATTGACGTCGTCATCGACTACCTTTGGGGCGAGAGCGCAAAGACGGTCATTGTGGCAATTGCCAAGGCGGTAGAGGATGCAAGACCGGTTCGATTTGTCCATGTAGGTGGTGCCAGCCGTGAAGAGAATATTGCACTGCCAGGTGCCGCTCTCCGTTCCTCTGCTATTCAATTGATGGGTAGTGGTGTTAAGAGTGTCGCGTTCCCTAGACTGCTTGATTGCATCAGGAACGTCTTTGCTGCCGTGGGGCCCGCCCGGCTTCAGATTGCAACCAAGGTAGTGCCTCTCACAGCGATTGCCGAAAGTTGGGATGAACCCGGCAAACCGCGCATTGTCTGTACGGTTTCCTCGGGTAAGTAACGTCCAGGCGGCTGGTAAAGCACTATGATGCTGGCGGAGTGTCAGTCTGGCCTGATTCGCAGCTCCATCAGGAATTGCAGATCGCGGCTGGATAGAGGCAAGTACGGATTTCTGTCGGGATCTTGCTGTTTGGGTTTCTGTATCTCAGTTCTTAGCGTCTGATGGCCGTAGAGTCGTGTAGAACCCTGTTCGCGCACTTGGGCGTATGTTGAAAGATCAAGACAAATCTGCACCTCATAGCCGGCGAATTCGACCGCTTCAGCGATTTTCTCGAACCTGAAGTTAGCCTGCACCGCCTCGTTTACAATCCCGTCGAGTTGGCGGCAATGCAGACTGCCGGCCACAACTGCGCGAGCTGCATCACGCAATTCCTGCAGGAGAGGTTCAGGCGCTGTCAGAGGTGTGTAATGGAGATCTTCAGCGCCGGACCCATTCGGTCTTTCGCTGCTCCTGGGTAATGCCAACATCGTTTCTCCTGCGAGGAGCCGGATGCGAATTCGCGGCACAAAGGAGCTGAAGACTCTCAGGCCACGATCTCGCAAGGCAAGAGTGGCAGCTTTTACGCGCGTATCGCTATCTACCTGCCACTTGAGGCACTGCAGCACCTCAAGAAAAGACACATCCTTTCCGAGTGCGCAATGCGCTTCCCGCTCCAGATTCTGCAAGATTGAACGTAATGTGTTTTGATCCAGTGTTCCCATGCTTGTTTACTTCGCGTCCTCGCGCATATCCAGTGGAAGCGGCACTTGCGGAAGCATCTGAGCTGACATGAATGGCGACGTCGTCTTGTTGGGGATCCCCGTCGTGAGAGGACCGCCAGATTTACTGGTTGATCTCAATCGCTGCTGTAGCGATTGAGACACGGAGTCTATTAATACCGATGCGTGCCGAGGGTTTGCGGCTGCCATGCAATTCTCGATTTTCGGAGGCGGGCCGACCTATCTATCGGACGGCGAAGATATTTTCGCGTGGCGTTGAGAAGACTCCCAGAGATGGAACTCTCATGTTATGAAGTCTTTTGGCGCGTAGCTTGAACTAGCGACTACCGGAGGCCATGTCCGGCCAACTAGAATGAGCGCTCGCGAGGCTGAAAGCCGCACATAGGGATAGCCATGGCCGTTTATTCCAAGGAAGAGATATTCTCGACGCTTGACGACGAAGTATCCGGCAGCAGCTTGCTCTCGCGCCCGTTGCCGAAGTACAGATTTCCTGCAGAAGAGACTGATGCTACCGAGGCTTACCAGTTAGTGCATGACCAGCTTCTGCTGGACGGCAACTCGCGGCAGAATCTGGCCACATTTTGCCAGACATGGGTCGAGCCCGAAATTCGCAAGTTGATGGACGAATGCCTCGACAAGAACCTCATCGATCACGATGAGTATCCGCAAACCGCGGAGTTGGAATCACGCTGCGTGCATATGCTCGCCGATCTATGGAACAGTCCTGATGCGGCTAACACGCAAGGGTGTTCCACAACCGGTTCCAGCGAAGCAGCGATGCTCGGCGGTCTGGCGATGAAGTGCCGATGGCGGAAGAAGCGTCAGCAGCAGCGCAAGCCGACGGGTCGGCCTAACCTTGTTTGTGGACCTGTGCACACATGCTGGCCGCGATTCTCGCGCTACTTCGATGTGGAGTTGCGTCAGGTTCCGTGCGAAGGTGACCGGCTCCTGATGTCTCCTGAAGAAGTGCTCAGGCGCTGCGACGAAAACACTATCGGAGTGGTGCCGACCCTAGGCGTTACCTACACGCTGCAATATGAGCCAGTGCATGCGATTGCGGTCGCACTCGATGATTTTGAGGAGGAGCGCGGCATCGACGTCCCTATGCACATCGACGCGGCCAGCGGAGGATTCGTGGCGCCATTTCTTCATCCTTCTGTTGTCTGGGATTTCCGCATTCCGCGAGTGCGATCGATCAACGCTTCAGGGCACAAGTTCGGACTGTCGCCGCTGGGATGCGGATGGATTGTCTGGCGCACCAAGCGCGACCTGCCGGAGGAGCTGATTTTCGATGTAAAGTATCTCGGCGGTCACATGCGCAGCTTTGCGCTTAACTTCTCGCGTCCGGGCGGACAAGTTGTGGCACAGTACTATAACTTTGTTCGCCTGGGAAAAGAAGGCTACACAAAAATCGCGAAGAGTTGCCAGGAGGTGGGCTCCTGGTTCGCAGATGAGCTGCGCAAATTCGAGATCTTCGATCTCATCTACGACGGGCGTGGCGGCCTGCCCGGCTGTACCTGGAGTATCAAGCCCGGCGAGTATCCGCGGTTCGATTTGTACGATCTTGCCGACCGCCTGCGCGGTAAGGGCTGGCAGGTGCCCGCTTATCCCATGCCGCCGCATCGAAGCGACCTCATCGTACAGCGCATGGTCACAAGGTTAGGAGTGACTCGCGATCTGGCCGGGTTGCTGATGGACGACCTCCGGCAGGCAATCAGATTCCTCAGTAGCGGTCGCGCCAGACCCTCCATCGGCCGCGAAGCTGCCGGCGGATATCACCACACTTAGCATCGCAGCACGCATGCGTATTTCGGGGCCTGCATTGGAGGCATTAGCAGTGTTCCTGATGGAGCGCCTGTCGCTTATTCAAGCGAACTCAAATCTGCTCACTGCAAGATGCGACTAGACTCGGCTCGAGCTCGCGTCATATGTTGCTCTGGTCGTAATTCAACCGTGAGGAGGTTACACCATGGCGGACCTGCATGAGGGCGAACTGGAGATGGAACTGGAAGACGAGTTCCACGAGGGCGAACTCGAAAGCGAAGACGAATCAAGTCTGGAGGGCGAGGGCTGGCTCGGCGCCATCGGCAATGTCGTGGGCAGCCTGCTCGGCGAAGGCGAAGAGGAGTTCGAAGACGAGAGCTCATTTGAGGCAGAAGATGAGTTCGAGGCTGAAGAGGAGTTTGAGGACGAATCAAGTCTGGAGGGCGAGGGCTGGCTCGGCGCTATCGGCAACATCGCCGGCAGCCTGCTGGGCGAAGGTGAGGATGAGTTCGAAGACGAGAGTGCATTTGAGGCAGAAGATGAAGGCGAGCAGTTCTTCGGTAAAATCGGCAAGTTCCTGAAGAAGTTGCCGCTGAAGAAACTGGTCAAGGTTGCCGCGCCCCTCGTAGGCACAGCCATTGGCGGTCCGTTCGGTACAGCATTGGGCGGCCTGGCGGCGAAGGCCCTGGGCGAAGGCGAATACGAAGACGAGTATGAAGTTCATGGAGAAGGGGAGCGTGAGATGGTGCATGAGATCGCCGCTCACGAACTCAGCCATCATGAAGCGCTCGCCGAGATCATGGCGGAGGCGGCTTCGCACGAGGTCCACGAAGGTGAGGCCGAAGCAATGGCCGGCGCTGCCACACTCACAGTCATTTCACCTAGAGATCGCCGCGCGCTGCGCCGCATCCTGCCGCATCTGGTCCGGGGCACGGCAATCCTCACCCGCATCCTGCGCCGCCGGAAGGCGACACGTCCGATGGTCCGGGCGGTGCCGACGATCGTGCGTCGCACTATCAAGGACCTGAAGAAGCAGGCAGGTCGGGGAATTCCGATTACGCGCAAGCGCGCAGCTGCGACCGCCGCGAAACAGGTGCATCGTGTGCTGGGCAGCCCGAAGGCTTGTGCCGCCGCTATCACACGCAATGTGAAGGTGAGCAAGGCATACAAGCGGCCTTCACGCCGGGGCGTGCGCAGTTCCACAACAGCACGGCGGCGCCGCAGCGCGGTGCGCTGATACCGGCTCTGCAATCTTTCGATCATCTGTGCAGGAGGAATCCGTTATGGCATTCGAGTCCGAGAGCGAGGTAATGCACGAACTGGAAGACGAGTACTCCGGAGAAGGCGAAGAGGAGTACGAGGACGAGTCCAGTCTGGAAGGCGAAGGCTGGCTGGGGGCCATTGGCAAAGCAGTCGGCAGCCTTCTTGGCGAGTCCGAAGGCGAGGACGAATACGAAGATGAGAGCGCCTTCGAAGCGGAGGGCGAGCTCAATCCCATGCGCAAGATTTACCCCGATGCCATGATGGAGCATCTGGGCGAACTTGCGGCCGAGGCGGAATCGGAGGAAGAAGCAGCCGAACATTTTCTGCCCCTGGTTGGCATGGCTGCCTCGAAGCTTCTGCCGGTGGTAGCGAAGGCGGTTGCGCCGATGGCGAAAAAAGCGCTGCCTAAGATAGCCAGCGCGGTAACGAAGTCGACGCCAAAGCTGACCAAGGGAATTGGCAGCATTGCGAAGACACTGCATCGCAATCCACAGACACGTCACTTGCTGAAGACTGTGCCCACGATCGCGCGACGTACAGTAGGCTCCATTGCGAAGCAGGCGGCGCGCGGCAGAAAAATCACCCCGCAAGGCGCAGTGCGGACCCTGGCCAGACAAACGCGATATGTGCTTGGCCACCCGCATCATCGCAGACACGCGCTGCGGCGGCACAACCATCTGGAACGGACTTTCCATCGCCGGCTCGCCCGCGGAATAGCCCGTCCGCATGCGCAACAAGGGTATCCGCGTCGTTACGGTCAAATGCCTGCGCATGCTTTGGGAGGAGTGGTGCAGCCGCGAGTGCCGGCGAGCGCTCCAGGAGCGATATACACCCAGGGAGCGAAGAAACCGGCATCCGGCGTGACCTACGGCCAGATGGTCGGCGGACAATGCACCTGTGGAGCTGGAACTCATCCTTCAGCTTCTTCCGCAGCTCCCGCTTACTGCCGTTGCTGCGGACAGTTGCTGAGATAACAGCCATTTTTCGACGAGATTCAAGACCATGGCGACATTAGTGGAAAACATCCCGATTACGACGGAACGAGCGCAGGCAAGTGCACCGCGGACCAAAGCAGCCGCGAGCCCAGCGCCTTTCCTGTCGCCATGGTTGCGGTCCCAATCGATTAACGTAACCCGGCATGCCGCTGCGTTGCGTCCGTTCAAGGCGGACGAGTTCGGCACCGGCGCGGAAGCGCCGACCTCGGGCCACCTGCAGGCTGTGAACGAGCTTATCACCCGGCTTCGCAGCGGCCTGCTGAAAATGTCAGATAAGGTAGGGGATTCTGTCACTGCTGCCTTGGAAGAGCCCAGCACTGCGCATTTGCAGGATGCGATGCGGAAAAAAGAGCGTGCACATAACTGGGTACGCGGCATCGAGAAAATCTGGGACTTCTATTTCGAAGTTTTCGGCCAGCGGCAGAGCCGTTTCGCCAAATGGCTGCTAAGCTGCGATCGCATCGCTCTTGACTGTTATCGAACAAGCTATCTGGGACTGGCGATCGCGCGCTCCATCCCGGCGCCGCCTCCGTTTTCGTATGTAGCCACGGGCTTTTCGCCGGCGACATTTCGGCGCGGCATTCCATTGAAGCGGTTGGGAAAGCAGCTGAATCCCTTTCCCCTCATCCAGCTTCCTTATCACCGGCTGGTAAATCCGTGGACTTTAGGTGGCGTTCTGCACGAAGTGAGTCATAATCTGCAGAATGACCTGGGGTTGGCGCGCGATATCCCCCGGAAGGTTGGCCTTGCGTTGCTGCGCGCGGGAGCAAGCAAGCAGGTCGCGCGCACCTGGGTGCGCTGGAATCGCGAGATGTTTTCCGACATGAGCGGCCTCCTGCTCGGCGGGCCATCATTCGCCGCATCGTCGATGGACATCCTCGCGCGCGGCCCGGAGACCACGGTGTACTACAGCGCGCGCGGGCCTCATCCGACGCCATACCTGCGGATGTTGATCAATGCCGAGTTGCTCAGGCGTATGGGGTTCGAGACGGAAAGCAGGCAAATCCGGAAGGCATGGATGCGAATCTATCCCAATCCATCGTCGGGCAATATACCAGCCGAATTGCTGAAGACATTCAATGAAGCATGTCCGGTTGCGGTAGATGCAGTGTGCTACCAGTCCTATAAGTCACTGGGAAACCGTAGCTTGGCGAGAGTGCTGAACTTCGGCCCGAAAGAGCAGCAGATGATCGAGGAGGCATCGCGGCGGCTGGCCGCCGGGATCGATCCGGGAATTATTCCGGAGCGGTTTCTGATCGGTGCGGTGCGGTTGGCCCTGGATCGCCGTCATGCCCGCCCCGAGGTCCTGACCAAGAACTTTTTCAAGGCACTGGCGAGTGGATGAGCGATGGCACTGGAAACTACATTTCGAGAGCTGTTCAAGCAGTTGAAGAGCTTCAAGGAAACACTGGATGGACTTCGCTGCCTCTTGCCGGACGATCCGCTGAACATGGAAGCGGCGTTGGTGCAGCACCTGCGTGAAAGCGTGGACAGCGTAAGCGGCTGGCTGGATGATTGTCTCAATCAATCGCATGCTGCTCAGACCGCACTCGGACAGCCCGCCGACCTGAACCGGGCGCGGAGAGCTCTGACCATATGCCAGACAAGCTTCGATGAGGCCGAACGCACATCTGCAGCAGAGCTTTTGTCCTACGACAAGCTGCGGGAGATCGTGAAGCTGGGCGGGCGGCGCAGGGGCGTATGGCTGATCTGGTCTCAGAATGTCAAAAGAGATCTCGACAGTTGCCGCTATGAGCTGAATCTCACGCGCAAGGCCTTGACGGCGTGCTGGCAGGAGCTGGCCGAACGCGCGGGGACAACGAACATATCCGTGCAGACGACGAATGTTGGGCAGCAGATCACCGCTAGAAAACCGGAACTCGGGGAATTTGAAATCGAGAGTGTTACTTGAGCAGATGCTCGATTGGCCTGCACGTGGGAGCAGAAAGTAAGAAGAGCATAAGATTCACACCGGCGGAAGGAGCAACATCATGCCAACTACACTGACCGCTTTAGGATGCAGCGTAACGACAAACTCGATCACGATCACGTTTTCCGAGCCGGTGGACAGCATAAGCGCGGCCAGCGGGGACAATTACACCGTCTACGATCCTCCAACCATCTCTACGCCAAGATCGCTCACGAATCTGGGTTGGCGCGTTTCCCAACCTTCAGCCGACGGCCTGTCGGTTACCCTCACTCCTGCACAGCCTTTGACGCCGGGTGATTTTGTTCTGATCGGAATCAGCGGTGTCACCGCAGCTTCCGGGAGTGTGCTTCCTGCCACGGACCTCTCCGGGCAGGTGCCATTTGCAGGCGGCACAGGGAGAGCCGTGAGGGATGTTGAGGATGCCATTTCCTATCCCATTCTCACGGAGGAGATCAGCAACCGCCCTTTCCCGGTAAGTACTATTCCGGGTGGTGGCGGTACGGGTGGAGGCGGAGGTAGCTCCTCGATCGGGCAGCTCGCGTCAAGGACTGTGACCGATGTTCTCGGCTGGAAGGTGAACACCGCCGATCCGAAGGGCTTTATTGGTGCATTGACGCAGTCTTTTGCCCTGAGCGACGTGGAAGGTCACGTCACGGCGACCTGGAATCCGCAGATGCCCGCGATACAGACCGATCTTGGCGGCTCAATTACCGGCGCGCAGGCCAGTCTGTACATGCGCGCGAAGGACGCGGTCGATCAGTCGAATTCGCTGCTGGATACACTCTATCCCCTTGATCCAGAGGCTGATCCTGAATACGTGAAGGCGCTGCGCGAGATGGTGCGCAGCCAGATGACGCAGATCGTGCGCGAGCTGGCGGTGATCGGGCTGCCCTCTGTTCTGCGCATCGACACATACTTTGGAATCCTGCTCGATCAGAATCCAGCACTGATCTCACCGGCAGACATAACATTCAATCCGGACGATGTTGGAGGCACGCTGGGTAAACTGCGCGACACCTACGGAATTCAATTTGCCGGCAACCCATTCAACAACTCGGTTGCAGACGAAGTAGTCATCACCAACTTCCGGGTGATCTCCGATTATCTGACCTCGCTGCTGCAGAGCTGGATCTCCAACCGCGACTTCTTCTTCGTGCTGCCCAACAAGCCGGCTTTCTTCGGCACGCAACTGGTGCTGATCTCGCGGCAATTCAATGTGATTGCCGAGACGGTGAATGAGTTGCGCTTCACACTGGACTCGGTGTTCATCGGGCCGGCCGAACGGCAGGCTCTGCTGTTGGAATTTGCCGATCCTACACTGCCTCCCAGATTCCTGGAGGGTATGCTGATCGAGATTGAAGCTTTCGTCGGCGATGAGGGGCCGCGGCTGCTCAAAGAGGGCGGCAAAATTACCGTCACGAATAACATCCTGCCGGTGGTCAGGGCACTGTTGAATATGGTGGAGGAAGCTCACAGTCCGACCAACATCGATGAACTGCCTGATGGCTTCAGAACGGCGCGCGTGCGCAATTCGCTTGATGATTTGCAGGATCAGCTCGAGCGGCTGGTTGAGCTTGTCGAGCAGGTGGAGCAGGATGTGCCGCTATCCGAGAACAAAATGACAGTCTCCAGTATTGTCGTAGACGGGCCGGACGACAGCGGCGTGATCACACTGGAAATATTTGGCGAAGATTTCGAGCCTGGGGTAACAGCGACGATCAACTCTGCAACAGCCATCGTCCTCCCACAGTCAAGCGTGACCTTCTTTTCAGCGCAGCGGGTCGATATCGATTTCGATCCCAATGCGATTGGCCTGGAGGACGGATTGCATGACATCACGCTGACGAACCCGAATGGAGACTCTGTAACTCTGGAAGATGCCATTACGATAGGCGGCGGAAATGTGCAGACAGCCGGCATCGTGCGCCGGGTAGTCGCCGTGAGTCCGGCATTCCGGCTTGGCGTGTCCAGCGCGAAGAGTGGTGGAGCGAGAAAGAAGCTCGCCCGGCGGAAGCCGGATCGAAAGGTCCTCATCAACATGGGCGGGAGGCAGGGCCCGATCAACACCAGCAATCCGCAAAGAGCTGCGGCTCCGGTGAAATACGCGGCCCCTGCTCCGGCGACATCTGCTCCCCAACCGTCGCCAAGTGCCTCGATCGCGAATCCCGTTCAGGATCTAAAAGCGGCTCATGCCGACCTGGCGAACAAAGTGGAAGCCCAGTCGCAACATATTATGGGCCTGCACCAGAAGATAGACAGCATGTTTGAGCATCTGAAGAATGCCATGTTGGAGCAGCGCAGCGGGAAACAGCAGCAGCAGCAGGACGAGAAGCCCCAACAGCCTGCTCAGGAACAGCAGTCAGCGCAAAAACAGCAGGATGAGAAGCTCCGGCAGGCTTCGCAGAAACCGCAAGGTAAGTGATGCGTATCAATAGTTGTGAAGTAGCAAGCGGATTTCAGCAACCCGGAGCGGTAGCTGGAGATCATTGAGGAGGGTCATCCATGGCGACCGAAAAAGACTATCAAGGCTTATATGACCGTATCGCAGGCTTGCGGGAACAGGTAACGAACAAACTGTCCGCTGACCTGATCGCAAATCCGCAGCTCGCCGATGCGCTCACCAAGCAAATCGATGACCTCCTGGCCGCGGTGGTCGATGCCGATGCCAAAGTTCCTCCGCCACCCGACAAAGGGCTGGCCGCACTGGCCGGCGTAGGCCCCGATGCAGCCAGGGAATTCGGTACCACGCGTATTCCGCCTGGCGTCGAGCCCTACGACGAGACGATCACGTCGGAACGCATCATGGCTGTCGGTGACATGTATTACCTGTGGCAGCACGAGAAGATTGGCGTGTTCCGCGCCGTACAAAAACTGCAGGAGCTGTTCAAGGCGGGCACGGTGCGGCTGTCGGGCGGCCCTGGCGCATTTGCTCTGTACCAGTTCGATCGGCGGGATGTGCTCCGCTATACAAAGACCGACCGGCTCTCGGCATACAAGCGCATCTTCGGTTATGGCGGCGCGCCTGTGCCTACCGGATCGCGCGCCAATACGGACTTCCATAAGCTGTTCGCGCATTTCGTTCACCAGGTGACTCTGTTCTGGCGCGACAAGCGTATTTCCGATGTTATTCGGGAACGCGCTTATGATCCGAGCTTCGGCTCCATTGCCATCGTGCGGCGCGCGGGCCTTGATCTGCGCAACAACCTGAAGTGGTTGTCATTCGGCCACCTGAATGTTCTGCGCGTGGAGGTGATGCAGCTGCTGGAGGAAGCGTTCAAGATCCTCAACTCCGATGATGTGAAGCGGCTCTTCGGCGCCGACAATGCATGGGATGTGGTGGAAGAAGTTCTTATCCGCTATTTCAACGAGCGCCTTGTGACTTCTCCACGCCAGCGCATGGGTGTGACGGGCAGGGAAGTGTTGCGCTGGCTTGCGCAGCCGCACATTCTGCAAACAACGCGCGCGCAATTTGAGACGCTGCTGCTGGAGATTGCGGAGCAGTCAGAAGAATGGCTCACCAGCGCGCAGGCAATGGGCTTGAGCACGAGGACAGGCTCACATCGCGTACTGCCGTGGGACCAGACGCAGCCTACTCCTATGCGAGCGACGCACAAGCAGAAAGCAGGCGTTTCACCGATTCGCCAGTCGGCGCGTGAATTTGAATTCCATATCTGAACCGCCGGAACGAGCCGCGGGAGTGCCGGAACCAGGCGCTCCCGCCAGTTCCTCCCATCGGCAGCATCAACGAATCGTACTTCTCATTGCGGGGTTATATGATGAACGATCCTTTTGCCAGAAGCGCAGCCACCAACTCAGTGCGCGCCGGCTATGCCGGACAATATAACTCGTTTGCCGGCGTTAACATCACACGGCAGGACAAGTTCCGGGCCCGTGAACAACGACGCTGGGGCGACTGCGCCTACTGGGAGATTCCTTCTCCTGTGCTTTGGCTTGAGGAACCTCTTGTGCTGTCGCCCTTCGATGACACTCTGTTCGTTGCGCCAGGCTTCGTGGATATCTGGGCGTAGCAGGGTTTGAGCGATTCATGCTTCATCAAAGAAGAGGCAACCTATGTATCATGCGGAACTCGAACTGGAAGCAGAACTCAACAGGCTGATGAAGGTGCTCGATCGGAGCAACCTCGAATCGGAAGCGGAGATGTACTCGCCGTCTGCTACCGGGCCGATCTTTGATCTGGCATGCACTGGTTGTGCAGGCGGGCAATGCATCCCCTGCCAAAGTGGCCTGTGTGTCGCATGTCCGATTCACGGCGGGGCATGTCGCAGTGCCTTATTCGACGCAGTTGTCGAAGCGATCAAGCTGGCCCGCAGCACTGCTGACAAAGTTGATGCGGCCGTCGCAGTCCCAGCGGCTGCGCGAGGCAAAGAAGCGAAAGAAACGGCACGCCTCTACAACTTCTTTTTCTGTCACGATCCTTCGCGCTTCATTTCATGGGCCGGCGGACCTTCCGGCGCAACAGTCTCAGCGCGGCTCCGCGCGGTTGCCAATGAGCTGAATGGAGGGCGGAGAATTCTGTTCGAATGCCGGCCCGATGGCGGCTGCAACGCTTTCACGATACCCGGAGTACACTCCACCGTGTTTCTGTGCCCACCCTTCTGGGCCACCCAGGGCCTGCCAGGACTGCCTGAAGTGAACCGCCGCGCTGGAACCATCATCCATGAGATGCTGCACAACCTCTACGATCTGGACGACGCCAGGCGGTTCAACAATCCTGCTCAACCGACGCCGAGAAGATTTGATGCGCATTGCTACGAGGTCTTTGTTTTGCGGGCCAATGGCTATGGAGGAGATCCGACAGACGTCCAGGCATGCGGGCAGGCGCCTTGCGAGGTGGTATGAACGGGTAGTTGTGTCCATAAACGTGCCGGCGAGATGAACATGAAGCCCAGCCGCGCCATCATCTTCGCGCGTTCGCATCATTCGACGTTCTTGTCAGAGCTGAATGAATTTCTGCGTTTTCCAAGCGTAAGCTCTGAACCGAAGCGCGCGCGTGATGTGGAGGCCTGTGCGACATGGCTTGCCCGGCACCTCCAGAAGATTGGATTGCGTCGTGTTCGCCTCATTCGTACGCAGGGCCATCCGCTTGTTTATGCATCCTGGCGACGCGACAGCCAGGCTCCGACGCTTCTGATCTACGGGCACTATGACGTGGTGCCTGCCGAGCCGCTGGCGCAATGGAAGACGCCGCCCTTCAAGCCCACCGTCAAGGACCAGGACCTGTACGCGCGAGGCGCCTGTGATGACAAGGGCCAGCTCTTCTGCCATGTGAAAGCTCTGGAGTGCTTCCTGCGGACGCATCGCGCCCTTCCTTTGAACGTGAAGTGCATTTTCGAGGGAGAAGAGGAGGTCGGCAGCCGAAACCTTCTGCCCTTTGTTGAGCGGCACAAAGAAGCGTTGCGTGCGGACGCGGCTGTTATCTCCGACACAAAGATGCAGGGCCGAAGCCAGCCCGCCATCAGCTATGCGCAGAGGGGTGGATTGCGCGCCGAATTGGAAGTTCGCGGACCGGAACAAGAGCTGCATTCGGGCAGCTTTGGAGGCGCTGTTCTTAATCCCGTTCAGGCTCTGTGCGAACTCATTGCCAGACTCCATGACGAACAAGGGCGAATCGCCATTCCCGGATTTTATGATGACGTGCGCGAATGGAGCGACACGGAGCGCCAATACATGGATCGAGTGGGACCCACGGACCAGAAGATCCTCAAAGAAGCTCGCGCGGCACGCGGCTGGGGCGAGCGCGGGTACACAGCTTATGAGCGCACCACGATAAGACCTGCACTGACGCTGAACGGCATTTCCGGGGGGCACGCCGGCAGGGGAGTGAAAGGGGTGATTCCCGCGAGGGCTATCGCGAAGTTAAGCTTTCGCCTGGTGCCTGATCAGGACCCCGGGAAGATAGCCAGACTTTTCCGCGAGCACATTGCGCGGATTTCATCCAATGCTGTGCAATGTTCGGTGCGCCTGGGTGCCCCGACGCTGCCGGTATTAATTGAGCGCGAGCATCCGGCGCTGCGAACAGCCGCTGCTGCATACAGGAAGGTCTTCAGCAATGCGCCGGTTTTTCTGCGTTCCGGAGGATCGATCCCGGTTGCGAGTGCATTTCAACAGGTTCTTGGCATCCCGGTGGTGCTTATGGGCTTCGGTCTTCCCGATGATCGCATTCACGGGCCGAATGAAAAATTTCATCTTCCTAACTTCCATCGCGGCATTGAGACGTCAATCTGGTACATGGCTCTTGCAGCGCAAACTCTGGGGCGCAGAGACGTCATGCGGCCTGCTGTAGCGAGCGAGTGGATCACATGATTATTGACGCTCATTGCCACGCAGGAAAGGGTGATCTGATGACGGCGCCCTGGAACACAGATGCTCCACTGACTGGATACTTGCGCCGCGCCCGTGCCGCGGGCATCGCCAGGACGATCCTGATGCCGGCATTTCACACCGACAACTGGCATGCGAACAAACAAGTGGCGCAGCTCATCGCTCTTCATCCTTCGCGCTTTATTGGCTTTGCTTTCGTGCATGCGAAGCGCGATGCGGGACGAGTCTTCCGCATGGTCAGGCATGCAGTGAGGCAATGGGGCTTTCGCGGAATCAAGGTGCACGGCTATGAAGCAATGCCGACGCGTGAGATATGCGAAACCGCAAAAATGCTGGCACTCCCCATCCTGGTGGATGTTGCCAGTCGTGCTGAGGTGGTGGATATGTTCGCGCCACAATACCCGACTGTCAACTTCATCATTGCTCACCTGGGGAGCTTCACCGATAGCTGGAAGGCACATGAGCAGGTCATTCACCAACTGGTGCGTTATCCAAATGTCTATGCCGACACTTCAGGCGTTCGGCAATTCGATTATCTGGTCCGCGCGGTTCGGGTTGCGGGAGCGCGTAAGCTGCTGTTTGGTTCGGACGGCCCCTGGCTTCATCCGGGACTCGAGCTGCACAAAGTCAGGCTGTTAGGTCTGAGTCCGCGAGACGAGAGGTTGGTGCTGGGTGGGAATGCTTTGCGTTTGTTGCGCAATGCAGGTCGCAGCCTTAATCTCAAAGCTCGCGCGGGAGTAGCGGCTAAATACGGTTCTACTGAGATCAATGCAGATTCGTCTGGTGAATTCCATAGCGAGCCTGTTGATGCGGAAGCCGAATACAGGTTATAAACAGGCTGCTTTTTCTTATCAGCGATGATGTGGCAGCGGGTGATGCTCTTTGCCGATAATGCCAAGCTGTGCAACCATTGCGGCGCGCGAGCACACACCCAGTTTGGCGAAAATTCGCCGCAGATGGGTGCAAACGGTCCAGGCGCTGATGTTGAGCACATCCGCTATCACCTTATTAGGGTGACCCTGGGCAACCATTCTGACGATTTCCTGTTCCCGCGGACTCAATTGGACGCGGCTATTCGCCGGTCGTGGCATACGAATCACCAGATATCGCACGCCGTCCACTTCTGTATCAACCAGAATCTGTTCCGTCGTCCCGTCGCTGGTTGTGCAACTCTCCAGATCTGAATATTCACTGCTCTCCAGAAGCGATACCAGACCGCGCATCGCTTCTTGCAGGCGCGACGGTTCGGCTCCCGGCACACTTTCCAGTTGCAATGAAGTCGTGCACGTGCGCATGCCAATATTCCCTTTCTTCACAAAATGGGAAGAGAGTGCGGAGTAGGATCCGCAACCATTCGTTTTCGAGGTCGGATTTCCAGGATATTCCGGCCTTGCATCCTGAGTGACAACAACTTCTAGGGAAACTGGGAGGAGGTGAGTTGGGTAGTATCGTATTTTGGTCTGCTTCGGAGCTGTAGTCACTTTTTCAAGCGACACTCAAACGAGTTGGAAAGCAGCCTATCGCATGATAGTGCCAAATCGTGAATCACGTTACATGGAATTACAGTGTGGATTGTTTTTTCTTTGTTAACTTAAGTGCGAGTAAAACAACATTCGGCACAGATTGTTATTGCCACGTTATGAGGCCGCGGGATGCCTGCTCGGTTGCTTCGATGAAGCCGCGGATTCGAACAACTGGTCAAAATTTCGGCGGTTCGATCTAATTCCTGCGCAATTGGTTTTCCCAGGTTGTTGATACTACCTTGGCGGTGAATCTCAAGATGACGATGATTTAAGTACAATCGAAGAGCGCAAATTTCTATTACAAGTCACATGAAATGAAAATGTTACGACCTTGATGGGTGGCTCCCAAATGCTGACGTCAAACCGATAGAAAAATAATTTCAGATTGTCGGGGAAGAATTGCAGAGCTGGCCACTCTATTAGTTAGTGAATAGATGGATCGTCTCCACAACGCAAAGCCGCTAACCCAACAATTTGTCGTTCAGCACGATGAATTGTTAGAGCAATACTACGAACGCCTGCAGGGTTGGGCTCTGCATCTCACCCGCGGTGACGTTGGCAAGGCGCAGGACATCGTCCACGAGCTGTGCCTCTATATAACGCTAAGCACACCCGATCTTAGTGCAGTTCGCAACCTCGACGGATATCTCTATACAAGCCTGCGGCACATTTACTTGTCAGACCTTGCCCGCTCTTCTCGCGAGACGCTCCTGTCTTTTGATCCAAGCGATCTGGATTCTATTGAGCTGGTATTTCGATCACAGAAGTCCGGAGATCCACTGCAAGAACAAAATGACTTGAGACGAATCTGTGCTTATATGGTTTGGCGTAAAACGCGTGCCAAAAGCGCCAGCTATTTCATCCTTCGATTCTTCCATGGATATTACCGCAGGGAAGTAAGCACAATTGCCGGGGTTCCACTCTCGACGATCGATCCGAAATTGAATGAGGTTCGATCGGAGGTGCAGCTTTATCTTTCCGAACCCGAAAAATTGCGGTTTATGAACCGCGATTTCCCTCCCATGCCACGCCTCTGTTGGACGGCTCTCTCATCCATCGAGGTGTTTGCTGAATTGCGCGAGATGATTCTAGCCGCGCGCGAGGGGGATTGTTTGCCGGAAGAGGTGTTGCTGGCGCATTATTCACCTCCCAAGCCATCGGCCCTCTCGGGTCCACTGCTTTCCCACATTGTGAGTTGTGAGAGATGCCTGTCTTTGGTTGATCAGTATTTTAGAAGGCCAACGCTCAAAGATCGTGAACCGCTCGATTGCCTTCATTTCGATTCTACGAGCCATAGCAGCAGCGGTCAGGGAGAGGCCATATTGAACCGCGAGGCTAGGTTCCAATCGGTCCGCAGACATTACAGAGAGATTTTTGAACATTGTCCACGCAAATTGTTCATTGCCGTAGATGGAAAAATCGTTGCATCGAGCGAAGTGCGATCGGGACGCAGCGCCCTTTCAGCCCGAGTAGAGCGGATGAAAGAGGAAGGCTTTGTTGAGGTGTTCAGTGCTCCAGGCGTGCGGCTTGCTCTTTTGTCGTTGACGGATATTCCCGCGAGTGGCGCTCCCCGTGAGACGCTGCGCATTGCGCTGAGTGACAATCGCTGGCTTGATCTGACTATAACTTCGGATGGTCATTGGTTGGATAGCGAGGTCGTGTATTTCGACCCGGTGTTGGCAACTGAATTCTCAAAGGCGATGGAAGAATCATCGCAGGCTGACACTGACTATGCTTCGCACCTGAAGTGCTGGTTTTGCAAAACAATTCAATTCTTCGAGTTCAACCGTGTTACGCAATTCGGCTGGGTGACTGCGGGCCTGGTATTTGCCGCTTGCCTGCTGGCTTTTTATTTTCTGCACCCGCCACGTCAAGTGTCTGCGCCTGAATTGCTGCATCTCGCGACCGTATCCGAGACCAACTCTTTCAAATCAGTAATGGAACCTGTCGTGGTGCAAAAGATTCATGTCCGTTTAGGGAACAAGTCTCTCGCTCGCACGATTTATAAAGACATTGCACGACATCGCGTTGCGAGCCGGAACGTGATGAACGGATCCAGACAGGATCAAATAGAAGCGGCTTATTCGAGATCATCCCTCGATTGGAATTCGCTGCTGGATGCGGAAACCTATCAACGCTGGAGGGCTGATCGCGCCGTTGTAGAAGATAAGGTGTATCCCCGGGGAAAAGATGAGCTTGTTCTGGATACCACCTTTTCCAGAGGGCCTGTAGTTGAGGCATCTCTGACGGTTCGAGTTCCTGACTATCACGTCATTGCTGAGAGCTTGCATTTTGAAGATCAAAGCGTGATGGAGATTGCAGAGGTTTCATACGACGTTGTTCCTTTTGCTTCTGCTCCCGCAGGCGTCTTTGGGGAACGAGCAGGCTTGCCGGCTCTAAGACTTCCGGCCAGGACTGCTCTGAGGTTCATGCGGCCAAGCAATGCCGAATTAGTCAAAGCTGAAGTTACAGCAGAAAGTGTGCTCCACGGACTCGATGCCGATCTCGGTGAACAGATCAATATCAGTACGGATGATGAGAAACGGGCCGTCCTCATCAAAGGAGTTGTTTCGGATGACCCCCGAAAAGAGCAACTGGTGTTGGCTTTACATAATATTCCGCACACACAGGTGAAAATTCTGACTGTTGAGGAGGCCTTGCAGGTAGCATCGCCTTCGGAGACTGGCAACGTATCTGCCAAAACCCCTTCAGCGATTCAAATGATGGCAAGTGCTCCGCCACTGCTGGAGTCTGAGCTTAATTCTCATTTCCCTGACAAGGACCAAAGAATAGCGTATGTAAATCAGACGCTGTCTCTGGTCCAATTGGCTTCTGGCCGGGCCTGGGCCTTGAATCATCTTGCCGATCGACATTCAGCCCAGGAGGTCGCAACGCTTGACGTGGAGTCCAGGCGCCAACTGAACATTCTGCTTACTGACCATATATCGGCTCTGCGTGAAGATATAAGCTCTCTCCAAAATCGGCTGGCTGAAATCTTGCCTGATGCTTCCAATACGCCGGCTGCAAATACCTCGGTCATGGAATCGGAGCGCAGCGAAGGTTCGGATTCATCCACGGAGTTTTCTCAGGACTGGAAGGGCAGAATCCACCGCATTCACTCTTCGACAGAAGCCATGCATGAAGCGGTTGCCGCTCTTTTGACCAGCTCCCAGCCTGGTGACCAGGGAAATGCGAGCGCTATCGAGGTGAATCTGCGCACATCTCTGACGCAATTGCAGACAGAACTGCAGGTGCTCGATCAAAAGGTACACAAATCAAATTCAAAATGAGGTGCACGATTGTAATGAGGCCAGCAATCAAGTCTTTTTGTCTGCAGGTGCTTTGCGCAGCAGCGGTATTGGTAAGTTTCGCACCTTCCGCCCTGGCGCAGGAGTCTTCTGCCCAGATAACTGGTTTTGTGACGGACTCTTCAGGAGCCGCAATACCTGATGCGAGCGCCCTTATCGCCAGCCAGGATACCGGTGCGACGCGGCAAGTGAAGACGAATTCCTCAGGAGAGTTTATTGCGCCTGCGCTTGAGCCCGGGCATTACCGGATCACGATTGAGTCTTCCGGCTTCGAACCCTTTGTCGCGCAAGGAGTCACTCTAGCTGTCGGCGAAAAGAAAAGTCTGAGATTTTCCATGACGGTGGGCGCCAGCAAACAGACAGTGACTGTCTCTGGAGAATCCGCGCTCATCAACACAACCTCAGGAGATGTCAGCGAGGTCATCAACCAGCAGTCGATTACAGAGCTGCCTCTCAATGGAAGAGATCCATCGAGTCTGATCTTCTTGAGCGCCGGAATCACAAACGTACTCCAATCTCCAGCGGGTTTAGCTCCGGGCGGCACGGCGATTCCTACCGAAATCAATGCTTCAGCCGGAGGCGGACGCCAGGGAAGCACATTTTTTTTGTTAGACGGCTCTCCGAACATGGATACCTATATGCCTGAGACGGCTCCATTTCCTAACGCAGACGCGACCGAGCAGTTCCGTGTGAGCACGAACTTCGATGCTCAGTATGGATATGCGCCCGGTGCAGTTGTGAGCATTAAGACCAGATCAGGCACCAATGAATTTCACGGAGGCGTGTTTGAATTTTTGCGGAATGATGCTCTGAACGCAAAGGATTACTTTGCCAAAACTGTGGATACTCTGAAACGAAACCAATTTGGCGGATATGTCGGTGGTCCTGTTGTGAAGGACAAGTTGTTTTTCTTCGCTAACTATCAAGCAACGCGGCAACACTATGCGGCTCAGTACAACCAGCAATCCACTCCAACACAAGCGATGCTCAACGGAGACTTTAGCGCAGTTGCCGCTGCCCTTCCGGCAGGGGAGACGTTGAGTACTACTCCCTATACCAACCAGCCGAACTTGTTTACCACGGTTAATGGGAAGCCGGGCCAGATCAATCCTGTGTATTTTTCACCGGCTGCAGTAAAGATTGCGACGACGGCATTACCTCTAGGACAAAATCCCGCAACGGGACAGGTCAACTACGCAAGCCCCGTACAAATTCAGAACTATGACGAAGGCACAGGGCGACTGGATTACACCCTCAACGACAATCACAGGTTATTCTTGCGTAGCTTTACGCTTTGGGAAGAGCAGCCGGCGGCATCGGTCAATGGCAATCTGATGGCAATTCAAGATGCCCAGCAGGGTCGTGACTACAACATTGTGCTGGGGCATGATTGGATCATCAATAGATCTACGGTGAACGAAGCTAGCATTTTCTGGACAGAGGATTATGTTGCTTCCTATGCAGAGCCGAAGGATATCAATGGCAATCAGGTGTGCATGTCAAAATATATTGCTGTCAATGACATTCCTGGCCACTGTTACCTTGAGGGACTGTCCACCAGCGGTTTCGGTTCTGGATATAACGCGCTTCAGGTAGAAAACCGGCATTCATATGGTTTGAATGAGGCTCTTACCAAAACAATAGGGCTGCACACGCTCAGCTTTGGCGGTAACGTTTGGAAGCAGTTCGCACAGGAGAATGCTGATTATCCGGCTGCGCCAATTACAGGGTTCAGTAACTACACTGGCTTCGGCTTGGCAGATTTTCTCCTTGGGTATGTAAATCAATTCACACAGGGTGGAGGAGAAATCGCCAGCGTCAAGGGATGGCAAGTTGGTCTCTTTGCGCAAGATCAATATCGTGTTTTGCCGAATCTTACCGTGACGGCCGGCTTGCGTTGGGATCCAAACCTTCCGCCTTCCACTCCCGGTGAGGGACGGGGAGCCGCATTTCGTCCAGGCCAGCAGAGCCAGAGATTTCCCAATGCGCCTGTGGGTCTGGTCTTTCCGGGAGACCAGGGTGTGAATGCCGCCCTTATGCCAACGAGCTATGGCTACTTTCAACCGCGGGTCGGATTCAGTTGGCAGCCTGAGAGCTTGCCGAACACGGCCATTCGCGGAGCTTTTGGAATGTTTACAGGGCCGCTTCCGTATTCGACGTACAATCACACCGCCGACATCGCGCCGTTCAGTCCTGTATATAACATGAACGCCGCGCCGGGTGCTGGATATACCATTCCGTTCGACAGTCCCTGGTCAACCTTTGCGACAACAAATTACACGACTCCGTTTCCGCCATTTGCATCGACGGGTTACGAGCCTCCGAGCAATTCACCGTTTCTCTTGCCAGTAAGCATTGAGGCTGCATTTGCCAACAACTTTCGCGCTTTAATGACCCAAAGCTGGGATTTGGCAGTCGATCAGCAGCTTTCAAAAGATGTGGCCCTTCATATCGCATATGTAGGGAAGGAGTCATATCATTTGGCCACAATTCTCGATCTGAATCCCGGATTCTATTCTCCTAACCCCGCATTGAACGCACAGCGTCTGCGATATCCGGACTTCAACCAAATCGATGAAGAAACAAGCTTGGGAACCTCTCCGTACCACTCTTTGCAGGTGGGGCTGGAGAAGAGCTTCTCGCACGGCTTCCAGGCCCGTTCGAACTTTACCTGGTCCAGGGTGATCGACCTGTCGGCCACCGGCAACCTGGCCGTTCAAGGTGGACTGCCGAATCCATTTGATATTCGATACAACAGGGGAGTTTCGTTACTCAATGTTCCTCTGGCTTCGACCACATATTTCGTATATACGGTCCCATCTCTGGAGGGATCGAATGCATTCATGCGGAATACGCTGGGTGGATGGGAGATAAGCGCAATCATTGAGGCTCACAGTGGCTCACCCTTCGGCATCTGCGGATGTGGAAATGGTTCAAACGCTTCCGGATCACTGCAATATGGAGACCGTGCAGATGTGGTTCCTGGTGTATCGCCTGACGTACACCAGGGCAGCAAGCAGCACTGGTTGAGCCACTACATCAATCCCGGCGCCTTTGTCACCAATGCGCCCGGCACTTTTGGAGATTCGGGAAGAAACCCCTTTATCTCGCCTGCGATTATCTCGACCGATGCAGCACTGATGAAGAATTGGACGTTCAAAGACCGGTATGGAATCCAATTCCGTTGGGAGATGTTCAACGCTTTCAACCATCCGAGCTTCGGCATTCCTAACACGGACCCCACCTCAGCCCAGTTTGGGCAAATCAACGCCAGAGGACCTATCGATCCTCGCGTGATGCAGGCTGCTCTTAAGCTGAAGTTTTAGTAAGAACGTCGCTGCTCTAATCGATTTGCAGTTGTATTGTGCACGATTAGAGCAGCGGACCAATCTCGCGATAAGACAAGTTTGTGATTGTGCCATCATCATGATGGCATCTCTGCGAGCTCATGACAAAGACTCTGGTGCAAGGGAATCGATGAAGAATTCCAGAAACATCCTTACACGTCGTGAACTGTTGGTGGGTGGTTTGAAGAGCATGATCGTTACGTGCACGTTGCCGCACTTGTCGGCGATGGGTCTTGAGCCCGGCTCAACTCTGCGTGCAGTAAACATCATGAACTTCATCCGGGCAGAAGAGCCACGGCAAAAGATGGACCTGTTCCAACCTGTACAGGAGCAAATGCGCCTGATTAAAGAACATAAGTTGCCTGCAACATGGCTTCTTCAATACGACGCCCTTGTGGAGGGGCCGTTTGTTGAGTTCCTCAAATCAGAGATGCCTTCTGATCACGAAGTAGGCATTTGGTTTGAGATGAACCGGAAAATCTGCGATGATGCCGCGATTGCCTGGCGCGGTAACCCACGCTGGGAATGGGATTACCATGTCCCTGTAGCGTATGCGATTGGCTATACGTCAGATGAACGGCGGAAGCTCGCTGATACTGCTATGTCAACCTTCCGGCGCATATTTGGCCGGGATGCAAAATCGATTGCGTCCTGGAACCTGGATGCGGTTACAGTTGCACATTTTTCTGACAACTATCATGTGGACGCATTTGGAAACTGCCGTGATCAGCTGGCTACGGATGGGTTCACAATTTGGGGTGCGCCGATTGCAGCCTATTATCCAAGCCGAAAGAATGCATGGAGTCCAGCTTTAGAGGCAAAGAACCAAATCTCTACCCCGATGTTCCGATTGTTAGGCCAGGATCCGGTCTATTACTACGATAAGGCCCTTCCATATCCGGACACCATGGAGCCGGTGTGGCCATCGGGGCAGTCAGAAATTTTTGTTGATCGATTTCTCGAAATGATAGCGAAGACGTCAAGCATGCAATGCGCATATGCTCAGCTTGGGCAGGAAAATAGTTTTGGATGGGCGCAAATGAGCGAGGCCTATCCCATGCAAATGGCTAAACTCTCGCAGGCTCGGAACAAGGATTTGACTGTCGAAACAATGGGTGAGACCGGTCGCCGCTTTAAGCGTGCGTTTAGGGAAACGCCAGTACAGGCGCAGATCATGCTGCAGGATCCGTTTGGTAAAACCAATGACCCTGAGCGAACGGTGTGGTATCAGAGCAAATTTTTACGTGCCAATCTGCATTTTCGCGGCAATGAGTTTTATCTGCGGGATTTGCATGTCTACAGCGATGGCTATGCTGAGCCGTATCTCATTCAGACTGCGCGGCAGCATGGAATCCAACAGCGCATGCTGGCTGTGTTGGATGGCTACCACTGGAGCGATGAGGCTGTGCTATCGGGACATGGTGGGCGACGAGCAATGGCACGATTTGGAATCACTGATAAAAATGGCGTCTTCACTCCATTCACGATGGCTGGGCAGCCAAACGTTCATCAGACAGACTCATCTTTACAGGCGACAGTCTCTTTGGCGGGAGGCGGAGAGTTGACAGTTCTATTCCGTGAGAAGTTTATCGAGTTCAGTTTTTCAGGGAATGGAAATCACGATACACAACAAGCCCTGCTCTTTGCGTGGACCGACGACCGTTCAACCCTTGTGGAAGTGACACCCGATCAATTGAAGTATCAGTTCAACGGGTTCGACTATACAGTACGCATAATGAATGGCATTGCAGCCAAAACAGCAGATGGAGTGAAGATCGTTACTCGAAGGAACCCTCTGCGTCTGACGCTGGCGCAGTGAGTCTTTGCCCTGCCAGATGCGAGACGCCAGGTAGAAGTAGAAGCTTTACGCCATCGATTCCCCTTTGAGCCGGATGTGATCGTTTTCGTGCACCGCGATACGTATCTCTTCGGGCAAGTAATCTGTAGTCGGAGCTAATGCATGTTTCGAAGAGATTTCCTTCGCCTGGCCTCATTTACTGCAGGCGCTATTCCCTTTTCTAAAGCAGACCAGTTGATCTCAGCCACAACAGGATGGACGGGCGCGGGAAATGAACAGTCATACGCAGACACCGAACTTTTCAAAGTCTTCCAGAATCCACCGAATGCTTACTGTCCTATGGTGCGGTGGTGGTGGAACGGGGACAGAGTGTCATCGGATGAGGTTATCAGAGAGCTTGATGTACTGATGCGTGCCGGAATCGGCGGAGTTGAAATCAATCCTATAAAGTTTCCCGCAGAAGCCGATCCGCTCCATACAAAGGCGCTCACCTGGATGAGCGACGAATGGATTTCAGTCCTCAAAGTCGCTGTGCAAGGCTGCAAGGAAAGAGGAATGACGTGCGACATGATCGTCGGTTCCGGCTGGCCTTATGGCGGCGAGTTTCTGCGCAGGCAAGACCAGACTCAGATGATAGCCCTTGGAACTCGGGAGTTCTCAGGCCCGCAGCATATACGTCTTACATCTTCTGAGTTATTGGCGGATGTAAGTCCGCGATTCGTTTCTCCGTACAAGGATTCACTGAAAGAACTTTTCGCACTCACATTGGTGCCATATGAGTTGAATGGAGTTGAGGCTGCGATTCCGGTAAAAGAAAGCCGGGAAACAAACGTCATAGAATTCGACGTCCCCCCAGGCCGGCACGTCCTCTATTTTCTGGTGAAACTTACAGGCTTCATGGCAGTCATCAATGGAGCTCCCGGAGCCAGCGGTCCGGTCTTGAATCACTACAATGCCCAGTCCGTTGCTCAGTATCTGGATCGCATTTCAGAGCGGCTCGTCGCCACACTTGGCCCTTTGGGGCAACATTTTCGAGCATTCTTCACAGACAGTATTGAACTGGAAGGGGCGAACTGGTGTGATGACATGCTCACAGAGTTTCAACGCAGGCGAGGATATGATTTAGCGCCGTATCTTTCATTCGTATTGTTCAAGATTGGCGAGATGGGAAATGCGGTCAATGAATCTTATGGGGCTGAATTCTCATCCGATTTCGCAAAGCAAGTTCAGCTTGTTCGCTATGACTTTGAAATTACGAAGCACGAATTGTTTCAAGAAAGGTTTGTTTCTACCTTTGTTGATTGGTGCCATCGAGAAGGTGTGAAGTCTCGCATGCAGGCTTATGGCATGGATTGTGATCCGATCGTGGCTGGCATGATGATCGATATTCCTGAATGTGAGACCTGGATACGATCTGAGCAGGTGCAGGAGTTCGGCAGCGGCGGTTACACTCAGGGCCGCAGCTACACCATGATCAACAAGTTTGTATCTTCGGCTGCTCATCTGGCGGGTAAACGGCTCATCAGCTGTGAGGAGATGACGAATACGGATGACCCATTTCACGCTTCACTTGATCGGATCAAGGTTGCTGGCGATCAGAGTATGCTATCGGGAGTGAACCAGTCCGTATTACATGGTTTCAACTACAGCCCGCCTACTGCGCCATTTCCCGGATGGGTTCGATATGGTACGTATTTCAGCGAGCGCAACACGTGGTGGCCTTATTTCAATCGATGGACAAACTACAAAGCCCGCCTGTCAGCTCTTTTTCAACACGCAGAGATGCAGGCGGACATCGCAATTCTTCCTCCTTGGGCAGACCTTGCATCCAGATACGGATTTCAGCGAGATCCGTTTCCTAGAATCGCTTATCCCGACTATCTCTACAAGATTTGGGAGGTGGTCCACCAAAATGGAAGTGGATGCGACTACATCTCGGAAGAGATCATCGCGAAATCTGCTGTTAAAGACGGCCGGCTCACCTTTGCCGACAGGTCTTATAAGGCTATTCTCATCCCAGCCGCTGAATCAATTCGGACTACAACCGCCAGGCAGTTGCAATTGTTTGTGGAATCAGGCGGAACAGTGATCTTCATTGACTCCATTCCACATTGTGCGCCGGGACTTACCGATCAGGCTGCAAACAGCAATGCGGTTCTCAAGATCATCACGGCAATGCGGGAGGCCCATCCAGATCGTACACCCTTGGTGCCCGTCAATGAGCACGACATAGTGAGCTGGTATCGCGATCTACAGGCTCGTTATGCGCTAAAACCAGATGTACTTATAAGTGCGCCAACGGATTTCATCAGTCAGATTCATTACCGTAATAGAGCACAGGAGATATTTTTCTTCACCAACTATGGACCGGAGAAGCTTCATACGTTTGAAGCTTCATTCAACACGGGCAATAAAGAAGCATGGTTGTGGGACGTGGAGTCCGGCGCTCGGATGCCTTACCCGACTGCTGTGAAAAGAAATGTGCTCCGTATTTCATTGGGACCATCGGAGTCAAAGCTGATTGTCTTTGAATCTCCTGCCAGATCGGATGATGAGAATAACCTTACGCAGCATGTATTTGGCTACAGAGAAGCTCCAAGCTCATCTGCTTACAAACAGATCATCTCAGGGCCATGGGATGTAAAGCTTGAGCATGTGGACGGAACAGAGAGAAACATTGTTTTGCAGGACTTGGTGGATTTCAATGAACGCGAAGATCTGAAGTCATTTGCAGGCACAATTACCTACAGCAAACAAATTCACATTGATAAACCTCGAAAGACTGTATGGCTGAACCTTGGTTATCTCCATGCGGTTTCGGAGCTTCAAATAAATAGTCATTCATTAGGAATTCGCTGGTATGGCAACCATCAATATGATCTCTCCGAGAAGATAGTTCCTGGGGAGAACAACATATCAATCAAAATAGTTACGACCCTGGGTAATTACATGAAGACCTTGCAAAATAATTCCACTGCGAGAGCATGGACATCCGACACACCCTTTTATCCATTGGGACTAATTCCTCCAATATCTTTAGTGACGAGTGAATGATTGGATTCCATCAGTCTGAAGTTTCCACCCGGCAGCCGCACGATCCGCGAATGATAAATTCTGTGGGTAGAACTACCTTACGCGGAGGCGCCGCTTGCTTCTTGCTGATAATTCGTTCAAATAAATTCTGTGCTGCCCGTAATCCCAGCTCGCTGGTCGGTTGACGGACAACTGTAATGCCAGGGGGGATCATTTCCGCTAAATCAAAGTCGTCGAAAGAAATGAAGGCAACATCCTTTGGAATACGCTTTTTTAATACTTTTAAGCTACGCAGAACACGAATGGAGCATACCCAGTTGAGGCTCAGGATTGCATCCGCAGGTGCGGTTCCAGAAAGAAACTCGGAAAGCTGCTCAGGCACCAACTGATCTTCATGCTGAACCAGGAGCTCAAATGGTTCCGCACCGGCAGCTCTCATCGCAGCGCGGTATCCTGCAATGCGCTCACTGCAGGTGTACAGGTAAGGACGGGCCCCCACAGCAAGAATCCGGCGATACCGATGTTTGAGCAAATGTTCTGTCGCTTCACGGGCTGCCTTGCGATTTGTAACAGTGATGGTGTCGACATCCGCACCTCGGACAGGCTCATCAAAAACCACCACAGGGACCTGAGCTGCTATAAACGATTTCAGATTATTCTTCCCGCTGCTCGCCGCAATCAGTATGATGCCATCGATCTGGCGCCTCGCCATAACCCGGAGTTCTGACTCCTCAAGGCCAACATCACCGCTGGAGCTGGCCAGGATGACGACATAGCCATGTGCGCGCGCTACATCCTGAATTGCACGGATTGCGGTTGCCGTGAAAGGATCAGCGAGATTCGGTGCAATCATGGCAATGGTCGCCGACCGTTTTGATTTCAGTCCCCGAGCAAGCTCGTTCGGTTGATATCCCAGGCGCGTCATTGCCTCGCGAACGCGTGCTGCCGTATCCGGACGGAGTTCAGGGGAGTCGTTAAGGACCCGGGAGGCTGTCTTGAGCGAGACACCAGCTTCTTTCGCCACATCAGCTAGGGTCACAGCGCCTTGTTTTCTTATCACTTTGTATTCCTTATGGACTGCGCAATATCAGGCACTGCTCGCAATGCCAAAGATTCCAGACTTCTGCCCTTTGTTTCTGGATAGAACAGAAGAATTACAAAGAACTGAAGAATCATCAACAATGCCAGGCCATGAAAGACTTTTCCACCAAAGCGATATGTAATCGCCGGAAAAACACCGACCACAAAAGCATTAGTGATCCAATGCACAGTAGTTCCGAGGCTCTGCCCTCGCGCACGCGTAGAGACAGGAAAAAGTTCGCTCAAGTAGACCCAGATCAGAGGACCCTGGGAAAAACTGAAGCAGGCTTCATAGCAGGCAAGAACAATGACAACAGCCGATGCCGGCCAGCCCTGGCAGTGAATGGCTGGAAGCAGAAATAAACAAATACTCATCCCGGCGGTTCCCGCAAGCAAAAGGGGCTTGCGCCCGATCTTATCGAGCAGACCCACAGCCGGAACGGTTACGCAAAGGCTGAGAATCGAAAGCGCGAGCGCATCCGCGCGCCCATTCAGCCGTCCGGAACCAAGATCTTTAAAGACATCCAGGATGTAATACAGGAGGGCATTGACTCCAGTAAGTTGGTTAAACACGGCTATGCTGACTGCAAGAACAACAGGACGAATTGACTGATGTGAGAAAAACGATACCTGTTCAGGCTCCTTTGCAGCATCGGCAATCGCGGCGGCATCAGAGTCGATCTGCTCGGAGCCCAGCTGTTCCAAGGAGCACTGGACCTCTGTGAACCGGCCTCGGATAGCCAGCCAGCGCGGGCTCTCCACTGAGCCCAACAAGCATATTTCAGCGAACAGAGCAGGAGCTATGCCGCCAATCAACAAGAGGCGCCATGCATCCTCTGAGGTAGTAAAAGTGGAGAGGAGATATCCTGCCAGAAATCCGGCTACAACGCCGATGCTCAGACTTATCTGAAAAGACCCAACAATCCGCCCGCGCAGCCTGGAGGGAGAGACCTCGGCCAGATACATCGGAGCCACAACCGAGATAAGCCCTATGGCTATTCCACATAGAAAGCGAGATGCGGCGAACTGCCTGAAGCCACTTGCAGAAGCTGCTGTAATCGCCGCAACCAGGTATAAGAATCCTGCAATGGATAATGTTATTTGTCGGCCCAGCGCATCCGACAAAAATCCGGCGGTCAGAGAGCCGGCGATTGTGCCAAGCAGAGCAGCAGAAACTGCCGCACCAAAGGCGGCGGGAGAAAGATCAAAACAAATTCTTATGCTCGGCGCCGCGCCAGCCATTGCACCGATGTCATAGCCGAACAGCAAGCCGAAAAGCGAGCCCGCACTAATTGTCAGGATCAACCGTCGGTTCATGAATGGAATGCTGAAATCTTAGCAGGCTCCGACTTCGGCTCTTCAGTGGTTTTCGATCATGTGTCCTGGAAAGAAAGAGTGCAAATTACGCACCCTTTCAAGAGGCAAGCTTGTCAGAACAGAATCTTCAATGACAATTGAACCTGGCGCGGACTGTTCGCTGTCGAATTGCCAACAGTTCCATAGCCCGTATAAGCGCCTGGCTGACTCTCCGGTATGCCGGCAACTCGCTGAACAGGGGAGTTCGGATTGTTGATGTTGGGGCCATTGAAGATCGGCGTATTGGTCATATTAAATGCCTCAATTCTGAATTGTGCCCGGGCTCTTTCAGTAAAGGGAAACTGCTTCTGCAACGCGACCTGCGTTTGCTCCGCCCATGGCGCATGTACCGCGGCGGTGTACGGCCCAGCCGTGATCGCCGTGTATTCGGGAAAGCCAGTAAAGCAGCCAGGGTTGGAGTTATTCAGATAGCTGCCCCAGCTCTTGTGAGCCGGCCGTATGTTAAATGCACCGCATGTATAGAGGTAGTTATTCGGATAATTAATCGGAGTCCCGCTCTGGTTATTGACGACCCAATCCACCTGCCAGTTATTGACCAGGGCTCCAACAACACCGTGTGCGTCGTTGGCAATCAATCCCCCTGGGCCGATCGGAAGCTTATAAACTCCCGCGAAGCTGAAGAGGAACGGACGATCGCTGGAGTCAATACCATAATAAGGGCCGGAGTCGGTCAGCAATCCATTATTCAGCAGGCCTGTAGCGCTGAGGAGTTTCGACCACGTGAACGCGGCTGTGAAGTTGAGGCCATTGCTGAGCAATCCGGTGCCGCTGAAACGTTTTTCAGCTTTAGCGATCAATGAGTGGTAATTGCTGTAGCCCCATGGAGTGTTCCATTCAAATACTTCCGGACCGGACGAGCTGTCATACTGCGGATACGGCACCATCATTTCCCGCACTGGAACTGTTGGGTGCGAGCCAAGATATGCGGTCTTGGGAATGAGTGGATTGCCATAGAATGGATTCGCAATCATTTGGTCAAGATATGCGTGATTCTGGTTGCCTTGGGCGAACTGCCCGGGCGTCAGGTGAGCCTGTTGACTGCCTGCTCGCAAATCTTCTGTGTGTGCACCTACATATTCAAGATCCCAGACGATCCCTCCATTGATCTCGCCCTGAAATCCAAAAGAGAACTGATGAGTATAAGGAATCTTGCGGTACCAGCTGTCATACCAGATTCCATCACCATCGCCGGATGCAAGTCCCTGAGAATCTCCTGGTGGTGTGCTGTAGCCGCTGGGGAATGGATTCGCGTTTCTGAAATCTGCATTAGGAGTGAGCCCGTCGTCCAGTGATGCCGTATAGCTGGTCGTGGTATCCCAGGTGGATGTGCCTCCCAGTTCGAATCCAAGCGCGCGGAACACACCCCAGCCGCCACGCATCACTAGGTTCTTGGTCAAGCTCAACGATGCCCCGAACTTCGGCAGCAGGATTCCCCACGTATTTTGATAGGGGGAGCGATCCTTCTGGAACATCAGTCCTCCTACGATGGGATTGGCGAACGCAGCTCCGTTAGGAAGTGTCACGGATGGCATGCTGCCGCTGATCGGATTGGTGCATGTCAGGCACATGCCTGCCTGCAGGCGTCCCCAGCGATCTACAGGCGAGGTCTCATTCTCGTAGCGCAGGCCAATATTCAAAGCCAGCCTGTGGTTGACTTTCCAGTCATCCTGAATAAAAACGCCATAGGCCTTATAGGATTCATATGTCGGATAGTTATACTCAACACCTCCGGACGCCGGATAGCCCAGCAGAATATCTGCGAGGCTCGATCCATCGTTGTTCCCCACCTTGGGATTCTGCTGCGTAAATGCAGGACCAAAGGTAAAGGTCCCATTTGCGTTACGGATGCCGTTGGCCACATCGTGATACCACGAGATCTCTCCGCCGTAATGCAGAGTTGTGGGCCCGATAACGTGTGTTATCGAAGGAGCTGCATTGTAGGTTTCGAAGATCGATGGGCTGATAATATTTCCGACAAAATTGGGCAATGCCTTGTCGCTGCTGTTATCGCCAGTAAACTGAATCTCCGGTAAATAACGTTTATCGGTGGTTGGAAGCTGCGGCATGCTAAGCCCAATGCTGTCGACCGTCGCGTTGCTGACGCCTGCTGCCTCGGCCCCGTCATAACTTATGTTGTAGGCGCGGTTATAGGAGAGGCGCACATCGGCAAACAGATTCGGTCCGAATGTATGGGTTACGTCGAAGACCGGTGTTAGCGAAGACTGAGAATAGTTGTAATTGTTATTTCCACCAGCGTTCGTGCCCGCAGCGCCCGGGAAACCGGATTGGTTCAGAAATTGCGTGCCTGCCCACCAGGCATACATTCCATAGATGCGTGTTTTGTCGCCAAAGTTATGATCGACACGGGCAATGGCCTGGTTGTAGCTGTTTCTGCCCGGAGCATTGACGACATAGTTGTTGGTATATCCTGGCCGATTCGCGAGCGGCAAAAGCTTAAGCAGGTTCACTCCGACGGAGCTGATGCGGTTCGATGGGATCACATTTCCAGCGAACTGCTGACGCGTATAGTTCTGGCATGGATTTTGCCCGGGAACAGCACAGGTTGTTGTCAAAGGATCGTAGATGTTGGTTTTGCCAGTGCCCTGAAGATAGCTGTCGAGATGGACGCTCCCGTCAGCCCCCGGCAGAAGATCAGGAGTAATCGTGGTTGTAGTAACACTGTTCGGCGTAATTTCCCTCCAGCCCTCATAACTGAAGAAGAAGAATGTACTTTTGCGGAGTCCGATGACGGGACCGCCTAACGTTCCTCCGAATTGATGCTGGTTGTGAAACGGCTTGGGCTGACCTGCCTGGTTGAGAGCATAGGTATTGGCGTCCAATGCTGAATTCCGCCAGAACTCATAGAGTGTTCCGTGAAATTCAGGTGTGCCGCTCTTGAGGATCGTATTTACAGTGCCGCCGTTTGTGCGCCCGTACTGCGCATCGTAAGTGTTGGTCATCACCTTGAATTCCTCTACAGCGTCGACGCTCGGAGAGATGTTCCAGGTGCCGGAGGCAGCGCCGTTCTGCTGCGAAACGGGAGCGCCATTCAAAGAAAACTGGTTGTAATTTCCCCAATTTCCATTAATGGAGTAACTGTTGCTTTCATTTAGTTCGCTGGCAGCATTGCCCGGGTTCGGAGCTTTAACTCCGGGTGTGAGTGAGACCAGGGAATAGACCTGCCGGCCGTTAAGCGGAAGGTTCTGCACTTGTTCAGGAGCCACGACCGATCCGCCGGATGCATCGGTTGTGTTCAACTGTGCCGTCTGCGCAGAAACTGAGACCGTTTCTGTGACTGAGCCCACATCCAGCACAAACGGCAGATTGACCTTTCCCGCAACATCAATTCTGATACCTTGCTGCTCGATCTTCTTAAAGCCCTGAGCGGAGGCCGATACCTTGTAGACTCCTGGTTGTACCAGTGGAATCGTAAAGTTGCCGTCAGGCGCAGTCTTCGTGCTATAGGTCTGCTGCGGCCCGACTGCCACGACAATGGCATTAGGAATAATGTTGCCGCTGGAATCCGTAACCTGTCCAGTAATAATTCCACGGAACTCTTGGGCATGCAGGCTGGGCATCGTGCAAGCGAAGATAATGAAGGCCCAGAGCAGGCTATGATGGTTACGTTTCCACAATGATCGAAAATGAATGATTTTTAAATTGCGTTTCACTGTTTTCCTCACAATGAAGCAGTTGCCCGCAGCCGGGAGTATTAGAGGTGAGGGCTTGCGAGTCAGGGGTTTATCTAGGTGATGACATCGCTGTCATCTTTTGATCGGGTCGAAATGTATGCCTTCAATGACATCGTTGTCAAGAATGATTTCTTCACCGTATACTGCTCACTGTTTCCTATTCAGATACGAGTTCAGAAAACGACTGGAAATGTCAGTGGATTGGTAGATCGGAAGGCAACACTCCCGGAGATTCAGGCAAACCTATCGATATAAAACAGTTCTCAGGAGCTAAGAATCCTAATGATGAAAGTGCTCATTTCTGCCGTACTGTTCCTTTCCGCGACTTGCTCTCTGCTGGCGGAACAACTCACCGACTACGTCAATCCATTCCTGGGCACAGCACCGCTCACAAATCCGGCAGACATAGGCTTCACTCCTCCTTGGCGGGTCTGGGCGGGGCTGACCTTTCCCGGGGCATCTGTGCCAAATGCCATGGTTCAACTCAGCCCAATCACTAGGTTCGGCAGCGGCGCTGGTTATGAATATGAGAACTCTGTGATCTACGCCTTTGCGCATACAAATAAAGGCCACTGGAATCTGTGCAACATTCCAGTTCTTCCAATAAGCGGCAAAGTAGATCCCGATGATTTTGGTTCGACCTTTACTCACAAAAGGGAATCGGCTCACCCTGGCTATTATCAGGTTTACTTGGAGCGCTATCACATCAATGCCGAACTCACCTCGACGTTAAGAACCGGCTACCATCGCTACACTTTCGATGACAATAGCCAGCCCAAGGAACTGATTGTCAATCTTCCGGTTTCAAACGAGCGAATTCGTGATTGGGATATCAAACAGGAAGGAGATCACGCCTTCAGCGGATATCAGACCGCGAGTGAAAAGGTCTTCTTCTACGCCATCTCGAATTACCAGATCAAGCAGATTGAGCGCCTGAAAGGGAGCCACAACGAATTACCAGTCGTCGATTTTGCCGATGGCACCGCGCCCGTAGAAATCAAGATAGGTCTTTCGTTTGTCAGCACAGAAAACGCCAAACTGAATCTTGAAAAAGAGCTTTCGGGAAAGAGTTTTGAGTCTGTAAAGACTCAGGCATCGGCTGAGTGGGAGACACTTCTATCGAAGATCAAAGTTTCAGGCGGCACTGAACGCGAGAAGATGCTTTTTTATTCCTGCCTGTACCGTTCCTTTCTCTGGCCGGCGCTCAGGAGCGATGTGAATGGCGAATATACAGACGTAAAGGGAGCAGTTGTCAAAGCGGATTTCCAGTACTACACGCTTCCATCACTCTGGGATGACTATCGGAATAAATTAGTTCTGCTCGGCATGCTTTCCCCCCAGGTAACTACAGATGTCATCCGCTCCTTGATCGACCGAGGCGACAAGACAGGCTTCATACCAACGTTCTTTCACGGTGACCATGCTGCTGTCTTCATTGCCGGGTCTTATCTGCGCGGATTGCGCGACTACGATATTCGAGACGCATATCGATTATTGCTGCGCAACGCCACTATTGAAGGAGGCACGAGACCTTATATTTCCGAGTACATCCAGAAGGGATATATTTCTACTCCCGATATAGCCAACCCCAACGTAGAGACAAAAGCGAAGGCCGGTGTTACTAAAACGCTCGAATACGCTTATGACGATTACGCGGTTGCCCAGCTGGCTAAAGAGCTCAATGATACTTCCAACTATGAAGCATTGATGAAGCGCTCTAAGAATTATAAGAATGTATTCGATCCATCTACCGGGTTGATGCGAGGCCGCCTGGAGAATGGCGAATGGGTAAAGAATTTCAACCCTGAATACCCTTATTACGAATACATGTACCGGGAAGCGAATGCGTGGCAGTCATCCTTCTTTGCGCCGCATGACACCGAAGGGCTCATCGGTCTGTACAAAAGCAAGGCAGACTTTGAGAAGCAATTGGACCGGCTCTTTTCCATTCCCTGGAACCCGAACTACATTGCCGAAAACATCAATAGCTTCATTGGCCAATATACTCAGTCAAACCAGCCGGATCATGGCTTTGCCTACCTTGATTACTTCGTCGGCAAGCAGCCCAAATCCCAGGCCATCCTGAACACGATCATGAACAAGTTCTATGGGATGGGCGACGATGGTCTGGCCCTGTGCGGGATGGACGATGCCGGAGAAATGTCTTCGTGGTATGTCTTCAATGCCATCGGACTCTACACATATTCGCCGGCAGATCCCGAATATATCGTTACCGTGCCTTTATTTGAGAAGGTAACCTTCGCGATGCCTCATGCCAAGGCATTTACGATTATGCGAAAGGGAGCCGGGCTTCAAATTACAGACATCAGCTATGGCGGAAGGAAGATCCCCGGATATTTCATTACGCACAAAGACCTCCTGAACGGAGAGGATCTGGTGATTTCAGTGAAATAGTGAATCATAGGCAGACGCGGAGAGTGATGCTTTTATGGATAAGAGATCGGACTGGATGGCGTGCGCTGCGATCTGCGGTGTCTCAACCGGGGCGCTCAAGCGGCCAACAGCATTAAGCTTTGATTAAATAATCCCTGTTGTATATATAGATCGATTGACTGGGGAATGTTTGACTCAATCGCACGACGGCGTTGATAATCAAAGCATCAAAGTACGTGTGCCGCGATAGTTATTCGCATTCGCTGGTTATTCGATCAACCACATTATTCCTCGCGGTGTAGTGCGATTTATAGTTACGGTCGCAATAAAATAAAAAAATTAGGACACTGATGTAGCGGTTGTTCCATCAGGTCATTTCAGCCTTCATTTCGCTCAAGGCGCGATGACTCCCCGCGCATTACTCCACAAAAAGCTCGACTCTTTAAGTTTTCTGCCGGACAAATACGGGAGCACCGGATGCAGTCGACCCAAAGCGCTGCTTATGCAGCGCAACGGAAAATTCCCTCGCTTGATGGCGTGCGGGCGATCTCTTTTCTCATCGTTTTCGTGGCTCATGCAGGGCTTGATCACTATATCCCAGGGGCCTTTGGGCTCTACGTGTTCTTCATTCTGAGCGGATATCTGATCACAACGCTTCTTATCCGCGAAGATGAGAAGTTCCATTCGATTTCCATTCCACTTTTCTATGCACGACGGACGCTCCGCATTTTTCCGCCGATGTATGCGGTGCTCTTCGCAGCGCTGGTCTATCTCTGGTCGACCAGCCAGCTTGCCGGCATAACGGTGCATGGCGCGGTGTCGCAGGCTCTGTATTTCTCGAACTACGACAATCTTCTCTTTCATGGAGTACCGCCGGGAATTATCCCGGGTCTCGGGCCGCTCTGGTCGCTCGCGGTCGAGGAACACTTCTATCTGTTGTTTCCGGCGTTTGTAGTGCTGATGCTTTATCGTTTCCGGCTCACGTACAAGCGAATGACAATCGCGCTGCTCATGATTTGTCTTGCTGACCTGGTGTGGAGAGTGATCGTGGTCACGCACTTTTCCACGCTGCTTCCGCATGGAGTAGCCATGAGCTGGGCCGAGCACGGGAGCGACACACGGGCCGATTCGCTCCTTTTCGGATGTGCGCTTGCATTCTTCGAGCAGACAGAATTATGTGCGCGCGTCTTCGAGGAACGCAGGCTGAAGCGCGTGATTGTTCCGTGCTGCATTTTTGTTCTCCTGCTTACGTTTGCTGTTCGCGGCGAGCTGTTCCGGTCGACGCTTCGCTACACGCTGCAAGGACTGGCGCTGGCGCCGCTGCTCTATTACGTCGTGCATTATCCGGCGACTCTGGTCGGCAGGGGTCTGAACACCCGTCTCCTCTCATGGATGGGAGTAAGATCATATGCTCTATATCTGATTCACTACATGGTGTTGACACAGATCGAGAGCCACCTTCCAGGCTGGGGCATCCCTTTGCGTGCTTCGGTCGGCCTCGCAATTTCGATTGTGCTCGCCGAAATTGTCCATTTCCTCATTGAGGCGCCTACAGAGAACCTCCGCGCCCGCCTGAAGCGGAAGAGCACTTCCGCTCCAAGACCGGCGCAGGAATTCCCGTTGGAGCCAGCCGTCGAGGTTGAATCCTGAAATCACGGCTTCAGCGTAAGCATCACTGCGCTGGTTGGCTGCAGAGGTACGCTGTAGGTTCCATTGGACGGCGTGATAGTGATGTTGTCTGTACTGCCTACAAGCTTGCCATCGACGCTGCCATCAAAGGTCTGTCCGCCTAGCGACACGCCTGTAGCCGACTCGAAGCCGGGTGCAACCAGCTTCGTCACTTGCGCTGTATCGTAGCCGGGTAGGGAAATGGAGATGTTGCCGGCGAAGGATTCGTCCTTGTTGATGATGACAACGTGGACGATTTTGCTCGAGTCCATCACCGCCCACACCTTGATGTTGGCCGCGGCACTCAACTTGACCGGCAGGAGACGGGGCGTATTTACCGTGGCCATGTGGAACATGAGCAGCCCATAGTAGAGCGGGTTCACTCTTGCCAGGCTATAGGCGACTCGCCCGTCGACGTTCAGCGTGGAGAAGGTGAAGGCGCAATACGAGCATCCACTGGTTCCGTGCCAGTTCACTCCGTCGACGCCGACATTAGCCAGTTCAAACATGCTGTCGATGGCCCATAGCGCAGAGCCGAATGAGTTACTGATCCCGTTAATTCCACCGTTGTCGATGGAATTCATTTCCCCGATCCGGAACATCTGTCCCTGTTGGTGTGCCAGCTCAACATAGGCGGATACAGCCTGCGCCTCCTGGGTGGCAGCCTGGTTGCTCAGCAGATAATTGTCCGGATAGCTCTGCATTTCCGTGTACTCGGCGTAGTTGTGCTGGCTGAATGTCGGCACGCGCGAAAGCTCCTGTGCCTCGAAGGAGACCATGCCGTTCTCGAGCGAACCGAGAGATCCCCAGGAAGCTCCGAGAAACTTTGTCGATGCTGGGACTGCCTGGAGAATAGTGTTTCTCCATTGGGCAAATTGAGACAGATAGTTCGAGATCGAGTAAGTACTGGATCGCCACCCATAGGCGGCATATTTATCGGGCTCGTTGCCGATCTCAATGGCATCGACTGTGCCGCCGGGCATGTTCTTGATGTACGTGTACGCTTGATCCTGCGCCAGTGATGGATTGTTCGCGCCCAGATTGACGCCGAGGGTGAAGTGGACGGGAAGCGCCTGTGTGAGTTCGGCGAACGGCGTCACCGTATCGGAAGTGGGATAGCCAGAGGTGTCAGACGAGTAGCCTCCCACGCGGATGACAAACTTGCGCGAGCCCGGGTTGATGAGATTCTGCACAAGCTGGCGGTAGATCGGGTTCACACCGTTCTTCGACGATCCCATGAACCACTGGGCATCATTCCACTCGTGAGAGAGTCCGATGAAGTTCGACTGAACATATCTGCCAAGAGTGGTGCCGATGGTTGCCGATGCTGAAGCAGGACTGTCGACCTGAAGAGAATATGGCTGGCTGGTGCTTCCGCCGGGACTCGGGTTCTGAACTGTAACCAGGACGCGGCTTGAACTGCCTGCTGGGACAGACGCCTGGAGCGTTTTGACCGATTGGAACGTGGTAGATACAGCCGTGCCGTTCACGAGAACCTTGCTGCCGGGAACGAAGCCACTGCCGGTCAATGTCACTACTTTGGTCGTGCCGGGCGCGAGGTGCGTGGGGCTGGCGGCATTCACGACGGGCAGGGGATTCTGAAAGGTGAGCTGATATGTAGCGCGGACCTGGGAATTTGCAGCCAGACTCGCAACCACCGTCACGGCGGAACTCGAGGGCATAGCTGCCGGTGCGATATATGTGCCATTGCTGTTGATCGATCCGGAACCCTGGATGCTCCAGTTGATAGCCCATGTGCGTCCGAGGTCAGGCGAGCCGGTGACGTTGGCGCGGAACTGGACTGGTAGCCCGAGCCTCGCGGTACCGGTATTGGTGCCGTTCTGATCAAAGGCGTTCAGGTTGATCACCAGAGGCTTGATGGGCACAGCGAGGTTTGGGCTCGTGCCACCGCCTGGAGCCGGGGTTTTCGCTCCTACCTGGATGGATCCATAGGAGTTATAGGGAATCCACACTTTAAGTGTTACCTGGGTCGAAGATTGATAAGTGGACTGGGCGGCGCTTCCATTGACATAGAAGACAGTGCTGGGCTGGAAGTTCTGCCCGACCACGACCAGGTTCGTTGTCGTGTCGGTGGGCAATGGCCATCCGGTGGCGTAATGAATATCGGGGACGGGATTCTGCAACTGGAAGCTATAGGACGCTGACACAGAGCTGTTCGCACTGGCGTGGGCGGTGATAACGATGTTCGAGTTCGAGGACATCGTGGCTGGCGCTGTATAGGTTGCCGTATATGAGCCTGTAACTGACAGGCTTCCGGCGCCGGAGAGCGTCCAGGTGACGGCGGTATTAGTCGTGCCCCGCACGGTCGCGATGAGATTGATGCCTCTTCCCACGCCATCGGTATGGGAATTGGTTCCATTGCCGTTATAGGCATTCAGCGCGATGGTGACCGTCGCAAAAGCGTGGGCGGCGGCGAATATGTTCAAGAAAATAAAAATGTAAACAGCTTTTCCCCATGGACGAAAGATCATCTCAGGCTACCCCTCTTTAGGTAACGTGCGCAGGCACTTATGTAACGTGGCGCAGTTCCGCAGAAGTGAGCTGGAAATCTGTGGAATGCAGAATTTTTAGGCAGGACAGCCGCAGAGATACTTGGAAGTGAAGGGAACTACGATTTCAAGTAATTGATTGTTATGAGGGTCAATCTAACACAAAGACTGAATAAGGTACGTTACCTAATTGCAAAAATATTCAATAAATTGGTTACGTTCGAGGAGGCACCCATGATTTGGGGTATGAAGGGATGCAACCCCAGCATTTTGGGGTATGTATTCAAAATCTGAAAAGACTTCAGCTGCTTCCAGCTACATTAGCCATGCCGTTAAGTCAGTCGATGATCTTCCTGCATGACATTCAGGCATTGCTCTCTCCGTAGGGGGAGCGCTGGAAGTAGGGGAATGGACGTCCAGCCCTTCATATGCTTTGTCAACGATTCCGAAAGTAATTTTTAGCCGGAAACTTCTGACTTCAAAAGATATATGTTGCAACGATCAATGAATAACGACTCCTGCTCTTTCTGGTATCCTGAAATAAGAATGCAATCAATGCAATAAAGAGCCTGCCGGGAAATCGGCAGGCTCTTTATTGCTAGGAATCAGGACTTTGCATTAAACTTTCCTGTTTTCAGTACTTTACAACATTGAAAACAGAAGCCATGATGTTTCAAAGACTTACCCCTCCCCCCAGGGAGGGAGAGACGGGCGCAAACAGCTTCTCAGGCTTGTTTCCCGATAGGAGAACCTGCGCGTTCTTTCCAGCGGCCGTTGGTGAAGTCGGGAAATTTCATCGGAGCGCTGCCTTGCGCTACCGATTGAACACTCAAAGGGCCGGGAGCAGACCAGGCGGCTGCGTCATAGACATCTATGTCTGGAGACAGTCCCTTGCGCATACATTCGAGCAGGCGGAAGAGCATGATGAAATCCATGCCTCCATGACCGCCGAGCTTCTTTGCGAGATCGCCCTCGTTTCTCCATAACGGATGCTGATACTGATCCTTGTAGCGTTCTATCGTGCCCCATTGCTCGCCGCCCTCCTGCCCATCAAAGTAAATGCGCGGAGGATAGTCGGCGAAAACTCCCTTGGTGCCGCCGATGACGTTGATGCGGTCGTAGGGGTGTGGATTGGAGACATCGTGCTTGAGGGTGATGGTGAGGCCGTTAGCGGTCTTGATAAGCGAGGTGTTCAGGTCGCCGGTGATGTAGTGTTCCGACCACTTGGGATCGCCCTGGGAGACATGCGCCTTGCGATACGCATCGAGGCCTTTCTGCGGGCCGCTCATGGAAACGATGTAGTCAAAACGGTCGCCGCGGTTGACACCCATGTAGTTGGATACGGGGCCGAGTCCATGAGTGGGGTAGAGATTCCCGTTCCACCGGGTATGAAAGTTGCGGCGCCAGAGGCCTTCGCCCTGGTTTGAAAACAGCTCTTCGCGCAGATCGTGAAGGTAAGCGGCTTCGCCATAGAGCAGATCTCCAAACTGGCCTGCCTGAACCATGCGGAGGATCAGCGTCTCGTTGAACCCGTAACAACAGTTCTCCAGCATGACGCAGTGCTTGCGTGTTTCTTCCGAAGTGTGGACGAGCTTCCAGCAATCTTCAATGCTGGTGGCGGCGGGAACCTCGACGGCGACGTGCTTTCCATGCTGCATGGCAGCGAGCGCCATGGGAACATGCCAATTCCAGGGAGTGGCAATAATGACGAGGTCAATGTCATTGCGCGCTACCAGGGATTCATAGTGGTGGTCGCCCTTTGTGTAAAGTTCGGGAGATTTCTGTCCAGTCTTTTCAACCAGTGAGCGGGCGTGTTCGGCTTTGCTTTGGACAATGTCGCACAGAGCCACGATCTGTGCGGCACAGCCAAGGAGGTTGCCGAGCAAAGAAGTCCCGCGGCCTCCAGTGCCGATCAGACCGATGCGCGGATTCATTGCGGTGTAAGGAAAGTCGATCATGCTCTGCGTATTATGCTGTACAACCGCTTCCAGCGCGGGGAGGTTGATGGCTGCGGCGCTCATAGCGCTCATGCGGAGAAAGCTTCTCCGATCCAAATCGTGGCGACCGTCCATATATGGTATGCCCTTTCCTGCGCTGCGAAGAAAACAGGAATGATCCAGCTAACGTTTGATTGCGATTTTCTATTTGTAGATAAAAATAGAAATAAAAACAAATAAAAAATGAGCGGGGCAATATTAACTCTTTGGTAACTGAGGCCAAGAAAGACAGCTGTCATTATCAGGCAGTATTTCCATACAATTCACTCAAGGAAAGAGTACGTGCGCAAGATATCATTACTGTTTTCCTGCCTGTTCCTAACGGCTCTATGATGCACGACTGCCGATTCAGTGGAGTGGAATAACCCTCAATTACTCTAATGGACTTCATTTAGCAGGAGTAGGAACCAACGGCGCACACTGGTCAACCGTTGTTCCTGCAAGCGAAATCTTTACTTGCGAAATATGGGCAGCAAAATTATATAAGGAATCGAAGAAAGATCTTCTTGTTCTGAACCGTAGTCATGATCCCGAAGGATACGGCACAGAATTGACCATTTTGACTTTCGACCAGAAAGGTCTTCCCGTCCCATGGCAGGCCATTGGTCAATTTACATCAACGGCCAATGGAATTACACAGTTGATCAAAGAAAATCAAAATGAGGATTCTGCACTGATTATCCCAATGCGCGAAGGTGACCGGTACGATGGTTTTGCTTACCTTCACCATCTCATCGAGATAAATACTACTGGATTTAAAAAGGTAATTGGACCTAGCCTTTCAACGAATTGGCCAATGATCGCTGGCAATCAAAAGGCATTAAGCGGAACAGAGAGCAAAGACACATGGAGCGAAAATTTTGCGACGGGCAGCCAGAACAAAGATCAAGCCACTTTGCAAGCTGTCGCATATCCTGGCCCAACAAGCGGACTAGGGGGAATAACACTGTCGGATGGAACAAAAAGTATGTTTCCATCAATACTGGTAGTCAATTCAGCCGATGGGACGCGCACAATCTATTTCGCTGGTGACGTCCCTGATGCTCTTCAAGGAATGACTAAAAAGCCCTATGTTGTTCAGTTGGTTGGACAAACATGTGAAGAAGAAGAATGTCGGCCATTGCTTTTAATTGCAACAGAACACTGACCCAATAGTCGATTACTTCAGCAACCAACGAGGTCGATCATCACGTGATCGACCTTTCTGATTTTCGCCATACTGTTTCTTGGAATTAGACTGAAGATCAGAGGAGGCTACTATGATAGACATCACAAGCAAGTTCTTTGAGCAGGTGGAAGAGCGCATCGAGCGCTACAACCTGCTGGCGCATCCTTTCTATACGGCATGGACGGCAGGCGAGCTGACGCGCGAAGATCTGCGCGAATATGCGGCGGAATACTGGCATCATGTTTCAGGGTTTCCCGCTTACCTGAGCGCGCTCCATGCACGCCTGGGAGACGGGCCTTCGCGGCGCATGGTGGCGGGCAATCTTGCGGATGAGGAAGGCGTAACTTCGCCGGATGGCCGCGCACACAGCGATCTCTGGATGGATTTTGCCAGGGGTATGGGCGCAGAGGAAGGCGAAGTGAAGGCGCGGCAGCTCGAGCAGGAGACACAGGCGTTGCTGGCGGGTTTCCGGGAAATTGCGAAAGAAGGCAGTCCCGTTGCAGCGTTGGCAGCATTTTATGCGTATGAATCGCGTGTACCTGCAATTGCGCGCGAAAAAGCCCGCGGTTTGAAAGAACGTTATGAGGCTGACGCTGTCACCTCACGCTATTTCACCCTGCACCAGACGGCTGACGTGCTGCATGCTAATGTCTGGCGGGAATTGATTATGCAGGAGCTCAAGCGAAATCCGGAGGCCGGAGCCGAGGCCCTGAATGCTGCGGAGCGTGTGGCTGCGATGCTATGGTCAACGCTGGATGGAGTGGAGCGGGGCAGGCAGGCGCGAAAAGCATCGCCGGTTGCTCAAGCTTAAGAAAAGCTGAAGGTCTCGAAGGGTGGCACAGCGGCCGGCTGTGCCACTTTTATTGTGGAGAAGCTCCGTGCGTCTGACCTGAATGCGAGCGGGCAACCTTAAGGGCATGGAACAACCCAACGCGCACGCGGATCCCGCATTTTCTGCACCGGATGGGGTATCGCAATGCCGCAAGATAAGGGATGTCCCTTAAACGGAACCGCGAAAGGCGGATCTGCGAAGAATAGCATTCTGGGCAAAGCATGGCAGCACAATCCCGGGGTTGTTGTGGGGATTTGTGTGTTGGATGCGAGAGAGCCTCGCCTGGGAAGCATTTCCTCGACAAAATAAGGAATTTTAAGGAAATTTGCACTATTTCTGAGGTAATGTATCTCTACCCTGTCCCCTCTGGAGGTGGCCTGTGGTGTGGGATGTTTCCTTTACCTGTGACATTTGCGGCAAGAAAAAGGGCGAGGCCAATCACTGGTGGATGGTGATGCTGGGTGACGTTCCCTGCTTTGACGAAGGGCAGCCCTCGCAGCGGTTTACGCTGCTTCCATGGAATATTGCCGAGAGCCGCAATCCGGATATCTACCACCTCTGCGGACAGGGCTGCGCCATGCAGGCCATGGAGCGGTTTATGTCGAGCGGCAAGATTGAATCGGAGCTTTCGGCGCACCTGCGCTAAAGACTTCAGGCAGGCACAAAGGCTGAGCCCGAACTACTCTCCAAAGAGACTTGGGCCTGTGCGCGAGGTCGTCTTCTTTGCTTTGGAAGCATGTGTTGCAGATGGTCCCGGCGAAGAAAGCATGGCTAGCAGGTCTTTCAATTCCGTGCGGAGACGTTGCAGACGCGCTTGGCTTTTGTCGGCAAGGTGATTCGTAGCCGTTTCTTTGAGCGGAAGCTCGGGTTGCGAGTTTGACTTTTTGCCTTCGCGTCCTTCAGCCTGCAAGACCTGCCGTGCTCCAGCGATGGTGTAGCCTTCCTCATGCAGCAGGCGCTTCACGCGCAGGGCCAGCTCGACATCGCGCTTGCGATAGAGACGCTGGCCCGTGCCGCTCTTGTTCGGTTTGAGCTGAGGAAACTCGGACTCCCAGAAGCGCAGGACGTAAGCCTGCACCTGGCAGAGCTTGGCTACTTCGCCGATGCGAAAGTACAGCTTGTCCGGAATCGCGGCGGTTACCGCTCCTTTTTGTCGCGCCGGACGTTGCGGCGCATGCTTGTGCTTATGCATTCAAAGGCCCGGCTGGCCGAAGTATAAAGCCATCCTCCAAAGTATAGGCCACGTGCATGTGAGTTTTGCAACCTAAGAAATTCTGAGGGACTCCGCTTCGTCAGCTGAGATGGGTTCGCGCGACGGAACACCGGCTGTGGCAGCGCGCAGATACTGTGACGGCCAGGAGGTTTTCTGGCCCAGATCATCGGCTGCATGCAATGCCCAGTAAGGATCGCGCAGGAATTCGCGCGCCATGAAGACAAGATCAGCCTGGCCAGTGCGCAGAATGTGGTCTGCCTGCGCAGGCTCGGTGATCATGCCGACAGCTCCGGTGGCAATGCCCGCCTGCCTGCGGATCTGCTCGGCGAAGTGCGTCTGATAGCCGGGGCCAACGGGAATCTTGGCGCCGGGAACCATACCGCCGGAAGAGACATCGATGAGATCAACATCGCGGCGGCGCAGGTCGCCAGCGAGCCGGATGGATTCCTGCAGGTTCCATCCGCCATCGGCCCAATCGGTCGCCGAGATGCGGACGAAGAGCGGGCGCTCGTGGCTCCATTCCTCGCGGACTTCGTGGACGATTTCCGTGAGAAGGCGGATGCGATTTTCAAAGGAGCCGCCATATTTGTCACTGCGCTGGTTACTTAATGGACTCAGGAATTCATGCAGCAGATAGCCATGCGCAGCATGGATTTCTATGACATCGAAACCGGCGAGTTTAGCGCGTCGAGTCGCCTGCCTGAATGCAGCGGTGATACGTTCGATTCCTGCCTGATCAAGAGCTTTTGGTTGCGCGTAATGAGGCGCGAAGGGAATGGCGCTTGGCGCGACGACGTTCTCGGGCCAGCCTCCGTCCTCGGCGGCAACGACGCGTTCGCCGTCCCATGGCCGTGACATGCTGGCCTTGCGCCCGGCATGCGCCAGCTGAATGCCGGCAAAGACCCCCTGCCGGTGCAGAAAATCGACGATGCGCTTGAGCGGCGCGATGTGATCATCCTTCCAGAGACCGAGATCGCCCGGACTGATGCGTCCTTCGGGAGTGACTGCGGTTGCTTCGGTGATAACGAGTCCTGCTCCACCGACAGCGCGGCTTCCCAGGTGAACAAGGTGCCAGTCATTGGCGAAGCCATCTTCGGCTGAGTACTGGCACATGGGTGAGACAACAACGCGGTTGGGCAAAGTTACATTGCGAAAAGAAAAGGGCAGGAAGAGGCTTGCATTGTTAGAAGGCATAGTCACGCTCCTGTCTAAAGATGCGAGGGCGAAACAATAGTTGCAGAGCGGGAAGCTCGCTGCAAGTTAAGTTTGCAGCCAGCAATTCATAGACGTACTCAAAGAAAAAGAGGCTTCGCGCGTGGGGAAGCCTCTTGAATCACTGCTCCTTGAATCACTACTCTAAGGATGGCTGCGATCTGCCGGCGCAATTTTTTGCCTCCGTTATTGGCCCCTCCCTAAGTAGGCCGTTGTCGGAAATCGCGCTTGTCACTCTACAGATAGAAGCAAATCAAGCAGCCGTCCTATATGTTGTATCTACCTTGTGAATAAGTCAAGAAAATTGCACACATTTTCGGGCACTTTCGTACTGTTCCCGATTTGCTGTTCGAATAGAGATCACGGAATGCCGATAAGCAAACCGCAGCTCATGCCTATGGATTGCTGATGACCTCCGGCGAAGCTGTAGTCATAAGCGGGTTCAAGAAACCAGCCGAAGCGATGTTTCCCCGTCGGCCAGAACATGAAGTCTCCTGCCACTTCTCCTGATAGGGTGTTGGATGTTTTCCCGTTCTGTCTGAGGTGGACCCACTCAGGGCCGATGCCAAACATGAACTCAGCCTTCCGGGATATGGTCCACGGTTTTTTGAAGAGCAGATCGGTGTCCCATTCTGTCGACTTCCTGGTGTAGAAAGGTGACACTCCGGCTTCGAGTTCCAACCAGTTTTCGATCGGCGTAACTTCCGCTGCAAGATTCGGCGCAAACGTTGCTGCACCTCCGCTGAAGTTCCAGCTGGTAGCTGCACCAAGCTCAAGGATGGCTACAGGGTCCTCATCATCGTTGGTATCTTGCCGATGGTCCGAGGACTGATTCAAGGAAGTCTGCCCATGCGTAGACAGACACACAAAAAGAAACAGCGCAAACACTCGTGTACGCATAGATGTCTCCAGAGTGAGTTGTGGATGGGAATCAATAGCTAGGAGAAGACGGCTATGCGGGGAGGCCGGAAAATAGACGAGTGCGTAGCGGGAACAGGTGAATAGGAGTCAAGCCAGACACGGGAGATCGCCGTATTCACCGGATCCAGAACCAGGCTTATATTCGGGAGTCCATGAAAACCGCAACACCAGCAGATGCCGTTGCATGTGTCCGGCTCGGGAGGCAGCGAATGGTTGGCCGCAGGCTGTGGGGAAGAGAAGGAAATAGCATATGGTCCATCACAAAGATCGCAATGTGGCGTGTGAACTGCCAGGCAGGCCAGCACGCCACACAGTAGCCATGCGATAACGCAGGCCCGCATTGTGATGGAATGATCCATGCTCTTAACAATAAATCTATGCGGGACGGATTGAAATGGGAGCAGTGGTCCGCTTGGCATTTCGGCGAACCACTGCGCGGGAAGGGTTACTTATAACTGCGGAATGGGGAAGCCGCGTCATGAATGGGGATTCGGCGGCCTGCTTCTCTAAATCGAAACCGGCTGGGCAAGCCATTCGTCGAATCGCACCTTTCCGAGCATTGCGTTGTTTTCGGGAACGAGTGCGCGTTCGGTCACTTTTATGCCATAGTAAGTTGCCTGCGGATCAGCGACAACTTTGCGCGGATCCTTGTATGCGGCCAGACCGTGCCGGATAAGTTCATCGAGGCGGAACTGTTCCGGTCCCCCTATTTCCACGATGCCATTCACCGGTGAGCCCGTTGCGATGCGGCCTACCGCGCTGGCGACGTCGTCAGCAGCCATAGGCTGGATCAGCGCAGACGGCAGGTGCACCTCGTTGCCCTGGGTGGAGAAATCGGCGATGCCCTTGACGAATTCATAGAACTGCGTCGCGCGGACGATCGAGTAGGGGATAGATGAAGCTCTGATCAGGTTTTCCTGAGCGATCTTTGCGCGGAAGTAGCCGCTTTCGAGTAGGCGTTCCGTCCCTACGACCGACAATGCCACGTGATGTTCCACGCCTGCAGCTGCTTCATAGGCGAGGAGATTACGGGTTGATGTCTCAAAGAAATTCATCACTGCCGCGTCTTCCCATGACGGAGCATTGGAAACGTCCACGACTACCGATGCACTCTTCAGCGCTTCGGCCAGTCCCTCACAGGTAAGCGTGTTGACGCCGGACTTGGGTGATGCCGCTACCGCTTCGTGCCCGTGCTCACGAAGTTTGTTGACGAGCTTTGATCCTATGAGTCCACTACCGCCGATAACTACGATTTTCATAACTAATCCTTTCGCCATGCTCTGCATCGAGCACGTTGTAAGTCCAATTCCTCGGAGAGGGGTGATTGAGTTCTCAAATTGGGATACCTGGTCAGCCGTAGAAGCTACTTCATAGGGATCAGAACAGGCGCGTCTTTGTCTTTGACCAGAAAGACGAGAAATCTGGCCGGTTTAATATTGCTGGCATTGCGGCCAACGATGTGAACGTCGCTGGGGGCTTCATAGAATGTCTGTCCAGGTGTCAGTGTGACAGGCTTTCCACCCTTGACTTGCATCACGATGGATCCCTCGAGCACGTAGAGAAATGCGTAAGCATTGTGCCGATGAATGGGGTCCGAAGCACCAGGCGGATATTCGACTGTGATCATCAGGCCTTCTTTGCCACGGAAGTCCGCCAAATCCTTCGACATAAGCGGCGTGACCTTTGCCTCCTGGGCCATCAATGTGATGGAGATGAAGCACAGCAGTATCAATATTGCTTTCAATGCGTGACTCCTTTCTTCATCGCCCGAAGCAACGGCTGACGCCGAGCGGGCGTATGTACCAGCAAGGACCTGGCAGAGGAGTGTTTTGTGACATGCGGTTTTCCACATGCCTGATCCAGGCATGGATCCGCATGCAACAAAATGGCGCGACACGACTTTTGCGATTATGAATGCTGACTGGACGCTTGTAGCGAATGTGAGATCGTCGCGAGCTTTGCCGGATTCATGACCCACAGAATCCGATTAATGCCCTGCGGCGAGACATCCAGTGCAAGAAGTGCATAGATGGCGCCATTGCGCGTAATGAATACCGAGGCTTGCCCGTTCACCTGCATCTTTGTAACGGTCAAATCCGCCCAGAAACGTGAAGAGAAGATAGCGATAAGTTTCGCCACGCGCTCACGGCCGAGAACTGGAATGCGTGCCGCTCCTGTAATTCCGCCACCATCGCTGATGGAAACAATATCCTCGGTAAAGATCTCTTTGAGCGCGGTTATGTCTCCCTTTTGTACTGCGGAAAGAAATGCCTCAAGAAAGCGATGGTGTTCGGCGGAACTTACCTGCGCTCGCCGTCCTGCGGCAATATCCTTGCGCGCTCGGGTGACCAGTTGGCGTGTATTGGCCTCAGTGAGTTGAAGAATGTCCGCGATATCGCGATAGGAATAATCGAAAGCCTCGCGAAGAACATAGGCGGCACGTTCATTCGGTGAAAGTTTCTCGAGCAAAATCAGCACGACCAGCTCCAATGCCTCACCGCGGTCTGCTCCAAGGGTTGGATCGGCCGCAGTGTCGACAGGCTCTGGAAGCCAGGGGCCGATGTATGTCTCACGGCGGGAGCGTGCGGACTGCGCAAGATTGATCGCCAGTCGCACCGTAGTCGTTACAAGAAATGCCGTCGCGTCTCGAACGACGCTCCGGTCTGTGGCTTGCCAGCGCAGCCATACATCCTGGACAACGTCCTCCGCTTCGGCAGCAGTGCCGAGCATGCGGTAGGCGATACCGAAAAGGCGCGGACGTACGCTGAGAAACGCGCAAGTAGCGCTGTCGAGTGTGTCACTGCTGTCGGAGCGCTGGGGCTGCATCAGTCCTATTTTACTGGCCGTACATTTCGTTCCGGAGAAATCTCAAAATCAGTCCTCGAAGGGATTTAGTATTCCGCTGGCGTCGCGCTATACCTGCCATGCGCATGCATCATCAATTGGCCGCATTGATCACCTCAGCGCCTTTGTCGCTGAAATATACAAGCCCATCGCCCAGCATCGCCATTCCCTGAATAACAGCCATATCGTGTGGCATTGCATTCGCCATCTTCTTGAGCCATGCGGGAGTGAAAATCGTATCCCACTGCGCGAAGAGTTGAGCTGTGTTCTTGATGAGAAGATGTTTTGACGGACCGAAATTCACTCTGAGCGGGAAGTTTGTATAGCGTGCGGCCCCTGCTTTGTCGGCTGCCATCACTGCTTTGTAAAACCCCTGAGCTTTCGCCTCGAAGGCAGCATCGCTTTCATCGGTTATGTTCTTGTACCGGCGGCCGGTTTCAGGTTCGCCCGGACCGCCACCGCCGCTGAGAGTCACTGGATAACTTTTGCCATCTTTAGAGGTCCAGGTCCCTTCCAGGCCAACGCTATTTTCAAACGTCAATGGTTGGCTCCCGTTCGAGCCGTTCCCTTTGAACTTTAGGGAGAATGCGCCTCCGCCTGGCTCGTGAAGCACAAGGGGTACTCCCGCGCCTCCAGTGAGTGGAATGTCGGTCAGATATTTCTGATAGAAGTAATGGCTTGGAGAAACGAGCTGGCCATTCTGAATGATAAGCGTCATGCCGATTCGGGATGATCCGAGCGTCCCCTCATAGTTGGCGTTGATTGCTTCCTCAGCCTTGTTTTGGGCCACAGCAGACCCGGCCAGTACCAGGCAAACAGCACTGACAGCAAAATTCAGCATGGCCTTCATGAAGCACCTCATCTCTGTTTAACAAATTTCGCCCTTATAAAACAGGCGTCCGCCAGTTTTATTCCGTGGCGGCTGGATCGATGCTCAACTCCAGCATGCCAATGGCAGATTCACCTGATCCGCGGAACGAAGAGAACATTTTCAGCGTATGGTTCTTCGTAAGGAGAAAGATAAGAACCCATGAAGCGATACATTTTCCCTGTCCTGGCATTCTCTCTGCTGGTTGCGGCTGGCTGTCGCATTCAGGTCGACAAGTCAAAGAATGGCGAAGACAAGAACGTGAAGATTGATACGCCAATGGGCGGGCTTCATGTCCGCAAGGACCAGATGAGCGCGGCTGATGTAGGGCTGCCGGTATATCCGGGCGCGCAGGTTGCCTCGGACAAGGACAATGACAAGTCGGCGGACATTCACATGGGATTCGGCAAGTGGCAGTTCCGGATCAAAGTCATCACGTACCAGACGACGGATTCGGCAGATAACGTACTCGGTTTCTATCGTAAAGCGCTGGGCCGTTATGGAGATGTGATCGAATGCAATGGCAATACTGCAGTGGGCGCGCCGGCAACGACGCGTGAAGGACTCACATGCAAGGGCGGCCCCTCGAAAGATGTTCACGTACAGGAGGCGAGCGACGGGATGAACCTGCGCGCGGGGTCAATGCATCACCAGCATATTGTCGGCATTGATAAAAGTAGCGGCGCCGGCAATACAAAATTTGCGCTGGTGGAACTTGAATTGCCGGAAGGCGTGAGCAACTCGGACGAAAGCCAGTAGAAAACTCTATTGAAGTGCTGCTGAGATTATAAAAAGGCCCGCTTTCTTCAGCGGGCCTCTTGCTCTCTACCGGTGACCGCCGTGTGGACCTCTCGCATATCCGCCGGCATGCTCACGGCCCGCATCATGGGGAGCAGGACCAATGTTGCCCCGTCCATCGCGCGCTTCGTTCGGGTGAAAATGATAGAACGCCCGCTCGCCACGCTCCGGAAACGGTCCTACGTATCCATGATGAGGATCAAAGCGGTTATCGACATGGCCGTAAAAGCCAGGATGACCATGGAACCATGGGCCTGCTCCGATAAAAACACCATTAAGGAACCAGTCAGGTCCATAGTAGCCATAGGGAGCACAGTTGTATGGCGCATAGTCGAAGTATCCGTATGGGCATACCGGAGCTGGTCCAATGTTAATGGAAATCTGAGCGGGCGCTACAGATACACAGCTCACCAGCACAGCAGTGAGAGCACAGAAAGCAAGCCACTTCCAGCGAATCATAATCTCTCCTAAATACTCCAGTGAATAAGTCTAAATGGAGAACTATAAATATTTCTCCCACGCTTTTTTTGAGACGGATGAGGCTCCGGGATAGCTCCACATTGCTTTCCCTTCGGCGGTGCGATAGGGTCAAGTTATGGACTCGGTTTGCCATCGCTGCGGGACAGCGCTCAGTTCTCCTGAAATGTTCTGCCCGCATTGCGGAGCGCCGCAGCTGCTATTCAATCCTGCCGATGAGCAGGCGCCGTTCCGCGAATCCTCCGGGCAGGGGCTGCGCGCTTCCGGCAAAACGATGGATTGGCGCGCAGCGGTGCAATCGGCATTACTGCTTGCCCTGCCGGTTGGGCTGCTGAGCTCTCTACTCGATTTCGGAGTTCTGGTGATGCTTGCCGGAGGCTTCTGCGCTGTGGCCCTCTACCGGCGCAAGACGCTTGCTGTGCTGAATAGCTCTGCAGGTTGGCGCATCGGAATGCTTGCCGGAGTGCTGGCGGCGTTTCTATCCAGCATGACCGATGGCCTCAGCATGCTGGTTGAACGCTATGGGCTGCATCGTGGCACAATGATTGACCAGCGCCTGGGCGTGCTTACCCAGCAGATGACAGATCAGATGGCCCACCAGAATCCTGAAGCAGCGCAGCAGATTCCCTGGTTTCTGAACTTCTGGCTCTCGCCGGACGGCCATGCCGCGATTGTGCTGTTTATGTCGATCTTCGCGGCGCTGATGATGATCGCATTTTCAGCAGTGGGCGGAGCGCTGGGAGCACGCGTGTTGGGCGCGCGCCAGCGGCTGTCCACGAATTCCTGATAACAGCGCGGACATTTCGCCGGCTCGCCATTGCACATCTCTATTTCTCTTCATCTGGCGTCGTGATTCCACTCAGACAGGCTTTCCACCCGCCATGCTCGAACTGCTCCTTGTCGCAATATGCGGCGACTGGATAATAGCCCTGCATCTGCTGCTGAGCGCATTTCGCTGCGCTCCTGGCTGTTGCCATGCCCTGGCAGGCGCTGTCAGCAGTTTGCACTGTATTGGCGAAGTCGGGAGTTGGAAGCATGTTTCGCAGAAGAACTGCATTTTGTACAAGCTTGTCAGGTGAGAACTCTAAAAGAGTTACAGTCGGGTCTTTGGAGATGTTGGATGGTTCATCATTGGGATCCGAAATCACCAATGTATAGTAGCCTTCCTTATCAACTTTGATATCCGTATCCTTCTTGCACTGGACTACAGGAAATGGAAAAACATTGTCATTGTTACAGAAAGACCAATAACGCATTTGTTCTCCATGGCCCACAAGCGGATATCCGTCAGTAGAGGTTTCTGGTGGCGTCGGTGCCTTCCCGCGAATCACGACGATTCGTCCGGGCTGATAGCGAACGATTGCGCTGAGATATGCATTGAAGAGATTTGGGAAATGGCTGTCGACCGGCGACAGCGGGGGGAAGAATAAAGCCTCGGGCAATTTCCTGTCAGGCCTCGAGAGGGTGTTTTCCGAAGACTCCCCGGACTTTTCCTGGTTAGCTTCGAATGAGATTTGAGACGGTTGGGTAGTGGCGCAAGGCATTAGGACACGCTCATGCCCGTCAATATCGACAATGATCTCCGGAAGCTGCGACTGCTGTGTTCCGCCAGGTTCCCCATCGACATAAATGCGAAAGATGAGAAAGCCTTGGGCAGCTGTTTTTCCGGTAGGGGAAACACCGTAGATAGAGCCCGGAGGCAATGCTGTATCAGATGTATCTCCTGAAGAAACTGGCTTCGGCACAACCGTGACCTCAAACGTGCTGGGTTGTGAGGGGTCTCCCTCCGGTGTAAATGGATTTGTGCCTTTGATTGTTACAAAATCCTTGTCGGCAATGCTGTCGATGGGCGAGCCTTCCTGCTCGTATGTGCTGACCGAAAGGAAGCGAGCTTTAAGAAACCCGCCCCGCACGATCAGTTTCATTCCAGCTGTGGCAGAGTATGGCATGGTCCAATACTCAGCATTCGTATCGGGATATGCGACATTGAGCTTATGGGAAGTTGTCACATAGGGCCATGCGCAATTACTTGAGGATGGGCCCACCGTGGATTGAGCTTGTGCAGCTCCAGGAAAAGCGAGAAGCGCTAATAGATATAGTGCACACGCCAAAGAAATGCTTTTGCAGATCGCTTTTATGATCTGCTGCAAACCGTGCTTCATAAAAAGACTCCTAAAATAGTCGAACTGTTACTTGGACAGCAAACTACTACCGGCTCAGACAACAAAGCACATCCCGTGGTTGTGGTCTGATTTGTAAGGAAATGTCAGGGCCGCCATGAATACGCTGGCTGTAATCTCTTTATCTTGGGAACGGCCCAATCGCGCGCGTGCTGAGAGCGCGCCTGTGGTTGTCTACGAATTCGTGATGAACGAGATCATTCGGGAAGGGTGAGAGGAAATCCTGCGGCATCGAGAGCCTGGCTCAGATCGTCGCGGCATAAGATGAGAATGCCGTCGTCTTCCTCGCTTTCGCGCATATAGAGCTCCGTCCGGCCGAGCCAGTGGTCGAACTGCGTGGAATCCGCTTCTGTTGCAAATTTTTTCCCCACGAGCGTGAAGTACCAGGGAAAACTCAGGAAGGACTCGTCCTGGATCTTCTCGATCGCCGGCTGGCGCATTTCATCGAGCAGGGTATCGGTTGATGCTTGGGAAAGCGTGAGGATGGTGCTGCCAGTGCCGAACATTGTCTCCCAGGCATGTTGCGCGGCATTTTCATCGCCCGAGATACGCACGACCGAATGCATCATTTTCGGTAGCTCTGCGCCAAATTCGAGATCAAGAAAATCACTGTCCTGATACATGCGCGGTGGTTCACGGTCAGGCCAAAGCCCGAGACCGAAGTCCGGCAGCCACGTCTGGCCGTGCCTGCTGAGAGCGTGCACAGCTCCGTCTTTATGGAGAGAGTCCATCAGCAGCCACACGGAAATGCCGGGAGACTTTGCGCTGCGAATGCTCTGGACCACCTGCCAGAGACGTGCACGAAGTCCGGCCTGTAGCGAAGCCTTTAATGGAAAACCGGGAATCTTGATCAGAGCCCCATGCCATGGTTCGGGCAGTGGAAAGACCCTGGCTTTCCAGTTTTTCTCTGCTTTATGAACGATAGGAGAGTCCGTCATTCCGCATTCCTTCCAGGATGGAAATCAGGTCTTCGTCGAAGTCCGGATCCTTCGCTGCGAGCAGGATTCCGTGATCCTGCCTGCTCTCAGTGCAATAGCAATCGAAGAGCGAGAACCATGTGTCGTACTGTTCCGTTGTAGCTTCGAGGAAGTCCTTGCTGGCGAGCAGAGGCAGAATGAACGGTAGCCCACGATAGCTCGGGTCATGGCGGAAGGGCTCGCCGAACAGCTCCTTGCTCTTCGCGAGAAATCCGTCCTGCAGCGAGTTGAGCAGCATGAACTGCCGTTCGAGATCAGGTGTGTAGGCTTCATGCGAGGTCATAAAGCGGGGCAGTTTGGGCAGGCTCTTCGGCGCTTTGGCGTCGGTCTTCAGATAAAGAGCGAACATGCCGCCATGGCCGAAGAAATCCTGCCGCTGGGCTTCCGGTTCTTTAGTGGCGAACCAGTGCACGTGGTCGGGCATCCACTGCTGCACTTCGACTGGCTTGCCTTGCTTGCTGGCTTGTTCCACTTCTTTTTTGACGGCTTCGAAGTCAGGCAGCGCAACCGGGGCGTTTCCGGGAACGAATGCGAGGCCGGTCATGGGAGTGTACTGGTTGGCGCGCTCGACGAAGCGATCAATGAGATGCGGATAGAGCGTCTTGAACTGCAGAAACCACTCTTCGCGCAGCTCGCATTCTTTCTTCAGGTGCGCAGCGAGACGTCTGAAGAACTCATACATCCACTCGCGCTGCGCAAGCGGCACAGGGAATTCAGCGACCGGCGCCCAGTAAAGAGAGAAGTCTTCGATCTGGGTGGATCTGACAAAAGGAGCCAGGTCTTTCGTGGAGCTTACCGGTTCGAGGCGGTTTCGTTTAGACTTCAGCGCTCCATCCATCATGCCTCCGGAGAGTTCTAGTAGGGCTGGCCGGTTCCGCCGTGTTCGCGCAGAAAGTCGTTGATGGCTGCCACGGCGGTATCTGTTCCTCTGATCTGATTAAAGGGCGTAACCTGCATGGCGTGGCCGTCTGTCGTGACCAACGTGAGCGCCTCGGTGAGTTCGGCTGTCTTTACCATGGCGCCTTGCACGGAAGTGAGCGGCACGACATGATGGCGAGGAATGAAAAGGAACAGGCTGTTTACGGTTGCTGTTCCTTGTTTCGCATCCAGGGTTACTTTCGCAGGCGTAAAGATAGCTCCAAGAATTAGGACGTTCACAACAATGAATAAAAGCCCGCTTCTGCGTCCGCGTGGCGTCTTCGTCATTCGAAACGCTCCAATGAGAATCGGGAGCGGCAGCAAGAAAACAATCAATAGGATCAGGTTTGCAGGAATCGCCACGGACAGCACATCGCCAGCGCGCAAAACGTGGATAGAAAATCCAAGCATATCTGCCCTCCCTCTTTTTCTGTAGTCAGCAAAATCCACTTCTACGCAAAGGGACTATCCATATTTGCGGCAATGCCCGCGCAGAGGTTCGCGCCGATTGCCTTCAGGTGCGAGACTGCAGCCTTGATCTTCACAGCTTTCAGCTCTGTGATCATTCCGCGCACATGCAATCCGACATCAAGGTCCTTGATGGAGAAAGATTCCTTGGACGACGAAAATACAGTATTTGAAGCGCTCATAAGCGTGCCCGAGCCGCTGGTTGTTGTCAAAGAACCGGACGTGCCTGTCGCGCTGAGATTCAGGCCAGTTGCTCCGAATGAGATCAGTTTGTGACTGAAGTAGTTATTAATGATGTCCCAGGCCGTGGTCGGCTGATTCACCACCATCTTTTCGTGATGGTTCTGAGTCAGGACGTGGGCAAAATTCTCAATACGCGGTGAAACATTCCACTGAAGATGCGGCCCCGTCCGTGTATCGAAAGTCTTGCCAATGATCTTGTAGGTGAGATCTTTGGTGACAGTGTGCTTTTCGCTCCCCGTGATCTCGACGGTCTGATTCTGGGCAATCTTTACGGTCTCGGAGCCGGTGATTTGCTCCCAGTGATCGCCGTGGATGATCTGCGCATTCGCCCCGGTAGTTCCGGAGAGGCCGGTGGCGGAAGTGATCGATCCATAATTCAGGCTTTTGGCGGTGGGAAGTGTGTTGTCGGAGGAGAAATCGGTGACTGCCGTAGGAACTACGTTTGCACCTGAAAAGGCCGGGGCCATGGTTTTTACCCTCGCGTACGTGAATTGGAGCGCATGAATGGCGCACGCGCTTACAACATTCAGCATTTTTTCATAAATCATTCATCAAATGTCAAACTTAATCAATTCAAGGTCAGGCCATTCCATATAAAGACGGGATAGGACAGCTGCATCCGGTTCAAGGCTTGCTCCACGCAGCCAACTGCCCGTATCATCCGGCAAGAGCCTTTATGACAGAGACACAGACAACCCAGAAGCCGGTGCTGCGCGAGAAGGGTCGCATCATGTCCGCGTCGGAGATTGAGCGGACACTCGTCCGGCTGGCCCATGAAATCATCGAAAAGAACAATGGCAGCCAGAACCTTGCACTGGTCGGAGTCAAGCGCCGCGGCGCACCTCTGGCACAGCGCCTCGGCGCTCTGATCGGCAACATTGAAAAGCAGCCGGTCGATGTCGGTATGCTCGATATCAGCTTTTACCGCGACGATCTCTCGACCAAGGATGTACGCCCGGTGGTAAACCGCGGTGATCTCGGGTTCGATGTCAACGGACGCAATGTGGTGGTGGTGGACGACGTTCTTTATACCGGGCGCACAGTCCGCGCAGCGATGGATGCGCTCTTCGATCACGGACGCCCGCGTCGTGTGCAGCTGCTTGTTCTGATTGACCGCGGACACCGGGAGCTTCCCATCGAGGCCAGCTTTGTGGGCCGGACAATACAGACGACCGACCGCGAGATTGTGGAAGTGAAACTGCGCGAAATAGACAAGGATGAGCAGGTGCTGCTCGTCGAACGTGTGGATTAAACAGAATTCTGCTTGACTTTAAGAGAGAGCTGAGCTCAAGAAAGATGCAGCTTGCCCTGAAACGAACCGGGGTCCTCAACATGCGCGATTTTCGCGTGCTGAGGTGGAAGTTCGAAGAGCTCAGGATAACAACCAAATAAATTCACGTAATCCTGCCGCTCTGCATGCCGAAAACAAAATCGAAGCCGCGCAAAACAACTACGCCCAGTACGGAACAGACTATTTCTCATCATCTCTTTCATCACCCGTGCTCTCTGCTGTCGGTCAGTGATCTTACGCTGGATGACGTCAGCGAAATTCTGAAGCTTGCCGCAACGCTGGAAAGCGAAGACGCGCTCAAACGCATGAAGCGGCTCTTCAAGCGGCGTGTCTCGCTGCTTTTTTATGAGTCGAGCACGCGCACGCGCACCTCGTTTGAGCTGGCTGCAAAACAGCTTGGCGCGGATACAGTTCTGGTCAGCGCACTTTCTTCGAGCATCGAGAAAGGCGAGTCGCTCAAGGATACGGGCATCACGCTGCGTGCTCTGGGCGCCGAATGCATCATCCTGCGGCATCCAATCTCGGGTGCTGCGTATGTACTTTCGCGTGCTACAGGATTGCCGATCCTTAACGCAGGCGATGGTATGCACGAGCATCCATCGCAGGCGCTGCTTGATCTGCGCACCATGCTTACGCATCTTCGCGGAGCCCGAGCTGCCGCGCCGGTTTCCGAAACAACACTCAAAGATGTCACTATCACCATCTGCGGGGACATCTTTCACAGCCGCGTGGCGCGCTCGAATATGCTGCTGCTGCCAAGGCTCGGCGCGCGTGTGATTCTCACAGGCCCCCAGGCGCTGCTGCCGGAAACTGCCGCGTCAGCAGGGCCCGGCATCACCATAGAGCGCAGCTTCGACAAGGCGATCGAGCAGTCGCAGATTGTCATGATGCTGCGCATCCAGGCTGAGCGTCTCGCCGGACTCAATCTCGATCTGGATGAATACAAGCAGCGCTACCAGGCCAATGCCGAGCGCATTACTGCACATGCGCCGAACTCGCTTATCATGCATCCGGGACCGATTATCCGCGGGCTCGAAATCACGAGCGAAGTTGCCGACGGAACGCAGTCTGCCATTGCTGAGCAGGTGCGTAACGGAGTTGCGATTCGCATGGCGTTGCTGGTGCGCGCTCTGACAGGCGCGAAAGGAAAGGCATCACGATGAAACCGATTCTGATTCGCGGCGGGCGCCTGATCGATCCTTCTTCGGGTGTCGACGCCCTGCGTGATCTGCTGTTGAAAGACGGGCGCGTTGCCGCAGTCGATGCTCCGGGAAAACTGAATGGCGCCGTTAAGCAGGACGGCGCAGAAGTGCTCGAAGCAAAGGGCCTTGTCGTAGCTCCGGGACTCGTCGATATTCACGTGCATCTGCGCGAGCCGGGGCAGGGATACAAGGAGACCATCGCATCAGGAACAGGGGCTGCCGCTGCAGGCGGATTCACGACCGTCTGCGCCATGCCGAATACGATTCCCGTCAACGACTCGACGGACATCACCCGCTGGATGCAGTCTCCGGAGCGCGGCGCGCAGATTCGCGTCTTTCCCATCGCTGCAGCGACGCGCGGCAGCATGGGCGAGGCGCTCACGGAATATGGCGCGCTGAAGGCGGCGGGTGCGGTCGCGGTGACAGATGACGGCAAGCCGATCCTCGGTGACTCGATCATGCGCCAGGCGCTTGCGGCCGCAACTCGTACGGGACTGCCTGTGATCCAGCATGCCGAAGATACGCGCATGACAGGCGGCTGCTCGATGAATGCCGGCGCGCTGGCCTTCCGGCTTGGGCTGCGCGGCATGCCGGTCGAAGCGGAATCGAATCTCGTGGAGCGCGATATCCGTCTTATCGGCGAGTTGAAGGACAGCCGCGCGCATCTGCACGTAGCGCACCTCTCGACGGCGAAGGCGCTCAACGCCGTGCGCCGCGCGCGCCGCAATGGGCTGCACGTGACCTGCGAAGTAGCTCCGCACCACTTTGTCCTGAATGAAGAGGCAGTGGGTGAATACGACACGCATGCGAAGATGAATCCGCCTCTGCGCGCGGAGACCGACCGTCAGGCGATGCTCGAAGGCATCATCGAAGGCTCAGTAGATGCAATTGCGACCGACCATGCGCCGCATGCCGCGCACGAAAAAGAGCAGGAATTCGAGCGCGCGCCCAATGGCATTACCGGCCTTGAGACTGCGCTGGGGCTGACCATCGCCTTTCTGCATGAAAAGCACAAGCTGCCGCTCGCTCGCGTGATCTCGCTGCTGAGCACGCAGCCCGCGACAGTGCTGAACCTTAAAGGCCGCGGCAGCCTTGCCGTGGGCTCCTTTGCCGATGTTGTAGTCTTTGATCCGAAAAAGCAGTGGACATTCCATGCCGCTCAATCGCGTTCCAGATCAAAGAACACTCCGTTCGATGGATGGAAGATGTCGGGTCAGGTTGCGTTTACGCTCAGCGAGGGCCGTATCGTCTATCGCGGATAGACAGTTGTTGCTGCTCAAACGTTTGACTTGAGGGTGCCACTTCCGGTTGATCCGGATTTCTTTCTTTACTTTTCTCTTGACAATCGAATTTCATGGAACCTATAACAATCGAGGTTCAATGATATCGATATCAGATATGCCTGTCAGCTCTTCTTTCCCATCTTCCTGATAAGGGAATCCTTTTCTCCTTTGTGTTGGGTGAATATGGCGCTGACGGACATATGCGATATCAGTAAATTGATTTAGGTAAGTTTACATAAAAGTAAATGGGAATAAGAAAACAGACCGAAACCGCAGTTTCGGCTTTCGAACGCGAGGTTATTTGAAGGGGGGTCTACACGTCATGAGGTTCATAAATCCATTCAAAAGAATGCGTTTACCCGGAATTATGGGAACGCTACCATATATTGTTTTCGCTTTGGCGATATTGCTGGCTGGCAAACCGGCATTCGCCCAGGGCGGAACAGGCACCATCAGCGGTACAGTGCTGGATGCGCAGCAGGCTGTTATTCCGGGCGCTCAGGTCACGCTGGAAAATACGCTCAGCCGTGACAAGCGCATCATCACTACAAACAACAGCGGCTTCTTCAACTTCGCTGCAGTTCCCGTAGGCACGTACAACGTCACGATAAAGGCTCCGGGCTTCGATCCCTATGTGGCAACGGACATCGTCATTCACGCGGGCGATGACCGCTCACTGGCGCAGCTGGTCCTGCGGATTTCAGGCTCGACGTCGGTAGTCCAGGTGACGGCCTCGCAGGCAGGCGTAATTCCGTTAGATAACGGCACCAGCAGTACGACGATCAATCAGGAGCTGGTCGAAAACATTTCCATTCAGGGCCGCGACGCCGCTGAGCTGGTGAAGTTCATGCCGGGCATGGGCATGAACACCGGTCTCACACAGAAATCCTATGACTCGCAGACGACCCAGACCAACAGCGGTCCGATCGGGGCATTTTCCGCCAACGGCACGCAGCCTTATGGCGGTATGCAGATGACGCTCGACGGCGCGAGCCTGGTGGATGTGGGCAACCAGGGAACGCAGATCGCCAATGTGAACCAGGACACGACCGCTGAGTTTACCTATCTGAACGCGGCCTTTGGCGCGGATACACCGCGTGGCCCAACGATCATCCAGATCGCCAGCAAGGCCGGTGGACAGCAATTTCACGGCAACGCGTATACCTATCTGCGCAACTGGCAGGCGAACTCCAACGAGGCATCATATAAGGCGCTGAACCCCGGCGCATCGCGCCCCATGGACCACCAGATTTACCCTGGCGGCACCATCGGCGGTCCGGTGCTGATTCCCGGAACAGGCTTCAACCGAAACCGTGACAAGCTCTTCTTCTTTGCCGGTTTCGAGAAGATGTTCCAGAATCCCTTCCCAACGATCCACTTTCTGGATACGCCGACCGATGCGATGCTGAATGGTGACTTCAGTGCGCCTCCCGCAGCATTGGGCGGCAGCAATTCGAGCTGGTGGCAGAGTGCGCAGATTCCGTGCAGCTCAGTGGCTAACTCGCCTGCGCCGAATTACACCACGTACTGCGGCGCAAGCAATGCCAGCAACCCCGGCTTTGCAGATTGGCAGAATGGCGTGCTGACGAATAAGGGAAGGATCGATCCGAACGGCCTGGCGCTGCTCACCTACTTCAACAAATTGCATCCGCCTAACGTCGATCCGGCTTCTACCGGCGGTTATAACTATAAGTTCCTCGATGCTCCGCCCGTAAACCGCTGGGAACTGCGTTTGCGCGGCGACTACGATCCAACGCCGAATGACAAGTTCAACGTGGTCTTCACCAAGCAGAACGAAAGCGACACCAACAACTTCGGCATCTGGTGGTCCCCTGGTTCCGCAGCGCCAGTCCCATCGCCACTGAATGCTACAACGCTTTCGAAGATGTGGACCGCCAACTACACCCGCATCATCAATGCGACCACGACCAACGAAGCAGCCTTCGCATACACATACTTCACTTTCCCGCCGGCCTTCTCTAATCCGAATGCCATGCACGCCTCAACGGCAGGCTACACTTCGTACCTGCCCTTCGGTGTATCGGCGGATAACTCTTTTGATCAGCTGCCGAACATCATCAGCTGGGGCAACGGAGCGAGCATAGGCAACAATAACGGCGGCTTCTCCAGCCTTTATGCTCCGCCGGCAATCAAGGCCTTCGGCAACGGATACGGCAATATCAAGAAGTCCTATGCCTGGCAGGATAATTTCTCCAAAGTATGGGGCAAGCACACGGTCAAGGCCGGATTCTTCTGGGCCGACAACAATCAGACACAGACGACCGGGTATGGAAGCTGGACGCAGGGCATGATTGAGTTCGATGCTTGGTCAACTTACACAACCGGTAACCAGTTTGCTGACATGTTGATTGGCCACACTGATGGCGTCGCGCAGGCCCAGAGTGCTCCTGTCCACAATATGACCTACAATGAGTGGGCGATCTATGCTCAGGATTCGTGGCATGCAACCAACAAGCTGACGCTCAATTACGGCGTGCGTTTCGAGCACGAAGGAAACTGGTATCCGGTGAAGGGTCCCGGCCTTGCTGTGTGGGATGCTGCGGCCTATGCAACGGACTCGAACAACGACCAGGGCATTCCCAGCGTGCAGTGGCCGGGCATGCGCTGGCATCAGAACAAGAGCAGCGTTCCGATTTCCGGGTTCGTCTCGAAGTTCCTCAATCCTGACCCGCGCGTTGGCTTCGCCTATGACGTGCACGGCAATGGTAAAACGGTTCTGCGCGGCGGCGTAGGTATCTATCGCTGGCAATTCTCTGAGGGCGATGTCGATCCAGCCCTGAATCCCTCGTGGAATGTAGCCAGCGTCACTACCGGCTCAACACAGGACTTTGCATCCCTGGGCAACCCAGTGGGATCGAGCGGCGGAACCTGGTGCGCTCTGCCGCAGGGGGCCGACTCCAGCGCGTCCAACAGCGCATATGGTGGCAATACCTGCCCCAGCGGCATAGACGTTATCAAGGAAGGCGAAGACAAGATTCCCACGACGATTAACTGGGATGTGATGGTGGACCAGGAACTCCCCGGCCACATGGTCTTCGAGCTGCAGTACATCGGCAACCGTACAGACAATGCGCTCTTTACCGGCAACGGTACGACAGAAAACTTCTATGCCAATATCAACAAAATCCCGGTGGGCGCGTTCTATGGCACGTATCACCTTGCCGGTGCGCCTAACGATGGCCAGAGCCTGTGGCAGATGGCCTGCGACAGCGGTCGCTGCGGCGTGTCAAGCAGCTACTACTATTCTGGTTACCGCCCGTACAAGAACTATGGAGTGCTGAATGTAGTGCAGCACGGCAGCTACTCCAACTACAACGGTATGGTCGCTGCCCTGCAGAAGCAGACCGGGCGTTATACCTTCCTTGCTAACTACACCTTCAGCAAGGTGATGGGCATTCGCGACGGCCAAAGCAATAATGGTGGCGGCGACGGAACCATGATCGATCCGTTTAACCTGCGCGCCAACTATGGACCACTGGCCTATGACCATACGCACATCTTCAACACCGCGTATGTGCTTCATTTGCCCGGCATGAACGGCAACGGCTTTGTAAAGACTCTGACGAACGGTTGGGACCTCTCAGGCGACGTGCAGCTGCAGAGCGGCGCGCCGATCCAGCCGAATACCCAGGGCACTCTGAATGTCGCTTATGGAACCACCGGCGGCGTCCAGGCAAACAACGGCTACTACCTGGGCACCAATGCAGTGGTGATGATGCCGTACCTGACCTGCGATCCTCGTGGAACTCAGGGCGGCGCGAGCTTCAATCCCAACTGCTTTGAGACCCCGACTACACTTGGCAAGAATGGTCCGACTGTCTGGCCGTACATTCATGGTCCGAAGTACGTTAACAGTGACCTTTCGTTTGCCAGGAACTTCAAAGTCACTGAGCGGCAGAACATCCAGTTCCGAGCTTCGGCCTTCAACTTCATGAACCATGCGCTGCCGCAGTTCGGATTGGCGAGCGACCAGAACCTGGCGTTGCCTTGCAACACGTCCACGCTGGGAAGCACAGCGCCAACCTGCGACCTGGGCGGCAGAAATACTAATAGCGGCGCTCTAGGGACCACCGGCAAGCCGGCGTATGAATACGGACGCCGCGTGATAGAAGTGGCGCTCAAGTACAGCTTTTAGGGAAAAATGGCCTTCCGACAGGGGACCCTGTGGGTCCCCTTATTTTTTACGAGAACAGACTGGACGAGGAAAGAGTGGGATACACGTCTGCTGCGGCGCTGGGCGCGCAGTTACTTGGTCTGCGCTGTGGAGGCTTCAGACTTGGCAGAATTCTCCTGCTTCTCGCTGTCGGATGAGCCGGAGCCCTTGATGCCTTCCTTGAAGCCGCGGAAGGCTTCACCCAGGCCTTTGCCCAGGCCGGGAAGTTTTGTAGGGCCAAAGATCAAAAGCGCAATCGCGAGAATCAGCAGCAGGTGCTCGGGTTTGAGAAGATTGTCCAGCATAGTTGGGATATATCCCGTTGCCAGTGGCGTCCGGGAACTTCCTCCGTTCCTAATATTGTCGCACAGCGCAGTTGCGCCGGTGGGAATTCACATCCAGCTTAATCGAAATGCGGGCGTTTGTGACCCAGGCGTTTTTCTACCATCTCGCTGAAGGAAACCAGGCTTTCCGACGTGCCCATGGTCAGGCGACGGTTGACCTTCATCAGCGGATAAATGCGCGATTCTGCAATTTCAACCGTAGGTACGGAGAAATTGCCGCCTGGGTATACGCTCATCGACCACTCGGATGCATACTGCCGGCGAAAAACCTCCCCGAAGTAGCTGCCCCAGAGCTTTGTCTCGAAACCGGTATCGGCTTCCACGCGCGAAGCCACCTGATCGAGGATGCGCTCTAATAACGGGATGGATACTATCGAATAATCAAGCTGCACGTCATATTCACGAGACGCGGTGCGCACGGCTTCTTTAGCGTAAGCCTGCATCATGGCATCGAGCGAATCGAAGGTAGTGTTAGCCAGAGGGTCAGCGGGCATTCTTATTAAGAGTACGGGAAGGGCGGCTTTCACGGTAATTCATGGAGGTGGAAATGCGGTTTTTGAGGCGTGATCTGGGGGCGAACCTGACGGCCGTGTTGCTGCTCTCATTCGGATTAGGTACTGCTGCGCTGCTTTACACCGCGCTCGACCGGCTTCTGCTGCATCCGCTTCACGTGACTCACCCGGAAACATTGGTGCGCGTCGCAGAGAAACATCCGCCCGCCTTCAACTGGCAATGGTTCCCATACACGATGTATGAAACCATGCGCCCGATGCGCAGCTTTGAAGATCTCGCGGTAGAGGGTGATGTCGATACCGTGATGACGTCCAGCGCGGGTGCAAAGCCTGTCCTCGCGCACATGGTTTCCGGACGATTCTTCACCATGCTTGGAGTGAACGCAGAGACGGGCCGTCTTCTGGGCAAAGCTGACGAGCAGGTCCATTCCGGGGGCATTCCCGTTGTGTTGAGCCACCGCTTCTGGAAGCGAGAATTTGGGGGCTCTGCCGGAGTAATCGGCACGACACTTTTTCTTGAGAAGCAGCCTTTCACGATTGTGGGTGTCGCGCCGGAGAGTTTCTTCGGCACTTCGCTCGATTCGGTTCCCGACCTCTGGCTGCCGATCTCCGCGCAGGCTCTGCTCTCAAAGAAAGCTCTGAACGACCCTGACCCCGACCGCGGTTTCTCCATCCTTGGCCGCCTGCACCGCCGTACAACGCTTGCGCAGGCACAGGCAGAGTTCTCCGGCGTCTACAAGGTCATTCAGGCATCAGCAAAGGATGTGGACACGAGAGCGACGGGGTTTCTGCTGCCCGCTTCTCAAGGCGGATTCGCCTTGCGCGAACAGTTCGGCCGAGCGCTCTCGTTCCTGCTCTGGGGGTTGGCCGCCCTGCTGTTGATGATCTGCGCCAACGTCGCTGGCCTGCTGCTGGTACGAGCGACAAAGCGCGAGAGAGATTCTGCGGTACGCGTTGCGCTCGGAGCTACACGCACCCGCCTGATGGTTCCTGTGCTGGTTGAGTCCGTCAGCCTGGGGCTGATTGCCACTGCCGGCGGATTGCTTCTCGCCTATGCCTGCGCACCCTTGTTCACGCGGCTGTTGCCTCATAGCCGCATGCCTCTGCCGGTATCGCTTGTTCCCGGCTGGACAACAGGCCTGCTGATCGCAGCGGTGGCTTTCGGTATCAGCCTGATATTTGGCATCATTCCCGCATGGTTTGCTTTCCGCGTCGATCCGCAGAAAGCGCTGCGCGCCAGCAGCGGAGCTACGCGCCGTTCCGGAACTCTCAGCCGCGGGCTGTTGATGTTCCAGACTGCGATGACACTGGTTCTGCTGGTTGCAACCGGACTGATGGTGCGCACGTTTTATATCCTGCGGCACACGAGCCCGGGATTCGACGTCGAACACCTGGTGACCTTCACGCTGAATCTGGGAAGCGATGCAAATGCTGCTCAACTACCGCGGGATTTTACCGGGGAATTGCTGCGAAGGATGCAATTCCTGCCTGGCGTGCGCAACGCCAGTCTCGCGAGCGCCGCGCTGATGCAGCGAATCGGCATGAAATCCACGGTGGCACGTACAGGATTCAAGGTCCCGTCGCAGACATTCCTGAATACAAGCCTCAATGGAGTCTCGAGCACTTTCTTCGATACGTTGGGTATTCCCATTCTTGAAGGGCGCAGTTTGTTGGAAGCAGATCAGGAACGTTCCGATCCTTCACCCACTGTCATCAATCAGGCATTTGCGCGCCTGATCTTTCCGAATGAAGACCCAATCGGAAAAACATTCGGCAGGGGTCCTCAGGGCACGGTCGCGGGTGCGACGAATATTGTTGTGGGAGTGGCGGGCGACTCGAAGTATCGCTCCCTGCGTGAGCCTCTGCTTCCCATCTTTTACTCGTCTGTCAATCTGCAGGAATTCCATCCCGGCTCGAATTCTGAGTTCTTTCTTTACGTGAGAACAGCAGGCGCGCCTCAATCCATAATCACTGAAGCGCGCAGGGCACTCTCAGCCTTGGCTCCACAGCTGCCCTTCGCCAGAGTGGCCACAATGGAAGAGCAGGTCAGCGATTCGCTATGGCAGGAGCGGCTGCTTACAGTTCTGGCGATGATCTTCTCTATCGTCTCCATCCTCATGGCCGGGACGGGGCTCTATGGCCTTCTTGCCTATGACACCGAGCAGCGCAGGCGCGAATTCGGTATCAGGGTGGCTCTGGGCGCGCAGAAGCGCAATGTGGTCACATTGCTTGCGCGCGAGCTGGCGTTGCTGATTGCGCCCGGTGTTGCAGCAGGCCTGGTGGTCTGCCTGCTGCTGGGGCGCGTCATCGCGTCGATGCTTTATGGCATCACGCCGTCTGATCCTGTTTCCTATATCGGAGCAGTCCTTATGGTTCTGACTATCGGCGCAGCGGCGGGCCTCGGACCGGTCGCGAGAGCGACGCGAGTTGATCCAGCGATTGTCCTGCATGAAGAGTAGCGGCTGATGCTCACTCTGACGGGGCGGGAACCGTCTGACAGAATGCCGCTCCGCCATGTATCTTTGATGTTTACGGCAAATTTCCGCTCGCCGGATGTGTTGGAGGAGTTTTTGTTTAGAAGGACGCTTTTTTTCTTTCTGGCCGTTGCGGCCACTGCCACTCTTTATTCTCGGGCGCAAAGCACTACGCCACAGGCGCCATCTCAGCAAACGCAGGCACAGACACCGCCATCGGCACCATCACAGCCTCAGGTCGCTCCCAACTACGCACTTGCTGGCGTGAGATATGACTACCGCTGGGAATTGTACGGCGGCGTTGCTTATTCGCACTTCAACGCGGGACCAAACCTGCTGCAGGGCGCAAACCTCGGCGGATTTGATATCCAGGCTGCGCGCTTCTTTACGCCGCGCTGGGCAGTGGCTGCGAATGTACGCGGATACTACGGCACGAGCGGCGTTACACCCAATTCTTATGGAATTAAAGGCCCATTCGTGAGCGAGCACATGTTTCTCGCCGGCCCGGAATTTCGTGGTCCGAGCAACGAGCACGCATCGCTGACACTGCATGCGCTGGTCGGCGGAGCTTACGGTAGTTTCGAAAGCGCCCTTAGCGGAGTTCCGCCGGCGCAGCTTGGGCTCTTTAGCAATCAGCTTGCCTTTGGCGGCGCGTTTGGCGGATCGATTGACCTGAACCGCTCGCCGCGGCTTGCCTTCCGCATCTCACCCGATGCAACGATTACAAAGTTCGGAGACGGCGGCATTCAGGATCAGTTTGCCATCTCCGTAGGTGTCGTCTATCGGTTGGGTAAGGGTCTGAACAGGTAAGAGATTGAAATAAAACGAACCAATCTATAGGAGGAGGCCGTACCCAAAGGGGTTCGGCCTTTCGCATTTTTCAAAACAGTCCGTCGAAAATCTTTAAAAACAATCTGGCGAATAAATAGCAGCATTCACCATGCGGAGAAAACACTTTGACCATTCGCATCCTCTGTATGTGCGGTGAATCTGATACACCAGCAGGAGAGACGCATGCAGCAGCGTAACTTAGGGACACAGGGCCTGAAGGTTTCCGCCCTCGGACTGGGATGTATGGGGATGTCGGATTTCTATGGCCCCCGGGATGAATCGGAATCGATAGCGACGATTCATCGGGCGCTCGATCTCGGCATCAACTTCTTCGACACTTCTGATATTTACGGGCCGCATACCAATGAGGTTCTGGTGGGCGGCGTCCTCGGTCCGCACCGCGACAACGTCATCATCGCTACAAAGTTCGGCATCGTGCGCAATCCTGATGGGTCGCGTGGCGTCAGTGGACGTCCAGAGTATGTGCGCACCGCATGCGACGCCAGCCTGAAGCGGCTCGGCATCGATACGATTGATCTTTATTATCAGCACAGGGTAGATCCTGATACACCAATTGAAGAAACTGTCGGCGCGATGGCCGAGCTGGTCAGGCAGGGCAAGGTGCGCTATCTCGGACTTTCAGAAGCAGGAGCAAAGACCATTCGCCGCGCTCATGCCGTGCATCCCATCTCTGCCCTACAAAGTGAGTATTCGCTCTGGAGCCGTGACCTTGAGGACAACGATGTTCTTGCCACCACGCGGGAACTTGGCATCGGGTTAGTTGCGTATTCACCGTTGGGGCGCGGTTTTCTTACCGGACAGATTCGCAAGCCCGGTGATCTGGTTGCCGATGACTGGCGGCACACTTCCCCTCGTTTTCAGGGAGAGAATTTCCAGAAGAACCTAGATCTTGTGACGAAGATTGAAGAGTTGGCCGAAAAGAAGAAGGTAAAGGCCTCGCAGCTTGCGCTGGCTTGGGTGCTGGCACAGGGAGACGACATAGTGCCGATTCCAGGAACGAAGCGGCGCAGTTATCTTGAAGAAAATGCGGCTGCTGTGGAAGTCAAGCTGACGAAGGACGAGATCGTAACGCTTGACGCCATTGCCCCGCAAGGAGTGGCAGCAGGAGAACGCTATGCTCCGGCAATGATGCAGTTGTTGAATCTTTAACGATAAAAATAGTCCGAATTTGGACACTTCTGTTCGAATCCGGACAGAACCAACAATTTTCGAGCGGTGACCATGCAGCTAAAGCATGCAGAATCATTCGCTGATTTTGATCCATGCTGGCCCATGGGTTGCTAACAATTCATTACAGAACAAGTCTAGGCGACAAAGGCTCCGCTCACTTTTCCTATGAAGCTGTTTGGTTGCTTCCAGATTGATGCACAGAACGAATGCTTGTGGCGCGACGGCGAACAGGTGCCGCTGGCCCCCAAGCCATTTGCGGTGTTGAGCTATCTGGTTGACAACCCACAGCGCCTGGTCACCCATGACGAGCTTCTCGACGCACTGTGGCCTGAGACTTACGTCCAGCCGCAGGTACTACGCACCTACATTCTGGAACTGCGCAAAGTCCTGGGTGACGATCCCGAAGAGCCGCAATACATTCAAACCGTTCCCAAGCGCGGATACCGCTTCGTCTCAAAAGTAGGCGAAGTGCGGAATACTCCCGCACTCGATCCGGAGACGGAGCTGCACATCGCCGGGCGGCAGACAGAAATCGAAAAACTTGAAGGCGATCTTGATCGTGCTGCGCGTGGCATTCGTCAGCTGATTTTCATCTCCGGCGACTCAGGCATCGGCAAGACAGCGCTGATAGATGCATTTTGTAACCGTGTTGGTGACAATAACAGGCTGCGCATTGCGCGCGGGCAATCTGTCGAAGGCTTTGGCGGCAAGGAAGTCTTTTATCCGGTGCGCGAGGCGCTCAGCCATCTGCTGCAATACGAGAAGACCAATCAGCTGCTCGCCAAACTGCTGCCCGCATGGTTCAGCAGGAAGACGGACGGCGAAGCAAAAACGCCATCTCTCGGCGAAATGTGCGAAGCTGTTGAAGCCATTGCGCACGATGAGCCGCTGCTTCTCGTCTTTGAAGATCTGCACTGGGCCGATGCCTCAACGCTCGACTTCATCTCGGCGCTGGCGCGCAGGCGCGGCAGCGCGAAGCTGATGATTCTGGCAAGCTGTCGTCCTGGTGAGTTGGACGGCCAGCATCCGCTCAAGGGCCTGAAGGAAGATCTGCTGACGCGCCGCCTGTGCTGCGTCATCCCTCTGGGACCGCTCAGCCGGGAAGCGGTTGCCGCCTATGTTGAGCAGGAGCTCGGGACAGATGCATTGCCGCAGGGATTGACGAGTTTCATTCATCAGCACTCCGAAGGCAATCCGCTCTTTATGGCGGCCATACTCGAGCATCTGCGCAGCCAGGAGCTGTTGCTCAAGGAGAATGACGAGTGGCAGCTGGCGGTTCCGCTGGCGGAGATCGAACTGGGCATCCCCGATGGCCTTCTGGGCATGATCGAGCTGCAGCTCGAGCGGCTTTCGGAAGCTGACCGCCGCTTGCTCGAAGCTGGAAGCATCGTCGGCGCGATCTTCCCCGCATGGGCGGCAGCAGCATCCCTCAAGACTGGAGTTCCTGATGTCGAAGACGAGTACGCTTCGCTCGCCCGCCGCACGCATCTATTGAACGCCGCCGGACAGGACGAGTTGCCTGATGGCGCCCGCTCCACCTTCTACGTCTTTGCCCATGGACTCTTCCGCGAGGCGCTCTATTCGCGCCAGCCGGCAGCGCGACGCGCCGAGCGCCATCGTCGCGTCGCAGAGCGGCTGAAGATCATGTTTGCCGAAAATGAAGCAAGCATTGCCTCAGAACTCGCCCGCCACTATGAAGCCGCCGGCTGCTGGAAAGAGGCGATCGAAGCACTGCGGGTCGCAGCCGATACCGCAGCGAACCGCGAAGCCGAACACGCAGCCTGCGAACTGCTGAAGCGCGCTCTGGAATTGAGCGAGAACCTCAAAGGCGATGAGCGGAAATCCGTCGAGCGCATCCTGACCGGAAAGCTGAAGAAATATTCTGAGTTGGCTTCGGTGGAGATGGCTTAGGTCCACATATCCTGCAAGCAAGTTCCCGCCTGATAATAAGTAGGTGGATCGACTACACCCCAGGGAAGAGTATTCTGCTCGCCTCGATGCTCTTAAACATATAGAAGAGCGCCAGTCTCAACGCGACAGATTCTTCATTCGAGCGAAACTGGCTGTCGGGTTCGTTGTTGTCGCGCTCATTATCTGGCTTGCCAAATATCATTCCGCCCAGATCGCGTATGTTTTCCTGCCAATTGCGATCTTCATCGTGCTTTTCATTCTCCACGAACGCACATTGCGGACATTCCGGCGCTGCATCCGCCTGCGCCGGTTTTACGAACAAGGCATGGTGCGCCTCGAAGACCGCTGGGCCGGGACCGGCCAGCAAGGCGAGTCCTTCATCGATCCGGAACATCCTTATGCGCGTGACCTCGATCTCTTCGGCAAAGGCGGACTATTCGAGCTGCTGTGCACGGCGCGCACCCGCGCAGGAGAAGCCACGCTAGCGCAATGGCTTCTCACGCATGCGCCGGTCGCTGAGATCACAGAGCGGCAGGCAGCAATTCAGGACCTGGCGCCGCGGCTCGACTTTCGCGAACGGCTCGCGCTTGCCGGTGATGACGTTCGTATTGGTGTCCATCCCGATGCACTGATTGCATGGTCGGAATCAACATCGCGCCTCAGCCCGCATCGTCTGCTGCGCGTTGCAGCGCCTGTGCTGGCCCTCTGCTGGGTGTTCAGTATTACCGGCTGGCTCCTGTGGGGCTGGGGAATCTTCGCTGGGTGCATGAGCGTGCTGAATCTCGGATTGACTTATTTCTCTCGCGGCAAAGTAGATCATGCCATTGCCGAGATTGATACCGCTGCGCACGATCTGGGAATACTCGCGTCTGTCCTCAGGGAAATCGAGCAGGAGCCCTTCCAGTCCGAAAAGCTGATTCGTCTCAAAAGCAGTTTGCAGTGTGATCACATCTGCCCGTCAGAAGCCATCCATCGATTAAGCAAGCGGGTCGACTGGCTTGACCAGCATGAAAACTGGTTTGTGAAATTGCTCGACCTCTTCATCTTCTGGTCGCCGCAATGGGTGCTCGCCATTGAAGCGTGGCGCGAGCACTTCGGAGCAAGCGTGCGCCATTGGCTGGAGGTCACCGGCGAAGTGGAGGCGCTGGCATCGCTGGCTGCATACGCCTACGAGCATCCGGAAAACACATTTCCTGTTTTTGTCGAGAACGGCCCCTATCTTCACGCCGAAGGCATGGCTCATCCGCTGCTTCCTCGCGGCCGCGCTGTCGCCAACGATCTGCAGCTCGATAAGAACCTGCAGCTCATGATCATCAGCGGGCCCAACATGGCGGGCAAAAGCACATTTATCCGCAGCATTGGAATCAACGCAGTGCTCGCTCAGGCTGGAGCGCCTGTGTGCGCCGGACAGTTCACGCTGTCTCCTCTCGCTGTCGCCGCATCGATCTGTATCCTTGATTCGCTGCAGGGCGGCCTGTCGCGCTTCTACGCCGAGATCACCCGTCTGCGAAAAATTGATGAGCTGAGCCGGGGAGAAGCTCCGGTGCTGTTTCTTCTCGATGAACTACTCTCCGGCACCAACTCGCATGACCGGCGCGTTGGAACGGAATCCTTCGTGCGCTCGCTGCTTGCGCGAGGAGCCATCGGCCTCATCACCACGCACGATCTTGCCCTGGCTGAAATTACGGAAACACTCGATGGCAGTGCTGCGAATTTTCATTTCGCCGATTCTCTCAAAGACGGCAAGCTGCACTTCGATTACAAGCTGGCCCCGGGCATTGTGCAGACTACGAATGCCTTGAAGCTGATGCGATCGATCGGTCTGGAAGTTTAGAGCATTTCAAGAAATAGTGTGTCCGTATGTCCGAAAGCCCTAAAAAGCTTCGCCACAGAGGACACGGAGAGCACAGAAGTTTTCGCAGCGGGAAATCTCAGACATTCTGGTTGCCCCCTGTTTCCGCCTACCGCTCCCCTCTCCTGGGGGAGGTGTTAAGTCTTTGAAAACACACAGCTTCTGTTTTTAATGCGGCAAAGTATTGAAAACAAGCAAGCTCCGTGCAAAGTCCTGATTCCAGACAATAAAAAGCCCACCGAGATCCAGCGGGCTTCTGTCTATTTTGCTCTTAATTTCAGGATATCAGAAACAAGGAAGATATCGGGTCATTGCTCGTTATCACAAGGATCGCTTGAAACCAATAATTTACAGCCAAATGTTACTTTCGGAATCGTTGACAAAGGCATTCTCTGCCGCAGAAAAACCTTTCCTGCAATCATTTACCCTGCCAGTCTCTGCCGGCACGCTTCGCATCCGCAATGCCGCCGCAGATAATCCCAGGAATAAATCCCGCTCTGGTGGCCGTCCTTCCAGTGGAAGCTGATGGCATAGCGTCCCACGGGCGTTACGGATTCAGGCTGCGGAGGCGCCTGGTACATGGGCAGCAGCGTATCTGGTTTCGGCTTCGGCTCACCTGGCCTGCGCCCGGATTTCTCGCGCTCGTCGTGGCACGTGGCGCAGGGACAGGCGTTGCGCAGCCAGGCGAAGCTCCAGTGGCTGCGATGGCCGTCCTTCCAGACAATCTCCATGCCCGTGCCCTCGGACTTGAAGACCCGCACCTTGGCGGGTTCTTTGGCCTCGTGCGGAAGCTCGCGCTCTTCCCGCTCAGCGCGTCGTGCTTCCTCCTCCGAAACGAAGCGGATTCCTTCGTGACTCATCTACTCTTAGTTTATCTCTCAGGATGCTTTTCATTCTGTGCCGCCGCGTAAGAGAACGGTCGTTGCTTCGCAACGAATCGCATGAGCGTTGCTCGTGCGGGTCCTTCGACTTCGCTACGCTGCGCTCAGGATGACAAGTTCGTGGTGGATGTCGAAGGTTTTTCAGCAAGCAGGGCGGGAGTATTTTCTCCCGCCCTGCTTGCTGCGAAGGCCCATCCGGCAAGGACCGCTCCGCGCGCAGCGGCCGCCGGAGGCACAGGGCCTAGAACAGATCAGGAATGCTGGTGAAGGCGATGCGTGTGGGGGCAGCGGCCTTGGCCAGCAGCATGCTGGCGGGGAAGAGCGTGTCTGTTCCGAATTTGTGGTTCAGGGCGTCCATGGTGGCGGAGAGTTGCGTGCGCCGCGTTTCTTCTTCCAGGCCGGAGAAGAGGCTCAGCGTATGCAGGTGGTTGGGGACAAGCTCGCCGAGCCATACGCCGACGAAGAAGGGTTTCTCGTATTGCGGACCAGTCGGCATCTCGGCCCAGAGCTTGCACAGCGCTTCTACGAGGGTCTGATTGTCCTGGCATTCGATAACTGTCATGCCGTGCGACCATCCAATCTGCGGAATTCCGGAGTGGTGCTGTTTCCTGGCGATGGCTTTGGGCACGGCGAATTTTACTGCAAGGGAGATATTCGTCGTCCACAACTGCGCGGCGCGCAGGCGCATAGCTGCTTTGTGCAGAAGCTTATGCGCGATGGCATAAGCTCCGTCGCGCGTCCGGAACTCAGGCGGAAGCATATGGCTCTGGCTGACGGATTTCTGGTGCTCGAGTTCAGGGTTGTTGAAGTCCTCGCCGCGCAGCCAATGGTAGAGCTTTTCACCGCCTATCCCGCCCCATGCATCGTTCATCTGTTCGCGGTTCAGCATCAGCAGCTGCTCCATAGTCTGGATGCCGCATTCGTGCAGGCGGCGTTCCATACGCGCGCCCACGCCAGGAAGATCGCGCAGCACCAGGCGTTTGAGCGCGGGCTCCAGAATGTCGGGGGTGAGCGCGATCAGGCCGTCGGGCTTTTCCATGTTGGAGGCAATCTTGGCTAGATAGCGGTTTGGTGCGAGACCCACCGAGCAGCGCAGCATGCTGCCCACTTCCTTGCGAATGGTCTCTTTCACCCGCCGTCCGAGATCGAGCGCCGCGCTCAGCGGTTGTTCGCGACCGATCAGGCTGCAAGCCATTTCGTCGATCGACATGACAGAAGTCACCGGAACACAGGTCTGCACTGCATTGACAATTCTGTGGTGGTAATCGACATAGAGCTCATGGCGCCCTTCGACGAGTTCAATCTCAGGGCAAAGACGCTTCGCTTCGCCCACCTGGGTGCCGGTATACACCCCGAAAGCTTTGGCCTCATAGCTGGCGGCAATACAGAAAGTGGTGTCCGCCATGAGAGGCACGACGGCTACAGGGCGGTTGCGCAATCTGGGGCGCAGTTCCTGCTCGACCGAGGCAAAGTAGGAGTTCAGGTCCAGAAGGAGCCAGCGAACGCGCGGTTCGGCTCCCGTTTCGCGTTTTCCACGGTCCAACATAGGAGCAAGCTATATTTAATTTTCGCCTTTTCTTTGCCTAATGTCCAGAGAAATTGCCCGTGGTTCAACTAATTGCCTGTTGAAAACGTCAATTCCATTGCGGAACCAGACATCCATCTTCGCTGAAGATTCTGCTTTTCTCCGGTGGAATCGCAGTGCAATGATAGAGACACCGGAGAAAACTCTGAATACGGTTTTTAGGTTCTTAGCAATCGGAGCAAGCGTATGTGGTTTCTGAAAATGCACGATCTTCTGAATCACTTCTCGCGCTTAAGCGATTTTCTACCCGCCATTCTGATCACGATTGGCGTTGCCATGCTGATCGGATGCGCCGTCGGATGCGTCTGCACGCCCTGTGAGGAGAAGGACGACCTCTTCCATAAGGAAGTGCTCTGACTCAGGAGAGCAGGCGCGCCTCAAAGCCCTGTGCCTGCAGGATAGAGATGGCTTTTTTATCGAAGGAAACAAGCTCCTCTGCACCCAGCCAGCTGCCTTCATAGGCAATTACGCCGTCAGCGAAATCCCCGCCCGCCTCAAGCGTGACCAATCCCGCTTCCACCGGCGGACGATTCATGACTACATTCGCACCATTCATCAGGCGGCGGATCGCGTCCGAAATTTCTGAAACGGGCCTCTTATAGCCTTGACGAAGCACCCACACAAATTCACAGAGGACAGGTATGGGAACAGCAATGAGATCGGCTTCCTGGAGGATCTTTACTGCCTGCCGCGCCTGGCGCAGATCGTCCTGAACAGCAGCCCTGACGAGCACATTGGTGTCTGCAGCAATCTTCATTTTGCCTTTGACCATCCGCGGGCAGCGATTTCATTCATTTCGTCGATGGTCAGCTTCGGCCCTTTCTTGTGCGACAGGCAACCGATGAAATCAGAAATCGTGCCGCTTTGTGCGGCTGCCCTTACAACAATCCTGCCATCCGGCAGCTTGTCGGCTTCAATCTTCTCACCCGGGCCTACACCCAGATGCTTCAACAGTTCCCGTTTTAAGGTGACCTGTCCTTTTGCGGTGATAGTAAGGGTGGTCATATCTTCCTATATGGTAAGGTAAAATTGCCTTACATTCAATCGATAACAACTCTTTCCACCGCTGCTCTTCTATAATCCGCAATGCATGGAAACTACAAACCACGGCTTGCGGGCCGACATGTTGGCTGAGCTCGAGCTGCGTAACCGGCAGGCCGAAGAAGGCGGTGGCAAGGAACGCCGCGAGCGCCAGCACAGGGAAGGCAAGCTCTCGGCGCGTGAGCGCATTGCACTGCTGCTCGACGAAGGTACCTTCGAAGAAACCGACAAGTTTGTCACCCACCGTTCCACCGATTTCGGCATGGCGGAAAAGCGCATTCCCGGCGATGGCTTCGTTACCGGATATGGACGCATCGATGGCCGCACCGTCTTCGTCTTTGCCCAGGACTTCACAGTCTTCGGCGGTTCGCTCTCCGAAGCGAACGCGGCAAAGATCGTCAAGCTGATGGATATGGCCATGCGTGTCGGCGCGCCGATGATTGGCCTCAATGATTCAGGCGGCGCTCGCATTCAGGAAGGTGTGGTATCGCTTGCCGGGTACGCCGACATCTTTCTGCGCAATACTCTGGCCAGTGGAGTTGTGCCGCAGATCTCTGCCATTCTTGGCCCATGCGCCGGCGGTGCCGTCTACTCGCCCGCGATCACCGATTTCACGCTGATGGTCGACAAGACCTCGTACATGTTCGTGACCGGGCCGGATGTCATCAAGACAGTGACGCACGAGGAAGTCACAAAGGAAAAGCTTGGCGGAGCGACCACGCACAACGAGATCTCTGGAGTAGCCCATTTTATGGCGCACGACGATGCCGAGTGCCTCGCCATGATTCGGGAGCTGTTGGGTTTTCTGCCGTCGAACAATATCGATGACCCGCCGCGTCGCGCATGCAGCGACCCCGTAGACCGCGCTGACCGTGAGCTGGACTCGATCGTGCCTGCTGAATCGAATCAGCCTTATGACATCAAGCAGGTGATTGAGCGCATTGTCGATGATGGATATTTCTTCGAAGTTCACGAGCACTTCGCACGCAATATTGTCATCGGTTTTGCCCGGATGAATGGCCGTCCCGTGGGCATTGTGGCGAACCAGCCCGCATTTCTTGCCGGGGTGCTCGACATCGACGCCAGTGTAAAAGGCGCGCGCTTTGTGCGCTTTTGCGATGCCTTCAATATTCCGCTCATCACACTTGAAGATGTTCCCGGCTTTCTTCCCGGAGTACAGCAGGAGTACGGCGGCATCATCCGTCATGGAGCGAAGCTGCTCTACGCCTTTGCCGAAGCGACCGTGCCGAAGCTCACGGTGATCACACGAAAAGCATATGGCGGCGCCTATTGCGTCATGAGTTCGAAGCATATCCGCACCGATCTCAACCTGGCATGGCCCACAGCCGAGATCGCAGTGATGGGACCGGAAGGCGCAGTCAGCATCGTCTATGGGCGCGAACTCGCCGCAGTTGTCACTGACGCCGAAGCAAAAGAAGGCCCGCTGAGCGAAGAGCGCAGGCAGGAGATCCTCGCCGCCGCGCGCGCTGAAAAAGTGCATGAGTTCCGCGAACAGTTCGCCAATCCTTATATTGCAGCCGAGCGCGGATATGTAGACGCCGTCATCCTTCCGCATGAAACGCGCCGGCGCCTGATCACGGCGCTTGAAATGCTCGATGGCAAGCGCGACAAAAATCCTCCCAGGAAGCACGGTAATATTCCGCTATGAGCGGAACCGTCAGTACTGAGAATGCCCCACACTACACCTGGGGCGATGTCTGCGATGGATGGCATCTGGTGCGTGCCGAGGGCCTGAGTGTTATCGAGGAGCGCATGCCCCCGGATGCACAGGAGCAACGTCACTGGCATATGCGTTCACGTCAATTCTTCTACGTGCTCGAAGGTGAGCTGACAATGCAATTTGATGACAAGTGTGTTCTCGTCAAAGGGCGGAATGGCATCGAGATTGCTCCAGAATTGCCGCATCAGGCGAAAAATCTTTCCACAGCTGACGTGCGCTTTCTGGTGATTTCACAGCCGCCGAGTCATGGTGATCGTCATAGCTGAATTCTGCATCTTTAATACATAAACCCGATGAAGAAACAAACGATATGTTCGTTTGCATCGCTGTTACCAACAGATGTTAAAGTGAAGCGCGTACGAATTGATGTTAGATTGATGCGCACTGATAAAGTGTGATTGCCCGACCTTCTGCCGAGGACCCCCAATAAAACTCAGCTGAATGAGGTGAATCATGGCTTCTGGCCGCATACGACTGGAGAAAAGTGAACGGAAGGCGCCTGCTGCAGCAACGCGTCTGGGCCCTACCGCACAGCAACAGACCATCAGCGTGTCTGTCATCGTGAGGCGGAAGAATCCGCTGAATTTAAGTGAACTAAAGGGCCGCAGGCTCTCGCATGAGGAATTCAATGCGCAGTACGCCGCTGATCCAGGGGACTTTGAGAGCGTCAAAAAATTTGCGCAAAGCCATTCTCTTACTGTTGATGAAGCAGCGTCGAGCCTGCCGCGGAGAACCATCGTGTTGCGCGGTACCGTTGCCGATATGGAAAAAGCTTTTGACGTACAGCTTCATGACTACGAGGACACGAAATCCAAAAAGCGGTTTCATTGCTTTGAAGGTGCTGTTAGCTTGCCGGATGAGCATTCCGGCATTGTCGAAGCGATTCTGGGACTCGATGCAAGGCCCGTGGCAACGCCGCACTTCCGCCGTCTGAACCATATCGCCCCCAGCAAGAAGAAAAAGAAGAAGGATCCTGCGGCAGCCCAGCCGCAACCCTTCAGCGCCGTACAGGTAGCGAAGCTCTATGGCTTCCCCACCAATCTGAATGGCAGCGGCCAGGCGATCGGCATTCTCGAGCTGGGCGGCGGTTATACAGACAGCGATCTCCAGACCTACTTTAAAGGAGTTGGATTAAGCACGCCGTCTGTGACTGCGGTCCCCGTTGATGGCGGCAGCAATTCGCCGGGCGATCCAAGTGGCGCGGATGGCGAAGTCGAGCTTGATATCGAAGTCGCCGGATCAGTCGCGCCAGCCGCAAAGATCGCTGTCTACTTTGCGCCCAACAGCGACCAGGGCTTCATCGATGCCATTACTACCGCAGTGCACGACACGACCAACAAGCCATCCGTGCTTTCCATCAGCTGGGGAGGTCCGGAATCAAGCTGGTCGCAATCTTCCATGACAGCGCTCGACAACGCATGCCAGTCAGCCGCAGCGCTCGGAGTCACGATCACGGTTGCTTCCGGCGACAGCGGTTCGAGTGATGGCACGAGCGGCACGGTCGTTGATTTCCCTGCATCGAGCCCGCACGTGCTTGCCTGTGGCGGCACTGAGCTGTTTGCCAGCGGCACGCAGATCTCGCAGGAAGTTGTATGGGACGATCAGTCTCAAGGCGGAGGAGCTACTGGAGGCGGTTTCAGCACAACATTTGCTGTGCCTTCGTGGCAATCAGGCGTGGTCCCTTCAGGCAGTTCAGGCCGTGGCGTTCCTGATGTTGCCGGCGATGCCGCGCCGGAGACCGGCTACAATATTGTGACCGATGGCCAGCAGGAAGTGGTTGGCGGCACGAGCGCTGTCGCTCCATTGTGGGCGGGATTGATTGCCCTGGTGAACCAGCAGCGAACACAGAATGGAGGTCAGTCTGCCGGCTTCATCAATCAGACCCTCTATCAGAACGCGAAAGCATTCCATGACATCACGCAGGGAAGCAACGGCTCTTACTCCGCTGGACAGGGCTGGGATGCGTGTACCGGGCTTGGTTCTCCGAATGGTGCTGCCATTCTGACAGCCCTGACCGCTGCCAGTTAGAATTTCATTACTCCGCACGGCATACGTCAGCCGTGCGGAGTGCAAAATTTTTCGGCTGATATAATTTGCCAACCTGAAAGACCTGCTGACAGGAGCACTTCATTGTCTTTGGTGGATCGCCTGCTGGATGTTTCTTCCCGCCCTGTTCCTTTACGGGTTTTAGCCTTACGCAAGCTGGTGCAACGTTTTCCGGTCGGATCATACCGTGCCCGGTTGAACGCCGGCGCCGTAAATCGTCCATGGTATGGCTGGTGCCTGTTTCATGCCGCCGAGGAAGCAAAAAAACTTGGACATAAGGCCATGACGGCCGTCGAAATGGGAGTGGCCGGCGGGAACGGCATGGTCTGCCTGATGGAGCATCGCCGCGAAATCGAGAAGCTTCTGGGAATTGAGATTCTTCTAACGGGGTTCGACAACGGTGCAGGCCTTCCGCCCAGCAATGATCCGCGCGATCAGCTGTACGCCCTGCCCATCGGTTCCTATGAGATGGACGTAGCCGCGCTCGAAAAGCGTATTGCCGGGGGGGCCGAATTGATTCTGGGCAACGTGAGCCAGACCCTTCACGATTGGCAACCTCGCGCCGATGCGCCGCTTGGAGCGATCTTCTTCGATCTGGACTTTTACAGCTCGACCATGGCAGCGCTTCCCATCCTGTCAAAGCAGAATGTTCTTCCGCGTGTCTGGTGCTATCTCGACGACATTTCAGGATATCCGGATACTGCGGTCACGGATGAGATTGGTGTTCTAGCGGCCATTCGCGATTTCAACTCAAGTCCGGAACGCCAGCTATGCAGGGACCACATCATGCGGACATATTCCTTCAGAGGCCATGTGTACGAAAAATGGCACGATCACATCTACGTCTATCACCGATTCCATCATCCCGACTACAACAGGTGTCTCGCCACTGAGAAGCATCAACTAAGTCTTGGCGCTTAAGTTGACTTCATCGTCGGCTTGCCCCTGTCATTTCGTTCGATATAGCCGAAGGGCGTGTGGTGGTCATGAGTGAAGAGCACCAGCCACTGCTCCGGAATGGCACGCGCATAGAAGCGCTTGCGCTCTTCAATGCATGTCAGTGGATCAAGGTCGTAGCCCATCACCCATGTCACGTCGAGGTGCGCGCTGGTTGGGACCAGGTCAGAGATATAGCATGCGCGTCTGCCGCCCGAATCAATATGCACAGCCATCATCTGTAATGTGTGTCCGGGAAATGCTTCGACTGAGATTCCCGGCACAATCTCCTGCATCTCGCCGCGCTTGATGTCGAGCAGAGTCATCTGTCCGCTTTCAGCCAGAGGATCATAATTCGCGCTGACGTAGCTGATGGCATCGCGCTCCAGCTGCAAATGCCCATGCTCGACTTCGCCGCGATGCGCAAAGTAACGCGCATTGGGAAATGTCGGCACTATGCTGCCATCCGGCCTGCGCGTCGTATTCCATCCGCAGTGGTCAAAATGCAGGTGGGAGTTGATTACAATGTCGACTTCTTCCGGCTTGATTTGAGCGGCAGCAAAAGCGTCGAGCAGTTTCTCCTGCGCACCGTAAATCTGCCGCAATTTGTCACTGAGCTTGTTACCAATTCCGGTTTCGATAACGACGGTATGTTTGCCGGTGCGCACCACGACCGTGTTCAGTCCCAGCAGAATACGGTTCTGCTCATCGGCCGGCGCTCGTTTTTCCCACAACGGCTTCGGGACTACGCCGAACATCGCGCCGCCATCGAGAAAATAGAAACCGTCGCTGAGAACGGTCAGTTCGAAATCGCCCAGCGTGGTACGGCCGCGCAAGGGCTCATGCGAATCAGCTCGCTCTGCGGGATGGCTCACTGTGCCGCTCCTGCTTTCAGGTAAGTATCAAAGTGCCAGAGGATCCGCTCGAAGAGATGCGTATGCGCCACCGGCCCGGCAATGGAGTGTGTCTTGCGCGGATATGGCTGGAAATCATAGGCCACGTGCGCGTCGATCAATTTTTCGATGTACTGAATCGAATTCGCGAAGTGAACATTGTCGTCGCCCGTTCCATGAACCAGCAGCAGGTGTCCTTTGAGGTTCTTCGCGCTTTCAAGATCAGATGAGTCGCGATACGCGTCAGCCTCCTGCGCGGGCAGGCCGAGATAGCGCTCCGTATAGATGGAATCGTAGTTGCGGAAATCAGTCACCGGAGCAACAGCGACTCCGGCACGGAAGCGGTCAGAGTGAGAGAGCGCATTCAGCGTGAAGGTCCCGCCCCAGCTCCATCCCCACCAGCCGAGGCGGTTCTTGTCGAGCCGCGGATATTTCGTGAGTACCTGGTCGATGGCCGCAAGCTGATCGCTCAACTGCACCGGGCCAAAGTTGCGATACGCAGCCTGCTCGAAATCACGTCCCCGCCCGCCCATTCCGCGGTTGTCGACCCGGAGCACGGCAAAACCATGCTGCGCCAGAAGCTCATCGAAGAGGAAATTCGGACCGCCCCAGTGATCGCGCACGGTTTGAGCATGCGGGCCGCCGTAGGGATTGTTGATAAGCGGCACGCTGGCCGGAGATGTTGCACCCGGCGGCAGCAGCAGTGATGCATAGAGCGTGGTTTTGCCATCGGCAGCTTTCAGCTCAAGCAGCTCAGGCTTTACCATCTCGTATTCTTCGAGCTGTTTTGGATGCCAGATATTCTGGCACTGACCGCCTGCATGACAGAGGTCAAGTGAAGGCGGCGTCATCAGGTCAGAGGCTTTGTCGAAATAGTTTGAAGTGCCTTCCGCAAATTCCGGATCGTGCGCGCCATTACTGGTTGAGATGCGCTTCTTGCCCGAGCCGTCAAGGTTCACGCTCCATATCTGCTGCTGGCGCGGATCGCCCTCATTGGAGGTGTAATACACAGTGCGGCTCTTCAGATCAATCGACTGAATTCCGTGCACTTCATAATCGCCCTTTTCCAGCTGTCCGGCGAGTTGGGCCTCGCCATTCAGAGGATTCGCCGCCACATAAGTGTAGCGATAGATGTGCGTGTGGCCATCACGCCAGCTGGTAATCAGAAACTCGCCCGGCGCAAAGAAATTTACATCGTAGGTCGCATCGAAGAACTTGTCGTCGTTCTGCGCCAGGACCAGCCGCGCATCGCCTGTACGCGCATCCGCAAAGTACAGGTTCATATGCTTCTGATCACGCGTCAGTGCTTCAATCCAGAGAACGTGCGGATCAACCCATCCAAAGCGCGGAATGTAGTCGTTGCCCGCATCGAGCGGGACCTTGATCCATGTGGTCTTGCCGCCGCCTGCGCTCACGACGCCGACGCGCACGCCGGGATTCGGATCTCCGGGCTGCGGATAACGTTGCTGGTCTATGGTGGCGTGCGTGGGGACCCAGTCCGTGATCGGATACTGCGGCACAGCCTCTTCGTTCATCTGCAGGTAGGCCAGCTGCTTCGAGTCCGGCGACCAGAAATAGTTGCTGCGCACGTCCAGCTCTTCAAGATAGACCCAGTCCACCTCGCCATTCAGCAGCGTCGGCTCATGCGTATTCGTTACGGCTGTCGCAGTTGCCGACGGCCTGCCGACGTAGAGGTTGTGGTCGTGAAGATAAGAGATGTACTGCCCGTTGGGCGAGAATTTTGGATCGTCGCCGCTGCCTTGTCCCGTGTGGCCGACCTCGGTGCCAACACCGGTCTTCAGGTCATACATCCACAAGGTTCCATTAGTGTCGAAGAGCAGGTGCTTCGAATCCGGCGCCCAGATATAGTCCGGCTCGCCATAGCGCCCGCGATGATCACGGTCCTTCTCATTCAGCTGCACATGCATGATGGGCGTAAGCTTTTCATGACTCAGCAGTCTGCCGGTTTTGCCAGTGGCAGCATCCATCTCCATCATGTCGCCGTTGTCGCCGATATAGATGGCGCGTGTACCGTCCGGCGCCCATGTCATCTCTCCCGGAGGACGGCCCATGGAGATGCGACCGCCGTAGATGTCAGAGACGGTCCATTGTTTTTGCGCGTAGGCGTGGAAGGGAAAGGGGAGCAGACAGAGGGAGAAAAAGGCGATCAAACGGCGCACTGAATACCTCTAAAAGGTGATCTTCCCGCTTGCTGAATTTCGATTTGCGCGGAAGAACTATTCTAGTGCATTGCTGCCGGACCGCCGCCCGCCTTGCGCTTCTTCATCAGGAAAACCAGCGGGATCATGCACAGGCAGCACGCGGAGAGAACCGCAATCACGTCAAGATAGGCAAGCACCGAGCTTTGCGTGAGAAGCTGGCGGTAGAGATTCCCCTGGGCCATCATCTGCGCCTGTGTGGAGGAAACCACGTTTCCGGCGCTGTGCTGCAGGTATCGTCCCAGCGAGGTCACGTTTTGCTGGAATGCGGAGTCAGATTGTGTGAGGTGGCTGGAAAGCCGGTCCTGGTGAAACTGGCTGCGCCGCGCAAGCCATGTCACAAGGAACGAGGTTCCCACACTGCCGCCGATATTACGGGCAAGGTTTGTCAGGCCGGAAACATCGTTGCTCTTCGTTCGCGGAATATCGGTATAGGAAACGGTATTGATAGGCACGAAGAGAAACGCCAGCCCCGACGCCTGAAGAACGCGCAGCGTCGCAATATAGGCGTAGCTCACCTGTAGATCAAGTGTATGCATGCGCGCCATGGCAAGCGCCAGCGTGGAAAATCCATAGACGATCAGGTAACGAGGATCGATCCGCCCGACAAGGAAACCGACCAGCGGCATCATGATCATGACCGTCACGCCGCCCGGTGAAAGCGCCAGTCCGGCACGCTCGGCTGTGTACCCCATCAGCGTCTGCACAAACTGCGGAATGAGCACAGTCGTGCCATAGAGGGTAAAGCCGAGGACGAACATCAGCACAAACGACACAGCAAAGGTGCGGTTGCGGAAGAGCGTAAGGTCAAGGATCGGCTTGTGGCCTTTGCGGATCTGAATGATTTCCCAGATAAGCAGGGTCAGCAGCGACGTCACGCACAAAATGATGAAGTAAGTGATGAGCCGCGAGCCGAACCAGTCGTCTTCCTGCCCTTTGTCGAGAACGAATTCGAGCGACCCGAAGCCCATGGCCAGCAGGCCAAATCCGATATAGTCCAGGTTCAGTCCCTTCGAGCGCAGCCGCTTTACTTCCGCTTCGATATGCGGAGGATCTTCCACCATGCGATTGGTGAGGAAGAGAGAAAGAATGGCGACAGGCACATTGATAAAGAAGATCCAGCGCCAGTCATAGTTGTCCGTGATCCACCCGCCCAGCGTTGGGCCGATTGCAGGTGCAGCCACAACAGCCAGGCCATAAACGGCAAAGGCCTGCCCGCGTTTCTGGGGAGGGAAAGTGTCGGCAAGAATCGCCTGTTCGCTCGGAGCCAGGCCTCCACCACCAGCGCCCTGCAGCACGCGGAAGAAAATCAGCAGCGGCAGCGATGGCGCCAGCCCGCAAAGAGCCGAGCTGATGCCGAAGAGCACTACGCACCACATATAGAAGCGCTTGCGCCCGACAAACGACGTCAGGTACGCGCTCATAGGCAGGATCACAGCATTCGATACGAGATACGAAGTGAGCACCCACGTCGCCTCGTCCTGCGATGCGCCCAGTCCTCCAGCGATATGCGGCAAAGCGACGTTGGCAATGGAGGTATCGAGCACCTCCATAAAAGTGGCCAGCGTCACGGTCAGCGCAACTGCCCAGGGGTTATGTTTTGGCTTCCAGGTCGCTGCATCCGCACTCATAAGTGATTCTTTTTAGAAGCAGACGAGATTGAGTTCGATGCAGAAATTGGGCGTGTTTTTTATTGGAGCGGAGTGTGAATATGCTCTGGACGAACCCCAAGCCCCAGAACGCGCCCTGCGATGAACTTCAATCCGGGAATGCGCAGGAATGCGCGTATCTGCCATGGAGCGTGTGCTTTTACTGAAGTGCCGAGGAAGTTCAGCGATGCATGGTGCATGCGCGCCTGCATGGCCTGTATGATGCGCACCGGCAACTCACGCCGATCCTGCACCTCCTGGAGAAGCGCCTCCGTCACGCGCTTTTCCCGCAGTGCGACAGCGAGAATATTCGCCGCAGCCACAGCATCCTGAATGGCAAGATTGATGCCTACGCCACCGGCAGGCGACATGGCGTGTGCCGCATCGCCGATGCAAAGCAGTCCGGGTTTATACCACTGCTGCAGGCGGTTGATCTGCACCGAGAGCAGCTTGACCTGCTCCCAATCCGTGATCTCATCGACGCGCTGATCGAGAAAAGGCGCAATCTCGAGCAAGGACGCACGGAATGCCGGCAATCCAGCCGCTTTCACCGCGTCGAACGTGCCTTTGCGCACAATGAGTCCGGCCTGGAAATAATCGTTGCGGTTGATGAGTATCAGCATCTTGCCGTAATCAATGCGGCCGAGTGCCTGATACGGCTCGTCCGGCTTACGGCTCAGCCGGAACCACAGCACATCAATGGGAACGCCGATATCGATCACTTCAAGCTTGGTCGCTTCGCGTATGGTCGAATGCCGTCCGTCGCAACCCACGACCAGATCTGCTTCAATCTCTGTCGTTCCATTTGGGGTCTGCACGCGGACACCGCGAACGCGGCCATTTTCTTCGATCAGGCCGGTTGCGTCGTGCTCCATGCGCAGATCGAATGTGCGGAAGCGCTTGCCTTTCTCTGCAAGAAAGTTGAGGAAGTCCCACTGCGGCATGAGCGCAATAAATTTGCACTGCACTGGCAGACGAGAAAAGTCTGCGCCGGTAAATACGAAATCGCCAAACTGCCCACCGACACTCCGAATTTCCTGATGCGGCAATCTCAGAAATTCTTCGAGCAGTCCGAGTTCATGCATCAGCTCGAGCGTCGAAGGATGAATCGTATCGCCGCGAAAATCGCGAAAGAAATCCTTATGCTTTTCAAGCACGATGACGCTGACGCCAGCGCGCGCCAGCAGGTAGCCGAGCATTACCCCCGCAGGACCGCCTCCCGCAATGCAGCATGTCGTGCTTTCACGCTTCGCCAGGAATACCATACATGTTTCCCGAAAGAAGAGAGCCCGCCATTATAGCGGGCTCATTGTCTTAGAAGCTGAAGCGCGCTCCGAATTCACCGGTGAACGACCGTGGAATGACGGTGCTGTTCGGCGTGATGAAGTCGGTTGGCTGCAGGAAGGTATTTTGGGTGGAATCAGTGCTGTAGTCACTGACATTGCCGTCAATGCTCGATCCGAAGTTTGCGCGATTGGTGAGGTCGAATCCTTGGAAGAAGAGATTGACATTGTATTTCTCAGCTATGGTGATGGTCTTGCTGATGCGGGCGTCGAGCTCAACAAATGCCGGGCCGCGATAGCTGTCGTAATTTACTTCCTGACAGGCCCCCGATTCAAGGCACGGCCCATAATTGCTCTTTCCAATGCCTGCAAAGGCGACATAGCTGGCTGCATTCTTTTTGGCTCCAGCCGGAATGATCGCATGCGGACTGCTGGCGCCGCTTCCAACACCCCAAAGATCACTGGATGATTGGATGATATCCACCGGGCGTCCTGAACCGATCTGGAAGATGGGTGAAACATCGATCTTCCAGGGCAGGGAAATCGTGCCGGCTGCGGTCAGATGATGCGTCTCGTCATTAGGTGATGGGCCATAATCCTGCCTGCGGAACTGACCAAGAAAGGGATTGGTGGCCGTGTTGCGGAAGGAGGCTGCAGCGCCTTCAAAGGCCATCGCTTTTGACCATGTATAGTTTGCTGTAGCTGCGATGCGCTTCCACATCTGCTGCCGGTAGCTTACGTTCAGTCCGTCATAATAGGAGCGGCCAATCGATTTCTCGACCGCAATACGGCCAAGAACAGGCGCGTTGGCTGCGTTGAGTGCTGCCGTATAGGGACGGGGTGAACCCTGGGCAAAATATTGCAGCGGGTTTGTATTGACCGTCTTATCGTCATGCAGCCCGCGTGCCTGCACGTATTCGATTTCAACAACAGAGTGCGTGTTGGGAGCAATCTGCAGCCCAAAGTTGATCTGCTGCGTGTAGGGGTTGCGGTAATGCGGATCCATAATGCGGCCCGTCGAACCTGGTGCAAGGTCATAGCCTGCCGGCGGAATCACAGGATATGGATCCACGCCGTAACGGTACTGGCTGAGCAGAATGCCGGTGCCGGGAACAATCTGATCGCTGCCGCAGGTTGTATCTCCCGGGCCATTGCATTCAATACTGAATGTGTTGGCGAACACCTGGTTGTTGGCCTGCTGAATCATGAAGAGCGGGATGTTCTCGAAGGTCTGTCCGTAATAGAGGCCATAGCCGCCACGCACCACCAGCCGGCTGTTGCCGAAAACATCATAAGCAAAGCCGATACGGGGGCTGATGTCGAGATTGTCGTTCTTCGGCAGCCCTAAGTAGTCACCGCCGATGTTTGCAAGGTTCGGTGTATAGCCAGTGAGGTACGTTTCAGGGTTCCCGCCAGCCGGCACTGTGGGCACGCCGGTTTCCGCCGCGGCCAGCAGTTCCTGATGAGTGCGGCTGTTGCGCTGTATATCGACACCGTAGGTATCGATGTCCCGATCATAGCGAATGCCAAGGTTCAACAGCAGGCGGGGCGTTACTTTCCAGTCGTCCTGAACGTAGAGACCAAGCATTTTAGGCGAGAGATCGAAAGACGGATCGCCTGATGTTCCGGTCATGGCCTGTACAGCGCCAGGAGTCGAGAATCCTTGCGGATAGTCCGCTGTATCTGTCAGCAGGTTTTCTGCCGAATCAAAGAATTCAAATTCAGGTGTCGGGTTGTTTTCAAAGAAACCGCCGACTTGCGGCTCATAGATGAAGTCCACACCAGCACGCAGCGTATGGCTGCTGTGGCTCCAGGAGAAGTCGTCTCGGAACTGGAACTTATGCTGGCTCGACTTCTGCGGCACGTTCACATTGGTGCCGAAGCTGGTTCCATCCGGAAACAAGAAGAAAGGAGAGCGTGTCTTGGAGTCGATCAGGTTGTTCCAATATTGAAAGCCGAAGGTGAAATTGTTGATGATGTTCGGCGTGAGAACAGAGTTCAGCGTGAAGTTCGTCAAGATCAGATCATTGATGGTGAAATTGCCTTCCGTGAGATCGACCTGCGCATTTGCCTGGTCATTGTTGCTCTTGTTGTCCTGCGCAGTATAGCTGATGAATGCCTTCTCGTTCGGGCTGAAGGCATGATCGATACGGCCGTTATAACGCTTGTCATCAAACGGTGTCGGAATGGTATGTGACGGCTGTGGTGGATCGCTGAAGATCTTCAGCGTCTGGTTGGCCTGTGCGACCAGAGCAAGTTCGTTGTAAGAAACGGGGTTTACTGAAATGCTGGAGCGCTCGCGCAATCCTTCATAGGCAAAAAAACCGAAGTCTTTGTCCTTACGGATTGGTCCGCCGAAAGATCCGCCGTACTGCTGGCGGCTGTAGTCCGGCTTGGGCTGGTTGTCTTTTTCAGCGAAATAATTGTTTGTCTGGAAGTCCTGCGTCCGGAAGAAGCCGTAGAGCGCGCCGTGAAACTGGTTGGTACCTGACTTGGTCACGACATTAAGGGCCGCGCCTTCGCTACGTCCATTCGCAGCGGAAAAGCGGTTGGGGCTGATGTTGAACTCTTCGACCGCTTCAAGCGGAAGCTGCATCACGGCGCCGCCCACCGTGTTGTCTTTGTTATCGATGCCGTTGACGGTAGTGTTTGTATTTCTGCCCGTGGAGCCGTTCACCGCATAGACGGCATAGCGGTTCTTAGTGGGGTCATAGCTGTCGACCTGCTTGACGCCGGGAGCGAGAATGGCCAGGTTGGCAAAGTCACGACCGTTCAAAGGTAGAGCCTGAATCTGCTGCTGAGTAACAGCCGTCGAAACGTCGGTCTTTTCAGTATCAACCAGCTGGCTGCCTGCAGTCACTTCCACCGTCTGCGCTACCTGGCCGGTATGTATGGGGACATTGATGGTCAACGTGGTTCCCACCACCAGATGCAGGTCATTGACCTGAGCTACGCTAAACCCGCTGGCTTCTACCTGCAATTGATAAGTCCCGACCGGCAGCAGGTCGAAACGGTACTCACCCGAACCATTGGTTACAGTCTTGCGCTCGGCATTGGTTGCAGTGTTGGTTGCAGTAATAGAAGCGCCTACAACAGCGGCCCCGCTCGGATCAGTGATAACTCCAGTAATGTTGGCGGTTGCAGTAGCTTGTGCGAAAACGGTTTGCGTGTCCCCTGCGAGAACGGCAAGCCATAGAAACAGAGAAAACAGGCGCAGATGCGCTCTGTGCGTCATAGCCATAACACTCCTTCGAGAAAAGAAAATCAGCCTTGCTGTTTTGGGGCCCTAACATCTGCAAGCTCCTGGAGGAGCTTTTGTAACTGTCACTGCACTGTTACTGCGTAGACATTGGAGGGATAGTAAATCAATCAAGACAGAGTGCAACAGAAAATAATGAGGGGAATATATCGGATCGCGGCAATTTTCTGGTTACTATGAAGAGTTCGCTATAAGTCCTATTAAATAGTTTTATAACTGGTTGCCAGGCAGGTCTGTTCAATGACGAATAAGAGGCGTTAAAGCCCGTGAGTATGCTTCGTAGACCGTCTCAAAGACCGCATCCCAGGATGCGCTGAGCGCGTGCGTCCGGGCCGCTCCGCGCATTTCACAATGCCGCTCTGGATTCTGCATAAGCTGGAGAATCGCCTGGGTGAAGCCGCTGTCTTCGGCCACAAAGCCGGTTACCCCTTCCTTAATGATGTAACGCGGACCGCCATCAGGGGTAACAATCGCGGGCACGCCGGAGGCCAGTGCTTCGAGCACGACATTGCCGAATGTGTCGGTGTGCGAGGGGAAGACGAAGAGGTCCATGTTGGCATACGCGCGCGCCAGCTCTGCACCGCGCAGCACTCCGGGAAACTCGGCATTGGGAATATGCTCGCGCAGCCAGTTTTCTTCCGCCCCGTGGCCGACAATCAGAAAGCGAAAATTGCTCACACCTGCGGCCAGCAGCTCTTCGCGAATCTGCGCCAGCAAAGCGACGTTCTTCTCTACCGAAAGACGGCCAACAAAGCCAAGCACGAAATCCTTGTCGTCAGATTTGCGGTCGCGGCGCGCAGGCGAAAACAGCTCCGTATCAATGCCGCGCTGCATCAGCACACAAGGGCGATGCGCTGCATTTTCAAGAAGCCGGCAGAGATCGGGATTGGGAGCAAAGAGCACGCGGCCGATCGAATAGAACTGGGCGCTTAGAAAAAAGCTCGTATTCTCTATAGTTTCAGCAACCCTGGGCGCGGTCTTCTGCGGCAGCAGCTTCAGGAACCATTGCGCCCGCCTCGCCGCATATTCATGCACGTTGGTATGCCATGCGGCTACAAGCGGGATCCGGTAGTGGTTCGCCAGCAGAACGCCCATGAAGCCAAAGTCGCTGGGGCCTGTGATGTGGATGACGTCCGGCCGAAAATTACGCAGGATGCGGGCAACATACGGCAGATAGCGAAAAAATCCAATATCGAAGCGCAGATCTTTTTCGAGACCAAAAGAAAGCGGTCCTCGGGGAAGCTCCAGAGTCGTGAGCTGCCCTTCGGTGAGCAGGCGCGGCTTGCGGTTCCCGGCGCGGACCATGAGGAACGGCAGGTTCCGGCGGCGGACGAATACCTCGAAGTGGCGGCTGGTGTGGGCGACGCCGTTGATCTCGTGAAACGAGTCAGGGAAATAGGCCACGCGCATACAGGCGAGTGTATATGGCGGGATTGGATTCCAGATGAAATCGCGTTTAACCGGGAACTTCGCGTACCTCGGTAGCAACGCGTACGGCATCAAGTTTCTGCGGTGTCTCTTCCGTCCTCCCAAAGATCATCTTGCCCGAAGCCGTCTGCAGAACCGATGTCACGCTGATCTCCACCGAGCGCCCGATCATGCGGCGCGCATGGTCGACGACCACCATCGTTCCATCGTCGAGGTAGCCGACGCCCTGGTCGTATTCCTTGCCTTCTTTCAGGATGACGACATGCATCTTTTCGCCGGGCAGCACGACCGGCTTGAGCGAGTTGGCAAGGTCATTGATATTGAGCACCTGCACGCGATGCAGATGAGCCACTTTATTGAGATTGAAATCGTTAGTGATGATCTTGGCGTCGAGCTTCTTGGCCAGCTCGATCAGCTTGAGATCCACTTCGCGAATCTGCGGGAAATCGTCTTCGATAATCTGCACGATGAGCAGCGAATTGCCCTGCATTCGCTGCAGAACGTCGAGCCCGCGCCGTCCGCGCTGGCGCTTGGATGAGTCTGAGGAGTCGGCCACCATTTGTAACTCATGCAGAACAAATTCCGGAATAACAATAGCTCCCCCAATAAATCCGGTCTCGGCCATGTCGGCGATGCGCCCGTCGATGATCGAGCTGGTGTCAAGCAGCTTGATATCCAGCTTCCCCTGGCGTTCGCTTCCGAACAATCCACCCAGCGCGGAAAGATTGAGAAGGTCGCCCTTGCTCGCTCCTACCACCAGCCCCACATAAGACATCAGCAGCAGGACAAAAATCTCGATCAGGCTGCGCGAGTTTCCCGCGGGAAGGCTGTTCACCAATACAAGACTGAAGAGAAACGCTCCCAGGATGCCCAGAACGCTGCCCGTGACCGCGCCGATCAGGCGGCGCAGACTGAGCGAGCGCACGCGCACCTCAAAGACGATCACAATTCCGGCAATCGCTGCCCCGATGACAGCGGAAAGCACACCAGGCAGGTTGTAAGGCCGGAAGAAGTAGCAGGCAGCCGCAAATACGAGGACAAAGACAATGCGTATAAGAACGAGGTCCATGAAGAACCGGAGCCTCCCAAAATTTTCTGCCGCGTAAAAGAATAAAGTTCAAGCGGCACACGGGAGTATACGCACGCGTCTATAAGTTGGGCAAAATCAATTTTCAGAACCGGACTGGTTTGCTGGCTCAGCTTTCAATCTCGCCAAAACACGCTTTCGCGCGTAAAAAGTCAGGTTGTCGCCGTTCATGCGATAGCGGGTTACTTTCCCGAGGGCGGGTTTGAGCTTGTTCTCAAGGTCCATCGCCTGGCCGACGCAGGCCATCATGGTCGTAGCAACCGGGTGCAGCTTCAGCGAACTGCCGCTGCGGTCATAGCTTCCTGTCAGGCGATTGCACCCCGTGCTGCCTGAGACTTTATTTCCATCAGCGAACTCAAGATAAGCAGCGCGCGGCCCGGATGGAGTCACAGCTACGCCATTCAGCTCGGTCAATGTCCAGTGCGTGCCTTCAAAAGGTGTGGGTGTGTTCTGCGCGAAGGCGATTGGGGTAAAGATGAGAACAGCAAGAACAGCACGGAAAAGCATAGCAGTCCCTCCCTCGCCGCATACTCTACCAACAAAACGGCGCGCCTGAAAGCGCGCCGCTGTCTGGTGTAACTTGCTGGTCTAGTACTTCGGCAGCTTGGGATCGACGTCCGTCGCCCATGCCGTGATGCCGCCTGCAAGGTTCGCGACATTCTTGAAGCCGCTCTTCTGCAGGAACTCCGCGGCCTTCTGGCTGCGCCCGCCGGACTTGCAGTGAATCACGATCTCGCGGTTCGGGTCGAGCTCGTTGATGCGGTTGGGCAGGTCGCCAAGCGGAATCAGCGGAGCGCCGATATTGACGATCTGGTATTCATGCGGCTCGCGCACGTCGAGGACAAAGACGTCTTCGCCGGCATCGAGCCTGCGCTTCAGTTCAACAGGAGTAATTTGCGGTATTCCGTTTTGCATAGAGGCCGGTTTCTGTTCAGGAACAATACCACAGAACTGTTGATAGTCGATGAGCTTGGTCACCGTCGGATGCGTTCCGCACACCGGGCAGTCGGGGTTCTTGCGCAGCTTCAGCTCACGGAACTTCATCCCCAGCGTTTCCACCAGCAGCAGGCGTCCAATCAGCGGATCGCCCTTGCCGAGAATCAGCTTGATGACTTCCGTTGCCTGAATCACGCCCAGCAGTCCGGGCAGAATGCCGAGCACGCCGCCTTCCGCGCACGAAGGAACAAGCCCCGGCGGTGGCGGTTCGGGATAGAGGCAGCGATAGCACGGGCCGTCTTTGGTGGCGAAGACGCTGGCCTGGCCCTCAAAACGGAAGATCGACGCATAGGCATTCGGCTTATTGCCGCTGAGCACGCAGGCGTCGTTCACCAAATAGCGCGTCGGGAAGTTGTCCGTGCCGTCGGCAACGATGTCGTAATCCTTGATGATCTCGAGCGCGTTCTCGCTGGTCAGCATCGTCTCGTGTTTCACGATGTTCAGATAGGGATTGAGCGCCTGCAGCTTATCCGCAGCCGAGTCAATCTTCGGCCGGCCCACATCCTTCGTGCTATGGATGATCTGCCGCTGCAGGTTGCTCTCATCGACCACATCAAAATCCACCAGTCCGAGCGTGCCGATTCCAGCCGCCGCCAGGTAGAAGGTGAGTGGCGCGCCGAGTCCACCGGTACCGACGCAGAGGACCTTCGCCGCCTTCAGCTTCTCCTGACCCTCCAGGCCCACTTCGGGCAGAATCAGGTGCCGCGAGTAGCGGGCAATTTCCTCATTGCTAAGTTGTGGCTGCGCCACTTTTTCTTCTGTAAGAGTTGGCATGTTTACCTCAAATCATTTGTCGGCGCGAACATCACGCCACCACTAGTTGTCATCCTGAGCGAAGCGAAGGACCCGCAGTTAGGCGCCAAAGGCGCGTATCGCTGGACGCGCAGTCCCGCCGGCGATGGACGGGATAATCGACAACGAATCCGCGTCCGTCACCGTGGTTGCTTCCTTTTCCGGCAGATAGCGCACGTCTTCGTCATTCAAATAGACATTCACAAACGCGCGCAGCTTACCTTCATCAGAGTACAGATGCTTCTTCAGGTCAGGATGCTGCGTAGTGAGCGCGCTGAGAGCCTCGCTCACGGTGCTGGCTTTCACCTGTACGGCATCCTGCTTGTCGACATATACGCGCAAAGGCGTGGGGATAAAAATCTTCATCGTACAAATCCTTTCATTGGTGCATTCGGTTGGAACGGAGGCAGCAGTGAGTCGGCCCGGCGGTCAACATCGCCCGGCTACCGGCTCCTCTACCTGCACGGCTTCGTCCTCAAAGGATTTGTCCTCTTCGCTCGTCCCCGCAAGAAAGAACGAGTTGGTCTGCTTAGCAATTCCTTTTTCGACCGCAGTAATGACATACGAGCAGCCCAGCCAGTGTGCTTCAGCAAAATCCGTCTTCGACCACTGCGCCGGATGGTCCGGGTGCGAGTGATAGAAGCCTACAATGTCGAGCCCGCGCTCGCGGCCCTGCCGCTGGATGCGCACCAGTTCCTGCGGCGCAATGTTGTAGCGGTTATGCGCCGAGTCTGTGCGTGTATTGCCCGCGCGTACCGCGTCTTCCACCTCGTTCACGCCGTCGCGGGAGCGGCCCAGCAGCACACCACAACACTCATGCGGATAAGTCTCTTCGCCATGTTTCCGCAGTGCGTTGTAGATCGATTCGCTGAGCTTGAGCATTGCTTACTCTTCCTCCCAGAAGCGTTCGCTAAGGTACTTATCTGCCGAATCCGGCAGGATGGTCACAATCATCCCCTCACGGCCCGCCGCAGCCTCTTCTTCGGCGATCTTTAGAGATGCCGCCACCGCCGCTGCTGCCGATACGCCAACCAGCAGGCCCTCGGTACGGGCAAGCAGCTTTGCCGTGCGATAGGCGGTTTCCGTGGACATCTCAATATCACGATCAGCCAGTGACGCGTCGTAAATCGTCGGAACAATCGCCGTTGCCATATGCTTCAGGCCTTCCAGGCCATTAAAAGGCGAGTCCGGCTGCATGGAAATGCATTGAATCTTCGGATTCAATTCCTTCAGGCGGCGCGTCGTTCCGACAAAGGTACCGCTGGTGCCGAGCCCTGCGACGAAGTGCGTAAGCTGTCCCGCAGTCTGCTGCCAGATTTCGTCGGCTGTCCCGCGATAGTGCGCCTGCCAGTTGGCATCATTGCCATATTGGTCGGCGTAATAATATTTTTCCGGCTCTGCGGCAGCCAGTTCGCGCGCCTTGCGGATCGCCCCATCAGAGCCGTCATTCGGATCTGTCCAGACCACGTTGGCGCCGTATGCGTTCAGAATTCTTTTGCGCTCGGGCGAGACATTCGACGGCACGCAAAGAGTCACCGGAAAGCCCATGGCCGCGCCCAGCATGGCATACGCAATGCCGGTATTGCCGCTGGTGGCGTCGAGCAGGTGCTGGCCCTTGCCCAGCTTGCCCTGCTTCATCGCCGCAGCCACAATCGACGACGCAGCACGGTCTTTCACCGATCCGCCGGGATTGGTCCACTCCGCCTTGCCCAGAATCTGGATTCCGGACAGGTGCGCAGCCACACGTTCCAGACGCACCAGGGGTGTATTGCCGATGCGATCCAGGAGCGTCGTGCCCGTCAGTTGCGTCATAGTAGCCATAGGCGAATGTAATTGCAGCCGGCCGCGCAATGTGCGAGAGTGAAAGTACGCGGCAGCCTACATTTAAGTTTAGCCTTTGCCGCACCTTTACCGCTATGCCTAGGAAGACAAAGCAGCTTACTTTCGATGAAGTCCTCGCGAACCTTCGCGGTTCTCAATTTGATGTTCGTGAGGTCCCCGGAGTCGCAGGGCGCTATCAGGCGCAGAAAAATAACTGCGCCGCGGTGCTTGCCCGCGTGGACAAGGGAGACAGCCCCGCGGCCGTCGTACAGGGCCCCGGCATTCTGCTCGGCGGCGAAATCGCCCATCTGCTCGACCGCGGATTTCAGAAATTCCTGAAAACGAGCCGCCTGGAGATCACGGCAACCGCCGACCACCTGAAGGCCCTGCACCACTTCAGCGAGGAGCTGAAGGAGGCCATAGGCGCGCCCAGTCTGTACAACGAGTCAATCGGCACGACCAGCACCGACTACTTCTACGACCGCGTAAAGGGCCGCGATAAGAGTCCGATCCCACGCTCGCCCGCGCCCTGGGATTCGGCCAACGCGCATTAAGGGACTGGCCGTCCAGGCAACCGCACCGGGTGCCCCATCCTTTCGTCGCGGTGTTCGATGAAAGGGTGGGAGAGCAAGAAACTTTGAGTCCATGAGAATCCACCGCCGATGGACGATTGTATGCACACTCTTCGCTGGATTCCTGTCCGCCCAGCCCCACTCTGATCCCGCGCATTCTGAAAGCAAGCAGCGCGATATTTACGCCATCTACTCAGCCGTGATGCCTGGCGCCGTCTTCGCCAATCTTGGCCCGGGCCAGAACCAGCGATGGGCTATCGCAGACACGACAGTCAACATCGATGACATGAATCCAAAGCTAGCGCCAGATGCGGCGCTCAAGCCGCCCGGCTACGATCCCAAGCCATTTCAGGAAGCCCTGGCCGACTTCAACGCACGGAAGTACCAGCGCGAGACGCTTACGCCCAGCCTTCACCTCGATCGCCCCTACACGCTGCTCTCATCAGCAGACGCAAATGAGTTCCGCAACGCGCTCGCATCTGCCACAGCCGGCAACGCGACGAAGCTCAAATATGCAGGCTATCCCGGAGTGACATATTTCAGCGATGTCTACTTCGACGCGCACCGCTCAGCCGCGCTGGTCTATATGCTCGATTGGTGCGGAAGCCTCTGCAACCAGGGCGAATGGATCTACCTCGAAAAGCAGAACGGCCGCTGGATACAGCGCTCAGGCCAGGCTGCAGTCGTTTCCGGCGCCCATCCCTAGTAGCGCACTGGCCTTTTTCTTGTTTGTCATCCTGAGCGGAGCGCAGCGTAGTCGAAGGACTTGTTTCTCGCCTCGGTTGCCCTAACCCCGGGTGCCCCAGGTTCGCGAATCGGGGTCCCCGACACGCGCGATTTTCGCGTGTTGGGGTGAGAAGCTAACCTGGGATCCTTCGCAGGACATCAAAAGTGGCATCACGAACGTTTCGCCCGTTCCCGCTGCAACTCCCGATACACATCGCTCTTCGAAAGCCCGCGCTCACGCGCAACGCGCTTCAAAGCATCTTTTTCATCGAGATTTTCCGCCTGCTGCAATGCAGCAACACGTTCCTCAATGCTGCCGGACGAGACATCCTGCGACAAGGCACGAGCCTCAACCAGCAGCGTAATCTCGCCGCGAACACGCTCGCGTTCTTTGAGCGCTGCGGCAACTTCAGACACACCGCCGCGCAAAAATTCCTCATGAAGCTTGGTCAATTCGCGCGCAACCGCAACGCGGCAGTCCTTTCCCCATACGGCCTCAACATCGCCAAGTGTTTCCAGAATGCGATGCGGTGCTTCATAGAAAACAAGCGTTGTGCCATCTTCAGCGCTCGAAGCCAGCTGCTCTAGCTCCGCGCGGCGTGCGCCCGCCTTCGCAGGCAGGAATCCAATAAAGAGAAACCGCTCCGTATTCAGTCCGGAAGCCACCAGCGCACTCAGTGCCGCATTCGCGCCGGGAATGGGATAAACGGTAATACCTTCTTTGATAGCCGCAGCAGCAAGCTGCATTCCCGGATCAGAGATTCCCGGCATGCCCGCATCGGAAACGACAGCGATGCGCGAGCCCTGCTTCAGCGCAGCAAGAAGCTCCGGAATCCGCTCAGCCTCATTGTGTTCATGTGAGCTGATGGTCGGCGTCGTGATGCCGAAGTGGTTCAGCAGCTTCTGCGTCTGGCGCGTGTCTTCGCAGGCAATGCGGTCTGCCGAGCGCAGCACGCGAAGGGCGCGCAGAGTAATGTCTTCAAGATTGCCGATCGGCGTGCCGACAAGATAGAGGCCAGGTGCAAGGGGTCGGTCAGGCACGGATTCAAATTCATCTGGCATGAACTGGGTTTCGATTACTCTGTGCTCTCCGTGTCCTCTGTGGTGAGAAATGTCTATGCGTCGCGTTTCAACCGCCGATGTTCAGCCAGCATTCCCATGCTGTGCATCAGGTTCTGCAGAGTCACAATGCCCACGACTCTTCCGCCTTCCGTCACCGGAACCAGAGACATACGTCCGCCCGCCATGCGACGGATCATCAGGCCGAGCGAATCTTCAGGCTGCGCCACCTGGAACGCGCGCGACATAATCGACTGTACGTATCCGTTGCCTTCGCTGCGCAGCGCTTCGACAATCCCCTGGCGCGAAACAATGCCGACAAGATTCGCGCCGCGCACCACGGGAAACTCGTCCTGCAGGCTGTGAATGGCCTTGTAAAGCGCGTCTTCCAGCGTGTCCGAGGGCGAGAGCGTAGCGAAGTCCGTCAGCATCACATCGCGCATCGTGACCGTGTCCACAACCGACTGGAACATCAATCCCTGGTCTTCGAGCTGCGCTCCCACAAAGATGAAGAAGCCGCCCATGATGAGCCACGGGCTCAAACCCGTCCCCAGCGGGGAATTGGGAATAAAGAGCAGCGCGATGCCGCCAAGCACGGCAACAAGGCCGATCATCTGGCCGATTCCGGATGCCGCGCGCGTAGCCTGCGCTCCGCCGCGCGAGCGGATGAATCCGCTGCGCAGCATGCGTCCTGCATCGAGCGGATAAGCGGGAATGAAATTCAGCGCGCCCAGGATGACGTTGAGCCATACCGTCGAGCGCATCAGGTGCAGCGGCGTCACCAGTGGCTTGGCAAAGACAGGCACATGGGGCGAAGCTCCCGCAATCAGCGCTCCCACTGCCAGCGCAAAGCCAAAATTCGCCAGCGGCCCCACAAGCGCCATCGACGCTTGCACTCCGCCTTCGCCGGCGCGCTCCGCGCTGTCAGGATTCGCATAGGAAAAGAGCCCGCCAATGGGCAGCAAAAGAATGCTGCGCAGCTGCACGCCATGGTAGGCAGCCGCAATCACGCGCGCGATTTCGCGCACAAACACAGCAAGCAGCAGCAGGAGCCACAGCATCACCGCGCGCCACACCGCTACATGCACCAGATTCGCGGAAAGCAGACAGAGCGCCAGCAGAAGCAGAAAAAATGTGTGGATGCGTAAGTCCACGCCCATCCATCGCCCTAGCGGAAATGCCCAGCCGCGCATGCTTGTCGTCCTCTTTCCTTAAAGCCTGCTTCAGTAATTGTAGAATGCCCGCCTCTTGAAAACGAACGCGCACCGGTGAGCTACGATCAGAGTCGATGCGCGTCATCGCAGGAACATACCGCTCCCGCACACTTACTGCTCCGCGAGGACTCGATACACGGCCCACGAGCGACCGCCTGCGCGAGACGCTGTTCAACGTGCTCGCACCGCGCATCGAAGGCGCTGCGTTTCTCGATTTGTATGCAGGCTCCGGCGCAAATGGAATCGAAGCCCTGAGCCGCGGAGCAAGGCAGGTAGTCTTTGTGGAAAAGGCTGCGCCGGCCATTGCCGCGATCCGCGCAAATCTAACCTCACTCGGAATTCGCGAAGGCTGGCAGCTTGAAACCCGCAGTGTTGCGGCAACGTTGAAGCGACTCAAGGAGCAAGGGCAGTCCTTCGGTATGATTTTCCTCGACCCTCCATACAAAGCTGCGGAAGAATATGCGCTGGTACTCGGAATGCTTAGCAGTGAATGCAGAAAGCTGCTGATGCCCGAAGCGATCGTGATCGCCGAACATCATCGCAAACAGAAACTCGAGCCAGCATATGAAGGCCTCCATCGCTACCGGCTGCTCGAACAAGGAGACGCCGCGCTGAGTTTTTATTCAGCCATACATTCGAAATAAATTTATAGCCAGGCACTTTAATTGTAGCTACAATTAAAGTGTGATCGTATGGGACGAGGCGAAGCGAAAGGCCAATCTCAAGAAACATGGACTGGATTTCGCCGATGCTCACCTGGTTTACGAGAACCCGGAGAAGCTCACCATTGAGTCGACTCGTAACAATGAGATCAGATACATGGATGTTGCCATAGTAGATGTGCTCGGTGTCGTGCTTGCTCTGGTCTATGTAGAACGAGATTTAGATGTGCGTGTGATTTCTTTTCGCCACGCATCTCGCAGGGAAAGGAGACGTTATGAAAAAGCACGCGCAGAAGAGCGAGACTGACTGGGAGCGAGTACGAGCATACAAGGAAGGCGATCATATTCCCTACGATCCGGAAGATGGTCCCTACGATCCGAATGATGATGCGGCCGTCGATGCTTATTGGGATCAGGCAACCATCATTCACGGCCGCGGCCAGCGCGGCCCGCAGAAGGCCCCGACGAAGCAGCTGGTTTCATTGCGTCTCTCGCCCGAAGTGCTGGAGCACTTCAAGGCCACTGGCCCGGGCTGGCAAACGCGCATCGATCAGACACTGAAATCGGCCATCCGGAAAAAGAAAACCGCCTAGGTGCTTCCCGCACGGGGATACGCACCTTCGGTGCCATTTGGTCGCAGGCTATTGTTGACTATTTATCCCGCCGGTATGCTCACCGGTCCTGAGATCAATCACAAACGGCACGTCCTTGTCCGTCATCAGGTCCCAGCCCAGGCCGCAGAGCGTGTGATCGACAATGTCGGTGATCTCGACACCTTCCCACGAAAGCCGCTGCGACTGCCACGCCTGCCCATCGCGTCCCCAGGCAAGGATGGAGTGGTGCCCGACAAAGAGTAAAAGTTCTTGTTCGACGAGAGCACGCACCGCAAGCACAGGGCGATAGGGAACCATGCTCCATTGCTCAGGCTGAAGCGTGTCGATGAGGTAAGCGTAACCTCCGGAGACGGCGCAGAGCCAGTCAGTATGCGGGCAGCTCCAAACGCCCGTAGGCGCAGTCGGATCGGCAAAGCCCACGGCACAGGTCGCCAGAAATTTCTCGCCATTCTCAGGCTTGACGAGCAGTTCAAGAGCGCCGCGTTCGACTTCTTCCACCTGCTTGGGGTAGATAAACTGCCGCGCAGGAGCAATCAGAGGACGCTTCTCCAGAACCTCGACCGACCAGCTATGCGGAAAAGAGAGATCGATCACCGGCTTGGCTGCAATGCTCATGCGCCCAAAAACATCTCCACCCGCTCCCGCACACTCAAAACATGCACAGGAAGCGACAATCCACTGCCTTCCTCAAAAATAGGAATCAGCTTGTCGAACTCCGGTCCCGAATGCGCTCCCGTCAGCGCAATGCGGACGGGATGAAACAGGTCTTTGCCCTTGGCTCCGGTCTCGGCTTTGGTCTCATTCATCCAGGCCTTAAAGAGTTCCGGAGTCACCGCGCCTTCATGTCCGCGAACGCGCTGGGCAAAAGCCGCAAGCACTTTCTGCGCTGCTTCTGATCCGAGAATCGCTTCATTCTCGGCATTGCCTCGCGCCGCAGCCGGATCAAAGCGAAAAACAAACTGCGCCTTTTCCGGCAGCTGCTCCAGGCGATCGACAGCCGGCAGAAAGAGCGCGACCAGTTTGCCGAACCACATAACAATGTCCTGATCGGCAGCAGCCTGCGCAGGCAAGAGACCAAGTTTCTCAAAATAAGGCCATGCCAGTTCCAGAATGCGCGCAGGGTCGGCGAGCTTCAGATAGTGCCGGTTCAACCAGTGCAGCTTGTCGAAATCGAAGACCGCAGGCGAAGCCGTCACGCGCTCCAGCTTGAATTCCTTCACCAGCTCCTCCGGCGTGAAGGTCTCGCGCGTGCCGCCCTCAGCGCCCCATCCCAGCAGCGCCAGATAATTTACCAGCGCCTCGGGCAGAATGCCCATCTCGCGAAAACTGGCAATCGAAGTAGCACCGTGGCGTTTCGAAAGCCGCTCGCGGTCGCTGCCCAGAATCGTCGACAGATGCGCAAACTGCGGCACCGGCCAGTCGAAGGCCTCGTAGATCGCCACCTGCTTGGGAGTATTCGAGATGTGGTCATCGCCGCGAATCACATGCGTAATCTCCATCAGCGCGTCATCGACCGCGACAACATAGTTATAGACTGGCATGCCGCTTGATCGGACAAGGATCGGGTCGCTGACCGTCTCATTCGAAAACTCAACATCGCCGCGGACAATATCGTGAAAGCGCAAAGGCTTTTCCGGAATGCGCAAACGGACCGCAAACAGCTCGCCCGCCGCAGCACGCGCATCGGAATCCGCCTTCGCAATCGCGCGGCACTTGCCGGAATACACCTGCGGGCGGTGCTCAGCGACAGCGCGCAGTCGGTCAGCCTCGAGCTCTTCAAAGGTGCAGAAGCAGCGATAAGCCTTGCCTTCGCTTAAAAGCTGGTCGGTATGTGTGCGATAAATATCGAGTCGTTCTGACTGCCGATACGGAGCATACGGCCCGCCAATCTCCGGCCCCTCATCCCAGTCCAGCCCAAGCCAGCGCAGGTCTTCGATCAGTTGCGCCTCGTGCTCTTCCTTGCTGCGCTCAACGTCCGTGTCTTCAATGCGGAGAATGAAATCGCCACCCGCATGGCGAGCCACCAGCCAGTTGTAAAGCGCTGTGCGGGCATTGCCTACATGCAGCAATCCCGTCGGCGAAGGCGCGAAACGAACGCGCGTCCTGTTCGTATGCATAACTATTTCGAGAGTATCAAGATTTGTCTCCGGCGGGTCCTGCGCGGACGGCGGTCTTTGCCAGACGGGCACACAACGGAGAAGTCCCATTCACAAACTGAATGGGGACTTCTCCGTTGCGAATATCTACCATGCGAGTTCTTGTACTAGGCGGTGTCTGCCGAATCCACGGAGGCAATGGTTTTGAAAGGGCACGGCTTTAGCCGTGCCGGAAGTGGCAAAAATATGTCTGGGCTTTAGCCCCTGAGGAATCGTTTTTCATCGCCAATCATGCAGTATTCGATTCGCCAGACACTGCCTTAGAGCGAATTAGTTTTTAGTGCAATCTCTAAACAGATTGTCATTCCGGCGGGAGCAAAATGTAGCGGAGGTACCTGCAGTCTCTTTCCGATTACACTATTTCTTAATCCAGCCTAATCAGTCGGCGGAAGGTAGCAGATGCTTTAGGACAGAGGCGTTCATTCCACGCGATGCAGCCTGTTTGGCAACGCGGTCACAGAAATTCTGAAACTCCGCTGAATTCAGCTGCCGCAGGCGCGCATATTCCTGTGCGGAGAGCGGCACACCAACATCCCGCTGTGCTGCATTCAGCAATGTAGCCAAGCCTTGTTTGGCTTCGGTAACAGAGGAGGATTTCATAAGAATATCTTAGACAAAATATTCAATTTATCTAAAATGTTCCCACCCCCCTGCATCCATAGGCAATCGTTTGCCGTCTTTTTCGATAATTTCCATGAACGATTTGCCGCGGTCATGCCGCTTCATAACCCCGATCGCATGGACAGGCACTCCGGCAATCTTTGCAGGAATCTTCCTGGCAGCAGGAGCCGTAAGCAGCAGCTCATAGTCTTCGCCGCCATGCAGCGCCAGATGCAATGCCGAAGGAACCCAGCCATCGGACTCAGCTTTCCGGGCAAGAGGGTGAACAGGAATCGAAGCAGCATGAATTTCAGCCGCCAGGCCGGACTCCTCGCAGAGGTGAGCAAGATCGGTCGATAGCCCATCGCTTATGTCAATCGCAGAAGTCGCCAGCCGTGACGAAAGCAGCCTGGCTCCCACGCCTGAACGTGGTTCCGGATAAAGATGCGGGTGTCCCGGCGCCGCCTTGGTCAATTTCCGGAAGGCCTGCGGATTGCGCCCGAGGGCCAGAAGCTCTGCGGCAGATCCCCCCAGCGCGCCGGTGACGTAAATAAGGTCTCCAGCCCGTGCGCCCGAACGGAGCAGCGCCCGGCCTCGGGGCACAGTGCCCACCAGCACAATATCCGCTGACGCCATGCCGGTCTGGCGGCTTCCGCTTTCATCAAAGGCAGGCGATTGCGCCGTATCTCCCCCGGCGAGCGGGACTCGATATTTGTCCGCCAGGGCCAACAGTCCGTCCAGAAACCGCTCAACCCAGTTCGCGCCGCGTTCAGCAACAGTCAGCTTCGCTGGAACTGCCAGCGAAAGAAATGCAGCCGCAGGTTTTGCGCCCATTGCCGCCAGATCGCTTAGTCCCCGCGCCAGGCAGCGGTGTCCAACGGTCTCCGGAGGATGCCAGTCCAGGCGAAAATGCACCTGTTCCAGGGAAAAATCCGTCGTAATCAGAACTTCATCGCCGGCATTTGGACGCAACACTGCGCAGTCGTCGCCGATACCTGTTCGTACGATTCCGCGCCTGGAGACGCGCTTGCGTATGACTTCAATCAAGGCCCGTTCGCCTGGGATGAGTGCTGATTTTCTTTTCGCCGGCACGAAACCCAGCATACCCCTGAAGTTTTCTATGCGACACAAAGTAACCTGACCGAGGTAACAAAAAAAGGATCATCCGGCTAAACGTAGATTGACCGAACTCCGTCAACCTGTTAGCGTCTTTCAGAGAATCTCTGGAAACAGTTCACGGCTTGAATCCAGAAGTCCGCGTATCCCGCAGGACACGATTCTGAATGCACTTTCCCCAGATGAGCAAAAGATATTGAGTAAACGTTACTACATCATTTTTGTTGCCCGCGAAGAAGATGGCCGCTTGCGGAAGCTTCCTATTCCGCTGCATTACGCATACGTCTTCGTGGCGGCAGCCATCGTAGGCGCGTTTACCATCACCGGCATGGCGGGCTCGTATTCGCGCATGCTGCTCAAGACAGCCAGTTTCAACCAGGTCCGCTCGCAGCGCGAAGCCCTGCAGAAAGATTACGCGCAGCTGGAGAAGGTGGCGCACGAGAAGGAAGTGCAGGCGGCTTCGCTCGGCTCCCTGGCGAACGAGATCAGCGCGCTCTATGGATTGCGCCAGAACAAACTGGCCTCATCCGCCGCCAAAGCTCCGTCAGCGGCTGCAAATTCTCCGCTTACCGATACTTCTGACAGTTTCAATGAACAGGCTTACGTCCAATCATTCGATCAAATGACCACGCTGCGCCGCACTGCGCTCTCCGGTCACGTCTATCCGGGGCTGAACCTCAACTCCTCGCGTCCCTTTGGCGGCGGAGGCGACATCCTGAGCCTCGCCAATGCGCCCTCGCTGTGGCCGGTAGTTGGACCGGTGACCAGCTCCTTTGGCGAACGCCAGGACCCGTTCAATGGGGAAGGCGCCTTCCATGCCGGCATCGACATTTCTTCAAGCTTTGGAACACCGGTACGCGCCACAGCCGATGGCACAGTAGAAATGGCTGACCGTGGTTCAGGATATGGCCGTGAAGTGGTGATCGACCACGGCTACGGCGTCAAGACGCTCTATGGACATCTGTCCGGCTATGCCGTAACCGAAGGCCAGGAAGTCACTCGCGGCCAGATCATCGGTTACGTTGGCACCAGCGGCCGCAGTACCGGCCCGCATCTTCACTACGAAGTACGCGTCCGTGACACCCCTGTCAATCCGCACAAATACCTGCGCGACACCATGCCGCAGATCGCCAGCACCGGATCGCAGACCAGCACCGGCGGTATGCAATAAGCCAAATCAGCAGAACAAAGAAAGGCCGCTCGCGAGCGGCCTTTTGCATTTTCCCGATGGGTTTCAATTCCCCGTAGGAATCACCCCGGAATTCTCAACCATCAACACCACAGTCCGCTGCGGAGCGCGCGTGCGGTGCTTCACTCCCTTGGGCACCACAAATCCTTGTCTTGGCATGAGGCTGACGGTGCGCTGCTCTAGATCGATCAGAAGCTGTCCTTCGACCACGTAGAAAAACTCATCGTCATTTTCATGCTTGTGCCAGTGGTACTCGCCTTCCACCACCCCGAGACGCACCACCGAATCATTCACCTGACAGAGCGTCTGATTAAACCATTTGTAGGTACAGGCAGCCGAGAGGGCTTTCTCATCAATCAGCTCAAGCGGCTCATGCAGGATATTGAGGCGTGTTTCGTAGGGGAAATCTTCGACAGTAGACATCGTGGCGCGCTCCTCCCATGCAGAGTGGATGGAAAGAGCGCGTCGCAAGTCGCAGGAAATTACTTACAGAGCTTGCTGGAAAATCAATCAGGGTGAATCCTTACATTGCCCTCTCTGATAGCCTGCACAGCTTCTAAAGCAGTTTTCTTCATTAGCTTGTCGTGGGCATCACTTGCCAGTTTTTCCAAAAGTTGAATATCCTCGGGGTCTTTTGTTAAACCGAGCCCCTTGATCGCGTTATAGCGAACCATCCAGTTTTCATGAGCCGCTTTCACGCGTATAGCGGACTTTAGTTCACGATACTTTTGCGGAGAAAAGGTTTTAACTGATTCAAAGGCCTTTGAATTTGCGAGCATTAAGGAAATATCGTAAACAGCGTTTGCTCTTCTGGGGAAATATGGGCTGTGCAGAAGCTTTTCCAGAGATGGCAAGGCTTCCTGGTGGCTTGCCAGCCATTTTCCGTATTCCGAGTCAGGATTATAGCGCATATTGGCAAGGGCATCCCATGCGCGTCCATTATTATTTTTTACCGCAATTTCCTGTACTAGGGATGTAAAGCGGTCATCATAGACAAGATAGTCATCATCTTCAAAAAGGTCTGGGTCATTTTTATTAGACTCTATATTCTCACGTTCTCTTAGCTGAATTAAAAGAACCTGAACATGTGGTTGGTCAACAGCATCGGGAATCGCTAAAAGATGTTCAAAGGCATCCCGACGAACCTGCCATCGACCCGACTGTAGATCTTGAATGATTTGAGGTGTAACTTCACCATGCTGGGCATTCGACGGCATGCCTAGCATGGTGAAAAGCATGAGAACTATTGTGTTGAGCAGAAATCTCAAATATTTACCACCCATTCGGGCATCTGCTCCATGTTTGCCCCGTTGTTGCTAAGGTTCGCCAATCAATATGTGCATGGTTGTAATTTCTTTGAACACTAAACGGTTCAACGCATCCTCCGAGGGTGTGCCCATTATTTGCATATGGTTGCCAAGTGCTTAGGGAATTGGTTGCAACATCAACTGCATCACCATACTGATGTCGGCTCCCAAGAGCATACCTTCCCCCATTTGAGGTTGCTGCTGCGTATTCTCTGGCCGGATTGCGATAAGCGCTGTTTATTGTAAAAGTTTGCAACGTCCATAAGGCGTCCATTTTTTCATAGAAATATGGTTCTAAGATCGCCCAGCTATAGTTTCCAGTGTTAAGGTTGGCAAAAGTAAAATACTCTGAGCTTCCGCTGTTGCTGAATTCTGAGCATTGCGGCCAATGGGGCGTACCATAAGTTTCATACTCCCCGATGATAGTATCTCGTATATCTCCACATTTAGCTGGAATGGTAACCATTGCTGAATCATAGGTATCACCTAAGGGCATAGTCGCTTCCGGCGATGTTTCAGGGCCAAATGCTGCAAATGGATACTCCCATGGGTCATCGATACCATAAGCGGCCCATTCTTCCAGCCCATAGGGGTCGTTCAGGAGTCCCCCAAAAAATTTCGTACTGATATAAGCAGTGTGCTCCCCGGTTGCAGTATAAGTATTACCCGCAGAGCCTTGATAAGTAATCGTGGCGCTTGCCGAAAGATAAGATGGGTTAGGTGATTGGCCGAAGGCATATTGCCCATTGCTCCATAACTCTACCGTAGCTTGATAGTAATAAGGGCCTTCACCATAGAAGTCCGTTTCTGAATAAGCCGTAACCACGTTGGGTCTGTTGATCGAAATCAATGCTTGTGTAACCAAAGGCGCCAGATTCTTCAGGATAAAATTCCTGTGCGTTTGTGTTGTGATACGGCAGAAGCATCAGATAGAAAATAATTGCAGTGGTCAAGTAGTGTGTTATTTTCATCGTTCCCCCTGCGTCGGGCCAGTAGCTCCAACTGACTGCTGCGATGGTTGGATAGGATGGAAGTTCTTTGTTATATGTTCCTTAACAAGAGAATCAATCCGCGCAAATTCCTCATCTCCCACGAGCGCGTGGAAGCGGTCGTGCGCACGTCTCGCGACATCTTCATGTTTGAGCCACAGATAATGAGCTTCGGGTGGCGGAGGCGGCACAAGCTGCCCCTTAACCAAGTGGGAATTTTGCTCCTGAAAACGTGCAACAGACTGTTGAATTTCATTCTCTACATCCGCAATTTCTGTTCGATATTGCAATGCCGCGGTGTTGAGAGACAGAACTTCCTCTGGTGTGACTTGAAGCTTGTGCGCCAAGTGGTTACGGAACGGAGAACCGTCCTTGCCTTGGCGGTCTAATTCATCAGCTTTGTCTTTGAAAGTTGCAGCTTGTCGAAACAAGACGCCATATAGCACAGTGTCGGGTAATGCTTGTTGTCGTTGGGCAACATCTTGTGGAATGACAATTTCCTGGGCCATTCCAACATTCGAGAAGGCAGCACAGATTGCAATTAAAGCGATTACAATTCGCATAGTTCTCCTCCAGCGGACACGCAGACCACATAAGTGCAAATGTCAATGCAACTTAATGGAGAACAGAAAAGGCAGTGTAAAGAGGTTGATCTAACCTATCAGTTAAGACTTTTTAAGTAACTGCGCACACATAACGACACCTATGCAAACAAGCTGTCAAGATAAATTTCGTTTAACTAAGAACCTATAAATTTTGAACTAAAGTAATGACAAAGGCCGCACAGGGCGGCCTTTGTTAGCTGACGAGTAAGATTCTTATTCTATTTTCTGGTGTAGGTCACGTGCCAGATCGATCCCGATCCATCATCGGTGACGAAGAGCGATCCATCGTTTCCGACCGTAACGCCCACAGGCCGCCCCCACACATGGCCGTCTGCCGTCGTAAAGCCGGTGAGGAAGTCCTCATACTCGCCTGTGGCATGGCCATTCTTCATCGGCACGCGAATCACTTCGTATCCGGCACGCGCAGATTTGTTCCATGAGCCATGCTCAGCGGCAAAGGCATCGCCCTTGTACTCCTTGGGGAACTGTGAGCCCTCATAGAAGTTCATCTCAAGCGACGCGAAGTGCGGCTGCAGCAGAACATCAGGCACAATCACCTTCCCCTTCAGCTCCGGATGCTTGCCTTCATGACGCGGGTCCTGATTCGACCCCATGTAATACCAGGGCCAGCCGTAGAATCCTTCTTCCTGCACATGCGTGATGTAGTCAGGAACAAGATTGTCGCCGAGCCGGTCGCGCTCGTTGGTCGAGCACCACAGTTCGCCGGTGACAGGTTGAATCGCCTCGCCTACGCAGTTGCGAATGCCGGAGGCATAGACCTTGAGAAATTTGCCTTCAGGCGTGAACTCGAGCACATCGGCGCGGTGGTTTTCTTCCGGATGCGTGTCCGCATCGTCCACATTCGAATGCGAGCCGACCGAAACCAACATCTTCGTGCCGTCTTTCGAAAAGACAATATCGCGCGTCCAGTGTCCGCCGCCGCGCAGCTTTCCTCCGCCGGGAAGATCAGCAAGGTGCTGCGCTGCGCCGCGCGCCTTCATATCGCCAACCTGATAGGGGAAACGAACTACGCCATCGGTATTACCGATGTAGACCCACTTCGGGTTTGGGCCTGCAGGATAGAAGTTAATGCCGAAAGGCCAGCTCAACCCATCAGCAAAAGTTTCCACCTGCTTTGCCTTGCCATCTGCGCCAACGCCGCGGAAGACCAGAATCTTGTTCTCATAGCTGAGTGCGACAAACAGGTCGCCATTCGGAGCGGTGCGGATGAGCCGCGGTTGGTTCATGCCTGTCGCATAAAGGTCCACCTTAAAGCCGGCAGGAGCCTGCGGCCAGGCGCCCTGCGGGCGGTCAATCTTCACGCCCTCTGCGCCGTTGTCGACATCCTTGCTTGCATAGGGCTGAGGCAGATCAGCTACGGTCAGCTTGCGGCGGACGCCGGGTTTCTCCTTGCTGTAGTCGGTAAAAGCGGCCTGGCCGGTGAGCACCTTTCCCGACGGAGGACCATCAGCGTGTGATACAGGAGCGGCCAGCAGGAAAAAAGCCATGGCCGCCGGAAAGACAGCAGTGCAGAAATATCTCCTCATACCCTCAGTTCCTCCCAGGATGTACAGATAAGTGGTAGTACCACTTGAGATGCCGTGCAAACCCATCATAGTCGCAAAATTATCTTTGCGACTGTTGCAGCGCGCCTGGAGTCATGAGCTTTTCAAGAAGAGGTTGCGGCAGCGTGGCCAGCAGCACAGCGCGGTCCTTGTGATGCTCAATCTTCACGCTGTCGAGCAGCGTCTTCCAGTCTGCGCTGCTTGTCCCTTCAACAACTGGCTGTACTGCGCGTAGCAGTGTCACCAGTGTCTGTACTGACTCTGCAGAAGCTGTCGCGGCGCCTTCCGTGGGCGCAATCTCCTCCAGCCGCAGCCGCAGCGAGCCGGCCCAGCGGAGAGAGGCAACAAACGTAGCGTCAAATGCGAGCGGAAGTTTTAGTCCAAGAATGTGAATGTTGCCGCTGTCTCCAAACGGAAGCCCGATCTGCCCGACGCCCCATGCGAGTGAAAGCAGCGGCACATCCTGGTAGTGGTCCGTCAACAGGCTCGATCCCGAGAAGGGGAGTGCCGCAGTGCGGTAACGATCAAGAATCGAGTGAATCTGTTCCGATGTAGGCGCGTTGCTGGCGGCGACCATGTCATAGCCCAACAGAGTCACACGCACCATACGTCCATCGCTGGGAACGTTATAGATGGTATGTCCGGCGTAAGTTTCCTGCGAGGCCGCCGAGCCTTCGAGATAATGCCCGAGCCTGCGCCCGTCGAAGTGCCCAACAAAAACCTCAGAGAACGCAACGGGCCCATTTGGCCCCGCCGGATTCGGCATGCGGTGCAAAGCAAACGCCGCTTCATCCAGGTCGCGTTCAAACTGGATGCCGGTCGCGTCAATAAATTTCTGATAGTCGGGATCGTGTGAGACAGGGCGCTGATCAAAATGCGTAGCCACACGCAGCGGGCGCAGGTTCAGGTACACAATGCCATCCGATTCAGGCAGGAGTCGAGCCGCTTCCGGGGGCGCCTTTTTGCGCAGATACACCGCAAAAGCCAGCAATAGAAGAATGACGGCGACAATCACCAGGGTGATTTTCGTGCGCCTGTGTTTCATCAGGGGGACTCACCTCACAGTGCATCCATCATCTCACCTGAGCAGATAGAAACTCCATTAAGGCAAGTCTCTGTGAAGCCTCTGTGTCCGGAGCCTGCTCTGAGCGCAGTCGAAGGGTGCTCTCTGTGGTAGTTTCTCGACGCGGAAAGGCGGATTATTCATTCCCCTCAGCATCCGTATGCCATCCGGGATTCGTCCATTTACCATTGCTCAGTACAAAGACCTCCATAGCTCTGCCGGATCTCACAGAACGCTTGCCACCCTGCTCAATCTCGTAAAGAAACTGGCTATATGTAACCGCGACGTTGCAAAAATGCTGCACCTCCGTCCGCGGAAACTCGAGCCGGACCAGCTTTCCGCCGCCCGCGTGAAAGGCCACGGCAGATTCAAGAATCGTCGCCTGCGTGTCCCACTTCTGCTCTCCGCCGTTGATGGCAATCGATCCCGGCGGCACCAGTTGCTTGAGCAAAATTTCATTTCCATCGAACCATGCCCGCCATACCTGTTCGCGCACACGCAGCAGTTCGTCATCATTCTGTTTCTGAGCCTGTAATTTCGCAGTGCTCAAAGTCACCATAAGAAAAATTGCAGCAATGCCTGCATGGTTCCACTTGATTTTCATGATGTTTCCCCTCGCCCGGTTTTTGAATGCCAGCCACTATAGTCAGAGAGTGGCGACGAGCCAAGCTATCAAACTATCCTGCCAGCCCTGCAAGCTGCGTTCCCACGGTCACTGCCTTGGTAATGTCATCAATCACCTGCGCAATCTTGTTCAGATGGTTCGTGCAGTCCTGTATCTTTTGTTTGGCATCGCCCATCTGCCGGACTAGCGCCATGGCCTCCGGATCGTCATCATGAAAAATCTTGTTGATGCTGTTCCAGTAATTGCGTCGCGATGTGACGTATTGCTTCATCACTGCATTGCGTTGCGCTTGCGTCTTGCACGCGGCCAGAATCATCGAGAGCTGCTGCGTCAGCAGCATGTACTGGTCTTCCAGAGCTTTCAGCGAATCTCCCATGAGTCTCCTTATCAGTGCGCAGGAACCATCGCAGTCCAGTGCTGCAGGTTCACATGCCCAGCCTTACCCGGCTCGCTGAGATGCTGGCCTGCAGCAAGCTCGTGGACATGCTTCGACAGTTCTTTGAGAGCCTGCTCCATGTCGGCTGAAGCCGCAGCGTGTGCTGCAATCTCTGCCTGACTTCGTTCCTGAATCTGCTCGCGCGCATAATCGTCGAGTCCCGGCGAAAGTTTCTCCTCAGGGAAGCGCGCAGCCAGGCCAAACGGCGCAAGTGCGGGCATCATCAGGCTGCCGGCATCCACCTGGTTGCGATGCAGCAGCTCAAGCGCCAGGCTCTGCGCCAGCCCGATGTAAGTGCGGTTGATCGATTCATAGACGGGTTTCTCCTGCGCATACACCTCGGCCAGAGCAGCAATTGCCGGATCGATCTCTCCCGCCATCTTTCGCTCGTCATGCTCCTGCGCCAGCTTCGTCAGCACCTCTCCTGCATGTTCCAGAACATCAGGCGCATAGGAAGAACCCGGCAGCTTCTGTATAGCCGACAGCGCAGTGCCCAGGTTTGCAGCGGACTTTGATACATCGGTTGCCGCATTCGACCGCGCCAGTCCGGAAAAGGCTTCCGCCAGTTCCCCAAGCTGCTGCGCCACGCCGCGGCGCTTTTCGAGCTCTTCCTGCGCAGTTTTCAGTTGAGCGAGATCCTCCTCATCGAGAGGAACGTCGAGCAGGGCCTTTTGCAGTCGCTCCAGTTTTGCGTGCTGGCCGGTCACCTCAGCCAGAGCGGTATAGTAGCCGTCGAGATCGCGTGCCGTTGCCGTCATCTGCACCGCGACCGTGCGTGCATCCTCCGACGTCTTGCAGGAGACGGCCAGGCAGGGAAGAACAAGCAGCAATCCCAAAACTTTCAAGCGTGACAGCATCCGCCTCACTTTCTTAACGATGGTGCTGACAGGAAGCCAAGCATAACAGGGAAATCCTCAAAAGGCTCAATGCCGCACGTTAGAAGCGGCTGCAATGGCAGGTGTTGCCTGAGTAATGAATCCATCAGGAATCAGGTGTACTAACTTGACAATCGTTGCTGCGAAGCAATAAAACGGGAAAATTGTGGAAACGATTCCAGCGCGAATTTCCTGTGAAGGTATCGTTTCCATACATAGTCCCTGGAGGCAGCATGCACATTCGTGGGAAGGCCATTTTTTCATCATTCCTGCTCTTCCTTCTTACCGTCTTCTTATTCCAGATTCCTCAGGCATTCGGCCAGGCCGATACCTCTTCCATTTCGGGCACCATCACTGATCCAAGCAACGCCGTCGTGCCTAATGCGAAAGTCACCATTCATAACGAGGCCACTGGAGCAGAACGCAGTGCCGTCACCAACGCCGACGGCTTTTACACCATCACCAACCTCGCGCCCGGCAGCTACACCGTCCGTGTGGAAGCGCCTGGTTTTCAATCAACCGTCCTGAGCGGCAACCACCTCGATCCTAGTATTGGCAGCAAAGTCGACGCCTCGCTCAAAACCGGCAACACCAGCACCACAGTGACCGTGCAGGCCGATGCCAACACGCTGCAGACCGAGTCGGCCGCAGCAGGCCAGCTCGTAACCAGCGACCAGGTTAAGACCATCCAGTTGAATGGCCGCAATCCGATCTATCTTTCACAGCTCGAACCAGGCGTGGCGCGCAACGCCGCCATCTCATCTTTCAACTTTGCTCCGGACTTCAGCGGTCCCAACGTCAATGGCGCGCGCGGCAATGAAACTCTGCTGACGCTCGACGGCGCACCCATGATCCGCACCCGTGCGAACGGCACTCAGATCGGTGTGGCCGATGTGGATTCCACTTCGCAGGTTCAGATCCTTACCACTGGCTACCCGTCAGAATATGGCGGTACATCGGGCGGATTGATCCGCATGGTGCCGAAGAGTGGAACGAGCGATTTTCATGGTTCAGCATATGAATATCTGCGCAATTCATTCTTCAATGCAAATACCTGGTATCGCAATAATTCAGATCAGCCCGAGATTGCTGGTCACCCCCAGCCTTTTCGCTTCAATCAGTTTGGCTGGAACCTGAATGGCCCCGTCTACATTCCGCATGTATTCAACACTTCGAAGCAGAAGCTCTTCTTCCTCGCCGGGCAGGAATACATCCGTTACCGGCAGACAGTAACGCAGACTAATGAAAAAGTGCCTACGAACCTGATGCGTCAAGGCAACTTCAGCGAATTGCTGGGGCCTAATATCTTCTATTCGAAGCCTGTTCAATTGAAAAATCCGAATACTGGTGCTGACTATCCCGGCAACATCATTCCGCAGGACCAGTTAAGCGCAAATGGTCTTGCGCTTCTCAATGCTTATCCAGCGCCGAACGAAAATGGCAGCTTCAACTGGCAGCAGCAAGCGCCATATCCGCAGGATCAGCGCAAAGATACGCTGGTGATCGACTATATTCCGGCAGATGCACATCACCTGCGCTTCAGCCTGTTGAACTATAACTACGACTACACCAACCCATTTTCCGGCAACTTCAATCGCACCCCGCAGAAGTGGCACTGGCCGAACCAGGTAGGCGTTCTGCACTATACCTGGACGATCAGCCCGACGATGGTGAATGAAGCCACATTCTCGGCTTCTGCGGATCACATCACCATTTCATACGACACTTCTAACGGCCTGTATAACCGCGATCAGTACGGAATTAACTATCCATATCTCTATCCAGCCAGCGAGAAGCTGGTTCCGAACAAGATCCCAACCATCAATCTTGCCAACTTCACGACGCTTGATGGTGGTCCTTATCCATCGCACTCCGGTGGCGTAATTACCAATCTCTCCGACAGCCTGACGAAGGTGCTCGGCAACCACACGTTCAAGTTTGGCGGGTTGTGGCAACGTTCTGGCGAGAACAACTTTGATCAGATCAGCGTAAGCAGCACGACGCCTGGCGCAACCAACAACCAGAACGGGCAATTTGCCTTCACGGATCTTCGCAACTCCAATCCGACATCGGGAGCAGCGGTCGGTAATGCGGCATTGGGCCTGTTCGATACATACGGAGAAATCGGGCAGAAGTCCTACACGCTTTTCCGCGGCAACATGTTCGAAGGCTTCGCGCAGGATTCCTGGCGTGCCACCCCGAAGCTCGTCGTGGAGTATGGCGTGCGTTACAGCGTCATACAGCCCTTCTATGCGCTTTGGAGAAACCAGTCCGTCTTCGATCCGAAATCATGGCAGGCATCGCTTGCTCCGAACGTCGATCCGACGACCGGGCTCCTCTCCGGTGGCGATCCATATAACGGCGTCGTGATCCCCGGCGGTTCTTTCCCCAGCTCGGCACAGGGACACGTCCCGGCTGATATCCTGAACGGCCAGTACAGCCGGCTCTTCCGTGGATACGGTCCTGGCTATTCCAAAACAACCTGGACGAACATCCAGCCGCGCTTCGGCATCACCTACCAGGTGGCTCCGCTTACTGTGGTGCGCTTTGGCGGTGGCCGCTTCGTGCAGCGTATCGGCATCAGCGACTCGGTGCAGTTGGGCGGCAACGCTCCTTTCCAGCCAAGCTCGACGGTCACGGCGGGCTCGGTCGACAATCCGGGCGCCGCTGGCGTGAACTCGCTGCCGCTGGCGCTTTCCTCGCAAGCCTATGACTTTCCCGATCCAAATGCCTGGAGCTGGAACGCTGCGGTGGAGCAGGAAATTCCCAACTTTGCCACCTTCACCATTCAGTACGTAGGCCGTCGCGGGTTGCATCTTTCTCAGATCGAGAACGTCAACCAGTTGCAGCCGGGAACAGTGCAGGCCAATCCCAACGTGAAGCAGGCCGACGCTCTGCGCCCCTATCGCGGCTTCTCCGCCATTCTGCAGGACACGAATGCCGGAAGCTCCACATACAACGCATTGCAGGTGGACCTGAAGCGCCGCATGACCAAGGGGCTGTTATTCGGCGTCGCTTATACCTGGTCAAAGAGCCTCGACTATGGCTCCAGCCCCGGCTATGAGCTGCCGAATTACTACGACCCCCGTCCGAACTATGGTCCCAGCGACTTCGATATTCGCAATATCCTTGTCGTGAATTATGTGTGGGATATTCCGTTCGGAGCGAACTTCAGCAATCGCTTTGCCCGCGGAGCAGTTGGAGGCTGGCAGCTCTCCGGTACTACGCAGGCGCAGACCGGCATACCGTTTTCGGTCAGCACCGGCGATGATTTTGCCGGCGTCGGCCCCGGAGCAGGAAACCAGCTCTGGGTCATGAACCGCAAGCCGAACGTGAGCAAGCAGTTTGCCGGCAACAGCGGCGGCAGCAGCGGTTTCTGGTTTGATCCCACGGTATTTGCGCAGCCTGCTGACGGAACGCTCGCCCCTCGTGGCACGCGCAACGCGCTCTACGGCCCTGGTTTCCAGAGCTGGAACATCGCGCTGCTCAAGAGCTTCCACGTGATCCCGGGACACGAAAACCACCAGCTCCAGTTCAAGGCGGAAGCGTTCAACTTCACGAACCATCCGAACCTCGATACTCCGGACACCAACCCCACCAGCGGCACCTTCGGCGAGGTGACGCAGAAGGGCAACACCTACTCCTCAGAGCGCCAGCTGCAGTTCAGCCTGCGCTACCAGTTCTGAGCTAATAGCTGCTTTGTGCAGCCTCCCTATGCCTCCCGCTCCATGCCAGAGCGGGAGGCTTTTCTTTCTTCGCTCGGTACTGGATAGTTTGGTCTGTAGTGAAAGAGATTTCCTCTGCGGACTCTATGCGTGGACTCCGCGTCAGGAGCCTATCCTGAGCATTAGCTGAAGCTTCGCTGAAGCTTGTTCTTAGCCGACCTTGGCGTCCTTAGCGCCTTGGCGGTAGATTTTTGAAAATTGACCCACCATCCTTCGCTCCATCGCATTGCAGCGCTCTTATGCGTGTGTTAATCTTTGAATCTGTACGACTCTTTCAGCGGACGCGGCAGTGTCTCTCGAAATAGGAGTATGTGGCTGATCCGGGCTGGCGTAGCTCAGCTGGTAGAGCATCTGATTTGTAATCAGAGGGTCGGGGGTTCAAATCCCTTCGCCAGCTCCAGAATTCCAGCCTCGTGAAAAGCGTGAATCCGCAGTCATTCCACCTGACAGCGTCCTGTTCAAGTTTGGAGCAGTTTCAGGCTCTGCAAAGGACGGCTGGTGTCCGGAACGGCTGAAAATTCACGGAAAAGGGATGCACAGGTGGCCGAGTGGTTAATGGCAGCAGACTGTAAATCTGCCGCTCCTTGGAGCTACGGAGGTTCGAATCCTCCCCTGTGCACCAGTCAAAGATTTTCAGGGAAGCGGGTCGAACATGCACGTGCGAGGCCTTCAGCGCAAAGCAGTAGCGCTCCTCGTCTTAGCGGTTCTCGCAGCCCTGACATGGAGCACGATGGACCCCGGCAGGGTTCGCATGCTGGTCCTGATCGTGCTCGGCGGGTTCGCTCTTCGTATTCTGTTGACCGCGCGTTCGCGGTACGATAACGAAGAGAATCCGCAATAAAGTTTTTCGGGTAGTACGAGGTCCGGTACTGACAGGTTGTCAGTTTTTTTGAGGTTTTGAAGTAGTACGAAGAGCTGATGTAGCTCAGTTGGTAGAGCACTCCCTTGGTAAGGGAGAGGTCACCGGTTCAATCCCGGTCATCAGCTCCAGAGATTTGTAGTTGGTTATCAGTTCCGGTCGCCGACGTTTCGGCGGCCATTTTGTGTGTATTTGGGTAGAAGCCCTGCGCTTTTAGCGCAGGGAAATAAGGCACAGCAAAAAAGGGGCCTTTAGGCCCGGTTCCTAATGGCAGTAGAGCGCGGGAGTAACTCAGTGGTAGAGTCACAGCCTTCCAAGCTGTTGGTCGCGGGTTCGATTCCCGTCTCCCGCTCCAGAAGTTAAAAACGGAGTACGCGGTAAGCATGTTCGAGCAGGCAGTCATTCCAGTTCAGGATGAAAAGACCTTTGCCGATGTGGAGCGGGCGCTCGAAGAGGCCTTTGCTCCGGCGAATGCGGCGAAGTTTCTTCGCCAGGTGGAAAAAGCGAAGCTCCGCGCAAGGCAGTTCGAGGCGATTCTGGCCCATGGGTTTCTCGGCGAAAAGACCCCGGCGCTCTATGGATCGTTGGGCGACGCCGACCGCGGGCAGATTCGCGAGCAGTATCTGCGGCTGATCGAGAAAGTGGCCCCTGAACTGCGCGCAAAGTATCTGAAGGTGTACGCCTATTACTGAGGGATTCCGATTTGCGCAGCCTTCTGAACCCAGCTTTTACGTGGTGATGTGGGAATTTCAGGTGCGGGCGGGTTGCGAAGAGGCGTTCCAGGTAGCGTATGCGCCCGATGGGACCTGGGCCCGGCTCCTCCGGAAATCGCCGGAGTTTCTGGGTATTGAATTAGTGCGGAGCGTCAAGCATCCGGCGCGGTTTTTCGCCCTGCATGCGTGGACTTCCGAAGCAGCCTTTCGAAGCTTCTGCCGTGACAACGGGGAAAGCTACGAGACGCTGGATGTGAAATTGTCAGGATTAACGGATTGGGAGCGCAGAATCGGCGCATTCCCCTCCGAATAGGTACAGGAATTCTTTTATGGCCACACAAGGATTTCAAATTTATATCTCTGGAACGACTAGCTCGTCGGAAGACTGGCGTCGAGCCATGGAGGCGCCGGAAAGAGAATTGCCTGTGCTCGATGATGAGCAGAAAGAAGTAGCCCGTAGGTTTGAGATGACTGAGTCGGAGTATGCTCGCGGTGTCCTGGTTCAAGAGATTGGCGAAAAGCGCCAGCGCGAACGTGGGCAGCAGTTGGGACAACATATCATCAGCATCCTTGAACGATACAGGCCAAGCTATAAATTGGACGCTTTAATGCGCAAGGGCGTTGATTTTGTTTGGCTCGCCAGAGTTGCGTCTACGGGGCCTTTAAGAGTAGTTAAAGTCCCGCTGGATATTGCTGATGATGTTGTTGATTCAGGAGATGTGGAAAGTTTGAATAAGCTTAAGAGTCTACTCCTGGAAGCATTGGATCCCGTTAGCACAAGAGCAGCCTCATGACATGGCTGCAGGGAAGAGTTGTTCGCTTTCGTTTATCGCCTGAGGGAAAGCTGGCGTTAGCAGGAGTATTTGAGAAAGATTCAGTTCAGGCGTTTGTAGAGTTTGTGGATGATCTGGGAGTTTGGATATTGGTAGGAAAATCAGCTGCTGGTAAGCCTCATCCGGTAGTGCTTTTGAAGTGGGATTATTTTGCCACTGCTGCTGTAGAGATTGAGCCAAGCATTGAGGTGTCAAAAATTCCGATAGGTTTTGGCGCTTAGAGATTAAGTATCAGTATTTACTTGAGGAAGGACTTAGGAACGAGGTATGGCGAAGGAGAAATTTGACCGGTCGAAGCCGCACGTAAATGTGGGAACGATCGGACATATTGATCATGGGAAGACGACGTTGACGGCGGCGATCACGAAGGTGTTGTCGAAGCACAATCCGAACATCAAGTTCCGCTCGTTTGACACGATTGACAATGCGCCTGAGGAGCGGGAGCGGGGCATCACGATTGCGACGGCGCACGTGGAATACGAGACGCCGAACCGGCACTATGCGCACGTCGATTGCCCGGGCCACGCCGACTACATCAAGAACATGATCACGGGCGCGGCGCAGATGGACGGCGCAATTCTGGTGGTGGCAGCAACGGATGGCCCGATGCCGCAGACCAAGGAGCACGTGCTTCTGGCGCGTCAG
>NZ_JBZYWJ010000012.1:0-112346 GCF_059115305.1 Acidobacterium sp. FHG110202_01
GCAGTCGAAGGACCCGCAGCATAAACTGCACCCAGCCGCGCGCTGTCATCCTGAGCGAAGACGCGCACAAGCGCGTCGCAGTCGAAGGACCCGCAGCATAAACTGCACCCAGCCGCGCGCTGTCATCCTGAGCGAAGACGCGCACAAGCGCGTCGCAGTCGAAGGACCCGCAGCATAAACTGCACCCAGCCGCGCGCTGTCATCCTGAGCGAAGACGCGCACAAGCGCGTCGCAGTCGAAGGACCCGCAGCATAAACTGCACCCAGCCGCGCGCTGTCATCCTGAGCGAAGACGCGCACAAGCGCGTCGCAGTCGAAGGACCCGCAGCATAAACTGCACCCAGCCGCGCGCTGTCATCCTGAGCGAAGACGCGCACAAGCGCGTCGCAGTCGAAGGACCCGCAGCATAAACTGCACCCAGCCGCGCGCTGTCATCCTGAGCGAAGACGCGCACAAGCGCGTCGCAGTCGAAGGACCCGCAGCACAGCTGCGTCCCCGTCGCGCGAAGCGCATCCTTCCCCTTTAAGGTTTTCTTAAGGTTTTACAGCCCTGTAACCCAACTATGGGAAGCTGGATACTGGCTGGTTTCGGTTTTAAAGCGTTCTGCGTGGTCTCCCTGAGCGCCCGGACAGCAAAAACAAATTGCGCGTCTGCCCCCACAGGCGCCCGTTAAATCGCAACCTTTTTAGGAGAGTCCAGTTATGCTACAACGTCTTCGCCGGGGCGCTCTCGCTGCCCTGTGTCTGTTTGCCTGCGCATTTGCCTTGTTACCCGCAGCCTCCGCGCAGAGCACCACAGAAGGAGCCATCGCCGGAACCATTGTCGATTCGAGCGATGCTTCCGTCGGCAAAGCTGCCGTCAACATCCACAATGACGCTACCAACGCCGAATTCAAGGTAACCGCTGATGACAGCGGATACTTCAAGGCGCCGCTCGTGCCTCCAGGCACTTACACCGTCACCATCACTGCATCCGGATTCAACGATCTCCGTCTCACCTCAGTCCTTGTGACAGTTGGCCAGCTCACCACGCTGCAGCCGCGTCTTGCCGTCGGTTCGGTATCGAGCACTGTCACCGTTTCCGGGGCTGCGCCGATCATCAATACTGAATCGCCCGACTTCACCTCCAACATGTCCCTGCAGACCATCAACAACCTGCCCGTGAACGGGCGCCGCTGGTCTGATCTCACCCTGCTCACTCCCGGCGTTGTTGCCGACGCGAACGGATTCGGACTCCTCAGCATTCGCGGCATCAGCCCCCTGCTCAACAACGTCCAGATCGACGGCGCCGACGACAACCAGGCCTACTTCTCCGAGGAGCGCGGCCGCACCCGTGAAGGCTACTCCACGCCGCAGGTCGCTGTGCAGGAGTTCCAGGTTAATACCGGCGTTTATTCGGCTGAATATGGACGTGCCCTTGGCGGCGTCATCAACTCCGTCACCAAGAGCGGCTCCAACCAGCTTCACGGCCAGCTTTACTTCTATGACCGTGACAACGACTGGGGCGCGAAGAATCCCTTCACCAAGCTGACCACCTTCGACTCCTCCACTGGTACGACCTCCACCATCCAGTACAAGCCCAAGGACTGGCGCAAGCAGTGGGGCTTCGGCGTAGGCGGCCCGCTCATCAAGGACAAGCTCTTCTGGTTCTATACCTATGACGGATTCCGCCGTAATTTCCCCGGTACCGCCGTCGCCTCCAACCCCGGAGCCTTCTTCCAGGCCCCTGACGCTGAAGTTCCCAGCGGCTTCAGCTGCTCCACCATCATCTCCACGCAAGGCAAGACCGCTCCCAAGAACCCCGTTGATGCTCAGGTCTGCGTTCTCCAGGCCCGCCTCGGGCTGCCCAGCTACGCGGCTGCCGTGAGCCTCTATAACACCGATCTCTCTGCGGTCGCGACGAACCTTGGCCCTGTCCGCCGCACCGGCGACCAGACCATCAACATGCCCAAGATCGACTGGCAGATCAACGAAAAGAACCATGCCAGCTTCATCTACAATCGCCTGCGCTGGGATTCTCCCGGCGGTGTGCAGACACAGGCCACCAACACCTATGGCATTGACGGCTTCGGCAACGACTTCGTTAAGCTCGACTATGGCCTTGCCAAGCTCGACTCGGTCTTTACCGCAAGCCTCGCCAATGAAGTCCGCTATCAGTACGGTCGTGAATTGAATGACGAGAGCTCACAGCCGCTCAGCGCTTATGACGCACAGTTCGTGAACTCAACGTCATTTCAAGGTCTGCCGCCGACCATCTCGCTGCAAAGCTCGAACGGCTTCAGCAGCGGTGTCCAATATTACGCATTCCGTCCCGCGTTTCCCGACGAGCGTAAGTGGCAAATCGCCGATACCCTGAGCTGGATCCATGGCAGGCATGCTTTCAAGTTCGGTGGTGATGTAGTCCACAACTACGACTTCATCAACACCCTCGGCCTTGCTTCCAGCACGCCTAACGGCAGCTTCAGCTATACCTATCTCGGTAACTTCTTTGCCGATCTGGCACAGCCCAGCGGAACCTGCGGCGCAAGTGCTAGCGAGTACAATACCGGCACCTTCCCCTGCTACTCCACTTTCAGCCAGAATTTCGGCCAGGCAATTTTCAATCTCAACACTGTCGACTACGGCTTTTTCGGGCAGGATGACTGGAAGATTCTCCCGCGGCTGACTCTCAACCTCGGCCTGCGCTGGGACTACCAGAGCATCCCGGGCCCCTACAAAAATCTGCAGCAGACCGTCGGGTCCTATTCGCCCATTCCGCAGATGCTCGAGCATCCGTCCGACAAGAATAACTTCGGACCGCGCGTCGGCTTTGCCTGGGACGCCTTTGGCAGGGGCACGACTGTTCTGCGCGGCGGCTTCGGCATGTACTACGGCCGCATCGTCAACAACATCATCACGACTGCCTACTCCTCGACCGGATCTCCGAACTCCCAGTTCTCGGCCAGCTTCAGGAACAACCAGGGTGGCCCGCTGTTCCCGCAGATCATGCCGACCAGCTTTACGCCGACAACTCTGGCGGCCGCGTCCGTGCAATACCTCGACAACCATCTGCAGAACCCGCAGGCCATGGAATACGACCTGACTCTGCAGCAGCAGGTCGGTTCGCAGACCGTGTTCTCGCTCAGCTACCTTGGCACGCAGAGCCGAGAGCTGACGAACTTCGTCAATACGAACCTCATCAACACGCCGGCCCAGAACAACAACACCAATACCTGTTCCAACGCCTTTGACTGCGGCTATACCACTGTCAACTTTGCCATTCAGCCTGACAGCACCGGTAACTGCGGACCGCTGCAGTGCGGAAGCGTCTATCCGACAAAGGTCTATAACGGCTACGCCAATCCCAAGTTCGCTGCCATCACTGATGTTGTCAGCAACATCAACGCCAGCTACAACGCTCTCGTAGCCGAGATCAACAACCAGTCCTCGCGCTACGTGACCTTCGACGCCTCTTACACCTGGTCTCACTCGCTTGATTTCAATCAGAACCAGTCGACCCAGGCATCGACCAATCAGCCCCTCGATCCCAACTCAAGCCTGAGCTCTCAATACGGAAACTCGAGCTTCAACGTGCCCAACCGCTTCGTAGGCTATGCCTTCGTCAAATACCCGAATTATTTTCGGGGATGGCAGCATTACCTCGCAGACGGCTGGAGGCTCAACCCGCTGGTTCAGCTGCAGAACGGCCTGCCTTACAGCGCCACGACCAGCAGCTTCCCCAACGGCACGTCGCCCGGGTCAGGCTGGAACGGGGCTGGCGGCAGCCCATCATACCTCCCGGTCTTGGGCCGCAATACCTATACCTACCGCCGCGCAGCCGTTTTTGATCTGCGCGCTGAAAAGGACTTCACTTTCAATGAGAAGTACAACCTCGAGTTGATTGGCGAGTGCTTCAATGTCTTCAACCATGAGAACGTTACTGGCGTGAACACGTTGGGTTACACCTTCGGCAGCTCAGCCACGGGCACCTCCGGAAGCAGCTACACCGGACCGCAGACCTACACCACGCCGCTGACCTATAACCCGTCGTTCGGGACTGTAACGAACGTCAATAGCAACTATGCCTACAGCCCGCGCCAGGTGCAGATAGCACTCCGCCTGGAATTCTAAGTGCAAACCTGAACACCGGATACCCACCCTGCCACAACAGGGTGGGTTTTCTTTTTCTACGTCTTGCTCGGAATATCACACCACTTTCCAGTTGCCGTCATTCTGACGACCGAAGGAAGAATCCATGCGAAGACAAGAGAACCACGGCTGCAGAAAGCTTTCTTCCGTAAACCCCGCTGTCAAGCCACCAAATCCCTGAAAATCCAAATAAATTTGACATGTTCCCCGCGTCGAACTGCTATCCTGAAACAGGGGCAAACTCACCTGAAACCTGAGCACTGAGCCCTGTATCAGATTCCCGCTAAATGCTTGAAAATAAGGAATCGATAAGGATCCCAGGGAAGTTACGACTGTGCCCTTCACTGAACAGTACGATGTCGTCGTCGTAGGAGCCGGACACGCCGGCTGCGAGGCGGCTATGGCTGCGGCCCGTATGGGTCTGCGCACCGCCCTGTTCACCCTGAACCTCGATCTCATCGCCCAGATGTCTTGCAACCCGGCCATCGGAGGCATTGCCAAGGGCCATCTTGTCCGCGAAGTCGACGCCCTCGGCGGCATCATGGGAGAAGTAGCCGACGCCGTAGGCATCCAGTTCCGCCTCCTCAACACTTCCCGCGGCCCGGCCGTCTGGTCCCCTCGCGCCCAGTGCGACAAGCAGCAATACCGAATCAAGATGCGGGAAGCCCTCGAATCCCAGCCCAACCTCTTCATCAAGCAAGCCGAAGTCGCCGACGTCGTCTTCGAGCAACCTTCCAGGGATTGTCATTCCGAGCGGAGCGCAGAGTGCGCAGCCGAGGAACCTGCAGTTTTAAACGATGTCATCCTGAACAAAGCGAAGCGGAGTGAAGGACCTGCTTTTCTAAACGATGTCATCCTCAACGAAGACGCGCCTAAGCGCATCGCAGTCGAAGGATTAGCGGCATCTCAAAATAACGATGTCATCCTGAGCGAAGTGACCAACGGGAACGCAGTCGAAGGACCCGCAGCGCAAGCTGCGTCCCAGTCGCGCGAAGCGCATCCTTCCGAGCCCTCAACTTCACGCCGAGCAATCGGCGTGAAGTTAAGAGACAACCGCATCGTCCACGCCAGTGCCGTCATCATCACCACCGGAACTTTCCTCAACGGCCTCATCCACTGCGGCGAGGAGAACTACCCTGCAGGACGCAGCGGCGAGCCGCCCTCCGTCCTGCTCGGCGAAGCCCTGAAGCGCCTCGGCCTGCGCGGCTGCCGCCTCAAGACCGGAACACCCCCGCGCCTCGATGGCCGCACCATCGACTGGAGCCGCTTCGAAGCCCAGCCCGGCGACGCCGACCCGACGCCCTTCAGCTTCCGGACAAAGGAAATCAAGCAGCGCCAGATCTCCTGCCACATCGCCTACACCACGCCCGAGACGCTGCGCCTCATCCGGGAGAACGTCTCGCGCTCGCCCATGTACTCCGGCCAGATCACAGCCACCGGCCCGCGCTACTGCCCGTCGATCGAGGACAAGGTCGTCAAGTTCCCCGACAAGGAACAGCACCAGTTCTTCCTCGAGCCCGAAGGCCTCAATACCCACGAAGTCTATGTCAACGGCATGTCCACTTCGCTGCCCATGGACGTCCAGTGGCAGATCGTCCACTCCATCCCCGGCCTCGAGAACGCCGAGATGCTCCGCCCCGGATACGCCATCGAGTACGACGCCATCGACCCCACCGAGCTCGACCGCAGCCTGCGCGTCAAGAAGTTCGAAGGCCTCTACCTCGCCGGCCAGATCAACGGCACATCCGGCTATGAGGAAGCCGCCTGCCAGGGCCTGATGGCCGGCATCAACGCCGCTTTGTATGTAAAGCAGGAAAAGCCCTTCACCCTCGACCGCACCGAGGCCTACACCGGCATCCTGATCGATGACCTCATCAGCAAGGGCACTAACGAGCCCTACCGCATGTTCACCTCGCGCGCCGAATTCCGCCTGCACCTGCGCATCGACAACGCCGACCGCCGCCTCACGCCCTACGGCCGCCGTCTCGGCCTCATCAGCAATGAAGCCTGGCAGGACTACGAAGCCAAGCAGGCCCGCGCCGTGGCCCTCGAAAAGCTGCTGTCTACAAAGAAGGCCAGCCTCGAGCGCCTGGCAAATCTGCTCCCGGAACTTGCCGCCCAATTGGGCAACATCGCCGGGCAGACCTGGGCCCAGCTCCTGAAGCGCCCCGAAGTCTCCATCGAAAAACTCTTCCCTGCAATCCAGGAAGACCTGGCTGATCCCATCTTCGCAAACTGGCTCACCCCCGAATTGTCATCTCGGCCGGAACCGGGGTCCCCAGGCTGGGGTGGTGAAGCGGAGGGACCTGCAGTTCCAGCGATTCGCCAGGAGCCAGACACGCTTATAGCTTCCAACAGTCTTGTGCAGCAAGACCCGGTAGAAGCGCCGGCCTTCAGGCCGGTGAAATCAGGCGCGAATGACAAAGGGCCTTCAGGCCCGGCGCTCTCAGCCCAAATCCGCAACGAGCTCAAATCCGTAGAAACCGAAATCAAATACTCCGGCTACCTCGACCAGCAGAAGAAAGCCATTGAAAAACTGAAGAAGGCCGAAGAGCGCATCATCCCCGGCTGGTTCGACTACCAGAACGTCAGCGGCCTCTCCCGCGAGATGCAGGAGAAGCTCATGCGCGTCCGCCCACAGACCATCGGCCAGGCCAGCCGCATCCCCGGCGTAACCCCCGCAGCGCTCTCGCTCATCAACGTCTACATCGAAATCCAGGCCAAACGAGTCCTCGTCCAGACCACAAATTAGAAACATGGGTGCCCCAGGTTCGCGGAGCTAACCTGGGATATTCGCAGGACGAGAGACTCAGACTAACTCCTGAAGAGAAATCTCGGAAGTTCGACACTCCCGCACCCATTGATGCACAATGACAGGTCAAGACAACGGAGGTAACTGATGGCGCAATCATCCTGTCCCCACGTAAAAGACCACGAAAAGAGCGTAAAGCCCAACACCAAAGGCTGCGAAGAGTGCCTCAAGACCGGAGACACCTGGGTCCATCTGCGCATGTGTAAGGAGTGCGGCCACGTCGGCTGCTGCGACTCCTCGAAAAACCGCCACGCCCGCGCCCACTTCCAAACGACCCAGCATCCAATCATCCAATCCGCCGAGAAAGGTGAAAACTGGCGCTGGTGCTACATCGATGAAGTCTATCTGACCTAGGGGCCCCTCATGAGCAAAGTCAGGGAGTACGAAGGCAACGACATCACCATCCTCTACGACGTGGCCCGCTGCTATCACGCCGAAGAATGCATCCACGGAGCCCCTGGCATCTTCCAGAAAGATGCCCGCCCCTGGGTCCAGCCCAATGGAGAGAGCGCCGAACACGCAGCCTCGGTAATCCAGCGCTGCCCCACCGGGGCCCTGCATTACCGCGCCAAAGATGAATCTCTGAACGAAAAACCGCAGGCGGAAAACACCGTCACCGTCACCGCCAACGGCCCTCTGCTTGCTCACGGCCACCTCGAAATCGCCCTGCCGGAAGGCCCTCTCGACGAGACACGCGCCGCCTTCTGCCGTTGCGGGGCCTCCAACAATAAGCCCTTCTGCGATGGCTCCCATGCCCGCGTCGGATTCACCGACCCCGGTCCGAAAGCAGCCCCGAAATCAGCAGCAGGCCCCCCAGCCGCAGCGTCATCCGACGGCAAGCTCGCCGTCACGCCTGCTCCTAACGGCCCCTTGCTCGCCTCCGGAAGCATGACCATCAGGAACTCCGCCGGAGAGGTTGCAACGCGCATGCAGCAGGCCACCGCCTTCTGCCGCTGCGGAGCATCCGCCAGCAAGCCCTTCTGCGACGGCTCCCACGCCAGCATCGGGTTCACCGGCTGACGAAAACAGACCAGGGCTCGCAGAACGCGAGGTGCGAGGTATCCTGTTTCTCGGATGAATCAGGATCAGGCGCTCGAACTCCTCTCTGAAGCTCTACCCGCGCTGCAGAAAACTTTCTCCAACCTGCCCGCCATAAAACCCGAGCCCGGAATCGACACCATGCGTGCCGTGCTCACTCAGCTCACCGAACGCATGGCCGAGGAGTACCCGCTCTTCCATCCCCTGTATGCCGGCCAGATGCTCAAGCCGCCGCATCCCATCGCGCGCGCCGTCTACGCCATGGCCATGTGGATCAATCCCAACAACCACGCGCTCGACGGAGGCCTCTCCAGCTCGCGCCTCGAGGTCGAAGCCGTGCGCGAAATCGCCGCCATGTTCGGCTGGAAAGAATATCTCGGCCACCTCACCAGCGGAGGCACCGTCGCAAACCTCGAAGCCCTATGGGTCGCGGGCCGGCTCGCCCCCGGCAAGAAGATCGCCGCCTCTGAAAACGCGCACTACACCCACAGCCGCATCAGCGGCGTGCTCGCCCTGCCGTTCGCCAGCATCCCCGCCGACACGCGCGGCCGCATGGACATTGCCGCTCTCGAATCCGCCCTCAAGACCAGAGAAATTGGAACCGTCGTAGTTACATTAGGCACAACCCTCATGGGCGCCATCGATCCGCTGGCCGAAATCCTCGATCTCCGCAAAAAATACAGCTTCCGCGTCCACGTCGATGCAGCCTACGGCGGTTACTACAAGCTCGTATCGAACCTCGCTTCTGACGCCGCCCGCGCCTTTGCAGGAATCCACGAAGCCGACTCCATCGTCATCGACCCGCACAAGCACGGCCTCCAGCCCTACGGATGTGGCTCAATCCTCTTCCGCGACCCAGCCGTGGGCCGCTTCTACAAGCACGACTCACCCTACACCTACTTCACTTCCGACGAGTTGCACCTGGGCGAGATCAGCCTCGAATGCTCGCGCGCCGGAGCCGCAGCCGCAGCCCTCTGGGCCACGCAGAAACTGCTTCCCCTCGTACCGGAAGGCGAATTCGCCGAGCGCCTTGCCCGCAGCCGGAAGGCTGCCTTAAGCGTCTATGAAAAATTAGTCGAAGATTCGCGTTTTCTCCCCGGACCGGAGCCGGAACTGGATATTCTGATATGGGCAATGAAAGCGCATACATTGGAGGAATCCTCGCGCCTCGCCAAGACCGTCTTCGACCTTGCAGCAGAAGAAGACCTGCATCTGGCCCTGGCACAGATTCCAGCCGCTTACTTCGGCCCTCATGTTTGGCCCGACGCGCAGCCGGAAAGCAAAGTCACCTGCCTGCGCTCTGTACTGATGAAACCCGAACACCTGGAGTGGGTAGACGAGATATGGCAGAGATTGAGCAGGGCAGCAGCAAAGGCGAGCCGGCGACCGTAGTACTGGGAAACAACTTCCTCCGCGTAACCGTGCTGCCTGAACTCGGCGGAAAGATCGCATCCATTCAGCTGAAGCCGGATAACGCGGAGCTCCTGCAGCAACCGCTCCGGCCCTATGCCCCGCGCACCCGCTACATGCGCTTCGATGCAGGAGACGCCAGCGGCTGGGACGAATGCCTCCCCTCCGTAGCGGCAATAGAAGGCGAACCCCGCATCCCCGATCACGGCGATTTCTGGCAGATCGAGTGGCAGGTAGTTTCACTGAGCATACAATCCGCAACTCTCTCAGCCGATGGCTTCAGCCTCCCGCTGCGCTTTATCAAAGCGCTTCATCTTGAAGAGAATAGGCTCCGCATCGCCTACAGCGTCGAGAACACCGGCGATCAGCCAGTCGAATACATCTGGTCCGCACACCCGCTCTTCGCAGTCGACCCTGAAGACCGCATCGTGCTTCCTCCTTCGGTAAAAGAAGTCACCGTCGAAGGTTCTGCAGCAAACCGTCTCGGCCCCGCAGGAACAAAGCATCCATGGCCGCAAGCAATGTTGAACGGCACTTCATCCGATCTGAGCATCGCCGGCAAACTCACCGATGGCATTGGTGACAAGCTTTTTGCCGTAGCCCCCGCCGAAGGCTGGTGCGCCATCGAGCGAAAGCAATTAGGCCATCGCATCACCCTCCATTTCGATCCCGGAATCTCCACGCACCTCGGGCTCTGGATCTGCTATGGAGGATGGCCCGAAAACCAGCCGAATCGGCAGTACTGTGTGGCGCTTGAGCCCTGCAGTGCCATCGGCGACTCGCTGGCGATAGCCGCAAAAGAGGGCCGCGCACGGTCACTGGCTCCCGGCGCCAGAGATAACTGGGAACTAACCTTCGAAGTAAGTGGTGTACATTAAAACTATCGCCTGCTTTTATTCGAAAAGGCCCACCAATGAAAGATGTAAGCGGTATCAGGAAAAATCACGAAGAGCGGTTTCAGGCAACGCCCGAAATCTTTGCCGCGCCAGGCCGTGTGAACCTTATCGGCGAACATACTGATTACGCCGACGGCTTCGTGATGCCGGCCGCCATCGATTTCGCTACCCTGGCCGCAATTTCCCCGCGTCCAACGGCTTCTTCGATCACAGACCGTCAGGTAGCCATCTATTCCATCAACTTCAATGAAGGCATCACCCGCAGTCTCGACGAAGTCGGCACGCACGGCACGCATCATTGGAGCGACTACCCCCTGGGCGTGCTCTCCATCCTTCAGCAGGAAGGCATCGACGTGCCTGGATTCAATCTCACGCTCGACGGCGACGTTCCGCTCGGCGCAGGCCTGAGCTCCTCTGCCTCAATTGAAGTTGCAAGCATGCTTGCCATGCTGTACATCGCCAAAGCCTCTTTGCCGCTTGAAAAAATCGCCCTCCTCTGCCAGCGCGCTGAGAATGACTACGTCGGCGCTCCCTGCGGCATCATGGACCAGTTTGTCTCCTGCTGCGGCGCCGCTGACCGCGCCCTTCTGCTCGACTGCCGCAGCCTCGCCTACCGCCTCGCCCCCATCCCGAAGCATCTGAGCCTCGTCATCGCGAACACCATGGTGAAGCATTCGCACGCCGGTGGAGAATATGGAATTCGCCGCGCGGAAGTCGAAGAGGGAACCAGGATCCTGCAGCAGCATCGTCCGGAGATTCGCCTCCTGCGTGACGCGACAGTCGAAGATCTAGAAAAGTGGGGCCACGAAATGCCCCCCAATGTGCTCAAGCGCAGCCGTCACATCATTACGGAAAATACGCGCACCGTCGCCGCCGCCGATGCTCTTGAAGCCAACGATCTCTCAACGCTCGGCCGCCTGATGGCCGAAGCACATGCCAGCTATCGCGACGACTTTGAAGCCAGCGTAAAGGAAGCCGACATTATGGTGGAGCTGGCCATAAAGCTTCCGGGCTGCATAGGCGCGCGCCTCACCGGAGGAGGCTTCGGCGGATGCACCATCAACCTCGTCGAGTCGTCACAAGCGCAGGCATTTGCAACAGCGCTGGCCAATGACTACGAGAACGCAACCGGCATTCATCCGGAAATTTACTTGAGCCACGCATCCGCTGGCGCGCACGCAGTCGAAGAACCAGCGAAGATCGATAACCGCTGACTCTTGATCCAAAACATGTTTTTTGGGGTAGAAGAACATGTTTTTTGGGTAGAAGCACCGGCCTTTTAGGCCGGTGAATACGAATCGAAGATGAGGGGCTTCAGCCCCGATTTCATGTACGCGCGCCATCCGTCATTCTGACGACCGCGGCGGGGTCTACAACGCACGCGGTGTTCGCGCGGTACGGTAAGTAGCCCGCGGTTCGCGTGATGGATGATTGAGACGGGGACGAATAACTTCTCCGAACGCCTTGCGGAAGCAAGGCCCGGTAGAAGCACCGGCCTTTAGGCCGGTGAATACGAATCGAAGATGAGGGGCTTCAGCCCCGGAACCGCATGAACACATGAACCACACCGCTGTTTCCCCTCTGGAAAAAATTTCAATCAACACTTGGTAAAATTTCTTCACTGTCCTTATGTGCTCTGGCCTGTTAGCAGCCGAAAGAAGAAAAATCGCATCCATTTAAAAAACATCTGCCAGCAGACTGAACGTAACCATATCCACGCCCGGGTCGATAAGGGAGTTGAGGCTGAATGAGCGTTTCATCATATCGGATTCATCCATCACAGAATTCACGCATTGCATACTTCTCCATGGAGATCGCAGTCACGCCCTGGATGCCCACCTACAGCGGTGGCCTCGGCGTGCTCGCAGGTGACACTCTGCGCTCCGCTGCGGACATGGGCCTGCCGCTCGTCGCCGTCACCCTCGCGCACCGCAAAGGCTACTTCCGCCAGCATCTTGACGCGACCGGCGTGCAGACCGAAGAAGCGCTGCCGTGGCATCCGGAAGAAAAGCTCGTTGCCGAATCTCCCATCGTGACTGTAAACATCGAAGACCGCGATGTTGCCGTGCGCGCATGGCGCTATGAGCTCGAAGGCGCGACCGGTCACAGAATTCTCATTTACTTCCTTGATACCGACCTTGAGCAGAACGACCCTCAGGATCGCACCTTGACCGATACGCTCTACGGCGGCGACGGCGACCATCGTCTCTGCCAGGAAATTGTTCTCGGTATCGGCGGCGTCCGCATTCTCGATGCGCTCGGATACAACGCCGCCGTCTATCACATGAATGAAGGCCATGCCGCGCTGCTGACCGTCGCGCTGCTGGAAGACCAGTTGCGCGGCGCCACTCTCGCCTCCGCCGGCCCGCAGGACATCGAAGCCGTGCGCGAGCGTTGCGTTTTCACCACGCACACTCCCGTGCCCGCCGGCCACGACCGCTTCTCCATCGAACAGGCCTACCGCATCCTGGGCCACGAGCGCTCAACATTTCTCGAGCAGAACAAGTGCACCCACGAAGGCCTGCTCAACATGACCTACATTGCGCTCGCCTTTTCGCGTTTCGTGAATGGCGTAGCTATGCAGCACGCCAAGGTCTCGCGCGCCATGTTCCCCGAGTACGACATCCGGGCCATTACCAACGGCGTGCACGCCGCCACCTGGACTGCATCTTCCTTCCAGTCCACTTATGACCGGCACATACCGACATGGCGTCTCGATAACGTCAAGCTGCGCTATGCCATCGACATTCCTGAAGAAGAGATTCTCGAGGCGCATAACACCACCAAGCAGCGCCTCATCGAAGAAATCGCAGCGCGCACCGGCGCCCAGCTCGATCTCGGCAAATTCACCATCGGATTCGCCCGACGCGCCGCGACCTACAAACGCGCCGATCTCCTGTTCACCGACCCCGACCGTCTCGCGCAGATCGCGCACCAGCACGGCGGCCTGCAGATTGTTTACAGCGGCAAGGCGCATCCCGCCGATGAGCCCGGCAAAGCAAAAATCCGCCATGTCATCGAGCTCGCGCACCAGTTGAGCTCCGATGAGCTGCGCATCGTCTATCTCGAGAATTACGAATGGGAGCTCGGCGCGCTGCTCACCAGTGGCGTCGATGTCTGGCTCAACACACCCAAGCGCCCCTATGAAGCCTCCGGCACCAGCGGCATGAAGGCCGCGCTCAACGGCGTGCCCAGCCTGAGCATTCTTGATGGATGGTGGATCGAAGGCTGGATCGAAGGCGTCACCGGATGGGCCATCGAAGACAACGACGATGAAACCGATGAAGCCGGTTCGCTCTACAACCAGCTCGAACACACGCTGCTGCCGCTCTACTATCAGCAGCCCCAGCAATGGCGGCGTATCATGCGCTCCACCATTGCCCTCAACGGCTCCTTCTTTAACACGCAGCGCATGCTCGAGCAGTATGTGGTGAACGCCTACTTCCCGGAAAAGCCGGTAGGCAAGCCAGTTGAAGTACTGGAGCCCGCCCTGGCACAATAGCTGTTTTGATTTCTCCACAACGCTTCCTCTTTGAAGAAGCAACAAAACAGCCGCATTTCGTGTCTTTATAAGATGAACAAGGAGTATGCGATGGAACAGGACAAGATCGAGAAATTTTCCATGGCCGAGCTCTCACGCCTGCGCAACGAACTGATGCAGTCAGGAATTGACTCCCGTCAGGCCGCTGAGCTCGTCACGTCCTTTCTCACCATACACGGCTACGGTGTTGACGCCCAGCTCGTCCCCGACGTTCTCCCCCGCATCGAGCAGGCAGGCTGCTCCGTAGACTGCATCCAGGCCGAACTCGAACGCGTCGCCCTGGTCATGTAACCCCAAAAAAGAGTTGTCATCCTGACCGATAAAAGAAGCGACGAAAATTAGCTTCTTATCCTGAGCGATTAAATTAGGGTTGTCATCCTGAGCGGAGACGCGCACAAGCGCGTCGCAGTCGAAGAACCTGCTTTTCGCCAGTTCCTCCACAACAATGGGTGCCCAGGTTCGCGAATCGGGGTCCCCGGCACGCGCGATTTTCGCGTGCTGGGGTGAGAAGCTAACCTGGGGTTTTTATAATGAACCTCATCTGAGGATTCACACCTTGAACACAGCGCGTCGTCTTTTTTATAGCGCCTTCTGCCTCGCACTCTTACTCCTCCACCACATCGCATCAGCCGAGACAAACCAGGTCATCGCCTACGTCTTCCCCCAGAACCGGGTACTCCAGCCAGGCGAGATCGCCGCGCAGAAACTCACCCGCATCAACTACGCCTTCGCCAATATCCAGGACGGCAAAATCATCGAAGGCTTCCCCACCGACCCACAGAACTTCGCCGTACTCGAAGCCCTCAAGCAGCAGAACCACTCGCTCACCGTGCTCGTCTCCGTTGGCGGATGGCTCTGGTCAGGAAACTTCTCCGGTATGGCTCTGACCAAGGAAAGCCGCGCTACATTCATTGAGAGCGCAGTCGCCTTCATCCACCGCTATCACCTCGACGGACTCGACGTCGACTGGGAATACCCCGGCATGCCCGGCGCCACCAACAACTTCCGCCCCGAAGACCAGCAGAACTATACCCTGCTGATGAAAGAACTGCGCGAGCGCTTCAACAGCGAAGAAAAGAAGCTGCATCGTCACCTCTATCTCTCTGTCGCTGCCGGCAGCCAGTCCTCATTCCTCGCGCATACCGAGATGGAGAAAGTCGCGCAATACCTCGACACCGTCAACCTGATGGCCTACGACTACTACGAGCCCGGCTCTGAAAAGACCACCGGAAACCACGCGCCGCTCTTCACCAATCCCGCCGACCCCAGGAAAGCTTCCGCCGACGAGTCCGTGAGCGAATACGAGCAGGCCCGAGTCCCCGCCGCAAAGATCGTCCTCGGCGTGCCCTTCTACGGCCACATCTGGGGGGAAGTCCCCGCTATCAACCACGGCCTCTTCCAGCCCGGACAGCAGGTCCCGAACGCCTTCGCCCACTACGGCAATATCTCCGCCACCATGCTGGGCCACGGATTCACGCGCTATTGGGACACATCCTCCTCCGTGCCCTACCTCTACAACGCGGAAACCAAAACCTTCGTCACCTACGAAGACCCTGAATCACTCCAGGCAAAATGCAAATACATCCATGAACACAAACTCGCCGGCATCATGTTCTGGGAGTACACCGCCGACCCCACCGGCACTCTGCTGGACACCATCCACACCCACTGCCTCCAGCACTAAATGGTTAGTGATACCCAACAAGATTTGTCATCCTGAGCGCAGCGAAGGACCTGCTTTTCTGCTTGTTCTTCCGTAACTCCCGATGCCCCAGAGACTGCGAAATGAACAGCACGAAGGGTGTAAAGGACTTTGTTTAGCGAACCTTGGCGCTCTTCGCGCCTTGGCGGTAGATTTTCACTTCCCCAAAACCGCAGGAATATAAAAATGAAAGAACCGGTCTGCATCCGATTCAAGACACACATTCGCGTTCGGCTTGCCTTCCACCACGCGCGTATACCCCTTGTCATCCACCTCAATCCGCACCGGCTTTGTCGGACAAAGGTTAGGCTCAATCACCGAAGCCACCGCCATCGCGTCATACAGCGTAGGCGTGGGACTTCCCGTCGACGCTGACCACTCGTGAGTCAAACCCATCAGCGCATTGGTGACATGCGTGTCCTGGCTGAACAGCACACTCCGCAGCACCTCATCCAGTTTCAGCTGCGTTGAATCAAGCGGCATCACATCCAGCGGAACGCCCGCCGCAAACAGCTTCTTCGCCGAAGCAACATCGCTCTCGATGTTGTATTCCGCATCCGGGCCATGATTCGGCAGGTACCCAAGGTCGCCATATCCGCGCCGTATCGAGCCGCCCATAATCACAACCCTCTTCAGCTTGCGAAACGTCTCCGGATCCTTATCGATCAGCGCTCCCACCGTGCTGAACGGCGAAACCGAAATCAGCGTAATCTCTCCCGGATTGCGCCGTATCTCGCCTAGAATAAAATCCACCGCATCCGGCCAGCCTTTTTCAGGCTCGGGAAATCCCTTCGCCCAGCGCTCCTGCGTAAAAACCGACACCGCATGCGTCTTCGGCCCGGCAGCCACCGGAACATCCTCATGTCCCGTTTCTTTCAGGAAGCGGGCAATCAGCCGCGCGCGCAGGTCAGTATTGCCCCACGCCGCCGTCACGCCTAACACATGCAATTTCGGCGACGACAGAGCCAGCGCCAGCGCATAGGCATCATCCACGTCATCGCCAATGTCGGTATCAAAAATCACCTTCTGCGCAAAAGCGCTGCTGCAAATCAATGCGCTCATCATCGCCAATGCCACACATAAAAAAACGTTCTTCATCGAACCGGCTCCCGTTCCACCACAACAATCGGTCTTTTCATGAATACAGCCTGCTCAAAATCGCCTCTGCGAAACTCTGTGCTCTCTGTGGTAAATGTAGTAAAACTTTGTTCAATCTCTTCTGCCGGCTGGAAAGCAGCCCACCATGAGCACAACCATCAACTCCCCATCCCGTGAAGCCACTTCCACCTTACCGGAAACCTCCGCGCCCGCGCGCATCGCCTCCATTGACATCTTCCGCGGACTCACCATGGCCGTCATGATCTTCGTCAACGATCTCGACAGCGTGCACGGTCTGCCCTGGTGGACCTACCATGCTCCCGCAAAGATTGACGCCATGACCTACGTCGACATGGTCTTCCCCTTCTTCCTCTTCATCGTCGGCATCGCCATGCCGCTCGCCATCGCGCGCCGTCTCAAAAAGAACCCATCCATCCTTTCGCTCTGGGCCCACATCCTCGAGCGCTCCTTCAGCCTTCTCGTGCTCGGCCTCATCCTCGCCAATGCCAGAAAATTCGATCGCTTCAACGGCAGCGTATGGGCGCTCATCGGCCTTACGGGCGGTGTCCTGTTTCTCGGCGTTTACACCGGCAAGGGCATCAGCCCAAAGATGCTGCGCATACTCAAAGTGACCGGCCTCGTGCTCGTCGCCCTCATGTTCGCCATCTACCACCGCACAACTCCCACAGGCCAGGGCGCATGGATCAATTTCTCTTACCCGGAGATCCTCGGCCTCATCGCCTGCACCTATCTCGCCGTTTCCATCCTCTACGTCCCCACGCATAAATGGAAATGGGCGCCGGCAGTCTGCTTCGCCGCCCTGATCGCCCTGTGCGCTTTCTCAACAGCGAAATATATCGACTTCCCCCGCCACATTCCCATTTACTTCTGGCCCTTCGGAAATGGAGCCCTGGCCTCCATCACCATGGCCGGCGTAGTCACATCGCAAATTTTCTTTGCCGAGCCATCAGGAGAGCAGTCCTCAACCAGAAAAAGATTCGCCGCCGCCCTCGCCTTCGCTATAGTTGCATTCGTCGCCGGCTATCTCCTCACGCCGCTCGGCATTTCGAAGATACGCGCCACGCCCACCTGGTCGCTTTACTGTATCGGAGCAGCGGTTCTGATCTTCGCCGCCCTCTACTGGATCTGCGATCTGAGGAAGCACACAGCCTGGGCCTTCTTCGTCCGCTCAGCCGGATCCAACACCCTGCTCACCTACCTGGCGCCCGACTTCTACTACTTCTTCACCTTCGCCACCGGTCTCACCTGGCTTGAAACCCGCTTCAACCACGGATGGCCCGGCATAGTCCGCGCCCTCGCCTTCACACTATGCATGCTGGCCGTCGTCGCCGCCCTGACCCGAGCCAAAATAAAACTCCAGCTTTAATGTGTAGGCTTCATGCACCGAACAAAATCAAACTGTAGAAGTGGGGATCGCTCCGCGGACCAGCAGCCATAGCATGAAGAGCATTTCGGCAAGCTGGATGGGACTGAGCCAGCGCGACACGAACGCCTGGTATTGCGGGAAAACCAAAGAGGTAAAACTGTTCCCCAGATAGGCGAAGCAGGCAATCATCAGCAGGACACCGAGAAAGCGCGGCAGGAAGCCGGAGCGGTAAACCAACATGCCGAGAGGAAACAGCCAGAGCCCCCAGAAGATGCCGGCGATGTCGAAACCATATCCGCGCAGATGGAGAAACAGAATGGCCAGCGCGTTGCGCCGCGGCTCATCGAGGTCGGAGAGAAAGTCGCCTCCACGCGCGAGCAACAGGGCAGCGACAGAGTTCAGTTCATTGAGGAATGCAATAGGAACCGCGACCAGAATCAGGACGAGCATGCAAAGAGCATGCCGCCGATTGACCTGCTTGAGCAGGTGATAGAGAGCTAAAGCCACGAAGACAAATGTGGCCTGCCCCGCGAGATCGGCAACAATGCCGAGACGGAAAAGAGACTCGGAAGCGGCGATATTGCGTGCCGTGGCGACGGCATTGCCGTGCACGATGATGCGGCTGGGAACGTAGAGCAGCGCAAAAAAGCCTGGAATTGACCCGAGCAGGTACAACAAGCCTGCAACTCGACCAGGATTGCGAGTGAGTCTTATCAAGAACCGTATCTCCGATGCAAGAAGGATACGGTGTCGGCTGTTCAAAAGTGCCAAACCGGACAAACAAAGGCTTCTCCTGGCCGGGTGCCCCATGTTCGCGCCCGATTTTGGGCGCTAACGTGGGGTAGTTCGCCTCGGTAGCCACCGAATTCCAGCTTGTCATTCTGACCCTGACCCTGAACAAAGTGAAGGGGAAGGGGAAGGACCTGCTTTTCGCCTCGATAGCCGCTACCTGGGTGCCCCATACTGTGGGATCTGGGATGCTGGACTTGAACCCAACGCTATTCTTAAGTCTCAATCCCCAATTAAGTTGTCATCCTGAGCGAAGCGAAGGATCCATGCATAAGCATCGAGCGCCACAACATCCAGCAGCTTTCAGCCACGAATATCCTGGCATCCCATGTCATCCTGAGCGAAGTCGAAGGACCCGCACGAACAACGTTCGTGCGCTTTTTGCCTTGCGCAGCAAGGCCCCTCTGGTTCTCTGCGTTCAGAGCCTGCCCTGAGCGCAGCCGAAGGGTGATGAAAAATTCCTGGCGAATTCCTGGCGACCTTAGCGTCTTGGCGGTAGATTTGTTTTCCTCGAAAGGCAGAAACTCCTGTCAAGCCTCCCCAAAAGTAACAAATCCTCACAACTAATAGAAAAACAATCAGATACAGGCCAAAGAAAGTTGGCGTACTATTACCGCCCAAAATGCTATCCTGAAATTAAGAAGAGAAAAAGAAAAGCGCCTCCTGAGATAGGGGCGCTTTTCCATTTTCCGGGAGGCAGCACCCGGGCTCTCTCTTCAACCATCACGCGACGTTTTGTGTGATGGGATCCCTGTTTTCTGTGCCCTGAGCCCTGTACTGCGCCCTGAAGAAGGTAATACCCAAAATAGATTACCCTCTAAATATTTGAAAACACTGGAGTAGTGTACAAGCAATAGAAGAATCAATCACTTAGCAGGGGGTAACCCCTCCGTAAGTTATTGAAAACAAACAAACCCATCTGCTACATAGGAGGAGGGGGGTACCCCCCATCTACCCCTGTCTCGCCGGAGGCCGCACAATCAGCGGCAGCAGGATCGACACCAGCACAATCCCGGCCAGAGCATGGAACCCGCTCGCGTAGCTCCCCGAGCTCTGCCGCATATGGGCCACCAGCAGGGGCCCAAAGGCGCTGGCAAAGCCCCACGCCGTCAGCATCAGCCCATAAATCGAGCCCACATTCTTCGACCCGAAGTAGTCCGCTGCAAATGCCGGCATCGTCCCGAACCCGCCGCCGTAGCACATCAGGATGACAAAGGCCACGCCCGTCAGCACCGGAACAGAGGCGATCCCCGGCAGCAGCCAGAAGAGCGCCACCTGAAGGACGAACATCGTGATGAAGGTAAAGCGCCGGGTGATCGCATCCGAGACAAACGCCCAGAAGACCCTCCCCACCGCATTGCCGATGCTCACGATGCCGACCATGCCCGCAGCCACAACCACCGTAACCTTGGCCAGCTCCTGGAAGACCGGGGACTCCTGCGAGATCAGTGAAATGCCCGCCGACGTATTCAGGAACAGGATCAGCCACAGCGCCCACCATTGCCAGGTCTTGAGCGCCTCGCCCACCGTGTAGTCCTTGACCGAGCGTTCAGAAGTCTGCCGCGCTGAAGGCGTCCAGCCGGCAGGCAGCCATCCCTCGGCCGGGTTCTGCATGAACCAGGCCATCACCACGCCGATCACCAGGTAGGCGATGCCGAGATAGCGGAAGGTCGCCATCACCCCGCTGGCCTGAATCAGACGCGTCGCCGTCGGCGCCACCACCAGCGCGCCGGCCCCAAAGCCGCCCACGGCTACGCCAGTGATCAGGCCTCTGCGGTCAGGGAACCACTTCACCAGCACCGCAATCGGAACGATGTACGCAAACCCCAGCCCGATGCCGCCGATGAAACCATAGCTCGCATAAAGCCACCAGAGGTTGTGGCCGGCAAAGCCGGCCAGGAGAGTCCCCAGGCCGTAAAGAAACGCGCCCGTCACCGCCACCGTGCGCGGCCCCACCCGCTTCATCCACAGGCCGCCAAAATACGACGCAAAGCCCAGCGTGAGAATGCAGATGGTGAACGTCAGCGTCACCTCGGAAATGGTCCATTCAAATTGCTTGGTTAAAGGAGTGCGGAAGACGCTCCACGCATAGACTGAGCCTAGAACAACCTGCAGTATGACGCCGGCAAGGGCGATACCCCAACGTTTCATGAATTAACCTCAAAAAGTCCCAGCAGACAGCAAAACTGCCCGCTGGATGATGAACAGATCAGGAAAAGTGGATACCTGTCAACACGAGTATCCATCCAGTAAAGCTACTCAGGTGTAATGACGGTTTCTCGTTTGGAGATCTTATGGAGGAAGTCCTCACCCGTCCCCAGGTGCTGATCGACCAGGCGGGATGGCGTGTGCGCCAGCCACTCGCCCAGCGAGATGTCCTCATAATTCGGCGTCGGAAACACCTCAAGGAAGACCAGGTCTTCATCCCCAGTGTTTTCGATAAAGTGAGGAGCGGATTTCTCAATATAGCCAACATCGCCCGCCTCGAAATCCATCGTGCGGGCACGGCCTCCGGCAGCAAACACGCACATGCGGCCTTTGCCCTTCACGTAGTACTGCCACTCATCCTCGTTAGGATGCCAATGCAGCTCACGCAGGCCACCCGGTTTGAGCGTAACAATGGCCGCAGCAATATTGGTGGCAGGAAAATTCTTGGCATCCACGATCTTCACTTCGCCGCCCTTGGTCACTTTGCTTGGCTGCATCCGGTCAGTAAAAAAGGCAAATGAGTTGGGCAGCGGGCCGTTGACGGCTTCGACCTCCCGCTTCTCTTCCTCCAGAGACCGCGGCAGGTCACGCTTGAAGATAAATAGCTCCTTCGGCGGAACCCTGGCGAAGGTCGAGGCCGGCACATTGAAGTTCTTCGCCAGCACTTCCTTTTCTGTGTGGTGCAACCAGTCCGTCAGCAGAAAGGTCTCGAATTCATTGAAGTTGCCGTCGTCAAAGACAAGCAGGAAGAAGGCCCCGTCATCGCCAACACCTTGGATCGAATGCGGGATGCCGCCCGGAAAGAGCCAGAGGTCTCCGGCTTTCACATCCTCCACAAAGCCGCGTCCATGCTGGTCAACCGCCGTAATGCGGGCCTTCCCGTCGATCATGAAGGCCCACTCCGCGCCGACGTGCCAGTGCAGTTCACGAACGCCGCCTTTGATGAGCCGCATCTGTACGCCAGCCATCTTCTTCGAGACCCCAAGATCGCGGACCGTTACCTGGCGCGTCCAGCCGCCTTCTTCAATGCGCTTGTGGCTGAAGGAAAATGGATATTTAAAAGGAGGCTGGCCGCCCGAATCCGTTTCTGGTGACCAGTTCGATGAAGGATTCTGGTCATCCAGCACTCTGTTCTTAGGGCCCGGCTCCGATTCATTCGGCTGACTGTGGTCCGTTGAGCGGATCTGCTTCGCTTCCTGTGCAGAAGCTACAGACAATCCCGTTGCCGCAATCAAAGCCGCTGAGCCGCCTCCTAGAAATCTGCGCCGGTTGACCAGATTTTGCTTCTCATCCGACATGGTTTCTTCCTTTCAACCCAATATGTAACTGTAGACATTATCAGGACGCGGCAGCTCCATCACCTTCGCCATGGAGCAGGGTACAGTGAGGCTTATAAATCCGAGGTCGAGATTGACCCTTCGCTGTTTTAAAGTTCTGGAAATCGAACAGACCTGCCGATCCCAAGGCACCTGAAAAGTAGATCAGCATCTTTTCTTCAACAGACTCTGCCTGCATGCGGATTCGCAAAAGTATCCGCATTGTCTTCATCACCGCGGTCCAGGCAGGCAAAGTCCTTTTCGACGATGACTTCCATAGGAGAGGTAGCGCCGCGGTTCAGGCTGGCGTAAACACCCACCTGGTTTTCGTCGCTCCACGCTCTTATCTGTTCTGGAGAAAGAAAAACAGTGATTTTCTGTGAGTGATAGTGGACACTTACGGGCTCCGCCTGGGATCTGGGAGCCAGCGTATAACTCAGGATTTCTTCCGGGCTGGAGCCGAAGTAAATAGTTTCTTCTATCTCATGCCCGGAAATTAAGCGGTCAAGCTCCGAGCGCGTCACCCGCAACCGTAATGAGTTTCCCTTGATTCGTAACTTCATGCTGCCTCTCCCATGCGGACATGCTCTGCACCGTGATAAATGTTGAAGCGGTTGTCCCGCAGAAAACCAATCAGAGCTATATCAAACTCCTTCGCTACCTGCACAGCAAGGCTCGATGGAGCGCCGACAGCAACAACCATCGGCAATCCGGCCATCACGGCTTTCTGTAACAGCTCAAAGCTGGCGCGCCCTGAAAGCAGGAGCAAGTTGTCATGCAGCGGAGTCCGGTCCGCAAGAAACTCCGCGCCCAGCAACTTATCGACAGCATTGTGACGGCCTACATCTTCGCGCAATGAGCGGAGTTTCCCCTCAGTATCGAAAAGACCGGCTCCATGGAGTCCGCCCGTCTTATCAAAAACAGACTGAGCATGGCGCAATGCATCCGGTAACTTATAAAGAGTCTCTGCCGCAATCGAAATAGTGTTCTTATAGCGCGGCGGGCAGACTGAATGTAAAGCCAGAAGTGATGCCTTGCCACAGATACCGCAGCTTGAAGTGGTATAGAAGTTCCGCTCCAGGCTGGAGATATTTACTTCCACATCGGGAGCAAGTTCTACCTGCACCGTATTCAATCTGGCAGTAGATGACTCCGATGCTGTCCTGCTTTCCATCTCTGCCTTATCAGCAACATTCCGTATCTCCACAATATCGACCGCATCCCGAATCACGCCCTCGGTTAATAGAAAGCCCGCAGCTAATTCGGAATCATGCCCAGGTGTCCGCATAGTAACGGTGATGGCCCGTAATGTCCGGGCCTTGGATGGCCCATAGAGCAGCTGGATTTCGAGCGGCTCTTCGATTGCTACAGCATCGCCTGCCCGCATGGAAGTGAGTCCTTCCACTCTCTTGATAGCAATATCAAGAAAAGGTCGGCTTATTTCAGATTGGGTCCCGCTCATGATGACTCTCACCGATACAACTGTTTTACAGAGGTGGAAATTTCCCAATTCTCGACCGGTTTAGACAACCGGAAAATTTCAAAATTTTTCGTGCAAATTGAATATGTACACTGCGTTGGCACCTTTCGGATAGGCCGGAATCTGTTTCAAAGCTTGTCTTTCTTAAATCAATATGTATTTTTCAAAAAAAAGCGCGAAAAATCACAAATAATAGGTAGGTTGTTTCGAGAAACTGGAAGGTTGCCATGGCAAAGATGTAAGTTACATACGACGAAATAAGGAAGTGTTCCGCTGAACAGAAGGGCTGGGAAAAATGAGCTTGACGGTGAGCGTACTTGAGACAAAGCGGGAAGAAGCACAGGCGGAAACAAAAATTTCCATCAATGGCGAGTTGGTAACCGCCAAAGAGGGCGAACTGGTCCTCGAAGCAGTGCTCCGCAGCAAAGAGATTCCACACATCTGCTACCACTCTGAATTGATGGGTCCTATCCAGACCTGTGACACCTGTATGGTCGAGGTAGATGGTGAGTTGGTCCGCTCCTGCGGCAAAAAAATCGCTCCGGGAATGCAGATCACCACTGACTCCAAACGGGCTGTGGATGCGCGCGCTGAAGCCTTCGATGTGATACTCGGCAATCACATGCTCTACTGCACGGTATGCGACAACAACAATGAGAACTGCCGCGTCCACAATACCGCGCTCGCGTTGAATGTCCAGCACCAGGAACACCCCTTCAAGCCCAAGCCGTATGAAGTGGACATGTCCAATCCCTTCTACCGTTACGATCCCAGCCAGTGCATTCTTTGCGGCCAGTGCGTACAGGCCTGCCAGAATGTGCAGGTCAACGAAACGCTTTCGATCGGCTGGGAGCTCGATCATCCACGCATCCTCTGGGACGGAGGCATGCAGATCGGCGGTTCCAGCTGCGTCTCCTGCGGACACTGCGTTACTGTCTGCCCATGCAATGCCTTGATGGAAAAATCCATGCTTGGCGAAGCGGGATACCTCACTTCATTGCCGAAAACAGCGCTCGACAAGATGATCGACGTAGTCAAAGCCGTCGAGCCTGAAATCGGCTATGGCGCCATCATGGAGGTCTCGCAGACCGAAGCGAAAATGCGTGAAGAGCGCGTCAAGAAGACCAAGACCGTCTGCACTTATTGCGGCGTAGGATGCAGCTATGATGTCTGGACCAAGGACCGCAAGATTCTCAAGATCGTGCCAATGCATGGAGAATCCAATGCGATCTCCACCTGCGTGAAAGGCAAGTTCGGCTGGGACTACGTCAACCACAAAGACCGCTTGCAGAAGCCGCTGATCCGCGAAGGCAGCACCTTCCGCGAAGCCAGCTGGGAAGAAGCGCTCACCCTGGTTGTCGAGAAGCTCGGCGGCATTAAGCAGCAGTATGGCCCTGACTCCATCAGCGTAATTGTCTCTTCCAAGGCGACCAACGAAGATGGCTACCTCATGCAGAAGTTTGCGCGCGCTGTCATCGGCACCAACAACGTCGATAACTGCGCCCGCTACTGCCAGTCGCCTGCGACCATCGGGCTCTTCCGCACAGTGGGATACGGCGGCGATTCCGGTTCCATCGAAGACATCGCAAAGTCTGCGCTGATCATAGTCGTAGGCAGCAACACCGCAGAAAGCCATCCTGTGCTGGCGACGCGCGTTAAGCGCGCCCACAAGCTCTTCGGCCAGCGACTGATCGTAGCCGATCCGCGTGAACACGAAATGGCGCGTCGCGCTGATATTCACTTCCGTCCTCGCCCAGGTACTGATCTCGTCTGGCTCTCAGCGATGAGCCGCTACATGTTCGACCATGGCCATGCGAAGCTCGATTTCCTTGAACAGTGGGTGAACAGCATCGAAGAGTACAAGCAAAGCCTGGCCCTCTTCACCATGGAGTATGCCTCGCGCATCTGCGGAGTGCCGCTCGAAACACTCGAGCAGGTCGCTGAAGAAATTGCCAAGGCAGACAGCATGTGCGTGCTGTGGGCCATGGGCATCACGCAGCACACCATGGGCTCGGATTCCTCGACGGCCATCTCCAATCTGCTGCTGACGACGGGCAACTACATGCGTCCTGGTTGCGGCGCCTATCCTCTGCGTGGACACAACAACGTGCAGGGCGCCAGCGATATCGGCGGCATGCCCAACAACTATCCCGGCTATCAGGCTGTAACCGATCCCGAGGTTCGCGCAAAATTCGAAAAGGTCTGGGCTGTTCCGCTTTCCCCAGACAAGGGTCTCGATAACCATCAGATGGTGGATGCCATCTATGCCGGCAAGCTGCGCGCTATGTATCTCGCCGGTGAAGACATGATCTCGGCCGACTCAAACGCGAACCACGTAGCCGGCGCTTTTGAGAAGCTCGACTTTTTCGTAGTGCAGGATATCTTCTTCAGCGAGACCTGCCGTTACGCCGACGTGGTTCTGCCCGCTGCGCCTGCCGTAGAGAAAGACGGCACATTCACCAGCACCGAGCGCCGCGTTCAGCGCCTCTATCAGGCGCTTCCGGAACTGGGTGACAGCCGCGCCGACTGGAAGATCACGCAGGAGATCGCCAACCGCATGGGCGCAAGCTGGAACTACCAGCATCCATCCGAAATCATGGATGAGATGGCGTCGCTCACTCCGCTTTATGGAGGTGTTTCCTTTGAGCGTCTCGAAGGATATAAGACCCTGCAATGGCCGGTAGCTCCTGATGGAACCGATTCGCCGATTCTCTATCTTGACGGTTTCGCCTTCCCCGACAAGAAAGCGCGTTTCTATCCGCTTACATTCCATGAGCCACAGGAGCAGCCAGATGCTGATTTCGATCTCTTCCTGAATAATGGTCGCCTGCTCGAGCACTTCCACGAAGGCAACATGACATTTCGTGTCTCCGGCATTCATGAAGAAACACCCGAGCGTTTCCTCGAAGTTTCTGAAGAACTGGCTAAAGAGCGCCAGCTTGAATCGGGCCAGTGGGTGCGTGTTAGCAGCCGCCATGGTTCGCTCGTGATTAAAGTCCTCGTCACCACCCGCGTTCTTGGCAAGCAGGTATACCTGCCTCATCTTTCACAGGAAGGCCCGATCAATGTCCTCACTGGTTCGCATACTGATCCCGCGACCAATACACCCGGATTCAAGGAAACCGCAGTCCGCATCCAATTGTTGCCGAAGAAGGGAAGCAATCCGCTCAAGCCGCTGAACTTCCGTTACTCCGGCAAGCCCACTCCGCAAAACGGAGTAGAAGTTGAGCGCAAATGGAAGCGCGCCGACTATCGCATGCCCGGCTCGCAAAAGCTGGTCCAGATTCAGACGAAACATTAAGAGGAAGATCCCTATGGCAGTCGCCGTCGATTTCAGAACGTTCCATCCGGTAGATTCACGGGAAGACCTCATTCGCCGAGTGCAGGAAGCTCCCGCCGAGCATGCAGAGGCCATCCTCGCTGCCTATGACCTGCTCCAGCAACTGCATGAGAAGAATGTCCTTCAGCTTCTCACCGGACTTCTCTCTGCCGGCGATACCGTAGTGAATCACGTCGTGGATCTCATCTCTTCGAAGGAAGCAGTCTCGGCGCTGCGCGTTCTTCTCATCCTGGGCAACACTCTTAAATCTGTCGACCCATATAAGATTCACGCCGCGCTGAATAAGGCGAATGAGAAAGCGCCATCCTTGCTGGCCTTGGGGAAGCAGGCTACCTCAGAAGAGGCAAGACGTGGGATGGCCGCTGGACTGGCACTCTTAAATGTCTTTGGAGAAGCTCTGGCCCAAAAAAAGTCAGAATGAACAGCTGCCTATAGCTGGCGTCTGTACTGCCCAGGAGTAATCCCGCAGAAGCGGCGGAACGTCGTCGTAAACTGGCTCTGGTCCTGAAAGCCGCATCGCTGCGATATCTCAAGCAGCGTCAGTTCACGCTGTTCGAGCAGCTTCCTCGCGCGCTCCAGCCGCAAGCGAATAACATACTTGTGCGGAGTCACCCCTATTGTCTGCCGAAAGAGTGCAAGAAAATAATTAGGGCTGATCTCAACCACGCGCGCCAACTCTTCAAGCGAAAGCGCAGCGCTTAGATGCTCCTGAATATAGGAGCGAATCTTTTTCTCCCGCGCCGGTCCCAGCCCTCCGCGATATACCGGCAGATTGCCGAAAGACTGACTGTATTTCCGTACCAGATGCGTTGCTGTCAACGTAGCCATCGATTGCGCATACAGCTCATTTACTGTTCCGGCCTTCATTTCCTGATAAAGAGACTTGCCCAGTTCCACCAGAAACGGATCCCGTACCAACAGTGATGGAATCAGCTGCTGCTGCGCATCCTCGCGACTGTTCTCAACCATCGAGCGGAAGAACACATCATTCAGATAAAGATGAATCAGAGGAGCGCGGCGATCGAAATGGATCACGTGCTGCACTCCGGGTGGAACAATCCAGACCGTATCGCCATACATCTCGCGCTTTTCCTGGCTGCCGCCCGTACCTTCCCATTCGCCCCGCACCTGGGCCGGGCCGGTCGCAACTGTAATCTGCGTACAGTTATGAGTATGGTTTTCCCAGATGGAGCGATGCTGCTCTGCGATGTAAATACTGTAGTTGTCGTATTCCTGCCATTTATGGCCTGGAGAAGGCCCCGGATGCAGACCAACCAGGAAATGCCTGGTGTCATTTTCTGGAATTATGTGCGGCGGTTCTGTACTGTGCTCGACGTAAGCCATGCTACGGCTAAAGGGAATTACTTCCTTTAAAAATTATAGTTCACAGCAGAATAAATGGCTGTATCCGCTCGAGTAGCTGGAGACTGAATCGAGCACCAACCCGACATTTGAGCCCTTAAACAACATGTAATTAAGGCAGTTTAGGCAACACGGGTGGCGCCTTAAAACTTTGAAAACCGCTGATTGCTACAATAGAAATACGCTCGATTTTTTTCTACGAACCTGCTGATGACCGACATGCCCGCAAAACAGAAGCTTTCTATCTGGCTATTGGCTGGATTGCTCTACCTTGTGTGCGCGGTTTTTGCCTGGGGATTGCAATACAAGCTGTCTCTCTATCAGCATGCCGACGGTTCTACTGATGTTCCAGCAGCAAAGCTCTTGACCGGTGCCGATAAGTCTTCTGTGCAGCGCAGTGTGCAACAGAATGCACACAATCCTTATCTGGGACAACCACCTGTTCTCTTGCTTTCAATTGCCCTGTTTTTGTCTCTGAGATTCTCCGCAATCTATAGAGCGTTGCAATTCTCTTTCGCAACAGAACTCTGTACTGTTCCCGGGAAACTCTCCTGGCGTCATCCATTTTTCTTCCGTCCCCCTCCAGTTCTCTTCTAATCAATCCAGCTTTTTCAAGACAGTGATTGAACACTGTCGCGGCATGCGCCAGAAATGGCAGTGCGCCGATTTATCCAAATTTTCATGACATGACAGGATTGAACGTCGATGAGCCATCGCCTTCGTCTGGGTCCAGGAGTGATACTGGGCCTGATTCTCGCTCTGCCGGGATGCCGCAGAACTACTCCTGCAACAGCATCAACCATCCCAAATGCCGCAGTAGTCACAGTAATGCGCGGCGATCTGGCAAGCCATCTCACCGTGGCTGGACAGCTTCAGCCTTACCAGGAAGTAGACCTGCACGCAAAGGTTTCCGGATATATCCGCCAGATTCGCGTCGATATTGGCGATCGTGTAAGGAAAGATGAGGTCCTGGCCATCCTTGAGGTGCCGGAACTCGACGCACAGTTGCAAGGCGCACAGGCTTCTGTAAGGCACAGCCAGGCAGAGATTCTCCGCATGCAGGACGAGGTGAAACAAGCTGAATCTTCACATGCGGCACTGCATGCGGCGTATCAGCGACTCTCACAAGCTTCTAAAGCAAGACCGGGATTAATTGCAGAACAGGAGCTGGATGATGCTCTGGCCAAAGACCAGGCGTCGGAGGCGCAGGTAAGTGCTGCAAAGTCGGCTCTCGAAGCAGCTCACCAGCAGCTTGACGTGTCACAGGCCGACAGCACCCGTGTAAAAACGCTGGCCGGTTATTCAACCATCACTGCGCCATTTACTGGCGTGATCACGATGCGCTATGCCGATACCGGAGCGCTGATTCAGGCCGGCACCAGCTCAGCTACACAGTCAATGCCTGTCGTGCGCATTGCCCAGAGCGACTTGCTGCGTCTGCGAATGCCTGTGCCTGAGTCCGATGTTCCATACATTGAGCCCGGCGGAGAAGTGCAGATACATATTGACGCAACGGGAAAGACATTTACCGGAAAGGTTGTGCGCTTTACGCGCTCCCTCGACAGCTCAACACGCACCATGTTGACGGAGGTCGACATCCCGAACCCCACACTTTCACTTAGCCCCGGCATGTACGCCGAGACAACCATCCAGTTGCAGCAACGCAAAGGCATCTTGATCTTGCCCGCGCAGGCCGTGATTCAGAATGGTGACCACGCTCATGTGCTGGCTTTGAACGCGCAAAACCAGGTGGAACAGCGCACCGTAACGATAGGACTTCAGGCTCCTGATCAAACTGAAATCACGAGTGGACTCGAAGAAGGGGATCGTGTAATTGCATCTGGACAATCAAACTATCAGTCTGGACAGACTGTTCATCCAAAACTCATCTCGCCCATCACGATGAAGGAGGACAGCAACTAATGTCCTCCTTTGCGATCAAGTATCCATTCTTCATCCTGATGATGTGCCTCATCATCATTGTTGTCGGTGTGACCGCGGTAACGCGCATGCCGGTCGATCTGTTCCCTGAGGTCAACATTCCCGTAGTAGTTGTGGCCACATTTTATGCTGGTATGCCTCCGCAGCAGATCGAATCAGACATTACTAACACATACGAGCGCTTCTTTACCCTGGGCAGCAACATCGACCACATCGAATCGCGCTCTCTCCCGGGCGTCAGTCTCATCAAGATTTACTTCCAGCCCGGAACAGACGCAAATACCGCCACCAGCAATATCTCAAACCTGGCTATGGCCAATCTCCGCCGCTTGCCGCCAGGAACACTGCCACCGGTAGTGTTGAAATTCGATGCGTCGAATTTGCCTGTATGCCTTATCACGCTGAAGGGCAAAGGGCTGAACGAAACTCAGCTGAAAGACCTGGCACAATTCACCGTGCGCAATCAGGTTGCAAATGTACCCGGAGCATCCGTGCCTCAGCCATATGGCGGACGCTACCGGCAAATCATGGTCTATGTCGATCCTGTAAAGCTGGAGGCTCACCAGATGAGCGTCATGGATGTGGTCGATGCTCTCAACGCATCAAATCTCATCCTGCCGGCCGGTGACGTACGCATAGGTCCTAAAGATTACAACATCTACGCGAACAGTCAGGTGCCTATTGTGGATCAGATCAACGATCTGCCGCTCAAAACGGTAGGCAATGCATCGGTGATGGTAGCAGACATAGGCAAGGCTCTTGACGCTGGACAGCTGCAGACAAATATTGTTCGTGTGGATGGACAGCACTCCGTCTATATCCCAATCCTGAAGCAGGGCGGCAACTCAAACACCATTACGATTGTTGATGGAATCAAGGAAGCAGTCTCTCACCTGCTTGACATCCCCGAAGCGCTGAAAACAGACGTGGTCTTCGACCAATCTGTATTCGTAAAAATAGCGGTCAAGAATGTGATCAACGAAGGTGCGATTGGCCTCTGTCTGACTACCATCATGATTCTGCTGTTTCTGGGAAATGTGCGGGCTACCATCGCCGTACTGATATCCATTCCCACTTCGTGCCTCGCAGCATTTCTCGCGCTTAATCTTGGAGGCACTTCAATCAACACGATGGTGCTTGGCGGGCTTGCACTGGCTCTCTCTCGATTGATCGATAATTCAGTTGTGGTGCTCGAGAACATCTTCCGGCACATGGAGATGGGCGAGCCACCTGCAACCGCTGGAGAACGCGGTGGAAAAGAGGTGCAGTTAGCTGTGCTGGCAGCAACGGTGAGCACATCCATAGTCTTCTTTCCCGTTGTGCTTCTTTATGGAGTCAGCAAATATCTGTTCACGGCTTTGGCCCTGGCCGTCGTGCTGGCCCTGTTTGCTTCTTACCTTGTGGCGATGACTGTCGTGCCACTCTTCTGCGCGCGCTTCATAACGCTCGACCCTGAGCATATGCATGCAAGCCATCAAGAGATCGAAAAAGATCTTTCGCCTTCTATCGATACCTCAAAAAAGCACAATGTCTTTCGCCAGATAGTGTCTGGTTTTAACCACCTCTTCTCCAGACTGCAGGAGACATACGATAGCGCTATTACGAAATGCCTGGCACGTCCAGTGTTGGTCATTTTGATTTTCTCTGTATTTGTCGGACTGAGCTTTGCCCTTTATCCGTTGCTGGGGAAGGCCTTCTTTCCCAGAACAGATCCGGGACAGTTCGTTCTTAACATCAAAGTTCCCGCCGGAACCCGCATCGAATTGACCGATGTGTATGTCGGCCGAATCGAGCAGGATATTCGCAGCATTGTTTCTCCGCATGATCTGAATATGATCGTTTCCAATATCGGGATCACGCCTGATCTATCAGCCATCTATACCTCGAATTCAGGCATGCATACTGCTTTTATCCAGGTGAGCTTGAAAGAAGATCACAAGGTTGGCAGCTATGCCTACATGGAGAAAGTAAGGCGGAAACTTGCTGAAGACTTTCCAGAAGTGAATACCTATTTCCAGGCTGGTGGCCTCGTTGATTCCGTAGTAAATCAAGGCAAACCTGCTCCGATCGACATTCAGGTGAGCGGCAACGATCTGGACAAAAGCTATAAGTTCGCACAGGACCTCGCCAGGAAACTTCGCCGTCTGAACTCGGTCAGTGATGTCCTTGTTCCTCAGGATCTCGACTATCCCGGAATTGAACTGAACATTGATCGCGAGCATGCGGCGCTCGCAGGCATTACCCCGAAAAGTGTTGTGGACAACGTCATTACCGCTTTAACTTCCAACGGCATGATCGAGCCAAGTTACTGGATCGATCCAAAAACCGGCAACAGCTACATGCTCACCGTGCAGTATCCGGAGCAGCAGATTCAAACCATGACAGATTTCAAACAGATTCCACTGCGCTCGCCGGCAAATAACAACACGACCCCGCTCGAATCTGTTGCCAGCGTAACGCCAATCAATACGCCGACAGAAGTGGACCACTATCAACTACGCCGTCTCTTCGATGTCTTCGTATTGCCGCGCACGGAAGACCTTTCAAAAGCCAACAATGACGTGCATGGCGTCCTTTCGAAAGTTCAGAAGCCCCGGGGAGTCATTTTGACTGTGACCGGAGCCGTGCGTGACATGCAGGCGTCTTTTTCAAGCTTTGGAGTCGGTCTCTTACTGTCAGTAGTTCTTGTTTATCTCATCCTGATGGCGCAATTCGCTTCTTTCTCCGATCCATTCGTCATCCTGCTGGCTGTGCCTCCTGGATTATCCGGTGTACTAATTTTCCTGCTGCTGACAGGCACAACTCTGAACGTAATGTCTTTGATGGGTGTAGTCATGATGACCGGAATTGTTGTCTCCGACAGCATCCTGATCGTGGAATTCACCGGCACTCTACGCAAGGATGGCTTGCCGCTGCGTGAAGCCTTGGCCACAGCCTGCAAAGTAAGGCTGCGGCCAATCCTGATGACAACTCTTGCCACTGTGCTTGGCTTAATTCCCATGGCGCTCGCCCTTGAGCCAGGCAGTGAGCAATATGCACCACTGGCAAGAGCGATTCTCGGCGGCCTTACTGTCTCAGGCATAGTGACAGTTTTTCTCGTTCCCTCGGCCTATTTGTTAGTCCACCGCAAAGAAGAAGGGAGGGCATAAGAATGCGTCGATTTCTTTTTCTTGCAATGTGCTTAGCCGTACCTTCCGCAGTAGCGCAGACGGCGTTGCCCTCTGCGCCTCCAGTCTCACTCTCATTCAACGCGCAGGTGCAGAATCAATCCGCGAGCCAGCCCATACAACTCACACGTGAACAGGCCGAGCAGATCGCGCTCAAAAACAATCCGCGTGTCAGCGTGGCACAACTACTGGCTCTTACGCAGCATGAGGTAGTGCGTGAGACGCGTTCCGCGATGATGCCGTCTATGTCCGGAAATCTTACTGCAGTCGAAGCCAACGAGGGCAGCCGCATTTCTTCAGGAACACTGACAGCATCGCGTCTCCTCGAACATGCAGGACTGGGCGTGCAGTTAAGTCAACTCATCACTGATTTTGGCAGAACGAACAATCTCATCTCTTCTTCAAAGCTTCTGGAGAAATCACAGCAAGCCAATGCTGAAGCCACGCGCCAGCAGATTGTTCTGGCAACAGACTTCACTTTCTATAACACCCTTGAAGCGCAGGCAACATTGAATATTGCTAAACAGACCGTGAACGCGCGCCAGGACGTAGCTGACCAGGTAAGCCAGCTGGCGAAGAGCAATCTGAAATCGGATCTTGATCTGAGTTTTGCGCAGGTAAATCTTTCTCAGGCAAAACTGTTGCAGCTGGAAGCACAAAGCAATTATGAAAGCGCAATCGCAAGTCTGACCACTGTCCTTGGATCAGATGCGCAGCAACACTATGAACTCATAGACGATACCACTAATCTGCCTTCCGCTCCGTTAGATGAAAGTTCACTCGAGGCAGAGGCACGGCAGCAGCGTCCTGATTTACAGGCGCTCAGCCTTAAGCATCAGTCTGATCTAAAGTTTGCGCGCGCACAACGCGAGCAGTTGCTGCCGACCTTCAGCGCACTGGGCACTGTGGGCAAAACCCCGATCGGCTCAAGCCAATACTTTGACAGCAACTGGTATGGCGCGATCGGTGGAAACATCAGCATTCCCATCTTCAACGGATTCCGCTACACAGCGGAGGCCAATGAGGCCGATTTCCAGGCAAAAGCCTCGGCAGAACAGACACGCGATCTTACCAACCAGATTGTGCGTGACGTGCGCACGGCATGGCTCAAGGCAAATACCGCATATCAAAAAGTAGTTGTAGGCCAGGAGCTTCTGCGCGAAGCAAACATGGGTCTCGATCTGGCGCAGACACGCTACCACCTCGGATTAAGCTCCATTGTCGAACTCAGCCAGGCCCAACTACAACAAACAGAAGCCGCCATAGGAGACGCCAACGCACGCTATCAATATCAGTTCGCGCTTGCGACTCTCAACTTCCAGATCGGAGCGCACCCATGATATCGACCACGATGTAGGTCGACTCAAGGCGAAAGACTCTGCGACGGTCCTCGCGAAGCAATTCTGATAAGCTCTCAACTCATCGACTAAAAGATTGCTGGTTACGGCGGCGTGCTCGATAAGCTGCTACCTTATAGCGGTTTCCACATATTTCCATACTGCACCAACGGCGGCGATGTGACTTGGTCTGATCAAAGAACCAAAACAGGCAGGTTTTATCTTCACAGTGTTTTACTAAATCGAAATCCGCTGTTGCGAGCAATTCAGCAGCCGCTTCTGCAATCGGCGCCAGGATGGACTCTGCCGCCTCCTGTCGTCTCACTGTGTCAATTGCCAGCCTATTTGATTTGCTCCATATCAACTGCGAATAGCTCGGACTGGCCGCCAAAAAGCTATTGAGTACGGAAGGATTTCCCAATCTACCCGTTTTCCGCTTTTCAACAAGAGCTCGAATGCTTTCTCGCAATTTTCGTGCGGAGGGCAGCAGTCCCACGGACCTTGTTTTGCGATCGATTGTTGAGAGGGGAAATCCAGCTTGCTTGAGCCAGCTGAGCACATCCTCATCGCTTTGCAGGACGTCCACAATACCTTCACTTACTCTCATTCGAGTATTCAGAAAATCCAGGACAGGATGGCCTGCTAGAAAAAGCACGCGAAGTTTTCCGGATTCTCTCAGACTCACAGTTTGCGCTCGTAATTCATATCGAGTGAACTGTAACTGGAAAAACTATTGTTGACAAGTGTCGCAGGTAGATTCCACACTACCACTAGAACCCTCCGCACGAGTGGCACGTTCTCCTTTACGGAGTGGCGTTAAGAAAGGAGAACCGATGGAGTCAACAACACCATCCCCGCAACTGATATTGAGCACAAAGGACTCACTGCATGAGTCGGGTCTGTTTTCCTCTGAATCCGTTCTTAACATTCTCCGGTTGATCTTTGCAGGAGCTCCGTTAGCTGAGGTGCTTGCAATCATTGCTCAACTGGTCGAATCCCGGGGTAACGGTACATTATGCACCATCTGGCTTCCGACCGATGACGGAAGCCAGCTTTATTGCGCCGCAGCTCCCGGTCTTCCAGGATTCAGCGCCTCTGTTGGGTCAATGCTTATCGGGCCCCAAGGGGGGTCCTGCGGCACAGCTGTTTATCGAAGAGAGCCAATATATGTGACCGACATCCTCAATGACCCCGTCTGGGATCATTATCGTCACCTGCTTTTGCCTTACGGAATTCGTGCAGTGTGGTCGCGTCCTTTGTTTACGAGCGATGGTGAAGTACTCGGGACTTTCGCGATTCATTATCGCGAAGCACGCAGCCCTGGTGCGACTGACCTGGAGTTGATTGAGAACGCCAGCCACATCGCGGGAATCGCAATTGAACGTCATCTCAACGAAGAAAGATTGCGGCATGAGCGTGACAGGCTCCGCCTGATTCTGGAAATTACAAACAGCATGAGCTCAAAGCTAAACCTCCGTCAATTAGTGGAGACACTTTCAACTGATTTGTTGAGTGTAACGCGATGTGATTTCTGCGCTTTGCTTCTGCCCGATGCTGATAGTGGCGAACTACGGCTGACTACTCTGTACAACCCGGAAGCGCGAGGTTCTCTGAGCGATGGAACGATCATACCAATTCACGGTTCGATCTGTGGCAAAGCTTTCTGGACCGGCAAGACGCAACATTTCGATAGCTTTGAAGATGTACGCTACGACCCCGAGAGCTTCGGCAACAGCGTAGGTCGACGTTTCTATCAATGTGTTATGGATGAAGGTCTGATGTCGGGGTGCGATCTCCCGCTTATCGGCAGAAGTCGCGTGGTGGGAGTGTTGGCAGCGCTAAAGAGGTCAAAGAGAGCGTTTGACAAAGAGGATGTCGCCTTTCTCGAGCAGGTTGCCCGTCAGGTAGCTATCGCGGTCGAAAACGCATTGGACTACGAAAGGGCGATAGTAGACCGGGATAAAGAGGCGAAACAAAGACTTTATCTCGAGGAAGAAATTCGCTCTGAGTTTGGGGCAATTGTCGGAGAGAGCCCCGCCTTGAAAACTGCGTTGGACATGGTGTCCATCGTGGCGCCTACAGATTCAAGTGTGCTGATCCTGGGCGAGACTGGAACCGGCAAGGAGCTGATTGCACGTGCAATCCACAATCTGAGCAGCCGCAGGGAACGGGCTTTTGTCAAATTGAATTGCGCAGCGATCCCACTCGGGCTTCTCGAAAGTGAGCTGTTCGGACATGAAAAAGGAGCATTTACCGGAGCCATCGCGCAAAAAACAGGACGCTTTGAACTCGCGAACAAGGGCACGCTCTTTCTTGATGAAGTCGGCGACATTCCTTTGGAACTTCAGGCGAAATTACTGCGAGTCCTGCAGGAACAGGAGTTCGAGAGGCTCGGAAGTAACCATACCCGCAAAGTAGACGTTCGCGTGATCGCAGCGACCCACCGTGATTTGGCGTCTATGGTGAAGCAGACGACATTTCGCGAAGACCTGTACTATCGGCTGAAAGTATTTCCGATCCACGTCCCCCCGCTGCGGCAACGAACTGAGGACATTCCGAAACTGGCCTGGCACTTCACCAAACTCTATGCCCGGCGAATGAACAAGAAGATTGATGACATTCCCTCAGACACGATGGACGCGCTGGTGCGATACCGCTGGCCAGGAAACGTTCGTGAGTTGCAGAACTTTATCGAGCGAGCGGTCATTCTTTCTCCGCACACGGTCTTGCGCGCGCCAATCTCCGAGCTGGAACTGTTCCGTACTCACAAGGCATTAAATATGCCAATGACGGGACTTGATGAAGTAGAACGCGACCATATCCTCCGTGCGCTCGAGGCAAGCAATTGGATTGTAGGTGGTCGGAATGGTGCTGCAGAACGATTAGGAATGAAACGCACATCCCTGGTTTACAGAATGCGCAAGCTTCGCATAAGCCGACCCGCGGGCTCCTCATTAAATGATGTCGTTGGCAATCGCGCACCCAAAGACTAGGCCTCGCGACAATGATGGCGACAAGAACCCGCCAGTGACGGACATCAGTCACAAATCCGTCACTCGTAACGCAACAATGTTCGCGCTTCTGAAATCCCATCTTCCAACAGCAGAATCACTTACATCTTGTTTCTTACTACGTTTCGAGGTGGGCCTTTTGGCAGGCTGTTTGCCTGCAAGTGTCTATGACGAGAAATTCTTAGCTTAATGTTTGCGTTAGAGTCTCGGTGCATGGAATAAGGCAATGTCTACTCTCTCTGCTCTCATCTTGAAATACCAGGCTGTACGCTCCGTGACGTCTTCTCTTGTCGCTAATCTATCTGCTGAGGATCAGATGGTTCAATCATGCCCAGAGGCCAGCCCCGTCAAATGGCATCAGGCGCATACTACATGGTTCTTCGAGACGTTCGTGCTGCGGCCATTCTTCGCAGACTACAAACCCTTTCGCGAAGAATTTCATCGCCTCTTCAACAGCTACTACATCTTGCTCGGTGAGGAGATTCCCGAGAAGAAATTGCGTGCTTCCTTTTCCCGCCCTTCACTCGACCAGGTCCTGGCCTTCCGTGCGCACGTCGACTCTGCGATGGAAAAATTCTTCACTCGTTCCATGGATGAGGAATCGTCGCGACGCATTGTTCTAGGACTGAACCACGAGCAGCAACACCAAGAACTGGCACTGACCGATATTAAGCACGCATTTTTCTCCAACCCATTGCGTCCTTCGTATGAGGCAACTGCACTTCCGGAAAATAGCCATCATCCAATCCCCAAGCTCAAATGGCACAGCTTCGATGGAGGCCAGACTGAAATTGGTCATCCGTTGCACACGGACAATCATCTCGATTTTTGCTTTGATAACGAAACGCCTCGCCACAAGGTTTACCTAGAGCCCTTCCAGATTGCAAACCGCAAAGTCACGTGTCGTGAGTATCTGGAGTTTATGTCGGATAACGGATATATGCACCCGGAGCTCTGGCTTTCAGACGGTTGGAATGAGGTAAGAGAGCTGGGTTGGCAAGCGCCGCTCTATTGGGAACGTGATGCCGATGATGAGACTGGCTGGCGGATCTTCACGCTGCGAGGTTGGCATGGACTATCCATGTTGCTTGATACACCTGTATGTCACATAAGCTTCTTCGAAGCCGATGCTTTCGCACGCTGGCGCGGTTGCCGCCTTCCGACAGAAGCAGAATGGGAGTCCGTGGCGATGCAGGCTCCATCGCATGGGAATCTACTCGACACGGGCAGGTTGCATCCTGCAATCGCAAAAGGTGATGATGTTGACCAACTTTTTGGAGACTGTTGGGAGTGGACTGCCAGTCCTTACACCGGTTATCCGGGATATAAGCCTCTCTCCGGCGCACTGGGTGAATACAACGGAAAGTTTATGTCCGGTCAGGTGATTTTGCGTGGCGGATCCTGCGCCACACCTGCGGATCATGTGCGCGCTACCTATCGCAATTTCTTTCAACCGGAAACGCGTTGGCAATTCACTGGAATGCGTTTGGCAATCTGAAATGGCTACATACGAACGAGGCAATCAGAATGCTCTCCGCGATTCAGGCTTCGAAATCAGGGAGACATGGAAGGATTAGGCACGAACCGCACTTCAGGAGCGCAGTTGTTTGCTATGTTTAGCCGGATGAAATCTACCACTTGGGCTCCTGTTCCATTGCGCCTTATCGTTGGATTTGGTTTCATGGAGCACGGCTATGCCAAGCTTCTCAAAGGACCGGAGATGTTTGCCTCTATCCTCCATGTTTTGAATGTACCTGTCCCACACTTGATGGCGTGGTTAACCATTCTGATTGAATTGCTGGGAGGCTTCGCTGTATTGCTCGGCACATTTGTTCCATTGGTCAGCATGCCGATGGCCGCCGTGCTGCTAGTAGCCATGTTTAGTGTGCACTGGCGCTACGGTTTCAGTTCGATCAAGCTCGCAGCGGTAACTCCGGAAGGACCCAGTTTCGGACCGCCCGGATACGAATGTGATTTGCTCTACCTGGCATGCTTGGTTGCGCTGGTGCTATCGGGTCCTGGTCCGCTTTCCCTCAATGGAATCTTCTCGCGAAAGCATTGACCACATACTGCGCAAATCCACCACGTAAAAGCGCGACGAACATCGCGACCAACTTCCGCCAGTGTTAGCCATCCGTCGCACCTTTTGTCAGGTGATAGTGGTGCCTGCCTCTCCTGTGGAATTGATCCTGCACACTGAGAAGAAGTTAGCTCCAGCGGCGGCCACGGAGTGGAAATCGGTGTTTGGCATTGCGCTTGCACTCAAATGCGCAGCGTTCGTTGCTCGCCGCGGGATGACGGACGACGAACAGGAGTGAAGTTGTCATGAGCTCTCTTAGTCCAACACAAAATCGTCCGGAAACATCGACGATTCATGGAAGGATCGTCCGATATCGCGCTGTCGATATTGACGGGATCAGAATCTTCTATCGCGAAGCCGGTGTGGAAGACTCACCAGCACTTCTCCTGTTACATGGATTCCCGACAGCCAGCTATATGTTCCGTGATCTGATCCCGCGGCTCGCTGACCGCTTCCGGTTGGTAGCACCCGACCTGCCTGGCTTTGGGCAATCGGACATGCCCTCCCGCGATAATTTCCAATATACATTCGACAACCTGGCCCAAATCATCGATCAGTTTACTGAGGCGATTGGCTTATCCCAATTCGCCCTGTACATCTTTGACTATGGCGCGCCAGTCGGACTGCGCATTGCCTTGAAACACCCGGAACGAATAACTGCGATCATTTCACAAAACGGCAATGCATATGAAGAAGGACTGAGCTCAGGATGGAGCTCACTCCGAGAATATTGGAAAAAACCTACAAAAAAGGGACGGGAGGCGCTTCGTAGCACATTCACGTCGGAGGCAACACTCTATCAATATACGCAAGGTGTGGCGGATACATCTCTGGTATCGCCGGATGGACTGGCTCTCGACAATTTCTATCTTGCACGCCCCGGCGCTCACGAAGTGCAACTCGATCTGTTCCTCGATTACGCAAGCAATGTCGCTCTCTATCCGAAATTCCAAAACTACTTTCGAGAACACAAACCGCCGCTGCTTGCCGTGTGGGGACGCAATGATCCTTATTTCCTGCCAGCAGGAGCCCAGGCATTCAAGCGCGACATTCCGGATGCCCAGGTACACCTGTTTGATACCGGGCATTTTGCCTTAGAGACGCACGGCGCAGAAATTGCAACGGCGATTGCCTTATTCGAACCACTTCGCCAGTTGCTGGAAGGAGCCTTGTGGTGAATCGCCCGCCCATGATTCTCAGTGCCTTCTTCTTTAATCCGCAAGGAGACCATCGCATGTCATGGCGTCACCCACGTGCGCCTGGCCATGAGATCTTCAGCCTGGAATACTATCGCCAGTTAGCTATCGCTGCTGAAAATGCATTGATGGATATCGTCTTCATTGCGGATCATGTGGCCATCTGGGACAGCTTTCAAAGCACGGTTTCCCATTACGCAAACGCTCGACTGGAGCCCATTACACTCCTCTCCGCACTTGCTGCCGCCACAAAGCATATCGGTTTAATTGGAACTGCCTCAAGCTCCTACAGCGAGCCTTACAACCTGGCGCGCGCGTTTGCATCGCTCGATCATCTCAGTAATGGGCGAGCAGGCTGGAACGTAGTGACCTCTGGGATGAACGAGGAGGCGCTCAATTTCGGCAAAGATGGCAACATCGAACACGCAATTCGATATGAACGCGCAGCCGAATTCCTGGATACGGCCAAGGCTCTTTGGGACAGTTGGGAAGACGATGCCATCCTGATGGATAAGGCATCGGGATATTTCGCCGATCCTGCGCGAGTCCATCGAATCGATCACTCTGACAACTACTTTAAGGTACGCGGCCCGCTGAACGTCCCTCGCCCAATCCAGGGTCATCCTGTCATTGTTCAGGCAGGCTCTTCAGAAGACGGCAAGAATCTGGCGGCCGCCCATGCTGATCTTCATTTTTCACTTGTCCGCAGCATCGAAGAAGGCAGGCAATACCGGCAGGATTTAAACGAACGATTGGCAAAAACTGGTCGCACTCCCGACAGTTTCAAGATCCTTCCAGGAATTGTCCCTATTGTCGCGGAGTCGGTGTCTGCTGCTCGTGAAAAACAGGAGCAGCTTGAAGCACTGATGCCGATACAAATCGGAGTCGATCTCCTGTCTAGCTGGTGCGGCGTCGATCTTTCGAAGTTTCCGCCCGATGGTCCATTGCCGCCACTCCCGGCAGAAGAAACGTTTGATGGCCAGCGTACAAACCTTGCCAGGGTCAGAGCATTTGCCGAGCAAGGCCTGACAATCAGACAGACTGCGCAGAAAATTTCCCATGCGGGAACGGCTCCCCTGATGTTAGGCACTCCCGGGGAAATTGCAGATCAACTTGAAGCATGGTTCACCGCAGGCGCTGCGGACGGCTTCAACCTGATGTTCCAACTCATACCGGAAGATTGGACGAACTTTGCCAGCCTGGTTGTTCCCGAATTACAGCGGCGCGGTTTCGTCCGTAAGGAATACGGAATGGGTACTTTGCGCGAAAGGCTCGGTCTATCCCGTCCCGCCAATCGGTTTGCCGCAAGCAAAGCAACTGAGGATATGAGGCGAGAAAAATCCGGCCAGCTTGTTTCGAGCGCCAATTAACTGAATTCACGAACAGTAGTTCTAACGCGCAATAAAAAGGTGTGGCTATGTCAGATGCCTTGAACATCTGTGCCGCTGTTCCGGCGGATCGCATTCAGCGTGAAGTGACGGTCGATTGTTTTCGCCGGGCGATGCGAGAACTGGCCGGAGGTGTCGCCGTCGTCACAGTTGGGCTGGGTCGGGACCGTACCGGATTCACGGCAACCTCTGTGGAATCACTATCAATTGAGCCGCCTCGTCTGCTCTTAAGTGTGAATGAGGATTCATCTTCATGGAAGCAGCTGCAAAAACGCCCATATTTCGGCGTAAATATCCTTGGATCCAATCATCAAGGCCTTGCCGACCAGTTTGCAGGTCGGGGTGGCCTCGAAGGTGAGGGCCGCTATCTAGGAGCAAATTGGATCAACCTTTCGAGTGACGGTGCGGCGATTCTCTCAGATGCACTCGTCGGCGCTGATTGCATAGTCGAGGAAGTTCTGCCGCGATATGGCCACGCAATCATCATCGGTCGGGTAAGAGCCATCCTGCTCCACGCTGATGGGCTGCCGCTGGTGTATTGGCAAGGCACCTACCAGCAGATCGCCAACACATAACCAGATCAGCTAAAGTGAGGAGAAGATTAATGAGTCAAATTCTTTCAGCACAAACAGCAGATAACGCCACAATCTCTGTGCCTGTGACATCCATCCATAAAGTTGAAGCAGACGGAATCCAGGTCTTTTATCGAGCAGCAGGCAACCCGAGTGCTCCAGTAGTTCTCTTGTTGCATGGTTTCCCAACATCATCCTTCATGTTCCGTGATCTCATTCCACGCCTCGCTGATCAGTACCGCGTAATCGCGCCGGATCTGCCTGGATTCGGATTCACGGAAGTCCCGGAAGGACGAAAGTATATGTATTCATTCGACGCGTTAGCTGGCACGATCCAGGCCTTCACAGATGCGCTCAATCTCAAACGCTATGCAATCTATGTGTTTGACTATGGAGCCCCAACAGGTTTCCGCCTCGCAATGCGTCATCCGGAACGAGTGACAGCCATCGTTTCGCAGAACGGAAATGCATACGAGGAAGGTCTCGGCGATGCGTGGGGGCCAATCAGAACCTATTGGTCTGCACCCACAGTGGAGAACAGAGAAGTACTCCGGCAAAATATTCTGACTTTCGAAGGAACTCGCTGGCAGTACACGCACGGCGTAGGCAATCCGGAATCCGTTGCGCCTGAATCGTACACCTTGGATACAGCGTTGCTGGAACGGCCGGGAAACAAAGAGATTCAGCTCGATCTGTTCCTGGACTATGCATCGAACGTGAAACTCTATCCGAAGTTCCAGGAGTATTTCCGGAAATCGAAGCCGCCATTGCTGGCGATCTGGGGCAAGAACGATCCATTCTTCATCCCTCCCGGCGCCGAAGCCTATCGAAAAGATCTGCCGAATGCACAGGTCAAATTCTTGGACACAGGCCACTTTGCCATTGAGACACATGCAGTCGAAATTGCCGCCGCAATGAAAGAATTCCTCGATGCGAATGATGTTCTCCAACTTGCGGATAAGGTGGCTGCACGATGAGTTCTCCTGTTCGAAGTGCTACGGTTGTGTTGGTTCATGGCGCATGGGCTGACGGATCGTGTTGGAACAACGTCATTCTGCCCTTGCGAAACCATGGGCTGCACGTCATCACGGCACCCATTCCTCTTGCATCGCTTACCGATGACGCCGCCGCTCTTCGGCGAGTGATCGAGAGGACGGCTGGGCCAGTCATTCTCGTCGGGCATGCATATGCTGGCGCAGTGATCGCTGCAGCTCATGATGATCGGGTGAAGGCGCTGGTGTTCGTAGCAGCACTGGCGCCAGATGAAGGTGAAACAGTCGCAGATGTTTTCTATCGCACTACCCCGCACCCGAAAGCTCCAAAGCTGAAACCAGACGTGCACGGGATCATCTGGATGCCAGAGGAGGGCTTTGGCGACGCGGTTGCTCACAAGGCCTCGCCTGACCAACTTGCCATCATAGCTGCAGTGCAGAGGCCAATTGCAGTGAATTGTATTCAGGAGAAAGCACCGACGCCTGCATGGAAGACGACCCCATCGTGGTATTTCATCGCTGAAGAAGATCGCATGATCACTGCGGAAAACCAGCGTTTTATGGCTGACCGGATGGGCGCAGCCATCCGGTCGCACGCCGTAGACCACACCCCGATGCACACCGCCCCGAATCTAGTGATTGATGTTGTTTTGGAAGCTGCACAAAAACAATCTGGAAATGAGTTGAGGAACCTGTGAACAACAGTTCTGTTGCTATCGTAACCGGCGCAAGCCAGGGAATCGGCCGCGCGACTGCTTTGCGGTTAGCGCGCGATTTCTCTGCTGTCGTGCTGGCTGCGAGAAATAAGGATGAGTTGCAGAGAACGGCTGCAGCCGTCGATGCTGCGGGTGCAGAGTCGCTGGTCTGCGCTCTCGACCTGCGCGAGCCTCGGTCTGCGGAAGTCCTCGTCAAAAATACCCTTGATCATTTCGGCAGAATCGATGCCTTGTTGAATATTGCCGGGGCTGTGCCACAAATTGATTTGTTTGAAATGACCGACGCGCAATGGGACGACGGTGCCGCTCTCAAGCTCCACGGTGCGCGTCGGCTGACCATCCAAGCCTGGGACGCATTGAAAGCTTCAAATGGCTCCGTCGTTCTGATCTCCGGAAGTGCTGCTCTCGATCCGAAACCTGGGTTTGCAGCGGTCGCTGCTATTAATGCCGCGATTATCGCACTCGCAAAAGCATTCGCAGAACAGGGCATCAAGGACGGCGTACAAGTCAACAGCGTTGTTCCAGGAGCTGTCATGACAGGCCGCAGGCAGGTTTTTTTTGAGAAGTGGGCGCCTGCTCACAACCTGACCGTGGAAGAAGCAATGAAGAAGTTCCCGGAAGAAGCCGGCATCGCTCGTTTCGGCAAACCGGAAGAGATTGCCGACCTGATGGCTTATATGGTGTCACCTGCAGCGAAGTGGATGACAGGAGCTTCTGTGCGAATGGATGGCGGCGAAATTAAAGGCGTCTGATTTTGCAGCTGGTGTGCTGAAAAAGCGAATGTCAGGAGTAAGTATGCCTCGACGAAAAGCGACTATAGACCGGCTGGCAATGTTTTCAGACGGAGTATTTGCAGTAATCATCACGATCATGGTTCTGGAATTGAAACCGCCTGAGCACCCCACGTTTGCAGCCCTCCTGCCATTATGGCCGACTGCGCTGAGCTATGTGGTGAGCTACACATTCATCGCAATTGTCTGGCTCAATCATCATCATCTCCTGCACTTCACCGATGAGCCGACACCACATCTCATCTGGATCAATTTTGCGCATTTGTTCGCGGTATCCCTCGTGCCTTTTACAACGGCATGGGTTGCTGATACGCGTTTAGCGGCAGTCCCTGTCTTTGTATACGCAGCTGTGTTTGTCCTCGTCGAATTGGCCTACCTTCGATTTGAGCATCACGCCCTGGCTCATGCGGTAGTTGAGGAGATCTCGCACCGCGCCCGTCGGCTCGCAAAAATACGCTCATTCATTGCCTTTGGGCTCTTTCTCATTGCTATGCTCGTATCGCTCAAGTTCCCCCTGTGGGGCTTTGGATTAGTGTGCTGTGCAGTCCTGCTTTATCTGCAACCGGAGCCTCCGGGCACACGCACAGTTGCGGAAACGGACGATTCGTCCTCCCCAGAAGAGACAGGCCCATCAACAGCAGTAAATACCTCCGTTCGGAAGGTACTGGAAACATCATCAAAGAGATGAATTCCGGCCTCCAGAATGAAAGTACCCAATCGGTAGATCAACGATGCAGATACATCGACCACAGTAAGGGGAAGTAAATTATGAGTCAGACTCTATCAGGACAAGCAACTAATGCAGAGAAACAAGACTTGATTTCTTCTGCTGACCTCTCCCCAAAAGCCAAAAGCAGCTTAACCAAATTGGCCGCATGGGTAAATGATCAAAATCTTCCTTTTCTAGTCACTAGTATCGGCATGATTATGATGCTCCTTTGGGCTGGCTCTTACAAGATGACCGCTCCCGGCGCCGAAGGTATAGTTCCTCTGGTTTCTAACAGCCCATTGATCAGCTGGCACTTTAAATTGTTCGGTCCATATGTAGGCTCGGACTTAATCGGTCTTACCGAGATCACTACCGCCCTGTTGTTTATCGCAGGCTATTTGAAACCTAAAGCCGGTATAGTTGGCAGCCTCGTCGCAACAGTCATGTTCTTTACAACCAGCACCATGCTCGTAACTACTCCCGGAGCGATTATTACCGTTCACGGAATACAGCACATGAGGTATATGAGTTTTTTGGGCCTTTTCCTTTTCAAAGATGTCATATCTCTCGGAGTATCTTTTTACCTGATCAGCTATTTCGGTAAGAAAGCCATTTTTTCTGAAAACCAAAGCTGATAACTGCAAGGAGTACAGCATATATGAATCTTCAAGGAGAACCGGAAGCTTACGATTTCCTCATTCTTGGTAGTGGCGCCGGCGCGAAACTACTCGCCTGGACATTCGCAGGACGAGGTCAGCGTGTCGCGGTTGTAGAGCGCAAGTATGTTGGCGGATCCTGTCCGAACATTGCATGTCTGCCAAGCAAGAATGTCATTCATACGGCGCAGTTCGCGCACGACGTTCGCCGCAGCGAGGAGTTCGGAGTCAGCATCGACGGCTTCCACATCAATATGCCTGCTGTAAGAGATCGAAAACGCAGAATGGTCCAGGGACTCATAGACACGCATCTCGCTCTCTATAAAGAAAGCGGAGCGGAACTGATTATGGCATCAGGGAGATTTGTAGGACCAAAGCTACTTGAGGCCACGCTGCCGGACGGAACAAAACGATTGCTGACCGGCAAGAATGTGGTGATCGGCACAGGCACACATGCAGCCATCGATAGCATTCCCGGACTTGCATTTGCAAATCCTCTGACCCACGTCGAGGCCCTGGAACTCGATGTCGTGCCCGAGCACATGATCGTTCTCGGAGGTGGCTATGTCGGACTTGAGTTCGCACAGGCAATACGCCGATTCGGCAGCAAAGTCACAATCATAGATCGTAATCATCAGGTGATTCATCATGAAGATAACGACGTTGCCGAGGGCTTGCAGAGCCTCTTTCAGGATGAAGGAATAGATCTGGTTTTGAACGCCAAGGTGAAAAGCGTCTCCGGAGCATCGGGACAATCGATATGCCTCACTCTCGAGCAAAACGGGGCTGAGAGGACCGTGGAGGGCACACATCTTTTAATCGCAGCCGGACGCGTGCCGAACACAAAAGATATCGGCCTGGAACTCACGGGGGTGGAGCTGACAGAGCGCGGATATATCAAAGTAAATGAACGTCTGGAAACGAGTGCTCCAGGCGTGTGGGCAGTAGGTGAGGTCGCGGGAAGCCCGCAATTCACGCACATTAGCGAGGATGACTTTCGCGTCGTCCGCGACAATCTGCTCGGCAGAAACCGGGTGACTACCGGCAGACAGGTACCCTTCTGCCTCTTTACAGATCCGGAATTCGCACGCATTGGAATGACCGAAAAAGAAGCGAAAGCAAAGAGAATTGCCTACCGCCTTTTTAAGACCCCAATGGCGGCCGTGCTGCGGGCGCGTAGCCTAATGGAGACGCGTGGATTCCTGAAGTGCCTGGTAGAGCGAGACAGTGATAGCATCCTCGGGTTCGCGGCTTTCGGCGTTGGCGCAGGAGAAATTATGGCATGTGTGCAAATCGCGATGCTCGGCGGGATGCCTTACACCGCGCTCCGAGAAGCAGTCCTGGCACATCCGACAATCCCGGAAGGATTAATCGCTCTGTTTTCCACTGCTGCATCTTCATAAGTACTCAGCGAGATCAGGCTCTCTTGCATTCAGTTTTGATTGCGAGTATTCCCTTCGAATCAGCAAAACGAGGAGCCCATGTCGAAACTCCTGTCAGTCAATGTCGGCCTTCCACGCGAAATCGAATGGCAGGGCAAGCTGGTCCGCACGGCAATTTGGAAGCGATCCGTACCCCGCCGAGTCTTCGCCCGGCGACTGAATTTAGATGGTGACGGCCAGGCAGATCTCAAGGGGCATGGAGGTGAGCAGCGCGCTGTGATGGTCTATCAGCTCGAAGCCTATCGCCATTGGGAATCCCATCTCGGCCGAAATGATTTTGAGTATGGACAATTTGGAGAGAATTTCACCGTCGACGGCCTGCTTGACGATGAGGTCTGTATTGGAGACCGTTACAGAATCGGCAGCGCAGTTTTCGAGGTGACACAACCACGCGTCACCTGCTATCGGGTTGGGATTCGAATGAATAATCCTCAGATGCCGGCCCTGCTTGTCACACATCGGAGGCCAGGGTTCTATTTTCGCGTGCTCGAAGAGGGGGATGTCGGCGCCGGGGATGAAATTCAGAAAATTGCTAACGGCCCGGGAAGGATCACGGTCGCTGAAATTGATTCACTGTTGTATCTACCGAATCACGACTCCAGCCGCATCGTAATTGCAACAGGTATTCCTGCACTGAGCCCAGGATGGAGAGACTCTCTTGAGGCATTGCGCAAAGCAAACGAAAGCGGACTTCACGATGGAAATGCCGGGCTCACTCCTGTAACTTCATCGCCGCCCGCATGGAACGGCTTCCGAAAACTGAGAGTAACGGTAGTTCATCAAGAGACGAGCGAAGTAACGTCGATCATGCTGAGATCGATGGATGGGGCGCCTCTTCCTGCCGCGCTGCCTGGTCAGTATCTTGTGCTACGCCTCTACCCGGACAAATATTCCCAGCCTGTAGTGCGTAGCTATTCCATTTCTGGCCCTTCGGATTCCGGTGTCTATCGCATCAGCATAAAGCGAGGTACAGGTCCAGGCAGCGTGTATCTTGCGGACTCCACACAGATCGATGATCTATTTGAGACCAGTGCGCCGCGCGGCAACTTCATACTGCAATCCGGTATGCGACCGGTCGTGCTACTGAGCGCTGGAATTGGCGTAACCCCGGTGCTTTCGATATTGCACGCCCTCGCATCCGCGAGTGCCGAACCTTCTCGAGAAGTGTGGTGGATTCATGGCGCGCGTAACGCAAGAGAGCATGCTTTTGCCAAAGAGGCCCGTACCCTTTTGGATGCGATTCCCATGAGTCATTCGGTGATCATATATAGCAAGCCAGACTCAACCGATCGGCTCGGCACAAACTTTGATATAGAGGGACACTTGGATTTTGCGAGCCTGCAGAAGCTTGGCATTCCTACTGAAGCTGACTTCTATTTATGCGGCCCCACAAGGTTTCTAGCGGATATGAATCGTGACCTGGCGTCGTTGGGAGTTCAGCAGGCTTCAGTACATCAGGAGGTTTTCGGACCTGCCGACTCCATCAATCCGGGCATAGCGAAAGCAGAAGCGAAGATTCCGCATCTTCCCGCTCATTCTTCAGGTAAAGGACCTCTCGTGTCCTTCACCCGAAGCGGCCTGGCCGTCCCGTGGGACAACCGGTTCAGAAGCTTGCTGGAGCTGGCCGAGGCATGCGATGTTCCGGTGAAATGGTCCTGTCGCACCGGTGTATGCCATATGTGTGAATGCGGACTTCTCAATGGCACTCTTCGATACGCACCCGAGCCGCTCGACCGGCCTGCAGAAGGCAACGCTTTGATCTGCTGCTCCATACCAGAAATACAAGTCGACTTAGACCTGTAATTCCGCAACGGATAAGAAAAGCATATTCCACCACCGAATCTGACCGGTGCAATAGATGAACGATCTTTGCTTTGTAACCAAGAGATAACAATTGGTTGCTACAAATTATTCTGACATTTTTTAAAGGGCCCTGTTTCTATAGGTCTCCTTGTTTACCGTTTCCTTCACAATTTCACTCTGGCCAATCTCTTCACATTGGTACAAGGGATTTGAGGTGCCGTGGTCATAGGACGCGGCAGGTGTTATTTGCTCGAAAGTTGATTTTTACCTGGAGTTAGCATGCATCTTAAGTTGAAAAATAATCTCCCATCCATCGAGACCCCTTTTGCGCACCGCGGCTTTTGTATTTTGATTGGTTTCAGCGTCGGCATCCTTTTTACTGGTATTTCCCAGGCGCAGGTCGACCGTAGCGGATTAAGCGGCACGATCACAGATTCCTCTGGACGTCTCCTGCCGGAGACGCACATTACGGCAGTGCAGAATTCCACGCAGTTGAAGCGCGAGACGGTATCGCGTTCCAACGGAAGCTACAGCATTCCCGAACTGCCGGTTGGCACATATACGATTACCTTCGATCATGCCGGTTTCAAAAGTATGACGTTTGTCGATGTCGAAGAAGTAATCGGGAGAACGCGCACTCTGAATGCGACGCTGCATGTATCGGGCAGCGAAGAACACGTGAATGTTTCGTCCAGTTCTGAACAGATGGATACGAGCAGCGATGCGCTCGGCGGGCGTATTGAAAGGAAGCAGGCACAAGAGTTGCCGCTCAACGGACGCAACTGGGCCTCGCTGACAGCGCTCGTGCCTGGTGCAGTGGATACCGGAGGCAGCAATCAACGATCGATTCGCTTTGCAGGACGAGGCCGCGACGATGACAACTTCACCTACGACGGCATCGACGCGACCAACGTTATCAATCAGGCGCAACAGCCCTATGTGCGTCTTTCCATCCCTCTGGACACCATCGAAGAATTTCGTATTGACGCAATGCTGGCGACCGCCGAGGCCGGCGGAACAGGAGGGCCGCAGCTGGCCGTCATCTCGCCTTCAGGTACGAATCAATGGCATGCGCGCGCCTTTGAGTATCTGCGCAACAACGTCTTTGACGCCCAGCAGCCTGTGCCAGTCACAACCGCGCCGCAACCGCCACTTCGCTTGAACCAATTCGGCGGGTCGCTAGGCGGCCCTGTTGTGCGCGGAAGAACGTTTTTCTTTCTCGCCTATGAAGGCTACCGCCAACGCTGGGGATTTCCGCTGAGCGGCTATGTGCCGAGCAGCGCGTTCCGCGCCCAGGCTCTGAAAGATTCGCCAATGCTGGCGCCGATTGTGAATGCTTTCCCGGTGGGCCAGGCGCCGACCAGCGACCCCAATGTGGATCAATTCTTAAGCGAAGGAACACAGGCGGTCAACGAGAACTCGGCTATGGTGCGATTCGACCAGCGCTTCTCCGAGAAAACCACGGGGTTTGTGCGCTTTAACTTCGACCGCGCGGTCAATACGCAGCCATTGGCGAGTTCAGGCCAATATCTTGAGGATCTACAGCAGCTGACATCAGCTCCAGTCAATGGCACCATCGAGTTGCTGCATGTCTTCAATCCCAGCCTGGTGAATGAGTTCAAGTTCGGATTCAACCGCAGTACAGCCAACACGATCGACATCAATCATACAGGCATCCCCTATGCAGTTTCGGTTTCGAACTTCACCACGCTGAACAATAACCGTGTCAGCATAGGCGTGGGCAACTCGTTTTCAGAAATCGACAACTTGACCTGGAGCAAAGGCCGGCAAACAATCAAGGCAGGGGTAGAAATCCGGCGGATTCAACTGAACCAGGGGAACACCGAAGCCGGAACAATCGCCTTCGCTTCGACAGAAGCGTTTGATGCGAACCAGGTGAGCACAGCGAGCCTGAATGGTACTTTGCCCGTCAATGGCCTGCGCAAAACTCAATATTTCGGCTATGTTCAGGATGAATTCAAATGGACCCCGAGCTTCAACTTGAACCTTGGTGTGCGCTATAGCTTCTTCAACATATTTCATGAGGTACTAGGCCGCGCAAACCCATTTGATTTCCCTACCTGCGGACCGCAGGGATTCTGCGGCGTCGGCGCTAGCTTCGGCCAGCCTAACTATGGCGACATCGACCCGCGAGTAGCATTTGCGTGGGCTCCCACAAAAGACGGAAAGACCGTGGTTCGCGCGGGATTTGGAATCTATCACGAAGACGGGCAGCTGGACGATCAGAACCTGCCCATCAGCAATGAGGTTTTCGCATATTCACTGTCAAACAAAACAACTCCAAATCTCAGCTATCCGATCGACCCATTTCTTTCTACTACGCAGGGGATTATTTCGCCGCGCAATGACGACAGGCTGCGTAAAGACACCTATGTAGAGCAATGGGGCCTTTCTGTGCAACGCGAACTGCCGGCGGACCTTGTAGGCACTATCTCGTATGTCGGCAGCAGAGGTGTGTATTTGTTGGCGCTCTCGGAAGTGAATGTTGTTAATCCGCTCACGGGAACTCGTCCATATCCGGATTTCGGCATGGTGAGCTGGCGCGGCAATCACGATAGCAGTGAGTACCAGGGATTTTCAGCAGCGATAAAGCGGTCGTTCTCGCGTGGACTTCTGCTGTCGGCAAATTACATGTTGTCGCATGAGATCGACGACGGCTCAAATGGTAGTGGTGACGGTGACTCGCTTGTGCCGCAGAATGTGGCCTGTTCGGCGTGCGAATGGGCCAGCGGCATCTGGGATGTGCGCCATGTTGTAAATGCCAATGCTATTTATCAATTGCCTTTCGGTACGGGCAAACCATATCTGAACCAGCCTGGGATCCTGAATAGGATCTTTGGTTCCTGGCAGTTGAGTTCGGTGGCGGTAGCTCGCACCGGTTTTCCGATCAATGTGCTGGTCAACCGCTCCGCGTCCAGCGTGCCCGACGGCAACACCAACAGTCAGCGTCCCAATCTGGTGCCAGGCGTATCACTGACGCCCCCTGGCGGCAAGAGAATTGGGCAGTGGATCAATCCGGCAGCGTTCGCCACGCCTGCTCCGGGAACATTCGGAAACGCGCCGCGAAACATTGGCCAGGGTCCCGGCGCCTGGCAGGTCGACTTCGGCGTGGCCAAGCAGATTCCTTTGTCTGACAGCGTGAGGGTTCAGTTCCGTTCGGAGTTCTTCAACATATTCAATCATCCGCAGTACGGGCTGCCGCAGTCCACCTTCGGTGCTACCGGCTTCGGTAGCATCATCCAGACAGTAAACACCACAACCCCTGTAAGCCCCGTAGGATCGGGAACGCCGCGAGAAATACAATTCGCATTACGATTTGAATTCTAATGCTGTCGACTCTATGAGGCGTAGCAGAGGAGACTGCCTCGTACATTTAAACGCGATTGCAAACAGGAAAGAAAGCAAAGCTGATGCATGGCCGCCTGCGAACCTGCCTTAGTCTTCTTTCTCTCAACGCTGATGGCCACCGCGCGGAGCGTGTGGAAATTAGCTCTCTCGTTAAGAAGAACTTTGATCGATCTTAACCATGGGATCATTCGTTGTCCGAAGTGCGCACGGCTGACACTGCCCGATATACTAAGGTTACCTACACTTGGCGGGTCGTCTCACTAAGCATAGACACGGGACGTGCCGTCAGACGCGTAATGAGCGGCTCAGCAAGTGAGTTGACTGTCGCGTTACTCAACACCATACGCTTAGACTCAGGTCCGTGACGTCGACCTCACGGTGTGGCTCAAAAGCGAGGTGCGGACGACGACGGCTTAGACTTTTTACGCTTCTCGATGGCCTCGCGCTGAGTCAGGTGGACTCGACTGGAGACTCGAATGGATGCGTTGTGCAACATAACAGGTTCCGATCTCATTTTGTTCTTTCGCTCGTTGATCTCGAATCCTCGCCGTGTTTCCGCAATAACTCCGTCCGGAAAGAGACTCGCGCAGATCATGACACGCGAAATCTTTCCGGGACACGGTCCCATCCTCGAACTGGGTCCCGGAACAGGTGTCTTTACACGCGCCTTGCTGGCCCAGGGGATCAAGGAAGCCGACCTGACCCTCGTCGAATGGGGCTCCGATTTTGCTGCAGCGCTCAAGCAGCGGTTTCCTCGCGCAGAAGTCATCGCGATGGATGCCGTGAGGATCGAAGAATCCGGATTATTCAAAAACGCCCCCTTTGGTACCGTTATTAGCGGGCTGCCGATTTTATCGATGTCCCCGGCTGCAATGATTAGCATCGTGGGCGGCGCGTTCGGTGTGCTCAGACGCGGTGGTACGTTCTATCAATTCACGTATGGTCCGGGCTGCCCTGTCCCTCGCCATATCCTGGCTCGTCTTGGTCTCAAGGCTGTCCGCATTGGCGGGACGTTACGCAACTTGCCGCCGGCAAGCGTCTACAAAATCACACGCCGCAATCCGCTATTGATGCCAGCCCCTTATAGATATCCGTGTAATCGGATAGATAAAGAGACGGCTGCGCGTGCCGCGGTTCTCGCAGCTAGAAGCCTCGCGATTGAGACAAGTCATCATAATTACTTGGCATTCAGACGGTAACAGTGAAGTTCCACCTTCGAATAATTTTTGTAGTGAAACTGATAAAGATGACCTCGTTCAGGGGCATGCATCGGTGCGCAATCAGCTGAAAAGGACGCGGATAGACATCCCTGCTCGGCAGACGTTCATGATTTCTTTACATGCCGCTGATAGGCTCGGAGCATGGTGAACCGGCAGGAAATACGCGAGCATGTAACCCGATTGCTCGATTCCGAGCAGTTCGTCACTTCGCGGAGTGTAGCTAAACTGCTCGCATTCTGTGTCGATGCTGCTCTGGCAGGCAACGAGGAGACTCTTAAGGAGACGACAATTGGCGTTTTCTGTTTCGGACGCTCTCCCGGCTACGACACGAAACAGGATCCCATTGTCCGAGTCACTGCCCGCCGTCTACGGAACAAACTGGAACTCTTTTACGGGAATCAAGGAGCAAACGACGGACTTCAGATTATGCTCCCCAAGGGCACGTATATTCCCAGATTTCATCATCGGTCGAATCAGGCTGCAATCGCAGAGTTGTCGCCCGACGCAAAGTCGATGATTCCCGATCCTCTGCCTGCGGCAGATGCAAAGCCCGGCTCAATTCAGAAGGTTCCTGTTGAGACCCAACTTCGTGTGATCACAGGAAGCAGTTGGCTCAGACCCGCGATCTGGAGCTTTCTGGTCTTCCTATTGATGACTTCCGGCGCTGTCATCCTGACGCGTTTTCACCAGGACGTGAAAGACGTAGCACCCCAGGACAATCCCTCGCATCTGAATTCATTGGCTGCGGATTCGAGCGTTGAACCTGGAGCCCCGGGCACCGAGAGACAGAAGGCCGCAGCGTCAAGCGAAAAGTCCCATGTGCATCCGATTGAGGTCAGCACCGATGATATGGTGGCCTCCGTCGAGCCTCGTCTATAACGGTCCCACCTCATAGCAGATTGTCTGGCGGCTGTTCTGCATCCACGCCGAACCTGCGTGCTCGCAGCACCTGGAAGATAACCTCGCAGGTTGCGATCTGAGTGCTCGTTGCCCCCCAAAAACGGGACTGGGATGGAGATAAAGAATTAGACAGAGTGATAGGGCTTGCTATAGTGCGTGGCCCATTCCACGAGATCCGAGTTCAGAAAGCGCCATGTGCCATGATCAGGATCGATTTCGAGAAGCATGTAGGCGTTAGGATCGTAGCGAGTTGCGGCCATGATGTAGTGCTGCGGACCATAAGTATGTGCAAAGTCGATCCACTTGTGCAGGTGACCGCTGACGACAAGCTGAATCGTGTCCTGGTAACGCCGCAGAAGAGGATACAGTCCGTAGTCGCGGAATTCCGTGGGCTGGACAGTGATGAGTGGATAGTGCACGAAGACGAAGGTGGGCTTGTGCTGCCGGAGTTGGTCTTCGAACCAGTGCAGGTGTTCTTCGCCGAATGATCCGATGTTGGGATTGAAGTCCGCGGAGGAGTGGTCCTGCGTGCTGCCAAGAAAATTGTTCAGATGAATGAACTTGTAGCCTTTGTAGTCGAGGACCGAATAGGGGTCGGTGTGGAACTTGGCTTTGAAGAGACGATGACTCGTCTCGCGCGGCACTCGCTTCACATCATAGTCGTGATTGCCGAAGCCTAGGTGAACAGGCATGTGGAAGGCATCAGTGATGGTTTTGGCATTGTCGAGCCGCGTGGTGTTCTGGAAGTAGAAGTCATAGTCAGTCGAAGGGTAGTTGTGGAAGTAATCGCCGATGAGGAAGACCTGCTCAATAGCGGGCGAGAGGGAGTTGATGAAGTCGCGTGCGGAGATGAGGCGCGGCGTGGTGACGAGGATGCTTTCGTTGTCCTCGACACCGTTCTCGCTGCCTTTGACGTAGAAGTTATCGATGATGTGGGTATCGGCGATGAGCGCAATGTAGAAGCGGCGTCCGCCCGCATGCGATGCAACCTCACGCGCCCAGAGCGAGCGCGTGAGGTTAGCAATTGCAGCAGCAGCGGTGAGCGATCCGAACTGGCGTCGCGTTATAAGAGTCATAAGTAGAACTTTCCCCTAGAAGCTGAGCTTACCGGCTACCTGTAACTGGCGTGGCGGCAGGTTACTGGTGATGGAGCCAAAGTTACTGTTGCTGGCATTGGAGTTTGGAGCCGAGTAGTTGACGTGGTTGAAGATGTTGAAGGCTTCGCCGCGAAGATCAAAGGACGAGCGCTCGTTCCACAGGCGGAAGCTTTTGTGCAGGCCGAGATCAAGCTGGTTGAAGGTTGGGGAACGCAGCGAGTTGCGGCTTGCGTTTCCGTAGGCTTCATCCGCACTGGTCGGAACCGTAACAGCAGCAGAGCTGAGATAGCCATTCAGAGCCGTGGCTGTTTTGGTCCATTTGCTGGACGGATTGACCGGATTGCCCGAAACATTGGGGCGCTGATTCAGCAAAGGGCTGAGCTGGTACGCAGCTGAAGGGCTGTAGATCAGGTTGACCGGCTGGCCGCTTGTATCCGTATTGATGGCGGTAAGCTGCCAGCCTCCGATTACGGCATCGAGACCGCGAGACATGTGGCTGCCGAACTGGCGCCCGATGCCGAACGGGAGATCCCATACGACGCTCAGAGTCTCATTGATTGGCTGGTTGTAAGCGGATTGGCCGCGTTCGCCATTGAGATTTGCGAGGTTCACACGAGAGTTGTCGTTGTTGGGCGTGTCGAGGTGGCCCGATGCATTGTCAATGGCTCGAGACCACGTAAAGGAATTCAACACGTAAAGGCCGCCTGAGAAGCGATGTTCGAGCTTCGTCTGCAGAGCGTTATAGCTGAGGAAGCCTGCCGGGATCGATTCTTCGATGGTGGTGAAGCTCGCAATCGGACGACGAGCCTGGACGCTGAGCGTGCCTCCGGCTGCATTGGCTCTTGCCTGGTTGTAGTCGGCAAGCACCCAGATGTGTACGCCGTGTTCGCCCAAGTAGGAGACTGTGAACACGGTGTCCTTCGCGATCTCGCGCTGTACGTCAAGATGCCATGACTGTACATATCCGGTAGGAATGTCCTTGGGAATGTATCTGCTTTGTGCCAGCAAAGTACTGAAATTGCTGGCGTCGACAAAGTTGCTTGGGTAGCCTTGCGCCACGGTGCGGAAGCAGTTGTTGTAGGCATCGCCCGTGCATTGCTGCTGCGTTGTGCCGGTAAAGGCAAAAGGAGCAACCTGGTTGACTGTGGAGTTGATGATGTAGGGTCCGTTGTAGGCCAGCAGGTTTTCGCCGCCCTCACGATTGTACTGATCGAAGCTGAGGCCATAGGCAGCGCGGATGACCGTTTTTGGATCGACCTGATAAGCGATGCCAAAACGAGGCGCAAAGTCGAGTTTCGGAGTGTGGACCAGGGCGCGATTGTAGAGCGAGCCGCCGGAAGCCTGAACGAGTTGATTTGTATCCGGATCGAAGTTGGCCAGATGGTTTCCATCCACATACTGCGGCGTGACGAGCTCATAACGCAGGCCCATGTTGACAGTCAGATTCGGAAACAACTTCCAGTCATCCTGGATGTAGAAATAATCCATAAGCTGGTGATAGTTGACGATGCGGTAGTTGTTGAGCTGGTAGCTGTCACGCGCGCCGGTCAGGAAGTCGGTCAGGTAAGCAGCCTGCGCCGCACCGGCATCACTGGTTCCACCACCGTTTTGGCTGAAGCCCTGGTTGAAGGTCTCACCGCCATACACCGGGTTGAAGTCATCAATCTCGGTATTGATCGACAGGAATTCCCAGCCGTATTTCATGCTGTGACGTCCCTTGAGCCATGAATAGTTGACCTTGGGGTTGATCACGAACGGATTCTGGAACTGTGGGTTCGAGGTCTGTGCGCCCCATGCGTTGAAACCTTTTACGCTCTCGGAGCTGAGACGACGGATAACGGACTTGTCAGTTGGAAGGCCAGGGATGCCCGCTTCCGTATTCAGACTCTCTTGGCCGGCCAGATACGGTGTTTTGCCGCCTTGCGTCCACGTAAACCCGATGCGGGCGTCGAGCGTCTGTGTGGGGGTAAAGGCATGGGTGACGCCAGCTGCAATCTGTTTGTTATAAGCGTGAATGGTGCCATTGCCGCCGTCACCTGCGTCGCCGGGAATAGAAGTGGCGTCAACGATGTTGCCCTGATGTTCGCTGTAACGACCGAAGATTGTCGTCTTGTCACTCATGATGTAGTCAAGACGCCCATCGCCCTTGTCATCCGTCAGGGTTGCACGCGGAAACGAAGCATAGTTATTGGAGAAGCCAGGAACGTTGGGAGAAGGAAGAGCGCCAATCACCAGTTTGGCCAGAGGAGTCCAATCGGAGGTGGGCACAACACCATTCGCATATACCGTGCCGGTAACAGGGTTACGCAGCGGAACAGGTGTGCCGGAGGTTGTTTGGAAGATGCCCTGGCGCTGCAAGGCATTAGGAATGGTTGCCGTGGTGTAGGTAGCCTGCACCTGGCGGTTGCCTTCGTAATCGGCAAAAAAGAAAAGTTTGTCCTTCAGAATAGGTCCGCCAATAGCTCCACCAAACTGGTTCCGGATCAGCATGGACTTCTGCGCCTGGCCTGTGACCGCATTTGTCGGCGCCGCGAAGGGGCCGATGGCATTAAAAATCGTGTTGCGGTGGTATTCCCATACCTTGCCGTGAAGCTCATTGGTTCCGCTATTGATGGACACATTGATGACAGCGCCCGAAGCGCGGCCATACTCGGCGCTATAGTTGTTTGTCTCCGAGCGGAACTGGTTAATGGCGTCAGGCGAAGGAGGAATCGCCTGGTTGGAAAAGCCCTGGTTGGAAGTGCCATAGGCGTTGTTGTCCAGACCGTCGAGCAGAAAGTTATTGAACTCGGAGCGCTGGCCGTTGACGTTGAACGAGGCATCACGGCTGGTGACGGACTGGTTTTCAAGGGTATTGCGGCGTACGCCCGGAACCAGAGCCATCAGGTCGCCGTAGGCGCGTCCGTTGAGCGGCAGGTCCTGTACCTGTGTCTGGGAGATTGTAGTGCCGTTGCTGCTGGTCTCTGTTTCAAGCTGCGTGGCTGCGCCGGAGACGGTCACTGTCTCAGAGACACTGCCCGCTTTGAGGGCCACGTCCACACGCTGGCGGGTGTTGACGTCGACGGCGAACGGATCAGTAACAGAGTCGTTAAAGCCGTTGGCCGTAGCCGATATCTTGTACCGGCCTACGTGCACATCGGGAAACTGGAAATGGCCCTGGTCATCTGTTTGCGTTGAAACGGCAGCGCCAGTTGCGATGTTGGTCAGTGTGACTGTGCTGCCAAGAACCGGGGCTCCGCTGGTGTCGCGGACGAAACCAAGAACCGCCGAAGTTTCAAATTGTGCGAAACTGAGCGCTCCTTGAAACCATAGAACGACAGCTATGGCCAGAATGAATAAGGACTTGCCTCTCATAATTTCTCACTCCAAAAAGTTATTTTTGCTGTTGGTCGGAAATATTTCCCTATGATCGAACCGGCGTTAGCTTGCCCAAATGCCTTTAAGCAAACTGCCATTGTCAAAAGAAAACGCAAATCGCTGTTCGGGATTTTCATCCCCAAATGTGAACCCGCGATTCGGTTTGCATTTCTGGTCTCCTGAATCTGCGCAAAAGGGGAGTCGGCAATATTCTCAGAAATGCGTCTTGCAGGTGTTTCATACTCTTTGTATAACCTCTCGGCTGGCCAAACACCCGTATCAATGGGATACAAAGGGAGTCGCGCTGCCTCTTTTCTGTTGCAATGACAAAAAAATAAAAATATTTGTAACAATCGGAATGGCAGATGATAATCCCACACGGCTTCTTCCCGTGTGCATTCATCTGTTCTTCACATAGCCTCGTTAAACTTAATTTCACAAACTGGTGCACACGTTGCGACGCTCACAGGCCGCTCCTTTGGAGCGTGAATTGTTGTTCTGGGTTCGTTATGTTCACCAACCCGTTGGCTCCCTGTGTTCTCTCGGGTTCCATTACCTTATGTCCGCTCAGGTCTGAAAATACAGGACATGAGAAAGTGAGTCGGCATGAGGCTGGTGGTACTTGTACTGATTGCGGTCTTTTCTCTGCTTCCCCTGCAGGCACAGCATCGCAAAGTTGTCATGATTTCCATCGACGGGCTTCGGGGCGTCGAACTGGCATCTGTCCCAACCCTGAACTGGGATCTTCCCAACCTGACTGAGATCGTGACTCGGGGTGCTGTTTCAGAGGGAATGATCGGCGTCTTGCCTACGGTAACGGCTCCTAGTACTGCTTCGATTGTTACGGGCGTGTCTCCTGCTGTTCATGGAATTCCTACCAATTTTCTCTTCGATCCCGAGCACAAGATGACCACCGATGACAGTGGAAATGAGTATGCGGAGCTCATCCACGTGCCGACTTTATGGACTCTCGCTCATGCAGCTGGCCTGCGAACTGGCAGTGCGTATTGGCCGACCACGATTGGAGCTCCAATCGACGCGGATTTTCCCAACCACGCACCCATGAAGAATGACCGTGACCGGATGATCTACCGGGCCATCAGCACCCCAGGACTCGTAGCCGAATATGAAAAAAAATATGGTGACCTGCCTGTTGGAGCCAGAGCCTTCGACGACCACGTCGTCACCCAGATGGCCCTCTTCCTGCTGCAGTCGCGAAAGCCCGATTTCCTGCTCGTCTACTTTCAGGACTTTGACCATGCCGAGCATAGATATGGTCCGGATAGTCCCGAAGCAATCCAGGCTCTGAAAAGTATCGACACCGATATCGGGATATTGCGGAAAGCCATCGCAGCGGCCGGATTCGAAAAGCAGACAGATATAGTGATTGTGAGCGATCACGGATTTTTGCCGCTGAGTCAGTCATTCCACCCTAACGCGGTACTGGCGAGCCTGAAGCTGTTGGGCCCAAAGGGGCACCCGGAGCAGTGGCGGGTCACTTCCTTCGGTGGTGGAGGGTCCTTCGGCCTGGTGGTCCACGATCCTAATGACCATGCGGCAATGGATCTTGCCACCAAAACTTTTCAAAAGCTCAAACAGCAAGGCTCCTACGGAATCGACCAGATCTTTGATCGCCAACAGCTGAAAACCGCAAAGGGATATGCCACTTCGTTTCTGGCAATCGGCATGAAATCGGGATTCTCAGCTGATGGCGGCAACGATAGCCCCTGGATAACGCCTGCGCAGGGAAAAGGTGCGCACGGCTATCCACCCGGTCCGAAAAATATGGATGCGGCGTTTGCCGTAATTGGACCCGGAATCCCACATTTGCGTCTACCCAGAGCTCATATTGTCGACGTGGCCCCGACCGTCGCTGCACTTCTCGGACTACGGATGACAAACGTTGAAGGAACCAACATATTATCCGTAGACAGCAAGAATGCCATGAAATAGCCCGTCCCGATTCACGCATTGAATCACGAGTAGTCGATTCAATTGCTCGATATACCAGGAAAAGCATGGCGAGGCAGGATGCCTAATGGGCGACCCTATTTCCAGTAGAACGTCGCCATGATAGCAATAGGGGTCTGAAAATAAGCGTAACGGTATTTTTATACGATCAATTGTCTTATTGATAACAATAAAGCTGTATAGACTGGTCTACAACTTTTCTATTGCATAGGCTCATGCCGGTCATGCAAAGTCATTGGCGATCGAAATAGCAAATACTTCTCGTTGAAAAACTGATAACAGAGCCTTCGAGAACCTGCTCTGTGACTCCTTAGAACGTTGATTGCGCCGATAGGTATCTTCGGTTGCTTCTTTCTTTTGACATTTTCCCTTCTGCTTTAGCAGTGGTTTTTTCGCATGCATATGTGGCAAAGACGATTGCCCTCTGCAAGCCTGCGCGTTTTCTGTGCTCCTCATCTGTGGAATCGCTTGACCTATAGGACAACTCTTGCTTGCACAGAGTTAATTTCGACGTGCTGTATCCGCGACTGCAATCACAAAGGAGAATTGTATGTTTCAGCTCAATCTCAGGATGTTCAGCAAGTTCTTCTATCAATTTCTCTGCGTGGCAGGACTTTTGCTTGTCACCTCACTTCCAGGCAGATCTTTCGCGCAAACAGCTTGTTATACCGCCTGGAGCGCCAGTCAGGTTTATACAGGCGGACAGACTGCCAGTTACAACGGTGAGAATTACACCGCAGACTACTGGACGCAGAACCAGAATCCATCGACAAATAGCGGCCCGGTGGGAAGTGGTGAACCATGGATTCCGGACGGAAGCTGCAACTCTTCTTCCAATCCACCACCGCCACCTCCGCCGCCTCCTGGTTCAACAGCAAATCTTTTTGCTCCCTACGTAGATATGAGCCTTACGGCGGATGAAAATCTGGTAAGCATACAGCAACAAGCCGGATTCAACGCAGTAACGCTGGCTTTTCTTGACAGCACAGGTGGCTGCTCAGCGGGTTGGGGAGGGCTCGGAGGTACATTGCCAACGGATAATCTCCCTAATGGGACCTCTATTCAAAGCATTGTGCAAAGTTTGCAAAGCTCCGGCGTTCAGGTCATCATCTCTTTTGGCGGAGCAAATGGTTCCGAACCCGCGCTCAATTGCACAGACGCGTCGCAACTGCAGGCAATCTATCAATCCGTGATTGATCGCTATAACGTCACGATGCTTGACTTCGATATTGAAGGTGGAGCTGTGTCTAATCAAGCTTCCATCACGCTTCGCGATCAGGCACTTGTTGGCTTGAAGGCCGCAAATCCCAATCTCGTCATTTCCTACACATTGCCGGTATTGCCAACGGGTCTCATTGCTTCGGGTGTGAATATCCTGAACAGCGCAAAGGCTGATGGTCTTGCACTGGATGTAGTCAATGTCATGGCCATGGACTATGGATCATCGTCAGACAACGGAGGACAGATGGGGCTGGATGCGACGGACGCGGCAGCTGCAACTGAGTCTCAGATTCAGGCAGCCGGTCTCTCCGCAAAGGTGGGTGTCACGCCAATGGTTGGCGTGAATGATACGAATACTGAGATTTTCCAGCTTAGTGATGCACAAACATTGTTAAATTTCGCCAATGCAAATAGCTACATCGGACGACTCTCTATGTGGTCTCTTGCCCGCGATAACGGCAATTGTGCAGGACAAGGATATGCGTCTCCTACTTGCAGTGGAATTTCGCAGTCGCAATATCAGTTCTCGCAGATCTTTGAGCCTTTCTGAGCCTGGGATCAAAATGTGGAGCTACGACCACTGGCCGGAGCTCCACAAGCGAGTCGAACCAATCATGTCTGCTGTAGTACCAGCAGCCACAACACTTCGCATAGCTGACGGCCCCCGTCAAAAAGATGGGAAGAGATGTTTCTCTGGGTGCTGAGTACAAAATCTGTGCCAGAACTTTGAAGCCGAAATGGAATTATTTACCTCCCTGCCGCAACGGAGAGGAATCCCTTTAGGACATCGATTGCACGGTGGAATCTGCCTTAAACCAGGAATAAATTCGGCGATTTGCACCAGGTAAGACGATGGCATCCTCTTCGATACCTCTGAAGCATGCTTGCGGAAACTTGACATTTAGATTCATTAGGTGTGAGATGTTGGTGTTGTTGCGGTGAAGGAGTTCACCCTTAACCGCTGCCCATCAAAAACATTTCCATAAATGGGCAGATGATGACTCCTAACAGGGAATCCTGTTGCGGAGTCATGTCCTCGACGCGATCCCTCATCAAATTGGAGTTTTGAGTCCATGACGAATACATGGGTTCTTTCCGCTTTATGGGTAGGCCTCGCGCTCGTTGCGACACTGCTCGCTATCTGGTTTCGCGTTTCGACCGCGTTGTCGGAAATCGTTGTCGGCACTGTTGCGCAACTGATCATCGGCGCTGTCTTTGGCCGCGGCGGGTTGCTCGGCAATACTGAATGGATCTCCTTTCTGGCCGGAACTGGGGCCATTGTGCTCACGTTCCTGGCTGGAGCAGAACTCGATCCAACTATTTTCCGCAGCAAGTGGCGAGAAGCCCTGATTATCGGGCTGACTGGCTTCTTCGGGCCATTTCTCGGTTGCACCCTCATCGCGCATTTTTTGTTGCATTGGTCGCTGATGGCGAGCTGGCTCTGCGGAGTCGCGCTCTCGACAACTTCAGTCGCCGTCGTCTATGCCGTGATGCTGGAACTTGGCTTTAATACAACTGAGTATGGCAAGGCGATTCTGGCCGCATGTTTTGTCAATGACCTCGGAACTGTCATCGCGTTGGGACTCATCTTTTCCCCATTCACGCTCAAGACTCTGGCCTTTGTCATTATCAGTGTTATTGTCTTCGCAATCCTGCCTTTTCTGACGCCGTGGTTTTTCCGCAAGTACGGCGGACGCGTTTCAGAACTTGAAGCCAAATATCTGCTGTTTCTGCTTTTCGCGCTTGGTGGGCTGGCGCTATGGGCAGGAAGCGAAGCCGTGCTTCCCGCTTATCTGATAGGAATGGTGCTGGCAGGCACTGTGGGCAAGGACCACGCATTGATTCGCAGGTTGAGAACGCTCACCTTCGGATTCCTTACACCGTTCTACTTCATCCGTGCAGGTTCGTTTGTCTCTGTGCCTGCATTGCTTGCCGGCCCGGTCGTTTTGCTCGTTCTTTTCTTCGCCAAGATGTTGACCAAGGTGGCGGCTGTATTGCCTGCTGTCCGAGGACATCGATACGAAGGTTCCGCCGGGATCTACTACACGCTGATGATGTCGACCGGGCTGACTTTCGGAACAATTTCCGCCCTGTTTGGACTGAATCACAAGATCATCACGCAGGCCCAGTATTCTTATGTCGTCGGCACAGTCATTGGGAGCGCGGTGATTCCAACTTTGATTGCCAATATGTTCTTCCTGCCAAGGCATCTTCTTCCCAAGAAACATGAAGAGAGCAAGTCGAAGCAAGCATTGCAGCAGCCAGTGGAGTCCGAGCTATGACAGATGCAAAGCAAGTATTCAAAACTATTCTGGTCGCCTATGACGGTTCTCCTCAGGCGCAACGGGCCACAGACACCGCATTTTCCCTGGCGCAAGCAATGCAATCGAAAGTGCTCATCTTTGCCGTGATCCGTCCGCCTGAGCCGGCAGCCCGCGCCGAATTGAATGCAATTCTTGAGGCTGCCCGCGAGCATTATGAGCAGAGCTTTGCTCATTTGCGAGAACGGGCAAGAAATGCAGGCGTAGAACTTGAGACAGAAATTGAGGTTGGGCATCCTGCGGAGCACATCGTGCACCGGGCTGAGCAGATGGAAGCGACTTTAATCGTGATGGGAAGACGCGGCATCTCCGCGTTTCAACGCTGGATGCTCGGATCGATTTCCGAGCGAGTACTTCGTTATGCGCACTGCCCCGTCATGGTTGTGCATTGAAGTAAGGGATAACTACGACTTCAGGAGAGTCTGAACATGGCAGAAATTCAAAAGCTCGAAGCATTGGAGATCCTCGATTCCCGCGGGAACCCAACCCTGGCCGTGACAGTTACGCTGAATAGCGGTATTCAGGCAACAGCCAAGATTCCATCAGGAGCATCGACAGGCAAGCATGAGGCTGTCGAATTGCGCGACGGCGACAAAACCCGGTATGGCGGCAAGGGCGTACTGAAGGCGTGTTCCCATGTCGAGAATGAGATACAAAAGGGCGTGCGCGGCATGGACCCGAGCGAGCAGGAAGTCTTCGATCGTAAGCTGTGCTTGCTTGATGGCACACCGAACAAATCACGCTTTGGCGCGAACGCAATTCTAGGGGTTTCGCTGGCTGCTGCGCGCGCAGCAGCTCTTGATCGCGGTATTCCGCTGTATGCGCATCTGGCTGCGAATTCAGATTTCCTTTTGCCGACGCCGATGTTGAACGTTTTGAATGGCGGACGCCATGCTGACAATAACGTGGATTTTCAGGAGTTCATGATCTCTCCAATCGGCGCCCCGTCCTTCTCTGAAGGTCTGCGATCTGCGGTAGAAACATTCCACTCTCTCAAAGCCATTCTGCAATTGAAGGGTTATAGCACAGCGGTAGGTGATGAAGGTGGTTTTGCTCCTGAGCTGCAATCGAATGAAGAAGCAATTGAACTCATTCTCGAAGCTATCCACAAGGCAGGTTATAAGTCCGGTGAAGATATTGCGGTGATGCTTGATCCTGCTGCCAGTGAATTCTTTGAAGACGGTGTGTATGTCTTCCGCAAGTCAGACCAGAGCCGCCGGTCGCCGGCAGAGTTGGTTGCGTTGTGGAGGGACTGGCTCAAGCGCTATCCGGAAATATGGTCACTGGAGGACGGCATCGGCGAGGAAGACCGCACGGGATGGCAACAGATAACGAAGGACCTGGGTGATGAAATTCAGTTGGTCGGTGACGATAATTTTGTGACGAATCCCGATCTCTTCCGCCAGGGAATCAAGGACGGGATTGCCAATGCAATTCTCATCAAGCTGAACCAGATTGGCACCGTTTCTGAAACGCTCGAATGCATCGCCATTGCGAAGGAACACGGCTACGGCGCAGTAATCTCGCACCGCTCTGGTGAGACAGACGATACGAGCATTGCCGATTTAGCTGTAGCGACCGGAGTTGGCCAGATCAAGACAGGATCGGCGAGCCGGGGGGAGCGTATCGCAAAATACAATCGGTTATTGGAAATTGAAAAAGAACTCGGGGCGAAAGCGCGGTATGCAGGCAGCAGCAGTTATGCGCGGTGGAGGCATCAGGAAGCAATGAAGTAACAAGGTTCATCAGGTGTTGGAGTTCACCTTAAACCGCTCAACTGAGCAAATGACTCCTCGAAGAAATTCATCTTGGAGGAGTCATGCCCGGGCAAAACCTGAATAGTGATATGACACGATTTTCCGGAGAACTGAACGAATACCAGAAAAGCCGCCTGCGGATTACGTGTCATTACATCGACAAGCTGCTTGCCGACATCGACGACATTCTGCACGCAGCCACATCGCAAAGCCCATTTCCACGATATATCGTTGATGTCAACCCCGCGCAGATTCGCGTCGTAGAAGACTATATTCGGAGGTTTCGCTCTGAGCTGGTGCATGCCATTGCCTGGCAACACCTGAAACCGGACCCTCCTGACATTCCTGCAACGCGCGCAGTGTTGTCCAGTCTAGCTTTCATTGATATCTCACTGGAAGAACTGAAACCGAGTTATATGCGCGGCTACGGACCGGTTCCTGAAGACGCAGTCACCGAATTGAATGGCGTGATTCATGAACTGCGATCCCTGGTTACGGGCATGGAACGTTATCTCAAGCAGGAACTGACTGCCGATCTTGAAAAGCGGCTCAAACGGCTCGAAGCAACCGGTTTCGATGTTGACCTGCTGCGGTTGCTCGAACAGATTGCCACACGCAACGGCCTGGTGGAATTTCGGCCCAGGATTGATTCGCTGGCCTCCCGCCTTGAGGAAGACAATTTTGAAGTCGCTCTTTTTGGTCGGGTCAGTTGTGGCAAATCTTCGCTGCTGAATGCTTTGCTTGGAACTGACGTGTTGCCAGTGGGCATTAACCCGATCACTGCCGTTCCTACTAAACTTCGGTACGGCCCAACACTCAGGGCAGCGGTAGCCTTCGGAGATGGCCGAAGCAAGGCGGTGTCGATCGATGAACTGTCCAGTCTCGTCACAGAGCAGGGCAATCCAGGCAACCTTAAGAATATTGTACGCGCTCTGGTAGAAGTCCCATCCCAACGACTTAAAGAAGGCATCTTGTTGGTGGATACGCCGGGACTTGGCTCCCTCGCGAAGCGCGGCGCTCAGGAAACACTCGCTTACCTCCCTTCCTGCGATCTCGCGCTTCTGCTGATTGATGCCGGCGCAACTCTGAATGAAGAAGACGTCGGCACGCTGCGACTGCTGTACGAAGCCGGAATCCCAGCGCTCATTCTTTTGAGCAAGGCGGATTTACTTGCCGAAGGCGACCTTCATCACGCAATTTCCTATATTCAGGAGCACATTCAGCGCCACCTGAATCTTCATGTGACTGTCCATGCGGTGAGTGCGTTGAAGGAATATTCCATTTTGCTCGACCAGTTCTTCGAGCGTGAATTGCTTCCGCGCTTTGAACAGGCGCGGGCGCTGCGGGAGGCTTCGGTTGCCAGAAAGATCGGCTCACTGCGAGAGGCAGTTCTTGCCGCTATGGAGAGCAGCCCGCACCGCGAAGAACATGCGAAGACAGAGATACACAAAGACAAGGATGGTGCTGAACTCGAGTCTTTGCTCCATGTGGTGACTGGAGAAGTGGCAGAGCAGCGGACGAAACTCGATCATGCCTTCCGGCGGTTTGGCGAAATGCCTGATGCTGTGCTTGACGCAGTGGCACAACAGGCAAGCGCGTGGGTGCGCACCGCTTCTGAAGACCGGATTTCCTCCCTGCAGCTTTCAGAATGGATGCATGATTTTGTCGCCCGTTCTATCCAGGCGCCGATCGACGATTTGCGCAGCGTGGGCAAGCGTGCTGTCAGCTCTCTTGAAAAAGTAGCCAGGAATATGGGTCGCAGGGATACTCCATCTCAGGAAGACTTTGAATTGCTTGTGCGCGACCTGCCGCGATTCGAGATGGCAGTCCTTCCCACTCCCATGAATGTTGGGCCGTGGAAATTCTGGGGAGAGGGAGTGCTACGGTCACGCATCCGTTCCAGTCTGCGAAACAGCATAGGCGTCTATCTCAAAGAGGAACTGCATTTATACGGAATGGCCCTGTCCCGTTGGAGTGAGCAGGTTGTCCGTAAACTGGAGGCATTGGTGAATTCCTATGCGGATGCTTATCGGGTTCAATTGCACCGCACGAGTGGAGCCCCAACAAAAGTGATCAATCTTGAACAACTGGAATCTGACTTGGAGCTGTTGCAGCGATGGGAAGCTGAGACGGCAGAAAGAACCTGAAGGAGAGCAGCGATTGCAAAAGTACCTTTTTATCGCACTGGGCGGTTCACTTGGATCCATTGCCCGTTTCTGGGTAGGCTCGGCGATTGCCAGCCGATTGGGCACTAAATTTCCTTATGGAACGTTCGTGATAAACATCAGCGCTTGTATCATTATCGGCTTCTCTCTGACCTTCCTCAGCAGGCGCGCGGAACTGAATCCTGCATGGAGGTTTCTTGTACCCGTGGGATTTGTAGGAGCTTATAGCACTTTTTCTACCTTCGAGTGGGAGACGTTCTCGAATTTGCAGAGCGGAGCATTTTTCATTGCGGCCTCTTATGTCGTGCTGAGTTTTATCTTTGGGCTGATTGGGGTTTGGTGCGGCGTTCTACTGGCGAGGGCTGTGTCATGAGAACCAACAAGATTCAGAACTATGAGTCCATCCTGCAGGTGTTGGGAGAAAGCGGCTGCCCATTTTGTCATTTCATGAAAAATTTTCAATCCGCGCTGCTCCAGGACCCGGATGAAAAAGATATCCATCACCTGTGCAATTTTCATGCGTGGGGCATGGCCGCGAAGCAAAGAGCGACTTCTGCCGCCTCGCTCTTTCTGAATCTTATTGCCCAGGAGACCGAAATGCCTGTTTCGACTCCATGCGACATTTGTATGCTTTTGGAAATCGAAGAAGATCGTCGCATCCGTGAGTTCGTTAGCTGTCTGAATCACAAACTTGTCGTGCAATGGCTGCGGTCGCAGGCAATCCTCTGCCTGGCTCACGGAACAAAGCTGAAACAAATCGTGTCTCCTGTTATGGCTTCCACCATTGGTGGTGTCATGGAGAGATATCGGAGCCAGCTTATGGAAGACTTAGCACGCCTCCGCAAAGAATATCAGCAGGATAGCGCAGAGTGGGGACTATTGGGGCATGTCGCAGAGTTCCTGGTATCGCAGCGCGGGTTGCGCCCATAGAAAAGGAGCGTGAAGAAGAACTATGTTGTCTCCAGGTAAAGCAGTAAAGGTTTCTATTTATTTAAGTGAGGGTTCGACTCACCACGGAGTCTCGACCTACTCAAGCATCCTCGATTTCTTATTCTTCCGCGGCGTCGCAGGTGCAACAGTTCTGAAGGGCGTTGCCGGATTTGGTGCTGACCACCACATCCACTCCACGAGTTCAGTTGAGATATCCGATCATCTGCCTCTGAAGGTTGAATTCATCGAAACGCGAGAGAAAGTGAACGAGTTGCTGGGCAAGTTAGAAGAGATGGCAGGTTCGGGAATGATCGAAGTTCAGGAGACTACGATCGCAAAGCCAGCGAGGATTTCAAAGCCAAAGAAGACCATCGCTCCGGAGCATGTCAAGATTGAGGGCAAAGCCAGGATGATGCGAATCTTTATCGGCGAGAGCGACCGCTGGAATGACCAGCCGTTACACGAGGCTCTTGTCCGCGCCCTGCGCGCCAATGACCTTGCGGGGGCCACCGTCTACCGGAGCATTCTCGGATACGGAGCACATCGCAGAGTTCACAAGGAGAAAGCGCTGCATCTCTCGCACGACTCCTCCATCATGATTTCGGTCATAGATACAGAAGAGAAGATCAAGGACATTTTGCCAATCGTGGACAAGATGGTGCAGGAAGGATTAGTGGTCCTATCCGACGTTGACATCATCAAATACGCCTATCGTGCACTGGAGGTTCAGTCATGAAAAAGCATTTTCAAGCACGCATGCTGCGTATTCATTTCACAGAGGCCGATAAATGGCAGGGCGAGCCGCTTTACAAAGCCATCGTTGCCAAGTGTATGGAACTCGGACTGGCAGGCGCTACCGTTTACCGCGGCGTGGAGGGATTCGGCGCAAGTGCCCGCATCTATCACGCGCGCAGTTTGTCTGTTTCCAAGAATGCCCCCGTAATGGTCAGCGTGATCGATACCGAAGAGCAGATCCAAAAACTCATTCCTCATCTTGATCAAATGATCGGTGGAGGTCTGGTTGCAAGCTCTAAGGTAGAAGCAATTCGTTACACCAAAGCTGAGTGATTGAATGGCTGCCATAGGCCAAATTGCCGAATCTCATTCCATCGAGGAATCACTGCGGATACTGCTCGCGACGGAAGGATTTACTAGTAGCAGTAAGGACCTGTTTGACAAACTGACAGCGCTTGAAAAGAAATTGGCGACCGGGCAGCTTCACCTGGCTGTCTTAGGCCAGATGAAGCGTGGCAAAAGTTCCTTTATCAATGCGCTTTTAGGAGCGGAAGCCCTGCCGACAGGAGTTCTCCCGGCGACCGCGATCATCACAGAAATCAGATATGGTCCTGCGCCCGAGGCAGTTATTGTGTATGCGACAGGCGGTCTCCGCAAAAATGTTCCTCTGAGTTCGTTGCCGGATTACATTACGGAAGCCGGCAATCCTGGAAACAAAAAGCAGGTCGGTTCGGTTGAGATCGCTTATCCTTCACCGTTCCTCGAAAGCGGCATTGTCCTGATTGACACTCCCGGAATTGGATCTACGCACACCCATAACACACAAACTACTGAAGGCTATCTGGAGCAGATCGACGCTGGCATCGTCGTGCTCTCTGTGGACCCGCCCATCACGGAAGTGGAGTCGCAATTCGTGCGGCGAATCAGAAACGACATTCCAAAGCTGTTCTTCGTCTTGAATAAAACTGACGTTGTATCCGCGGACGAAGTCAGCACAATTAAAACCTTTCTTGAGAATGAGCTGGAGCGGCTCGAAATAGCATCGCCGGAAATATTTGCCTTGTCAGCCCGGCAGGCCTTACGGGATAAACTCGATTCCCACATCAATAGCATTACTGCTGTCAGGATGGAAAGCTTCGAGCGACGCCTGCAGACTTTTCTTGTGAAAGAAAAGCGCCAGGTATTAGTGCAGTCTGTCGCTCTTGATACATTGCAGATCGCGCATACGCTCAAGTTCGCCGCATCGCTTGGAACGCGAGCCAGAGAACTGAATGCGGCGGAATTGGAAGGCAAGCGGGTCGCTCTTGATTGTCTGTTGGAAAAAACTGCAGAAGAATTACAGGAGCTGCGCATCCTGCTCCATCAACGTTCCGCAGACATAATTTCGCGCGTCGAACAGGATCTGAAGATAAGAGTAGAAAGCTCCGTATCTGAAGTTCAGCAACACCTGGAAAATTTTGAATCGAAACATCCGAAAGAGACCGGGCGACCTCTCGGCAGGCTTCTCGAAGATTTTCTTATGCAGGAAGTGGAAGGAGTATTTCGAAAATGGCGTGTCCAGGAAGATGACGGAATTCAGGCACAACTGACTGAGTTGTCGTCACGCTTTGCGACGCAAGCCAACGTTATTCTGAAACGACTGGAAGAATCCGCCGGATCGCTCTTCGAGATACCAGTGGAGCATCTTTCATTCTCATGCCCTTTGCGCGTGGAAAGCCGCCTGCATTATCGGGTAGAACCTGTGTTTTATTCACTGGATTCGTTCCTGCTCATACTGCCTCGCTTTCTGCTGCGCCCGATTGTGTTACGCCGAATGCGCGACAATGTGCGGATTCTTCTGGACATGAACGCCGGGCGCATACGTTATGACTACGTCGAGCGCCTGGAGGCAAGTATGAAACGATTTGAGAAAGAACTGTACGATGGCATCCAGATAGTGACAGATACGATCGAGTCTGCCTTACATAAGCCGCAAACTTCAGCATCGCAACAGGCAGGCACAGTTGATTATCTGGACGCGGTCATACGGCAGTGTTCTCAGTTGCTGCACGATTGACGGGCGGCTGCCGGCTAGCTCTAGTTGCTGAGAGCGGGTGTTGGAGTCCACCCTGAACCGCCTCTCTGTCTGAGGGGAAGATGACTGCTACGAGATCAGAACTCGGAGGAGCCACGTGTCCGTTCAGTCTGCAAATTACTCCGTCTCTGCCACACAGAGACAGCAAGTTCCGAATGCGTCACAACCCAATACGTTTACTCCTTTCAACAGCATCCTGTTTGACGACCCCGAAGACAGCGTGGATATCGACCAGCAGACGATGCCGGAATATTTCACCGATCTGAATCTTGACCAGGTCATCACATCCATTACTGCCGGTCGCGATGAGTATAACCTGCAGCCATTCTTCTTCAGGCCACTCCGGCACGTTAGCTCGATCTACTTCCGCCACGATATCCTGCATGACCTTGAGAACCCTGTCCTGCTCGGTCCTGTTCAGTCGTTCGCAGAAGAGATGCGGCAAATGCGAAGCCATCTCGTCCAGGCAGACAAACTCTACTACAAACGCCAAAAACAGAGCTGGTTCCTCGACGCGGTAGAGATTTATTGTAAGGCCGTCAAAAGCCTTTTTAGCCACTTGACATCGATAGAGCTTCGCTCTCAAGGCTTCGTTGCATTGCGTGAATTCCTGATGGCTTACACAGACGCTGAAGACTTCCACACTCTTGTCGTCGAAACTGAGAAGGTCCGAGTTGATCTTCACACGATCCGGTATTCGCTTCATATTCAAGGAAAGCGCATCACGGTCATGAAATACGATCTGCTGCCTGATTACAGCGCGGATGTACTGCAGACATTTGAGAGATTCCGGCAAGGCACACCGAAGGAATACCGCTTTGGATTTTCCTCTGACCCGAACATGAACCATGTGGAGGCTGCCGTGTTAGACCTGGTTGCGCGGTTATATCCCGAAATCTTTCAATCTCTGGATGAGTATTGCGAGCATCACATCACCTTTCTGAACAGCACCATTGCGAGATTCGACCGCGAAGTGCAGTTCTATATTGCCTGCCTTGAATACATACGGCGTTTCAAACACGCTGGCTTGTCCTTCTGCTATCCAGCTGTGCATAGCCATTCCAAAGAAATTCTTGGTCGTGATATTTACGACCTCGCTCTAGCCGACAAACTCATCCGTGAAAACATCTCACTCATAACGAATGATTTTTACCTGAAAGATCCCGAACGCATCTTCGTAGTATCTGGCCCAAACCAGGGAGGCAAAACGACCTTCGCGCGCACTTTTGGACAGCTCCACTATCTGGCAAGCATTGGCTGGCCAGTTCCTGGCAAGGAGGCCGGCCTTTTCCTCTTCGACAAGCTATTCACCCATTTCGAAAGAGAGGAAAACATCAAAAACCTGAGCGGCAAGCTCGAAGACGATCTGCTCAGGATTCATCACATCCTCAAGCAGGCAACTGCAAACAGCATCCTCATCATGAATGAGAGCTTCCTGTCCACAACACTGCATGACGCTCTTTTTCTTAGCAAAGAAATTATGCAGCGCATAAATGATCTGGATGCGCTTTGTGCCTCCGTGACCTTCCTTGATGAGTTGGCATCATTCAGCAACAAGACAGTAAGCATGGTCAGCACGGTGGATCTCGAAAACCCGACAAAGCGGACATTCAAGATCATCAGGAGGCCTGCTGATGGCCTTGCTTACGCAGTGGCGATCGCACAGAAGTACAGGCTCACGCAAGAAGCAATCACAGAGCGTATCGATCAAAGAGTTGCGGACACATGACATCATGAAAACTTTCCTCATGTTTCAAGACCAGGACTTCAGTGTGCAGAGCTTGCCTGAGCTTGCTGCCAACCTGACTCAGGACCTGGCCCTGAACACGCTCTTCCACACGATGGCTTCCGGAGATGGGTTTTTGCTGGAGGTAGCAAAACAGGCTGTGCTTACAAGCCTTCACGATCCGGAAACAATACTCTATCGGCAAAACATTCTCAAGGACTGCCTGAAGCAGTCTTCTATCGTGAGGGAAATCTATGGAGTCGCCGTCGAAGCCATAGAACGCGAGCGGAAAGTCTGGGGATGGATGCTGGATAAATATCCAGAGAGCACGCTGCAGCGTGCCGTGGAGGTACTGGAGATATTCTTCGAACTGCTCAAAAAGCTGCGCCGGATTGCTGATTCGCGGGAAGAGAAATTTCAGTCAGAAGGTTTCCGGCGGTTCTTTGCGATGCTTAGCGAAGAACTTAATGATGACTACCTCAAAATTATCGCTGATCATCTTCGCCGTCTTCGGCTCCGCGATGGCATCCTGATGAGCGTCGCGCTTGACAAAGGGAATAAGGGCACTCATTACATACTGCATAAAGTGCCGAAAATAAAACAGACCTGGATGGAGCGAATCCAGAACTGGCTTGAGCAGGTGCTAAGAAAGGACGGGGGAGTTTATGTCTATGAAGTCGCTGATCGTGATGAGGCCGGTTTTCGTGCATTGTCAGAATTGCGAGGCCGGGGAATCAGCCAGGCAGCAACGGCTCTTGGTCAATCGACCGATCATATTCTGAATTTCTTTCGCATGCTGCGACTGGAATTGGGTTTCTATATCGCATGTTTGAACCTGCATGAGCATCTCGAACGAAAAGGTGCGCATGCATGCTTTCCAGAGCCATTGCCTATATATCAGTCCCAGCTCGCGTGTGCCGGACTTTATGATGTGTGTCTCAGCTTAAGCACGGAAACTAAAGTTGTCGGGAACAATATTGCTGCGGATGGCAAGTATCTGGTGATGATTACCGGCGCGAACCGTGGCGGTAAATCTACTTTCCTGCGAAGCATAGGCTTGGCTCAGTTAATGATGCAATGCGGCATGTTTGTTACAGCAGAGTCATACCGAGCCAGCATCAGCAACGGCATTTTCACTCACTTCAAGCGGGAAGAAGATGCCACGATGAAGAGCGGCAAACTCGACGAAGAACTGAGCAGAGCGAGCGCAATTGTGGACGCAATTTCTCCGCACAGCCTTATTCTGTTCAACGAATCATTTGCTTCCACGAATGAGCGAGAGGGATCAGAAATCGCTCGACAGATTATTGGCGCATTGCTCGCAATGAAAATCAGAATGTTCTATGTCACCCATTTGTTTGATCTGGCGCAAAGCATCTATCAAACGAAGACTGCTACAGTGCTTTTCCTTCGCGCAGAGAGGCTGAGTGAGGGCCGACGGACATTCCGTCTTATCGAAGGCGAACCGCTGGCTACAAGCTTTGGCCAGGACTTGTATCAGCGCATCTTCGATATGGATCGGCCAGCCATTCAAACGAGCTGAAGCATCTATGCTGCGCTTCCATTTGTTTCGTGGCGACCATCTCGCTGACGGCGGTTGATCCGGGATTTCCGTTATGCGAATATAGATATGGCGAGGGAATCCGCCATCAAGCGCCTCCGCATACGGAAGGCTGATGACTCCTACTGAAAGCGTAGGAGTTTTCTTTTTGCTCCTGCGCCGGAACTTGCAAAGGAGCAAAATGAGCGACTATCTCAACATACCTATTGGTGAGCTGCAGCCGGAAGTTGTTACCGCCGTCATTGAAATTCCCCAGGGCAGCGTCAATAAATACGAGTACGATAAGCAGCTTCATGTCTTCCGGTTAGACCGGAACCTGCACTCGCCTGTTCATTATCCTGGCGACTATGGCTTTGTTCCCCGCACTCTGGCCGAAGACGGCGACCCATTAGACATCCTTGTTCTGGGCGACGCACCCACATTTCCCGGCTGTATTTATTCGGCTCGCCCGATTGGGCTCTTTGAAATGCTCGATCAGGGCGTCCCCGATGAAAAGATTCTGGCTTATGCCACGGGCAATCCACGCTTCGCCAGCATCCAGAACTATACCGATGTAATGGCTCACATTCTCAAGGAAGTTGAGCATTTTTTCTCAATTTACAAAGACCTTGAGGGCAAGCGCACAAAAGTATTGGGCTGGAAGGACCGGAAGAGCGCCTACAAGATCATCCGGTCAAGTCATGAGCGATTCAACTCAAGTAAAGCGCAAGCCATAAGCAGCGCCATTTGGGAGTGAGACTCTTACTGTGGCTTTACTGGCTACCCAACACGCACCTGGTTCGCAATATTTGACCGTTGTGGAACGGGCCGAAGAGAGGGCGCGTTTAGAGGAGCAGGCGCGAAAGCGAAAGTGCATGTTGATCTTTGGCGTCGAAGGAGTTGGAAAAACGCGCCTGCTGGAGAGCTTTGCAAAATCGCACCCGCTCGCCCTCTATGTAAGCCAGACTACCTCGCCACGTGACCTTATGCTTGCACTTGTTGAAAGCCTGCGAAACAGCGGCAAGCGGGAGTTACATCTGCCAGCTCTTCCAAAGACGCTGAGCACTTCTTCTCTCAAGGGCATCGTACAACGCGCATTGAGCCAGCTACCCTTCTTTCTGGCGCTCGATCATCTTACTGGCCCTTCCCGCATCGTAACCGGCATGATCAAGGAAATGCACTACTATGGGCGAACGCCTGTATTCTTCGCCGCCCGCACTCCCCATATGGAAGACATCGGTGCGCTGCAGCCGATGTGCGCAGACCGATCGGAGCGAACAGAAGTAAAGAATTTCTCGTTCTCCATTGCTTTTGAGTTCGCACAAAGAGAAGCAGACAAGGTGGGACTATGTGCTTCCAACCTGGAACAGGCGCTGCATTCGTTTGCCGAGTGGAGCGAAGGCAATCCGGGGAGCATTCTTTACATGCTCAAAATGGCTCAAGGCCCTAAATACCGATTGGGTGATCAGATCAAGGCCCACGTTTTGTATCTCGACTACCGTATGGGACGCCGATAGTGGCATGAGGACTTTATGAAACTCGTCATCATCTCCGATGTTCATGCAAATCTTGCAGCGTTAACTGCTTTGCCTGAAGAGCAATGTGATCAGCTTTGGTGCACAGGAGACCTTGTTAACTATGGCCCAAGGCCACATGAGGTCGTCCAGTGGATGAGGCAGCACGCTACGGTGGTGATTCGTGGAAACCACGACAATGCGGTTGGCTTCCACACAGACCCGCAATGCTCCGCGCCATTCAAAAAATTGGCAGAAGAGACGCAACGCTTTACGCAGGAAGTCTGCACGAAAGAAGACGTTGCATACCTGAGAACTCTTCCCATCCAAAAAGAACTGCGCTTCGATTCGACCAGTTTTTATCTCGTCCATGCCATTCCCACGGATCCGTTGTTCGGTTATTGTCCGGAGAAGTCAGAGCGCTGGCAAAAAGAAGTCGAATGGGCAGGTGCCGATGTCCTTGTCGTGGGTCACACGCATACGCCTTTCATCCGGAAACTAAGGAGGACTACTGTCCTGAATCCTGGCAGTCTCGGTCAGCCTAAGACTGGAAGGTCGTTGGCATGTTATGCCGTCTGGCAAGATGGTGAGATCTCTCTCAAAGAATATGAGTATCCGTTGCTGGAAACCATAAGAGATATCCGCACGATGCCTATTCCCGCAGACGATCAGGATGAGTTGATCACTTTGCTAAAGACAGGTGTTGTACAACCTCGTTACTACACGAAGGGGGCGTGAAATGAGCGCGCCTTTGCCCGGAATGGCGGATGCGCAGATCGAAAAACTGATCGCAACAATCGATTCGCTCACAGATGGCGACTTCGCAGTACCTCTACTAGTGGCCTGCGGCGACCGGGCGGTGCCTTACCTTGAGCAATTCCTCCTTGCCGGACCGCCAAGGACCATCGCTCTGCCACGTTGCCGTGCCGTTCGCGCGCTGGGAGAGCTTGGCGCACTTCAGGTACTCATCTGCTATTTCCATCAATACGAACCGCCAAACGATGCAGCAGTTCTGTTCGCCGAAGATGCAGTACGCAGCGTGGTGGCTGAGGAGTTGCTTCGATGGAAGTCGGAAGAAGTCTTCCGGGTTCTGCTGGACGCTGCAAGACAGAGACCCACGGCCGGCTTGATTTTCGCATTGGGAGAATTTCGCAAGCCAGAAAGCCTGCCTTTGCTTTTCCATGTGCTCGAAGATGATTTCTGCCGCGAAGAAGCAAAGCAAGGACTCAGAAGGATGGCGAGACCTTCCCGTGAATACGCCATCCTATCGGTTCGCAATCTGACCGAGACGCAGCTTTATGGGCCATCCGCGCTGCGCCGACGCAGAGCTGTGCTCGAATTACTGGGAGAATTTGGCGTTTCTGTCGAACAATGGAAAGACTTGCGGCATTTCCTTTCAGAACCGGATGCAAATGTCGTGATCGCAACAGCTTCTATCGGTTCTCACGTAGCCCCAGATACCGATCAATCCGAAATATTCCGCGCTCTCTTTCGCATTTCCGGTCAGCTCAATTGGGTACAGGAAGATACAGTCATACAGCTGCTCAACCGCGATCATAACCTCGCCCGTCAAATCGCTGGCACGATAACCGAAGAACGCAGAAAGCGCAGAGAGAAACCCAACTGGCTTACACCGTTCTGGCGAGTCTTAAGGCATGTTCTCGGCCCGGAACTCGAACGAGATACAGAGCCGCTTAATAAAGCAGGATAGGAATGGATCTGAAGCAGTACGAGCAAAAGAAATTTGCCCTTGCTGAAATTGTCCGGTCAGCCCAGGCCGTCGATACTAAGGACGACACCCTGCTTACGGAATGCCGCAATCTGCTGGTGCGGCTTGCCGAAAACCGCTTCAATCTGATGGTGGTGGGCCGGTTCAGCCGCGGAAAATCAACCCTCATGAATGCCCTCCTTGGTCAAGACTACTTGCCCACCGGCATTGTGCCCCTCACATCCGTGATTACCACCGTCCGCTATGGAAGCCGAAAACAAGTGGTGCTTCACTTTATTGATTCAAGGCTGAGTCGCGAAGTGCCTCTGTCGCAGCTTGCAGCCTATGTCACACAGAAGGAAAATCCAGGAAACATCAAGAGAATCGCGTATGCGGAAATCCAGCTTCCGGTGGAGATTTTGCGCCGGGGTTTCTTCTTCGTGGATAGTCCTGGACTCGGCTCCTCCATTGTCGAAAACACATTGACCACTGAGCGCTTTCTTCCCGAGGCAGATGCTTTCATTCTGGTAACAAGCTATGAAAGCCCGCTTTCTGAGGAGGAAGATCGCATCCTGCACCGCATTCGTAACACGAACAAAAAGCTCTTCGTCGTGATCAATAAACAGGACACGGTAAGTCCCCGGGAGCGAAAGGAAGCGCTGAGCTTTGTTACAGAACGACTGCAGCAGTTCATGTTTGCTGATGCTTCACAGATATTTACTATCTCCGCGCGCCAGGCGCTGGAAGCTAAGCTATCGCATAACAATGCAGCACTCGAGGAAAGCGGCATTCACGCCTTCGAATCAGAGCTCATGCGTTTTCTCATCGAAGAACGCGCAGAATCGTTCCTCATGAATATGTATGAACGCACGATGAACTTTCTCACCCACAGATCACAGTCGCCGGAGAGCCCCGAAAATGCAGAATCCTACAAGGAACTCATAAGCAGACTGCATGACCTGGGAGATGCACTCTTAGGTAGCACAAACCAATCGAAGCTTGCGATTGTGCCAGAAGAAGACGCGACAAATGATGCTTATACGCTTCAGGTTGATCCAAAGACGGGGTGCAGAATTTGCGGTGAGATATTGAACGCAATTTTTCGCTTTTTGAGCAAATATCAATATGAACTGACCATTAACCCTCAAACTCAATTGGAGCACGCCAGGCGTGGCGGCTTTTGCCCTCTTCATACCTGGCAGTACGAGGGAATCTCTTCTCCGCAGGGTGTATGCGAAAGCTATCCTAAGCTTGTATATCATCTCGCAGCGACGCTGAAAGAGATTGGACTTCATCGAGTAGATACAGGCAACATGCACTCCCTATTCCCAACCCCGAAAGTATGCCCGGCTTGTGAGGTTCGGGCCAAAGCAGAGAAACAAGCTGTTGAAGATCTTGCTATGCAGGCACAGCGGGCAAGTGCATCAAGAAACGCGAATGTGCCCGCGTGTTGCCTTCCACATTTAAGAATGGTCACAGAAGCTCTCGGGCCCGGCGAGGCCGCCCAGGATTTATTGCAATCCCACGCGAGCTTACTCGAAAGAACCACAGAAGATCTGCAAAGATATGCTCTCAAACACAATGCACTGCGGCGTTATCTTACGAGCGAGGAAGAACGCCGCGCATCCCAACTTGCGCTATTACTCATTACTGGTCACCGCAATATGTGTGCACCTTGGGCTATCGAATATATTCTGTGATGGATCGCTCAATAGGTGGCATCAAGACCGTGATCCCTCTCCACTCATCGAAGATCTGAACGAACTGTCTGTAGATAATATGCTGCTGATACAAGATTTGCCGAACACGCCGCCGCTAAGAACTCAGTAGACTCTGTATGTAATTACCTTCGCTGAGACGGCTTGTGAGGAAAGATTCGTCGTCTGAAGAAGTGCCTCGAATGGTCGGAGCATACCGTCTGATCGTTTTACTTTTTGTAGGAAAGGGCCTGGGTCTTCATCCAGCAGAAATTCGATACCAGCTTCAATACCAGTCTCACGCAATCCCTCGACAATCAAAACCCATCCTGATTTCGTTGGATTCGGGAGCAGGGCAATGACGGCATAGGTGGCATAGGGAGGAATATCGCCTGTGTCCTGATATAAGGGCCGTTCTCCTTGCTGGGGATGCACGTTGACGATGTGCGATTGATTTTGCACCAAGTCATACACGAGACGAAAATTCATCTGCGGCTCGAATACGGACACCCAAGGATCAGCATAATTGGAACCCAGCAGAATGGTGTTGTGTTGTTTGATGTCGTTGAGGCTGAAGACGCGCGCATTGCGTACAGAGACCAGTTTACCTTTTGTCTCGGGCAAAGAAGTTAACAGCCGGGCGGCTTCTTCATCCGGCGTATTCGTTAATCGCTCTCCACTGATCCGATGAAGGCGGATGCTTTCTTGCGTGCCAGCTTCCTTGAATTGGCTCAAATAGCTGCCATCAATATATTGAGTCAGCGTTGACTGGTGTCCTGTGATGTCTTGCAGGACTTGTAGCCCAGCATCCTCCATCACAATCGTCGTAGGATCATTCGAGAATATCTGTTTCCAGAGAACATTCGCCTGCGAGAATTGATCTGCGTGATTGTGAATGAGACGAATGCCTGCCCAGACTGCAACCGCCAGAATGGCACCAGCCAGCAGAAGCGAAACAAGAAGCCGCGATTGTGTAATCCAAGAGCCTCTTGTGGCCAGTGCAGACATGGTATGCGATGCCTGTGGAAGACCAGAAGCACCGTCCGCCTCTACGGGAAGCGAGGCATCCTGAAGCCTTGGCTCAAAGACAGGAATGTACCCGCGAGGAATCGTAATTCGGTAGGCGTCATTCCTCCCAGGTCCATCGAAATACTGATCCAAGCGCTGCCGTAGCTGCCGCGTGTAGTTACGGACTATGTTGTCTTCGCTTGTTTTGTAATCGGAGCGCCGGCGAAAAACCTGAACGCCAATCTTATGTTCGGTTAATTCGTCAGCTTTTCCCAATAGAGACTGTTCGGAGATAAACAGCAGAAACTTTGCTAACAATGGTGCGCGAGCAAAATCAGGGCTTTCACTGACGCGATTTGCCAAAAGCCATCTCGGGTCATCTCCCAACTTATGGCTTTGAGATTCAACAGCGGAAGGCTGCACGATTTCCCGTTGTACAACCTGGATGCTCATTAAATCACACCACTCCTCTTTAGGAGTGAAACTCTCCCGCTACCGTCACTAACGTATTTTCATCAGGTTAGAGGACTTGTGTAAACACGAGATGAATGGATGTTGAGTTTATACACGCGTCTACCCTATGTGTATTCCCTTTTCCCTTCACCAGGCAGGCCCCACACTCAAGACGAAAGCGCCAAGTGATTGTAGGCAGACCCTATCAATCGGCTTCGCCCGTCTGGGGTGCGATAGACAGTCGCAGGCGTGTCTTCGCATAACTTGCCCAACTTTGGCATAAGCCATGAAGGAATGAAGGCCATGATTGGAATGGAAGCAGTACGGAAACAAACAGGCAGTTTGAACCGGATGAGAGGCCTTCTTTGCCTTCTGATCCTGCTCGCTACTGCAGCAGTGATAACTCCCAGCAGCTTTGCCCAGGTCACAACTGGCTCTGCTACAGGAATTGCTACGGATACGACCGGCGCGGCAATCCCAGGCGTCAGCCTTACGCTGATAGCCAGAAGCACCGGAATTAAAAAAACGGCTCAGACCAATGCGGAAGGCATCTTCAACGTTCCTGCCCTCCAGCCCGATGAGTACGTGGTCAAGGCGGAAGTGAATAACTTTACCTCTGAACAAACCACCCTAATTATTTCCGCCGGCAAGATCAGCCGATGGGACTTTGTGTTGAAGCCTGGATCTGCATCCGAGATCGTGACGGTCAGCGATGCGCCCGCGCGCTTTGACACGGAGAGTCATGAGTTGACGGAGACGCTCAGCGTCGAGCACATTGAGAACATGCCCGCTAACGGACGCACGCTTTTTTCCACGCTAACTTATGCCGCGGGCGTTGAACCGTATACCGGATCGGGCAATGGCGGTAGCGATGTGGATTATTACAAGGCAAACAACAACGCACTGGTCATTGGAGGAAGCGTCTATGGCACTACAGGCTACCTGCAGGATGGCGTGACGAACTTCAATGTTCTTACCAAGACGGCCAACTTTCAGCCCTCTATTGAAGCTGCGCAGGAAGTTTCTATCGTTCGTAACGGCGCGCCGGCGAAGTTCGATTCCCCGAATAACGTCAACGTCATCAGCAAGAGCGGCAGTAATCAGTTTCACGGACGACTGTACGACTACCTGAAGAATGACGACCTCGATGCCATAGGCGAAATCGCCGGTGCGAAACCTCCGCTACGCTACAACCAGTTTGGCGCAAACATTGGTGGTCCCATTCTGCACAACCGGCTCTTCTTCTTCTTTGACTATGCCGGCCAGCGTGAGTTGGACAGCTCGATTTTATCTGCCACCATTCCTACTCCTGCGGAATGCGATGGCGATTTTTCCGCTATTTCCGCGAAAATCTACGATCCAGCAACCTACAACCCGACGACGGGCGCGATCAGCCAGTTTCCCGGCAACATCATTCCCAGCAACCGGATCGGCGACTTTGCGAAAAAGTTCTGCACGTACTTTCCCGCGCCGACGAAGAGCAATGTCTCGGGAACCAATTTTCAGAAAACGGCAAGCGGAACCAACAACTACGACTCCTATCTGGGACGAGTTGATTATGCAATCGGGCCGAAGGACTCGATTTATGGCGCGTTCATGACCTCGCAGCCGGAGCAGACCAGTCCCGATTGGACAGCCACGAACTACTTTGTACGGCAATATATCCTGGGCGGCAGAAATGCCTACATCCAGGAGGCTCATTCGTTCAGCCCGTCGTTCACGAACATTGCCCGCGTGGGTTACAACAGGAGTAGGGTCTTTTACACACTTTCTAGCGCCGGCATGGAGAACTTCGCGCAAGACTTCGGCATCACTGCGCTTGAAAATGCGCCGAGTTCGCTTTGGGCTCCTCCGACCGTCAGCTTAACTTCCTACACTACGGTTGGTACAGCGACAATTCCGAGCGGTTCCATCCAGAATCTCTTTCAGTATTCAGATGAAGTTACGTTAGTAAAAGGCCGCCACACTCTGTATTTCGGCGCTGAGCTGGATCGCATTCAATTTGACGCGAACTGGACGATTTATAACAACGGTGCATTCTCGTTTACGGGGCAATACACGTCCGATCATACGTCCAAACTTGCAGGCGGCAATGCGGTGGCCGATATGCTGCTTGGCTTTGCGAAGGGAGTGGAAGGAGGCATCGGACACACGAATGCTTACTTCCGCCAATACAACTTCATGCCCTATATTCAGGACGATTGGCGTATCAATAACCGGCTGACGTTGAATCTTGGTTTGCGTTATGACTATTACGAGTCTCCTGCCGATGCGGCCGGTCACTCAAATGTCTATGACGTGCCCACGAATACAAACCATCCAGGCTCATTCCACCAGAACTACCTGAACTTCGCGCCTCGAATCGGTTTTGCATATGCAGCGCGGCCCACGACGATTGTTCGCGGAGGCTATGGCATTTACTACGCCATTCCGCTGTACAACAACTTTCAATTCTTGATGGCGAATGCGCCGAACTATATCCAACAGAACAACACCTACACGGTGCAACAGGCAGTCCCCCTGGAAACCGCTCTTTCCAGCAATCCGAGCAGCAGTTCGCAGGCTCCATTTACCACCGCACTTGTTATGCCGACTGAGTATGTGCAACAGCGCAACTTCTCGATTGAGCAAGGAGTTGGGCGGCACATTACGACGGAGTTTGATTATCTCGGCGCCAACTCGTTCCATCTCCAGATGCGGCGCAACGGAAATCAGGCTTATGTTCCGGATGATCCGAACCATCCCGGAACCCTTCAGAGCCGCCGTTCTTACCAGTGGGTTGGAGATGTCTACCAGATCATCAACTCTGGAACGGCCAACTACAACGCTCTGAATGTCTCCGTTCGCGGCACTTATGCCCCCGGTTCCTTCTTCAGCAGCTTCACCTTCGGGAAATCGCTCGACACTGTTACCAGTGAAGAAAAACCGCCGTTGAATGGAAATGACATCAATCAGGATTATGGCCTTTCTGACTTTAACCGCAAGTACATGTTCAAGCTGGGCGGAACAGTTGTCCTTCCTTTGGTTGGACAAAGTGGCTCCCTGATTAGAAGCAACAACATGATTCTGAGGGAAGCTCTTGGTGGGTGGAAGGCGAGCATGGTCCTTCAGGTGCATGGCGGCCTGCCGTTCTATGTCAACACGACGGACAATTCCAATACCGGCTCATACCATGCAGCGCGTGCGGATCGGGTCTGTAATGGAAACAACCTGCACGGTAAATCCCGTAATGAGTGGTTCGATACTTCCTGCTATGTGCAGCCCGCAATCTATACGCTTGGCACGGAGCCCAGGAATGATTTAATTGCACCACGCAATACATTGACGGATGCTTCGGCTTTCAAGTCCTTCACGTTTGGGGACGTGAGGTCGCTTGCAGTTCGAGTGGATGCCTTTGGATTGTTCAATCATCCGCTGCCAAGCCAGCCCAACGCCTCAACATCGGCCACGAACAATGGCATCATCACGAGTTGGGGTGGGGCGCGTGTGCTCCAGACTTCGCTGAAGTTGACGTTCTAACCAGCAATCCACAACCTGAATCTTGTTTCAGCCTCCGGCTCCAATGTATGGAGGCTGAAGCTTTGCGCACTCACCTCAAAGACAGCTCTACCTTCTTTTAAGAATTCCGACATACAAGGATGAATACGATGCTATCAATTCGATTTCGAACCTTCTGTAGCTGGCTGGTCGATAAATCTCTGAAAAGCATTAATGACTTTCTTCATCGTTGGTTCGATTTTGTATTGCATAGTTCGATCGCTCGCACAATCCAACTAGAAGAGATTTCCTGATACCTGCTCAGCAACCAGATCTGCCTTCTGCATGAGAGTTTCTTTGGACATGAATGGGTCGTTTGCGGTGCTGGTGTCGATAACGATTGTGAACACATTGTCCCGGACGCGGCCGATGATCTTCTCAGCGTGTCCTTTTTTGTCTTCGAAACACATCACAGCTTCGTTTCCAATGGCACGCAACGGGCTGGCATCCTTAAGGCATTGGGACTTGTATGTGTTGTAGGTCTGCTTCGGATCCTTTGCTTGCTCCACGGTAATACGCAGCTCACGGATTCCACTCTCGGCATGGTAGGTAAAAGCGCAGGCAGTGGCGCTTATTTCAGTAACGTTTGCCATGGGTGAGTCCTCGCTGCCGCCAAGTGCTCCAATTGCCGTGGCTTTATTGATCCATGGGCAGGAATTGTCCGCATGGCAGATTGCCGGCAGAAATATCAGCACTGCGAGAAGGACAAGCCTTGAATATGTCATTGGTAAGTCCCGCCGCTCCGGCTGCCATAGCTTGAGCCTGCCTGTGGAGCCATGGGAACCATCATCTTTTCATCGTGAGGATTGTTTGTGTGCATGTGCCAGGGAATGCTCTCGCTCGATATTTCAGGATGCTGTCGCAGGAAGGAGAGTGAATAGGCAGGCGAGCTAGGGTCAAATTTCTTGGTAACGAACATCGCCTGCTGTTCTGCTGCCTTCTCTTTCCATCCCATGCGGCGGTAGAGAATCGATAGATTGTAATGCGCAGCCAGATCGTCGGGATCAATCTCCTGCAGCTTTTCAAACTGCTCCATTGCCGCCTCATAGTTGTGCTGCTGGTAGTAAGTGATTCCAAGGTCGCGGCGTGCATCGCGTGATTGAGGATATTGCTCGACTACCTTCTTGAGGTCGGCCATCTCCGCTTCAGGATGGCCCATACGCCGTTCCACGAGCGCCGAGTAGTACAGAGCACGGGCATTGTCCGGGCTCAGAGACAACGCCTTGTCGAGAGCGCTCCTTGCCGAGCTATATTTCTCCCACTGGATATTGGTCAAAGCGATGTTGGTGTAGCCATCCGCATAATCCGGTCTCAGCTTGATGACTTCAGCAAAGGCCTGTATCGCAGATGCGTACTGCAGCTGGTCCAGATAGGAGATGCCCAGATTATTCCAGCGCATCCAGTCTGGGTTATCACCAGGATCAGCCGGCCCTGGCTGGTTATCGCCGATATTCAGCACGCGAGTGCGGGATGTTATTTCAACAACCGGATAGAGAGGATGGTCTTTGCCGAAAACATTGTTGAGATAACTCTGGCGCAGGTGGCGATAGTTTACTTTTGCCATAATTGCGACGGGGCCTTTTAAATTGGCTGGGAGATGGAACTGGTAGCGGATCAGCGTGGATCTGCCTGCCTGTACAGTGTTGTCGAACGCCACGGAGCGGATCGTCCATACTTTATGGTTGTCGACGAATTCTCCTTTTTCGGTAACAGGGCGGTTTGTGAAGCTGTGAGCGCGCTCATCCAGCATTCCATCAGGCTTGATGAAGCCGCTGTGGTAGATATCCTTTCCTTCGGCGTCCTTCACCGTGAATTCGACCCAGGCTTCGTAGAGATCGCGGACCTCGGGCAGCAGTGAATGCCCGATATTCTTGTTCTGAATGACGACGACGGCTTCCATCTGATCATTCGGTTTCAACTGAAAAGGAACAGACCCGAGAGGCGCAATCAGTTTGTCATCGCCGGCTTTCCTGAGGGCGAAGATATCGACATTGAGATAGTTGCCTGAGCGCAGAAATTGAATTGTCTTTTCCAGTTGCTCGTCAAAGCCGTAGTAAAACGGAACAGCCGTATTTCCCGCCAGCCATCGGTGAGAAGCGAAGGTACCATTCTTTGCGCCATAGTCGGGTAGAGTGTTGGGCGCGCGCTTCATGTGACATCCCTGGCAGGTGGTGAAGTCGCCGGGATAAAACGTTAGCGGGTTGCGTTGAGAGAACTTCGAGTTTTGCCACTCGTCATAAGCAGTAAATGCGCGAACAAACTTGTAGTCGTTCAGCGTGGCAGGTAGGTTGGCTTTGTGGCAGGCTGCGCAGAATTCAGGCGTATGCAGAAAATCTTTCATGACAGCCTGAGAATGGCGGTCTGTATGCTTCAGGATTTCATCGTAAGGCACTTCGCCCGGAATGCGGTTGCCCTTTTCATCGACCATGACCGCAGGAATACCCATGACAAAGCCGCCATTGCCATTCGTAGATTGCAGACTTTGAATGGAATGGCACGTCATGCAGGTAAGTCCGTCTGAATCCATCTTGCGATCGACATGCGACTCCTGCGTCAACCCTCCGGCAAGCACTGCTATCGGGTTATGGCAGCTGTCGCAATGACGCGCAAACTCGATGCCCTTAGTGCGAATTAGGATGTTTACGCTGGCACGGTAAAAAGGCGTGCGGAAGGCATTGGAGTGCAGCGCCTGCCGCCATTGATGGTAGGCCTCCTGATGACAATGAGCACAATAAGCCGCATCCGGGAAAGCCCCCGGCTGAACAAACTCATCGCCTTCGACCTTTGCGTTGCCGGGAATGAAAGGCTTGTCTTTGCCAAAGCGAAAATTGTAGCTGCTGCCGATCCGCTCTGAATATGCTTTGCGGGTGCTCTCTGTATCCTGTTGTGCGTAAGCAACAGGTATTCGTGTGACTCTGCCTGTCAGGAGCACTATCCCTGCAATGGTGAGAATGCTTGCAAGTTTTCTCATACACATGGCCTACCTGATTTATGGCTATTGTTTTGCAGCCTGATTGTTTGTCTTTGCCTGCGCACTCTTCTGAGCAATGCTGTCGTATACGCTGGCTATAAGGCCCTTTCCTTCCTCGATCATGAAAAAGCGATCCACGCCGGGCAGAGAGACGTGCTCTACCGCGCCATCTGACCAGTGAATCTCAACTGCTTCGACTGCCGTGGCCTGTCCCAGGCCGAAATGGAGGCGCTGGTCATTCGACGACTCATAGCTGCCGCCGCTCATCACATCACCGCGCTGCTTGATGCCGCCCGCTGTGAGATAAACTGCCGTCCCAATGGCGTCACGAGGACTTTTCGGGCCACCTATCAGAGCAAGTCCGACCCAATGATTTGTATCGGCATTCACGTTGCGGAGCAGCACTGGCGTGTGATCGATGCAGTTGATCACGACATCGATCTTTCCGTCGTTGAACAGATCGCCGAAGGCAGCGCCGCGGCCAGGAATGACATCAGCTAGCCCGGTGCCTTCCACTGCAGGAACGACTTCAAACTTTTTCCCCTGATTGAGGTTGTGAAACAGCATGGGACGTTCAGCAAACGTAGTGCCCCAGTCGTGTTGATCGACCTGTGGGTAGACGTGTCCACTGATCGACATAATGTCCTTCCATCCATCGTTGTCATAGTCGATAAACTCAGTGGCCCAACTTAGAAATGGATAGGTGACCTCAGCTATCCCCATTTGTGGCGTGATCTCAGAGAAGTTCCCATTGCCTTCATTGCGGAACAGCGTCTTGTAGTCATCAGAGAAGGTCGTGGTGTAGAGGTCTACCCGGCCATTGTTGAGATAGTCTCCAACGCCTAACCCCATGGAGGCTGTTTCGCGCGCATCCTGATTCAGCGCGAAACCGGAATAGAAGCTTGCGTCTTCGAAGGTGCCATCGCCTTTATTGATGTAGAGATAGTTGGGGGTTGAATCGTCGGCTACAATCAAGTCGACTTTGCCGTCGTCATTCACGTCCACGAACGTTGAAGAGAATCCATAGTAACGAGACTTATCGTTCACGCCAGCTTTCTCGCTGACATCGGTGAACGTGCCGTCTCCGTTGTTGTGGAAGAGATGATCTGGTTCACCCTCAAGGCCGCGCGGGCCGCACATGACATTTGCTCCGCGATACTGACAGAACCCGTAGCCTACCGCTGCTGAACCCGGAATGGGAGGATGGCTGATGTCGTAATGGATATATCCAGGGACAAAGAGATCTAATCGTCCATCGCCATCATAGTCGCCAAAACTTGCTCCCGTGGACCAATTGCCAAGCGTGACGCCGGCGTGTTCAGCAACATCGGTGAAGGTGCCGTCGTGATTGTTATGGAAGAGGCGATTCTTTCCGAAGTTGGTTACATAGAGATCAGGCCATCCATCGTTGTCGTAGTCTCCAACCCCACAGCCATATCCCCAGCGGCCATTGGTGACACCCGCTTTGGCGGAAACATCTGTGAAGGTGCCGTCGTGATTATTGTGGAAGAGCGCTGCGTGAGGTGGTTCTGATTTTCCATCCAGCGCCTCATAGGTCGAGCCATTCACAAGATAAATATCGAGCCAGCCATCGTGATCGTAGTCCAGGAGACAGGCCCCGGAACCTGTCGTCTCTAGAATGAATGGTTTTTCCGGAGTTCCCATCTTGTGATGCCATGCGGTCAGACCGGATTTCTGTGAAACATCCTGAAAGATGATCGGCCCCGTCTTTACAAATCCTCCGGCTGTAATCGGCCGCTTCTCTGCATCGAGAACAGGAGCAAAGGTGCCGGCCGTCGCGGAGCCTCCTTGTGGACGCGTATTTGAATTTCCGCCGTAGAGGGGCGAAGCGGTTGGTTGCTGAGCATCGGCAATGGAACATGTGATGAAAAGAACCGGTGCGAGCGCTACAGCGTGAAGTGCGTTCCGATAAGAGCGCGGCAACAGACGCAAAGGCATGAGAAAAGTAACCCCAGGATGAATGTCAGCTACGGGCCCTCATTATCAGGACTGCTTTGAATCGTTGTCTTCAACCATACGATGGATACGTAGATCAACCTCCGAACAGAACAGCCAGGAAGAAACCTGTATTGCGTCAACTATCCGCGCGCTCGAGGCCTCGAGATTCCAGGTCCTGCAGTGTTGCCCTCACATCATGGAGAGCCGCGTACTGGTCCCGCTCAAACGCCTCTCTTACTTGAAGCCAGTCGATGCTTGAAGTGTCGGCGTGCGGAAGCCCCTTCACCAGGCGGATACATTTCGACCATGATCCCAGGCTTTCATACACAACCGGTTCGCCAGTTATGGCCACCCAAAGCATACGTACTCTGACCGCGCGTCGACGGCTAGGCATGGCGATGAAGTGAATACGGAAAGGCTGTTCCATCAGCTCCAAGGGCTTATCCATCACAGGAGTCAGCAACGTTCTTAGCAGAACTAAAACATCAGTATAGGAACGAACCAATCCCAAAAGCATAGCCTAAAGGGATGAAGCTTAAGTCCACCTAGAGTGCTTTATAGTAGGTCTCCTAACATCAACTCTCTGACAACGGAAGTTGGATCGGATCAAACTTTCCATCCATAGGTGGATATCAATTCCCACCTGGAGTCCGACGACAGCATTGCTGTCAAGCGTCTAAGGTGGCTCACACACAAGGTAGCGACAATGCATTCGTAAGCAGATGCCGGCCAGAAGGCTGATCCTGAGCTGCCGCTTTCAACTTTGTCTGAGGCCACATCCATGCTTGTAGATTTTTCGCGTCATTTTCGTGTCAGACTGCATATCGCCGGTCTTCTTTTCATCAGTTTGATTGTGTTCTCTTTTTCTCATGCACATGCCCAGGATGCAGTCGGCGCACTTGAGGGCCTTGTCAGCGACAGCAGTGATCGGCCGATCACCGGCGCTACGCTCACTCTGAAGAACCTCGATATGAATTCCGTGCGCACACAGACATCGAACGAAGATGGGCGATACCGTTTCACACTGTTGAGCATCGGCCATTATTCACTCGCCGTAGAGGCTCCGAGCTTTGCGCATTTCTCGCAGTCTCCCATTGAGATCACCGTCAGCCAGACGACACAACTGAACGTCGCACTGGTCCTGGCCACGGTCCAGGAGTCGATTAAGGTAGAGGGTACTGCGCCACCGATCGACACATCCACAAATACGCTGGGCAAAGTGGTCAACAGCAAGGAAGTATTGGACCTGCCGTTGAATGGCCGAAACTTTGCGCAGCTCGGGTTACTGCAGGCAGGTGTAGCTCCGCTTTCAGCGGGACTGGCAACAGAGGGCGGCTCCTTGCGCTCCGGCCAATCATACGCTGTGAACGGGCAGCGCCCGGAGGCGAATAATTTTCTGTTGGACGGCGCACAAAATGTCAATCGTATGGATGGCGGATTTGCGCTGAAGATTCCTGTAGATGCAATCGCCGAGTTCCGTATCCTGACCAATACAGCGCCGCCGGAATATGGAGCGAACACCGGATCGACAACCAGTGTAGTGACGCGGGCAGGCGGGAATGAATTTCACGGAACGGTTTATGAGTTCTTTCGGAACGATGCGCTGGACACGCGCAATTACTTTTCTTCCGAAGTTGAACCCTTAAAGCAGAACCAGTTCGGCGGCACCATTGGCGGCCCCATTCGTACCGACCGGCTTTTTTTCTTCTCATACTATGAAGGCTTCCGCAATCACCAGGGGATCACGACATCAGCGACCGTTCCCACCACGGCAGAACAGAATGGAGATTTCTCAGGCTTAGGATATCCACTCGTTAACTATGCGGCGGGTGGCGTGCCTTATCCCAATAATCAGCTTCCACCAGGGAGCTTCAATCCAGTATCGCTGAATGTTGCAAAGCTCTATCCTGCAGGCAACGTGACGCCATCCATCTATACGGCGACCGTAGTAGGAACAAACGATGATGACCAGGTTGGCATCCGGCTTGATCTCCATGCATCCGACAAGAGCCAGTATTTCGGGCGATATTCGTATTTCACCGGATACAACATCAATCCGGTGTCAGTCCGTGGTTCGGACCTTCCGGGATATCCGACACGCGATGATTACACGGCGCACTCTGTTGTGGGTTCCAATACGTATCAGTTGTCGTCCTCGATGACCAACGCATTCGAGGCCTCGTTTTTCCGCTACGAGTTTCTATTCGATCAGCGCCTGAACAAAACGCCGCCGCGAGTGCTGGGATTCGATTATGATTCCTCTTCCGCAATCGGGCAGGGCCCTCCATTCTTTAACCTGAGCGGCTACTCTCCGGTAGGCGGCGCGATTACCGGCCCGCGAACATCTGTACAGAATACTTATGAAGTCCACGATGGTTTGTCGTGGTTTCATGGAAATCATTCCATCAAGGCAGGAGGCGAGTTTCGCCGCAACCAACTGAACCTTTTCCAATCGATTGCACCAAACGCTTTCTTTATATTCGCGTCGACCTTTCCGACGAATGATGCTTTCGCAAATCTCCTGCTGGGCAGCCCCGTCGTGTTCTACCAGGGCCGCGGAGACTTTACCCGTTACGTTCGCAACTGGGGCATGGGCGTCTACTACCAGGATGAATGGCGCATGCGGCCAAGGTTCGCATTCAACTATGGCCTGCGCTACGAGATCATCAATCCAAATACAGAGACGCGCAATCGCCTGAACGCATTTATTCCGGGCGTACAGTCGCATATCGTACCCAATGCGCCGACCGGAGTGCTGTTTCCCGGCGACCCTGGGGTTTCGAGCGGAATTGCACCCAGCTACTACAAAGGCTTCATGCCGCGCATCGGGTTTGTGTGGGATCCGACGGGAACAGGCCACTGGTCGATTCGCGCAGCCTATGGAATCTTCTACGATCCGTTTGCCAATGGTTCTGGCCTAACCTCGCAAGGGCCCATCAGTTCGCTCCCGTGGGCGCAGTTCGAGCAGATTACTCCTCCGACGCTGAACTTCACTTCTCCATATAGCAATGTGCCGATTCCTGCGCCGAACACTTTTGTGAGTCCTTCCACGCCGTTTGTGATGGATACGAAGGCGCGCCCATCCAATGCACAGGACTGGAACCTCTCTGTTCAACATGAGTTGTGGAAGAACTATGTGCTCGAAGTTCGCTATGTGGGAACCAAGGGCACGCATCTGCCGCGCAATATTGATGCGAATCCTGCGGTATACGGCCCGGGAGCTACCGCACAGAATGCCGACCGCCGCCGCATCTACGCGGGCTGCCAGCCGAATAACGGCCCATGCACCTATGCAACCATCGCCGATCTTACCTATGGCCAGAACTCAACCTACAACGCAGGGCAGGTGAGTCTCACTCATCAATATACAAACGGACTGTCGTTCAACGTCTCCTACTGGCTTTCAAAGACACTCGACTACCTTTCAGCCATGAATCTTCAGGGAGCGTCGGCAAAGCCACTGAGCGGAGAAAACGATCTTGCGCAGAATCCCTTCGATCTGAAAGCCGAGCACGGGCCGTCGATCTTCGATGGGCGGCATCGATTTGTTGTCAGTGCTTCCTGGGAGATTCCCTTTGCTCGTAAAACGCAGGGCCTGACGAAATTGTTCCTGGATAAATGGCAACTGAACGGCATCGCCAACGCGAATTCTGCTACGCCATTCACGGTATATGACAGCACGAATGTTTCTTTGCAGGCATCAGCGCCGCCTATCTCGGGTTATTTTGCCAGCCGGCCGAATCTCGTAGGGAATCCCAGCCAGGGTCCGCACACAGTGGCGCAATGGCTTGATCGCTCTCCATTCCAACGGCTCAATCCGCAAACGCAGGCTGGGCAATTCGGCAACGAAAGCAGAAATGCTTCACGCGGCCCGGCATTCGCTGATGTTGACCTGTCCGCATTCAAGACGTTTGATCTGACGGAAAGATTTCACCTGCAATTTCGAGCGGAGTCGTTCAACGTTGCAAACCATCCGAATTTCGGATTGCCCATTGCCGACCTGGCTTCAACGGATTTCGGAAGAATCCTGCAGGCCGGCCCCGCGCGGCTGACACAGTTTGCGCTCAAGATTCTTTTCTGAGGTAAAGAAATGTTTTTCGGAAAAACAACGGATCAGGAGTCCAGCCTCAGTTATCCAGGATGGAAAGTGGTGCTCGCCGGCTTTTTCGGCGTCATGGTCAGCTTCGCGGCCATCGTGCCATATACCTTCGGGCTCTATCTCAAACCTTTGGCTTCCTCCTTTGGCTGGGGCAGGGAATCGATATCTGCTGCCTTCAGCATTGCAGCTTTGACTGTGGCTGTCTGCTCGCCCGGTCTTGGATTTCTGCTGGATCGATACGGTCCGCGCCGCATCATCCTGCCCTGCATCGTTGTCTTCGCTTCGGCATTTGCGTCCCTGGCTTTTCTCACGAAACACATCGCGCATTTCTATGCTGTCTTTCTCGTGCTTGGGATTGTCGGCAACGGCACCGCTTATCTGGGATACTCGCGTGCCATTGCCACATGGTTTGTTCGGCAGCGCGGCATGGCGCTTGCGTGGATGCTCGCCGGTGGTGGCTGCGGGGCGATGCTGCTGCCGATCTTTTCGCAATCGCTGATTTCAAATTATGGCTGGCGAGTTGCATTTGCTGGAGTCGGGTTGACCGCCTTCATTGTCGGCTTTCCCCTGGCGGCTTTGTTTGTACGGGAACAGCAGGCGGCCGGCCAGGATGCGCTCAACACAGATTACAGCGGGAAGTCTGTGAGTCATGCTCTGCGCGGGCGTATCTTCTGGATTCTGCTGGCCACTGTCTTCCTCTATTCGATTAGCGTGAATGGAGCCATCGCGCATCTTTCCGCTCTGCTGACCGATCGCGGCGTATCGACGCGCGCTGCGGCTTATGCCGTCTCTGCCGTCGGAGGCGCAGGCATCATTGGTCGTCTTGTGGCCGGAGCATTGCTGGATCGCTTCTTCGGGCCACGCGTCTCGCAAGTGATGCTTCTGCTCACCGTCTGTGGAGTTCTGCTCCTGTCGATTGCCTCAACACTGAGCGCGGGCATTGCTGCCGCTCTCCTGATTGGCTTCAGCATGGGCAGCGAAGGCGACGTGACGCCGTACCTGTTGAGCCGTTACTTCGGGCTGAAGCGATTTGCAACGCTCTACGCCCTTACATGGACAGCCTTCGCCGTTGGCGGCGCAGTCGGCCCACTCATTCTGGGTAGAGTCTTCGACGCTCTTGGATCGTACCGGCCACTGTCGATTCAGCTTCTCGCGGTCCCCGCGCTGATTCCGTGCCTTCTCATGTTCCTGCTTCCACGATACGGAGAACTCGCACAGCCTGTTCTTGCACCGCCCGATGTCCTCACCGGGATATCAGCAGCCGACACAACTATCTAACTCTACGAAAGAGAGATTTTTCATGGCGCATATCGATCTTCCAGAAGGACTGGCAGGACCTCGTGGACTCATGACCTTCCGCCCGGAGGTTGCCGGCCCTCTCGGAGAACTTGCCGAAATCCTGCTTCGCGGCGAAAGCACCTTAACGCGTGCGGAACGGGAATTGATCGGCACCTTTGTCTCTGCAGAAAATGATTGCCAATATTGTCAGACCATTCACGGCGCCCTGGTCGCGCATTACCTGGGCGGTAACGACGAATTGGTCTGCCAGGTCAAGACGGATTTCATGACGGCACCAATTTCGTCGAAGATGAAAGCTCTGCTCGTCATTGCCGGCAAGGTGCAGCGAGGCGGAAAGCATGTGACACGAGAAGATATCGAGAATGCACATGCATTGGGCGCGACTGATCTCGAAATCCACGACACCGTCTTAATCGCCGCGAATTTTTGCATGATGAACCGCTATGTCGATGGGCTGGCTGCGTGGACACCGACAGATCCTGAATTCTACCGACAGCGAGCCGCCATGCTCGCAGAACATGGCTATGTCGGCTCTGCGAACCGGCGTTAATGCTCTCTCCAACTTTTGATGGATGTCGTTTCAGCAAGACCCAACCTATACTGATGCGGTTCAACCGGTGAACATGATGAATCAGCCCAATCCGCGGCGTCCGAAACGGCGAAGCTACCGCCCAAAGCCGGAGACACTGGCACTGCTCAAAGTATCAGGCAATCCCATCAACGGTCTTGGAGAAGCAACGCCCCGTAGACCGTCGCCCTTCTTCTGGCATCCGCCAGACAGGCATCCTTGGGGAGAACTGCAGGTCGTCGCACGGCAGAATTCACGCAAGTGCCCGGGTGCGGGCCCGGCATTTATGGCAGCTAACACCTATCCTGAGCTCGCTCCCGTAGCTGCAGAGCAGCGCAAAGCACCGGCTGAACAATTGTCAGCCGAGTTGAAAGCCTTCGCACTCACTCATGAGGCAGATGCGGTGGGCATCGCGTCGATGGATCCGCTGTACGTTTTCGAGGGATACACTGTCGACGAACCCTGGGTGATTGTTCTTGCTCTCGCCCACAATTATGAGCGGCTCAAAGAAGTGCCTTCCGATGAAACGAATGGCATAGGCGTCACTGATGTCGGCGATCAATACGCGCGCGGCACACGTTCGTCGTATGCGCTGGCTAATTGGATTCGTTCCCAGGGCTATAACGCACATGCGTATCCGGGGCCTTCTGCCAGTGCGATTGTCTTGATTCCCCCAGCCATCGCGTCGGGGCTGGGTGAGCTAGGCAAGCACGGCTCCTTGATCAGCCGTCAATTTGGAGCAGGTGTCCGTCTAGCTGGAGTCACCACCGATATGCCGCTCATTCCTACAATACCCGATCACTTCGGCGCAGACGAGTTCTGCAAAACATGCCAGGCATGCACCAACGCTTGTCCTCCTGGAGCTATCTCCGAGCACAAGCAGATGGTGCGCGGCATAGAACGCTGGTATGTAGACTTCGATAAGTGCATCCCTTATTTTGTTGAAGCGTCATCCTGCGGCATCTGCATCGCAGAATGCCCCTGGACGCGGCCAAATGCCCGTCCGAAACTGCTGGCCACGATGGCCTCGCGGCTGGGCTTGAGTTGAAGTGATATCCCCTTCTTAGTTTATTGACTGGACCCTGGCCGGACGAACGTAATCGAACTAGAAAAGTCTTCGGATTTTCAGATTGCTATTCGTCGATACTGCCTCTGCTACCACGATGTATCGACCATCTGGAGAGGCTGTGATGTTGCTGCCAGGTACTACTGCTCCATCAATTCTGCCCAGCCGAGTCAGTGTGCCGTGAGCATAACGCATGATTTCGTATGGCGACTCTGCAGTCTCGCGAGTCGTAAAGTACAAGCCGCTTAGAGATACCGACCAATTGAGAACCGGATCTGGTTTTATATGCTGTGATATGGCGGGCATAGGGACCCAGTTAGGAGCGAAGACATTGAAATTACCTACGTTGTCGCCACCGAATATTAGATTTTGATCAAGCGATTCGCTCGCACTGAAGATGTTCGGGAATAAAGGACTCACCTCATGGGTTTGCATGTCAAACCGATAAAGTGCGAGTGAGCCATTTCGAGTCGAACTGAAGTATATGCTTCGACCATCTTTCGACCAGCGAGGCACACGATCCTCATATGGAGAATCGATGAGATGGATCAACTTGTGATCGGAGATCTGTATCATAAAGATATTTGAGTTTCCATTTGGTCGAGCGTCGAAGACTAACCTCGTTCCATCTGGAGACCACGACACGGCTCCCATCCAATGTCCTTCGAAACTGGTAAGCTGCGTTGGGTTCGTGCCGTCTGAGTCTGCCATCCAGACAGCCCAATGGCCTGAACGGTCGGATACAAAGGCAATATGCTTTCCGTCCGGAGAGTAAATAGGCTCGTGGTTTCTGGCATTAGTTGGGAGAATCCAGGAATCTTTCTGCAATCCCGATGACGTCACTTCATAGCGCCTGAGCGCCCAATTCTCTGCTGAATCGACATATACCAGCCAATTACTCGACGGTCCCGATGCTGGCTCTAAGACGTGCGCACTGTCCGAAGGTAAAAGGCGTAGAGTATCATCCGAAAAAACGTTGATTGTCCATAGAAGAGAAGACCCCTCGCGGTCAGAAGCAAAGACCAGATGCTTTCGATCCGGCATCCACGTCACTCCGCGAATATCGGACTGGTCGTAGGTTAGCCGCCGAACCTTCCCAGTGCTCCTGTCGAGAACGTATAGATCACCGCTGCCATGGGAGGTAAAGTGCGCGTAGGCTATATGTTTGCCATCGGCAGAATACCGAGGGTAGAAGTCTCGAATGTCCTTTGTGAGATCGTAAGGCGGCGTAAGGCGTTGGGTTCTACCCGTTTCAATTTCTACTTCAACGAGTGCATGCTGATCAGTGAGGTCGGAATAGACAAGATGCCGCCCGTCCGGAGACCAGACAGGACCAATGTCATCGAAAACGGGGTCCAAATAACTTACCCAACTCCCGGCAGCCGCCCGGAAAGCTTTCACCACCCTTTCGGAATCGCCGATCAAGGGTTTGATAATAATGGCAGCCTGATAGTCTTTTACTCTTACAAAAGCAATTTGTTTTCCGTCTGGTGACCAAGCTGGCGAGAATTCAGGATCAGGTGAGTCGGTCAGACGTTTTAACCCCGTACCGTCGGCGTGAATAAGATAAATATCGTAATTTTTGCCGTTTGCATCCCAAACAAAGGCTATTTCATGCCCATCGGGTGAGATTGCTGGTCCTGACTCGCGCCCAGGAGCCGAGGTAAGAGCAGAGGTGATGTAGGACCTCTGCTCGAAGGGTGGAATGCGCTGACGCAAATGAAAAAATGCCCAAATTGAAAAGGCCAGCAGCGCGCCTATAGCCAGGTATACGATCACATGCGGATAGCGATCCGCCCTCACTGTTTGTTCGCGTGGGACTTCTGGGAGGTCAACTTTGGTTTGTTTCGGCGGATTCCCCTCATCGCGAAAAATGAGACGAGGAACGTAGCTGCCTTTAGACAATTCGATCCGGACAGAATCGCTGTCACCCGAAAGAGCATAGTATCGATCGAGCTTAGCCCGGAGGCGACCGACAGTAATTCTTATGCTTGGGTCGACTTTGGGGTCCCAATCATCAGGAGATTCTAGAATTTCGGCAGCAATATCTCTTTCGCTGAGGCCAATTCCCGGCTTGGCAAATGAGTGCCGAACGATAAATTGGAGGATTTCCTTTGCTCGGCCAGCCTTCGCAAACTCTGCGCTGATGCAGATTCGTTGCAGGGTCTGATCGAGATCCTCTCGTTTTCTTTCGTCAGGCTGGGTCTGTTCTACTGGATTGCCCGAGCGTAAAGGACCTGTGTCTCGGGAGATATCTTTGGATGGTTTTGCCTCTTTCAGCAACACAAAAAGTCATTCGCCTCCGAGGAACACCCCAAAATAGCTTGATACGTAACATTAATTTTATTTGACCTGAGGTGAGCGACTATTACAGTAGTGCAAATTCGCTGCACCTGGAACGCATCGGAGACTTGTAGCACTTCTATTCATCAAACATTGACATTGGAAACGCCGGCGTCTTGGTGTCAATAAAAACCCCTATAAATCAATTACTTGTGATGATGTATATCGGACGTGATACACGTCTTTGGCATGGGTGTAGCTTGCCTCTGCAACTTGGTTGCACGTTCTGTCCCTCCCTACTGTGGCCTTCAGGGATCGCTTCATGCCGCTACTTCTGATCGGATGAATTCAACAGTCCTTTCTTAGAACGTTTGCGATTTGCTAGCGCCAAACTTTGTTGACAACCTTTGGAGGTAGGCCAATTTTCATGGACACGCGTGGACGTTTTTGTATAGAACCTCACCGTTTTCAAAACTCAATCTGCGCCCTATTCGGATTCTTATTATTTCTGCTCACGGGGCTTCCTGCCTTGTGTCAGGTTGCAGGCGGCAGTATCAGTGGTACGGTGGTCGATCCTTCGCAAGGCGTGATCTCGCAGGCGCAGGTGACGGCTCGAAATACCGCGACTAGTGTGGAATCGAAGGCGACAACCAACCAGACGGGGTACTATGAGTTCCCACTGGTCGTGCCAGGAACCTACGCCATTACTGTCCAGGCGCCTGGTTTCGGAGACGCGGTGACCTCCACATTCGCCGTGATCACGGGACAGCGCTCCCAGGTCAACGTGCAGCTTAAGTTGGGCTCGACATCCGAGGAAGTTCAGGTATCTGCCACAACTCAGCTCTTGAATTCGGTATCGGCAGACCTGGGAACTGAGGTCGAGCCGCAGAAAATCAACAACCTGCCTCTGAATCAGAGGAACTTCTTCCCGCTCATCGGTCTTCAACCCGGAGTCAATGCGAATTCCGCTTCAACGACACTCAATGGACGCGGTGGTTTCGAGGTAAATGGCGCCCCAGGATTGGCAAACAACATTCTTATCGATGGAGTGGATGCAACATTCGGTGAATCGAACTCTCTTGGATCTGCGATTGGAGGCACTGGAAGCAACATCAATACCATGAGCGTAGATGCGATCGATGAATTCCGAACCACGAGCAGCGTTCCTTCTGCACAATATGGGAGGGCGTCCGGCGGAATTCTGACCATGACGACCAAATCCGGGTCTAACAGCTTCCATGGAAATCTCTACGAATACATTCGAAACGACGCCTTCGACGCGAATACCTGGAACAACAAGCATGTCGCTTCTGTGGTCCCGATACCCAAGCTTCGCTACAACGATTTTGGAGGAAATGTCGGCGGACCGATACTCCACGACAAGGCATTCTTTTTCTTCAATTATGAGGGCGACCGCCAGTCAAGCGCTCAAACCATGACCGGCGATACGGCGACGGCAGCCATGATAACTTCTGTCAGTAATCCGGCGATAGCGACAGAACTGTCGCTGATGCCAAAGCCGAACTCAACAACCTCGGATCCTCTCATTGGTTTCTACACAGGAAATCGTTCCATCACGCTCAACGAGAACGTATATCTGGGGCGGGTCGACTGGAATCTGAAGTCCCACCACTTGATGTTCCGATACAACTACAACGATCAGGCGCACGAGATTCAGCAGTTTCGAGCTGACGACTTTCAGGGCTTCCCGCTGACCTCTCAAAACGCAGCCATCGAGGATGTCTGGACACCAAGTGGGAGCCTTGTGAATGAATTCCGCCTGGGGATGAATCGAAATATTTTGAACCGCAATACGACGGGTTACGACACGGACCCGACTCAATCTTGGGTCATATTAACGGGCTTTTTCCAAAGCGACACGACGCAATCACATCTCTTTTTTCAATCCACAACGTATGGACTCGTCGATAACCTGACATGGCTGCACGGTAAGCATACTCTGCGCTTTGGCACCGATGACCGCCTTGTTCCCAGCCGGAGAACGCAGTTCACCAGCCCCCGTAGCACCTATGCTTCTATCGCAGACCTCCAGACAGATACGCCCCAATCGCTTGCCGTGAGCTTTGGCGGGCCGAAACATCTCATCAGCTCACAGTGGGCTGGTTATGCGGAAGATTCCTACCGTATGTCTTCACGGCTGACTTCTACCTACGGTGTTCGTTATGACTATTTCGCTCCGATGAGTGGCGGATACAACGTTGACGGCGATAGCCCATTCGGCCCACTCTTCACGGATAGAAACCATCCATTCATGACTGCGGGGCACTACGACATTGCACCGCGTGTAGGCTTAGCCTACCAGGTAACTCCTAAGCTCGTGATCCGCTCAGGCTTTGGTCTCATGTTCGTACCTCCGCAGGCTTTCTTCATGTTTTCGTCTGCGTTTGCCAGCCCGCTGCTGCCCTTTGATGCAAGCTTCTTACCGAGCCAGGTCCCAGCAAGTTTCTCAGTGAAATACCCAATTTCTAGAGCCCTTATTGCACAGTACACAGCCGATCCGAGCCTCATTCCCCCCGGCCTGACATTTGGCCGATTCATCGCTCAGTACCACCACCCGGAAGAGTATTCGGAAAACTGGAATTTGAATGCCCAATACCAATTCACGCCCGATCTCTATTTACAGCTAGGCTATGTTGGGATGAGTGATCGTCATGAATTGAGTACCACTCTTCCCAATCAGTACCTTGCCGGAACATGCTCCACGCCGTCATGTCCTGGCGGTACGATTCCCGACTCGAGCATTGGGGTCATTGACTACAACATCTTTGGGGGGTATACCCACTATGACGCCCTGCAGCTCACGTTCAGCTATCGCCACAAGAACAACTCCGCTGACGTTTACTACACATACGCAAGTCAGAACCAGACCTGGGATAGTTCCGGCACAATCGGAAATGCAGCCGCCGCCCTCCAAAATCCTAACGATGGCAAGTCTGCGTCCGGCCCTTCCGATGGTTTTCAGAGGCATCGTCTCGCTGGAGATTTCCTGTATTCGCTTCCTGTCCCCGCTTCGATCCTGACAAACCGGTTTGGGCGCGCCATCCTTAGTGGCTGGTCCCTGCAGGGCATTCCTGGGTTCTCTAGCGGCGCAGCGCTCAACGTCCTTGCCAATCGCGATCTCGTACGAAATGGCTACACTTCCGGAACGCGACCGGATCATGTCTCTAGAAGTTCCTACTATGCGGCGGGGCATCCTCTCAATAGTTCGGGGTACAAGACGTGGCTGAATACAGCGGCGTTCGATGCAACAACTCCGTACAATGCTCATCGCTATGGGAATCTGGGCTACAACGCTGTGAGTGCTCCCTCTGTGTTCACCTTTGACGCGGCGGTCCATAAACAGATTCCGATCTATGGAGAACATCACCTGGACTTCCGCGCAGAGGCGTTCAATGTTCTGAACTACTCCTACTGGGGCGCTCCAAATGTCACCGTGGGCAATCCGAACTTTGGAATCAGCACGACGAAGAGCAATCCGCGCAATATGCAATTTGGATTGAGATATTCGTTCTGATACTCCAATTGTTCACGCTCAAACTCAAGCGGGCGCTGACATCTTCATCCAAGTACCCGCTCATTCTTTTCTCAGGACGGTAATCTTGCGCGTTTTTTTCTTACTTCTTGTATGCACACTCCCGCTCAATCTTCCCAGCCAGGAACCGAACGTCTACATAAAGCTAATGCAGTCGGCACAGGCGAGAGTATCTTCGCATGGAGGCCATGTTTACCCTGCAATCTCAGATGGGAACGATGCGATTCTCTCAGGAGAGGTACCCATCGAAGAGCTGCATCGTGGCGGCTATAAAGTGATCGGTGGCATATCGGACAATCCCGGGCAGTTGCAAGATCTGATACGTGCAGGGATCGATGGCTACATCACGGATCGCCCCGACATACTCATTGGCGTTCTGCAGAAGCAGATTTCGGTTGCAAAGAGCAACGAAGAGAAGCGACGATTGAAAAACTTTGACGTGGAAGCTCATCGTGGCGGACGCGGTCTTCGTCCGGAGAACACACTGCCATCCTTTGAAAATGGCTTGGACTTGGGAGTGACTACTCTGGAGATGGACACCGGTGTATCCGCGGACAACGTCTCCATCGTCTGGCACGATGAGTATTTCGACTCAAAGATGTGCAGACGTGTTGATGGAAGACCATATACCGACGAGGATCGCTTCTGGATCCGCGACAAGTACGCCGCTGATATCCAGAAGCAACTAATCTGTGATAAGACACCGTTCAGCACCGCTCAGAAGAACGATTTATCGCTTTCCCCTGTATCCGTCGCATTTGCTCGAAGGGAACATCTAGCAAGTCCCTACTCGCCGGTCACTATCGATCAGATCTTCCGATTTGTGCGCTTCTACGCTTCTTACTACCAATCTGGTCCAGGCAGAGAAGATCGTCATGCTAAGGAGCGGACTGCAGAGGCTGAACGTGTCCGTTTCGATCTCGAAACAAAACTGATACCCAATTTTTTGCCCGGTAAGAACGGCGAACTGCAACGAACCAGGAATCACACAGCGGAACCGATAGCTTTTGTACAAGCGTTATGCCCGGCAATTCTTCGCAATCACATGCAAGAGCGATCGGAAGTACAGAGCTTTGATTTCCGCACGCTGAGACTTGTCGAGGAACAATTCCCATTTTTGCCAACCTATTACTTAACAAGTAACCCCACATTGCTCCAGTTTCAAACGAAAGTTGTGATGGGTTTGTAATTTGCTTTCTTCTTCCATGAAGGCAGTTCTATATTCCCCGTAGAGTCTCGTCGGGTCATCTCCTGAATCTCGCGGCAGGCACATGAAAGAATCGTCAGCCAGCTTTTCGCTGCGCAGCACGAGCAAGGACAACCTGATGCTGAAATTGCTCTGTGAACTGAATGTGGGTTAAGTGTGGGGTCGCATTTTTGAAGCTAAAAATCCCGTAAGCTCTTTGAAATATGATGGCCAGGGACAGCTTTGTTCAGCATTACACCTCTTTGGTAATCCCAGTTAGTGGATTAGTTCTACAGATGGCACTTGATACGACCGAACAAATAGAAAAAATAGGATCGAATTGCCGGTCTTAGATTGTGAACGAGCACTAACTGATTGATTTAAGGGTCTTGGTCGCTACAGAACTCCGCTAAGTTTTCCCAACTTCTGTCCCAAGTGCCAGCCGGTTCTGTCTCCTTAGCCGTGGAGGAACTGGTCTTACAAATTTCGTCGCAGTGATCTGCCGCAATTTCGAAATGGCTGTAGGCTTTTGCAACCAGAACACGCAACCAATAGACCGTGATCAAACTATAGAGAGCGCAGGACGCAACAAAATCTAATCGGATTGGGCAAAGACAAATCGCCGATGCAGACCGAAGTAAGCAGCGATGGAACGGCGGATGAACATGCCTCTGCGGTGCATTCATCTATAAACTTCCCAAGGCTTAAGAGAATGCTCAAACTCTTCCATATCTATTCGTTTCCCATTGAAGCGAACACCTTCTATCTTGAGTCGCCCCCGTTGCTCCTGCGCAGCGATGCCATGCAGCTTTATCTCGCCTCCTGAGCCGACGACACGATGCCACGGTAACTGATCTACGGGATCGATACGTAACAGCCGAGCAACGGCCCGGTGGTAGCGTGGATAGCCGGCAGCTGCAGCGACCCGGCCATAGGTGCTCACTTTCCCAGGAGGGATGGAAAGAATCATGCGGCAAAACGCAAGATCACGCTGCTCGTTCGGACGCAAGGCGTCCCGCAGGAGTCTTCGTTTCGCTTGTTCGACTGAGAGTTGATCAAACGCGAGGTGTTTTCTGGGTGCTTTTCGTTCGGACTTGCCTTCGGGGCTCATCTATTCTCCTCACGGGTGAGCTCAGAGTGGTAACAGATCGTCCCTGGATGCCTCCAGCTTGAGAAGGTGTGCCTTCGCTTCGAGTCCTCCGGCGAAGCCAGTCAGCTTTCCAGACGCTCCAATAACTCGGTGACAGGGGACGACAATTGAAATTGGATTTCGACCGTTTACCGCTCCAACAGCTCGTGTAGCTGTTGGATTTCCGAGTCGCTTCGCGATGTCGCCGTAAGTACGCGTCTCTCCAAATGGGATAGCCAGCAAGGCCTCCCAAAACCCGCTTTTGGAAATCTGTCCCTCGTATATCAAGGGGGATCGAGAATATAGTTTTCTTTCTTGCGAAGTAATCCTTTAACTCAGTCTCCGTTTGAACGAGTAGCGGATGAAGTGGCTTTTCGACAAGCCCTTCGAGGCGTACACGTCGCGGATCATCGTTCTCCCAGAGAATGGCCACCAGGCCTTTCTCGCTAGCAATGAGCTTGAGCTGGCCGACAGGAGAGCTCACAAATTTATAGGACAAGCTCATACGCAAATTACCTCGAGTGAGCAAAATCTTTCCAGAGAGCCATCGTTGCACAGGCACGCCATGGCCTCACCTTCTTGACACTTATTGAACAGCTTCGTTCAACATTACACTCCTCTAACTCATTGCAATCGTGGGTTCGGCGTCCAACCAGTTGCATAAGCACGGGTTTGGGAAATGATTCAGATGACATACATAAACCTATTCCTCATTTGATAAGTCCCCTCAGGGGGTTTCTTGAGCAATTAACTGCAGCGATATGGCCCCGAAACGACCTTCACCCGATCTGAATCATCCGCATTGTCCGTGACGACGACCTGAAAGGTCTCCCCACCCGGCGCAACGCGAACCACAATGTGGCCATCCATACTCTTCATCTTTGAATTGAATTGGTTGTTGAAAACTCTGTTTTCTTTCATCGTGCATGTTGCAAAAACGTCATGGTCCCCCGGATAGAGCTTTCGACTGAACATTCGCTGCAGTGGTAAAGCCGCTGGATGTGAGACGTACCAAGCCGGGATAATGAACGCCTCGGGGCGAAGCTCACGGACGAAGCTTGCGCCAACTGCATCCAGGTATGCGTGATGATCCGCTACGGCGACCTCTACCGGCCCTGCAGCTTTGGCCACGGTTGTCTCGATATCGCGCCATGACTCTCCCGATTCTTCCGTATCCGCGGTGAGATCCCCGCCAGTGAAGTAATCGAATTTCCCATAGCTGAGGCGAAGTGCAATCGAGCACATATTTTCGGTTGGGTAATCTTCCTTTCGCAGGTCTTTCAAATCTGGGAAAGTTTTATGAGTCTGATCTCCGCTCCCTGTCCATACCTCTCCGTTGGCAGCGAGATTCCGTACTGCGAAATTTCTATATTGTTCAGAACTTTGGAGGAGATGGATCTGAGTCGAACTTCCAACCTTGATGTGCTCCGTAGACTCACCGAGTCTCTGTCGAGACTTAACGTATCCGAAATAATTTTCGGCGAAAGCCTGCCATTCTGCGAAAGGAGCCTGCCAGGAGACTGGATAACTGTAGTCTGGAAAGCCCCTGTCAATGAGTTTCCGAATCGGCACCTTCGCATCGACATCCGTAATGCCGGTGAGCCGATAGTTTCCTTTAGGGGATTGCGGACTTTCCGGGCCCGGATCGCCCAGATGGTCTGGGTGAATATGGGTGATAAGCGCATAGTCCAACTCCCTACGCCCCGCAGGCTTCATCTGCCTTAAAACATATGAAGCGATCCAGTCCCCCGGTCTAACACTGGAATCTGGCTTCTGAGCACATGAGACTTCCGTAGAGTCTCTTGTTACCCCCGCATCTATGCACGCCGGTCGAAAGCGCGACGATAGATCATCTGGATAATCCACGTCCGCGCGGAGCCTTTCTCGCCATCGAATGAATTTGTCTCGCTACAGAGGCGTATGAATATCTCCTGGACCAAGTCCTCTGCTTCGCCCTCGTCCTGGAGAATCCTGAGTCCCACAGAAAAGGCCAGTTTGTCATAGCGGCGGAAAAGGGTCAGCGCCGAGCTCTCATCGCGCTTTTGGATGCGTTCAAGTAATTCCTCATCAGTTGGACCAGTAGATGCTGTTATGCACTGTTCGGACGCAAGGGCGCGCTTCGCTCGCATGAGCGGCAAGAGGAGCGCTCGTTCTGTTCCATCCATTGGCAAATAGGTTCGTCGCCTTCCTATTGATTCGAGACGATTCGGTGTTTACAGAATTGTTCAGAGGACTGCGAAAAGTAAAGGCATTCGCCTCATTACGCATCGAAAAATAATCTTGAAATTACGTGGTACAAATCTGCGTTTTCGCACGAAACAGCATGTTGCAATGCTTTGCACGGTTGCGCCGCGAAGTCGGCCCGCTGGACGTCAGATGATCGTCGTGGAACCGGGCGCTGTGCGTACGAAAATCGGTGACCGGACGATTGCTAGCGCTCATAAGGTAGCGTCAATCATGACCCCCAAGCAAATCCAGCACAACGGTGGGTTGGGGCAAGCCGTCACAGCACAGGCCGCCTTGGCTATGGAACCGGGCGTATCCGCTGACGCCGCCGTGAGGCGGCCCTGCTACCCCTTTCACGATCCTGCCCGACCGGATACTTGATTGCTTTCTTGCCGCCGCTCTGCGTCCTCACCTTCCCAAGGAGAGCATATGAGCATCAAACGCCGCTGCTTTCTGCTAAGTCAAGAGGTCATGAGCAAGGAAGAGCGACCGCCGATGCACGAGCCAATCGGGACTGGATTTTGGACGTGGCACTCGACTTATTGATTGCCGCCCCAGAAGGACTAATGGGGATACTGAGAACTAAGCCTCCAACTCCCCATCGGGGGCTCGGTAAGATCGCTCAACTGAACCTCCGACGCTATCACGCGTGACGAATCGCAGGGCCATGTAGCTTCCCGTGTTGGATGCGAGGAGTTCTATCTCCGGAATATCGAACAAGGGAAAGAGAAGCTATTGATTCGCATGGAACCCGCGGGCAATGAATGTCGTCTGAAATTACAGCCACTTAGCGAACAGGCAATTGGGTCAAACTTCGGCGGTTCGATTCGACTTTGATCTTGAAGCTCGTTTGCGCTCGCTCGTGGAAGATTAAAACTGAAAGTGCCTCAGCTAATTATTCGTCAACACAAGCGCATTTTTTATTACTAAGTTGTCTTCACGCGGGAAGCAAGCCTGCTGTGCGATAACCCTCGATCAGGCTGTCGTAGAGGGCTATGTCTGCCCGGCTTCGCGCCACCAGTTGGGCGCCCACAATTCCAGAATAGATAGCACGTGCGCGCTTCTCAGCTTCCCTGGGGCTGGAGACCTTCGCGGCAACCAGGGTCTTTTTCAACCAGGCAACATTGACGTCCGCAAAAGCCTGAACTTCCGTCTTGACTGCATCAGGTAAGTCGTCGAACTGCGCAGACATGAAGCTGCAAAGGCAGATGCGGTTATCGTTCTCAAGCGCCCAGCGAAAGGTCTCCGGGTAGCGGCGCAGCGCGTCCAGTGGCTTTGCCGAGCTCAGCGAAAGGGATTCAAGATAAGCTGCAGCATCCTCCCAGTAGCGCTTGGCCACCGCCGTTGCCAGGTCGGCTTTGCTTGGAAAGTGATAGTAGATACTCGCGGCTTTGATGCCGACCTGTTCTGCCAGATCCCGGAAGTTCAATCCCGCGTAGCCGTGAGCTTGAGCAACGAGCTTCGCGGCAGCCAGGATGTCTTCTCGAGCGTTTGCACTCATCACCCACCTCCGCCCATGCGTGGAAGTAAACTCTTCGATTTTCTGAATCTACCATGTGACAGGTAGAATCTCAAGACTATTACCTGCCAAGTGGCAGGTAGAGAGGTGGTCCATGAGTACCGAACTGGTTTATTCCGATGCAACGAAGCTGGCCGAACTGATCCGCACACGCAATGTCTCTCCGGTCGAAGTCGTGAAGGGCACATCTCGATCGCATCCAAGCCGTTAATCCAAAGCTGAATGCGATCGTAACGATTGCCGAAGATGCCCTGAAATCCGCCGGAGAAGCAGAGGCGGCAGTCCAGCGTGGAGACACGCTGGGACCTCTGCACGGCGTGCCATTCACAGCCAAGGATTCGATCGACACCGCGCAGGTGCCGACCCAACGTGGAACGCCGATCTTCAAGGGACGAACGCCCGACACGGATGCAACCAGCGTAGCGCGCCTGAAGAAGGCAGGCGCCATTCTGCTTGCGAAGACCAATCTTCCTGAATTCTCCTACGGCATCGAAAGCGACAATCTGCTCTCCGGCCGAACGAAGAACCCCTGGAACCTCGATCTCACACCGGGTGGTTCGAGCGGCGGAGAGTCCGCGGCAATTGCGGCAGGCATGTCTCCCCTCGGCCTTGGTACGGACCTTGCTATCTCCGTGCGTGGACCTGCAGCCCATACCGGCATCGTCTCACTCAAGGCGACCCACGGACGGATCCCCATGACCGGCATCTGGCCGCGTGAGCCGCGCCGTCTCTGGCATGTAGGCCCGATGGCGCGCAGCATCCGTGATCTGTCATTGGCCTTTTCACAACTCGCTGGACCGGACGGACAGGACGGTTACTCCAGCCGCGCCGTTCCGCTGGATAACGGCATTGGCAATCCCACCGAACGTCCGCTTCGTGTGGGGTGGCTGGTAGAGCCTGGCTTTGGGCCAGTCGACCGCGAGGTCGCGGCCACGGTGCAAGCTGCCGCGGAAGCGCTCAGGCATTTCGGACACGGCGTTGAGTCCGTGCGCATCCCGGCATTAGAACGCGACTTCGCGCTGGATGTGTTTAGCCGTCTTCATGTTCTCGAGATGAAGCCCGGCTTCGTGAAGACAACAGCGGGCCGTAGCGAGGACGAAATCTCTTACATGGCCAGGTTCATGCTCTCCCTGCCCGATACGCCCGCCGCGGATTATATCGACGCCGTGCAGGCTGCGGAGCGCCTGAAGGATGGTTATGCCGATTATTTCCAGAGGTACGACGTGCTGCTCACCCCGGTCCTGCCCACTCCCTCCTTCAAACACGGCCAGGCGGAGTTGCTGATCAACGGTCAGACTGTTGATGTTATGGGCATCATGTCTGCGACGTCGCCACTAAACGTGACTGGCCTGCCCGGCATTTCCATGCGATTCGGCACAAGCCATGACGGCATGCCGATCGCCGTGCAGATTGTCGGCAACTGGCAGGCCGAGTTCACGATTCTCCATGTCGCGTCTCTCTTGGAACAGGTAAGTCCTGTACGGGACTTACACCCGAATCTCTAAGTGGCACCGATCACGGCCTGAGCGGATAAGCAGGAGCGGCTCGTCAGCTCCTGCTTGTCCGCTCTGCTTTGAAGATCAGTTAATGATAATGTATGGTCCGCCGCGCGACTGCAAGGTTGAGTTTGGTCGAGAGACAAGTCTGCGGCAATGTATTCGGCCTTTGGTGGAGCCGCGTGCTCCTGGCCAGGATGAGTTCCGCTGCGTGTCTGTCCTTACAAGTCGGTCGGTCGTTGAAGACCCTTATCAGGAGCAGGTTTCAGACACGCTGTTGTGACTGTTCTTTCGTCCTTACAGTTCCCATGCAGACCTTGGTGGAAAAAATCGTTGCTGTGCTACTTCATGCTGCTGCGACACCGACGGTCGGCCTGTAATCCTCT
>NZ_JBZYWJ010000013.1:0-110219 GCF_059115305.1 Acidobacterium sp. FHG110202_01
TTCTCAACTTCATCCACCAGCCGCCGCCGCCGAATCCGCTGGCAGTACAGTTTTTCGTTGCAATCAGTTCATCGCATTTTGCCTCATTCTTCTTCGCGATTCAATTGGTTGGTGGATTGCTTTTGCTTTCGGGATTCTTTGTGCCGCTGGCTCTCACGCTGCTTGCAGCGGAGTTATACAACATCCTTGCTTTTCATTTGACGCTTGCGCCGGCGAGCATTGCTCCGGGGCTGGTGGCGTGCGCGCTGTGGATACTGGTCTTTCTTCAGTACCGCGAGAGCTTTAAGGGCATTCTGGCTGCAAAACCTGCGGTGCAGGGATAGCCTGGCTTCGCAACAGGGAGACGCTGCGACTTCCTGCTGCGGAGCTGGTTGAGACTGTTACGAAACTATTGGACCGAGCCCGGTTGCCTTGAACTTCCAGTCAACAAGGCAATTCACGCAGCGGCGGCGATGCGGCGGATCAGGTCGGCCTGCTCGTTCTGGTTTTCTGCGCCGATGGTGAAGGCGTCGAGCACGCCGGTTCCAAGTGCGAAGCGCAGGGCCTCGTCCTGGCGGTTGCGCATGGCTCCCTGGCCGAGAATCTTCATGCCGATGATGCCTTTGCCCTGCGCGCGCATTTCCTTGATGACGCCGATGACGGTCTGCGGGTCGGCGTCCATGTGCGCGCCAACGGGGTTCAGGCGCACCAGGTCGACTTCCACCCACGGCGATTTGGCGGCGGCACGAAGCGCTCCGATGGAGTGGCAGGAGACGCCGTGGTGGCGGATGATGCCTTTCTCCTTTGCTTCGGAGAAAACGTCCATGACACCGCGATAGCGGTCGGTCCAGTCGTCTTCCGTGACGCAGTGGATGAGGCAGATGTCGATGTAGTCAGTCTTGAGTTCTTTTAAATAGCGATAGAGGTCGGCGCGCGCTTCCTTGGGATCGCGCGAGTCGCACTTGGTCATCACGATCGCTTTATCGCGCTGGATGTGCTGCAAGGCTTCGGCGACGTTAGGATGGCTGCCGTAGGAATCCGCTGTATCGAAGAAGATCAGACCGTTGTCGAAGCCATTCAGCAGCAGCCGGGTGCCGGAACCGCTGCGCGTCTGGTTGGAAGACCCTCCGAAGCCGATGGTGCCGGTACCCATAGCGAGGCGGCTGGTGCGGATTCCGGTTTTGCCGAGGACGACGGTATCTGTCGCCTTGAACTTCTGTGTAAGCGGCGGAATCTCAATGGGCTTTGCGAAGCTGACGGGTTTCAGATAGGCTGCGCCAACTCCGGCGGCTGCCGCGGTGAGGAATTTTCTGCGGTTCATACGCCTTTCCTCCTGCTTGCCCAATTTTGAAGGAATTTTACTCTTAGTTCGATGCTGCCGGCGTAAAGAAGAGGCCCGTTTGCCCAAAATTCACGATTTCTCAACGGGCCAGGCGGCAGGGCGGCGTCCCCACCAGAGCCACATGGCGAGCGCCATGAGAACCAGCAGGGGAATGATGAGCACGCTGCCTTCGGGGCCGGTGGCGCCGCCGCTCCAGAGCAGCGGGCCAGTGGGATGCTCGGAGAAGAGATGGCCCTGCGCGGTCATGCCGCTGTCCGATGTGCCGTAGAAGTAGGTCTGGCCCCAGTCCCATGCGGCATGGAAGCCGATGGCCCACCAGAGCGAGCCGGTATACCAGAGGCTGAGGCAGAAGACTAGGCCGACGGCTGCGGCGGAAAACAGCCCAATCGGCGATTCGCCGGCGTTGGTTTTGTGGACGAATCCGAAGATCGCGGAGAGCAGCAGCGCTCCCCACCAGAAGCCGATGCCGCGCGCCAGCGTGAACTGCAGAAAGCCTCGCAGCAGCGACTCTTCAAAGAGCCCGGTGAAAAGAAATGCCAGTCCCCAGATGGCGGCATTCTTCCACGCCTGCGTGCCGTTGAGATGTCCGGCATCAAAGGAAAGAAAGCCGAGCTGCCATAGCAGGCCGATCAGAGCGGAGATGGCGATGAATCCCCAGACGAGGCCTGAGCAGAAGCGGACTGCCCTGGCATTACCGGAATAGCCGAACACACCGATCCGGCGTTTTTCGATGAGCGCCATGACGGCGGTTGCTGCGAGCACGAGAGCGAACTGTGAGATTTCGAGGAAAAGGCTGACAAATGGCGCGACGGGCGCTTTAGGGCTCAGGTGCGATTTCAGGAATGCTCCGAAGACGAGGAAGTACAGCAGGGCGAGCACGATGAATATGGCGACGAAGAGCAGAGTGCTCCATCCGGAGCGGATGCCGTTGTTGCCTATGAATATCCAGCGCGCGTTGCGCTTTGGGGTTTCGATCTGGTTTGGCGGATTTGTTTGTGTCGGCTCGTCCAACGTGGTCTCCGATGTTTGGTGAATGAACCATTTTATGTTGTTTGATGGATGTGAAGCTGGAAGAGCAGGTCCTTCGCTCCGCTCAGGATGACAACGACATTATGACGGGATGAATTTCAAGAATTTACGCCGAAGGCGTGTGTGCCCAGCCTGCCCTGAGCGAAGTCGAAGGGGCCAGTCCCTTGACAGGGAGGGCGGCTCCGGCAATCCTAAGAGTTTCCTATTACTAATTTCCCTCGGGGAGTTCGCACCATTTTGAAGGTACGTGTCTTTTACCACGACAAGTGTTTTGACGGAGCATGCTCGGCTTCATTGTTCGCGCGTTTTCATCGCGAGCGCATCACAAAAGATGCGGAATATACCTATCATGGCCTGGTGCATCGCGCCGGCGCCTTGTTCAATGAGGCGGATTTTATCGGCGATGAAAACGCCATTGTCGATTTCAAGTATTCGGCATCGCCGAAGATTACCTGGTGGTTCGATCATCATCTGAGCGCGTTCCTTACGCCCGAAGATCACCAGGATTATCTGAAGGGCATGGAAGATGGGCGCTACGGCAATCGCCGTTTCTATGATCCGAATTACACATCGTGCGCCAGCTTTCTCGCATATATTGCGGAGACGCGCTTCGGGTTCAATGCCGATCCGGTGGCAGAGCTGGTGAAGTGGGCGGACATTGTGGATGGCGCGCTTTATGCGAGCCCGCAGGCAGCGGTTGAGATGGCGGAGCCGGCGATGAAGCTGACGCTGATTATCGAGTCCACGCAGGACCCGGTGTTTGTGCCAAAGCTGATTCCTCTGCTGACCGAGATGCCGCTGGCCGAAGTGCTGGCACAGCCCTTCGTGTCATCGCTGTTGCCGCCGCTGCTTGAGCGGCACCAGCAGGCGCTGAAGCTGATCGGCGAGCGTTCGGAAGAGAAGGACGGCACGATTTATTTCGATATCACCGATCACCAGCTCGAGGGATACAACAAATTCATCCCCTACTATCTGCATCCCGAAGCCACGTATTCGATTGGTCTGTCGAAATCGAGCTTCCGCACGAAGGTGGCTGTGGGCTCAAATCCGTGGACCAAGGCGAAACCGGAAGACATGCTGAACCTGGCGGAGATTTGCGAACGCTATGGCGGCGGCGGACATGCGCGCGTGGGGGCGATCAGCTTCCCTCCGGATAAGAGCGACCTGGCGCGCAACGCTGCGGCGGAGATTGTGGCTGAGCTGAGGGCGCATAATCCCTTGAAGTGAATGATGAAGATTTGGCGCAGTCTTATATTGAGTTGGGTTTGCTGCGCTGCGGCTTTCGCGCAGAGTGCGTGGACCATCAGGCCATTTACGCGGCCAGCCAGCGGCAATCCGGTGATTTCGCCGAACCCGTCATCTACCTTTGACGATCCCATAGATCACAAACCCATACATTGGGAGGCATTGCACACTTTCAATCCTGCGGCGATTGTGCGCAATGGCAAGGTGTACGTGCTCTACCGCGCCGAGGATAATACCGGCGAAATGACGATCGGCATGCACACGTCACGCCTTGGCCTGGCTGAAAGCAGTGATGGCATCCACTTCACGCGCGGCGCGGCTCCGGTTTTCTACCCCGCGGAAGATGCGCAGAAAGACCGCGAATGGCCGGGAGGCGTGGAAGATCCGCGCATTGTTGAGTCAGAAGATGGAACTTATGTTCTGACCTACACGCAGTGGAATCGCAAGACGTACTCAGTGGGCATCGCCACGTCGCGCGATCTGACGCACTGGACGAAGCATGGCCCTGCATTTCTGACGGCGGCCAATGGAAAGTATGCGAACCTGAAATACAAGTCGGCGGGTATTGTTACGCAACTGCACGACGGGCGGCTGATGGCTGCGCGTATCAAAGGCAAATACTGGATGTTCTGGGGTGAGGGTTCTATCCGTCTTGCTACATCGACGGATTTGATTCACTGGTCTCCGGTCGAAGATGCGCACGGCGAGCCTCTGGAATTGCTGAAGCCGCGTTCAGGGCATTTTGACAGCACTTTTCCGGAGACGGGACCTCCGCCTGTTCTCACGAAGTCAGGAATTGTAGTCATCTACAACGGCAAGAATGCGGTCGAGGGCGGAGATCCGGCGCTTGGATCGAATGCCTATGCTGCGGGCGAAGCGTTGTTCGATGCGAATGATCCTTCACACCTGATTGCGCAGACCGATGCTCCGGTTCTGAAACCTGAATTGCCTTACGAGAAGACCGGGCAGTATGCTGCAGGAACGACATTTGCCGAGGGGCTAGTCTTTTTTCATAACCAGTGGCTGCTGTACTATGGCTGCGCAGATTCATTGGTGTCTGTGGCAATTGCTCCTTTAAACAAATAAATTCATCCTTTCTCAAGATAAGCCCATCCAAAATGCGGGAGAGACAGATATGAATGTGGTTCTCATTGGCGCAACAGGGATGATCGGCAGCCGTGTACTGCAGGAGCTGGTTTCGCGTGGACACAAGGTGACGGCAGTTGTCCGCGATCCTTCGCGTGTTCCTGCGAATCCGGCGGTGAAGGCAGTCAAAGGGGATTTACTGAACACGTCGGAAACGGCAGACATTCTCAAAGGGGAGGATGCGGTTGTCAGCGCGTACAATCCGGGAAGTGATTCAGGAAAGATCGTCGATGCGACACATTCGCTCATCGCCTCGGCGAAGCAGGCTGGAGTGAAGCGCGTGATCGTTGTTGGCGGCGCTGGAAGCCTGTTCGCTGCTCCGAACCTGCGCGTGGTGGATGCTCCCGGCTTTCCGCAAGAGTGGAAGGGCATTGCGCTGGCGCATGCTGATGCGCTCGAAGTGCTGCGCAAGGCTGATCTTGACTGGACCTATTTCAGTCCCGCCGCTTTGATTCAACCGGGAGAACGCACCGGGAAATTCCGCCTTGATGCGGATAATCTGATCGTGGATGCGCAGGGCAACAGCAGGATTTCTGCTGAAGACTATGCCCTTGCGCTGGTGGATGAGTTGGAGAAGCCGCAGTATATTCGCCGACGGTTTACTGCGGCGTATTAAAACCAACTATCCCAGGTTAGCTTCGCTCCGCGAACCCTTCGACTCCGCTCAGGGCAGGTTCTGGGGCACCCATGGAAGTGATTACCGGAGAGCCTATTTCTTTGGCCATTCCGGTTTGCGCTTTTCAAGGAACGCGCGAATGCCTTCCTTGAAGTCTTCCGTGGTGCGTGCTTCGGCATTCGCGGCGATGGCGGCTTTCATCTCTCGATCAAGCTGATCTTTTGTAAATTGCCGCAGCAGGCGCTTGGTGGCCTGCATCGCTTCCGGACTGTTCTTCACCAGCAATTGAGCGAGCTTGTGAGCCTCGGGCATCAGCTCGGGCGGGTTCACTACTTTATTTATCAATCCAAATTCGTATGCTTCCTGGGCGTCGATCAGGCGTCCGGTGAGCAGCAGGTCACGGGCGCGTTTGTCGCCGATCTGCCGAACGAGGAATGAAGAGACGATTGCGGGAATGAAGCCGATCTTCACTTCCGTGTAGCCGAATTTTGCTTCCGGTACGGCGAGCGTAAAGTCGCAGATGGTTGCCAGCCCCATGCCTCCGGCGACTGCGGAGCCATTCACTGCGGCGATCGTCGGCTTGCTCAGGTCGTAGAGTGTGCGCAGAAGATGTGCAATGCTTTCTGAGTCTTCGCGATGTTCTTCGATGGTCTTTGTATGCAGGGCTTCGAGGTGTTCAAGATCGAGTCCGGCGCAGAAGGCCGGGCCTGCTCCGGTAAGGATGACCACACCTGAGTCAGAATGCTCTGCTGCTTCGAATGCGTGGATCAGCTCCTCAATCATCTGCGGATTGAGCGCATTGCGCCGCTCCGGACGATCGAGCGTGATGGTGAGAATGCCTTCTTTTCTTTGAATGCGCAACATAGTCTATTGCCGGGTTGGGCCGAATTTTTCGGCGATGGCGTGGTTGGCCGCGAGGATTCCGTCGAGCGGCTGCAGCTGCGGCAGGTCTGAGCTGAGGCGTTCGAGCTCCGCGACTGCCAACTCTGTGGCAATGTTGCCGACCAGCGCATCCTGCGCGAAGGGGCAGCCGCCGAGGCCTCCCATGGCCATGTCGAAGCGCCTGCATCCTGCGCGATACGCAGCGGCTACCTTTGCGGCTACCTCGTCGGGCCGCGCATGCAGATGCACACCGATCTCAAGCGCGTCATTGATTGAGAGCACGGCGCTGACCAGCCGCGAGACTTCTTCCGGAGTAGCGAGGCCGACCGTGTCCGCAAGCGAAATCTGTTCGATGCCCATGTCGGCCAGCAGGTCGCAGGCGGAGATCACTTCATCGATGCTCCATGCATCGTTATAGGGATTGCCGAAGGCCATGGAGATGTAGGCCACGATGTTGAGGCCGGACTTGTAGGCGGCCTGGCCGATGGCTTCGAGTACATCGAGTGATTCTTCCGGAGTCTGGCCCTGATTGCGCTTCAGAAATTCCGGCGAGATGGAGTAGGGGAATCCAAGCGTGCTAACAGCCTCAGTCGCAATGGCGCGCTCTGCGCCTTTCTGATTTACGACGATTCCGATGATCTCGACATCGTCAGATGGATCGAGGTATTCGAGTACTTGCTCGGAGTCAGCCATCTGCGGGACAGCTTTCGGCGAGACGAAGGAGACGGCGTCAATGTGCTTGAACCCGGCAGCGATGAGGGTGCGCAGGTAGTCTGCTTTCACTTCGGACGGAATGGTCTTCGGCAGTCCCTGCCATGCGTCGCGCGGGCATTCGATGAGTTTGACGGCTTCGCTCATAGAGAACTGCAAAATCCCTTTTGAAGGCCCAGGGCTAAAGCCCTGTTGGTTTCCCAGGAAATTTCACCGGCCTGAAGGCCGGTGCTTCTACCTGAAACAATTTTGAAGCACGTTCTAATTTATAGATGCGCGAGCGCGACGACAATGGCGACGGCTCCAAAATGGACGATAGCCGTTGTGATAAGAGCGTGAATGAAGCCCCTTGAGCGCAACACCAGCGCCATCAGCAGGCCATAGAGAGGGAATTGCAGGTACATCAGCGCCTGCGAAAGGGCTATGGCGATTTCTCCGGAAAAGCCAAGGGCATGGCTCTGCGCGAGCTGCACATAAGGATAGAGAGTGCGCAAGGCATCGGGGCCGGCGAGCGCCATCACTCCGGCAGCGCGCACGGTGAGCGGCGTTACGGCGATGCCCACCAGCAAAGGCCACCATGAAAGCCATCCAGCGGATGAGGATTTCTTCTTCTTGGTGCGTCTGGCGGCGGTTGTGGTCGTGCCCATGACTCTGAGCATACTGTCTTGCTGTGTGAAGGAAAGTGGGTCAGTGAAGAATCGTCAAAATAGGGAACCAGAAACGACAAGCCAGCATGGTAGGATGCGCCTATGTTCAGAAAACATCTTGCAGTATTGTGCCTAGCCGTGCCCTGTTTTGCGTCTGCCCAGTCCATTCAGGACCGCCTGCAGCAGCTGATGAACACCTCGACGGGCGCGTGGACTGCTGATCAGGTCGCGAATATGGCGAAGCTGCGCGATGCTGCTATTGAGGACCCTTATGCTCTGAGCGAGCTGCATCATCTGACCGACAATATCGGGCCGCGCTTGAGCGGCTCTCCGCAGGCGCAGAAGGCGGTGGACTACGTTGCGGACGAGATGCGCGCTCTAGGCGCGGATGTGCATCTTGAGAAGACGCTTGTCCCGCATTGGGTGCGCGGCGCTGAGACTGCCGAGTTGGTCTCGTGGCCGGGAATGGCTGATGGGACGAAGCAGAAGATTGTGCTCACGGCGCTGGGCGGCAGCGTGGCTACGCCTGCTGATGGATTGACGGCGGAAGTCGTCGTTGCCGATTCCTTTGATGATGTGAAGAAGCTTCCGCAGGGAGCAGTGAAGGGCAAGATCCTGCTCTTCAATGAGAAGTTCGACAAGCGCCGCGCTGCGCAAGGCGACGGGTTATCGGCTTACGGGCAAGCGGTGATGTATCGCGGAGCAGGCCCGAGCGTTGCCGCTTCGCTTGGGGCTGTGGCCGTGCTGGTGCGCTCAGTGGGTGGCGCGGACTACCGGCTGCCGCACACCGGGGCAACCATCTATTCCGATGGCATCGAAAAAATTCCTGCTGCAGCAGTGACGGCGGAGGATGCAGACCTGCTCAAGAACCTCACGCAGCAGGGAACTGTGCGCATGAAGCTCACGCTTACTCCGCAGACGCTGCCCAAGGCCGAGAGCTACAACGTCATTGCCGACTGGAAGGGAAGCGAGCACCCCGAGCAGGTAGTGGTGGTTTCCGGGCATCTTGATTCATGGGACCTGGGCACCGGAGCGATCGATGACGGCGCGGGCATCGTCGTCTCCATGCAGGCAATTCATCTTCTGAAGCAGCTGAACATTCATCCCCGACGCACGGTGCGCTTCATTGCGTGGATGGATGAGGAGCAGGGTGGCTCGGGCGCGCAGACTTATGCGCAGGAATATGAAGGCGAGCTGAACCACCATATCGGCGCTATCGAATCAGATCTTGGCGCAGGGCATCCGATCGGCATTATGGCCGCGGGCAAGCCGGAGCTTGAAGGGTGGCTGCGTCCAGTGGCGCAGGTGCTTGCGCCGATTGGAGCCACCGTTATCACCCCGAGTCCAGAGGCCGGTGAGGATGTCGGGTTCCTTAAAAATGTGCCGCAGTTCGCTCCGAACCAGGACAGCCGCTTCTACTTCAACTATCACCACACGGCTGCGGATACTTTCGACAAGGTCAATCCGCAGGAGCTGAATGAGAATGCCGCAGTGATGGCGGTCTTGGCTTATGCACTGGCGGATTCCGGAGTTCCAGCTCCGCGATAGGCTCACGCAAATTTGGGAATGAAGGCGAGGGGAACCGAAACGATCGTGTGATCGTAGCAGTTAAGTAGTTATACCGGAAGTAGTGCATGCCGTCCTCGGCCAGTGAGAGCGTTTATGTAGGGAGAGCATCCATGAATCGAGACGCAGCTTTAAAGATCGTGCTGGCGTTGGTGGGGCTGCTTTTTTTGGCTTTGGTTTATCCCCTTGCAATATTCATGCGACAAGAGCCTGCGTTGTCGATGATGCTTAGCCTTTACGTCACTCTTGGAATTTTCCTGCTTCTGGCAATCCGCAACCCTTTCGCGAGTCGCAGCCTGATCGCCTTCACAGCGTGGTCCAGCTTCGCTCATGCTGCTGTGATGGGCACCCAGGCGTTGCGCAACATGATTTCGCGAGGAGAACTGATTGGCGTGGCTGTTCTCGTAGTCATCGGCATAGCCTTGACCGCGCTCGCGCCAGCAAAGCCTGTCTCGCTCCGTAGTGCTTCTTAAAGCCTTCGCTGGGAAGTTGCTCTTCCGAGATTGCCGATCATCGAAGGGGCTTTTTCTTTTTGGGTTTCGTGTTTTTCTCTTTGCGCAGCTTCCATGCAGTAGTCAGAGCGCCCCTTAATGAATTTTGATCGGCCTTCGCGAGGATGATATGGGTCATGCCCATGCGGCCCCATCCGCCTTTGATGGGCAGGAAGAGGTCAGGGCGGTCTGCAATGAAGGCCTGCTGCTGTTCTACGTCGAGCATGAGATTGCCGTAGCCTTCGCTTTGCGCGGCGAGGGTCGCGAAAATTCTTCCGCCCACGCGAAAGTCAGGCGAGCCCATGTGCGAGCTTTCCTCCACACCTTCGAGGCTTAGTGCAATCCGGCGAAAATCTGCTGCGTTCATGGCGTTGCTCAGGCGCTATAGAGATTGGTATCGAGGAACTGGTTCCTGAACTTGCCTTCCGGGTCGTAGTGCTTCAGCAGCGCTTTGAAGTCCGCGAGTTTTTCGTATTTTGCTTCGAGCTGCGCAGGCGGCAGGGTGAAGAGCTTGGCCCAGTGCGGGCGCGGATTGAAGGGAGCGAGCTCTTTTTCAATGAGCGGCAGAATCTGCTTCACTGCAGGCCACTCCGGCTTCCAGGTGAAGTGGATGGCGAGCGAGTCTTGTTTGTGAGCCATGCTCATCCAGAGATCGTCGGCGGCAATGGTGCGCAACTCCGTGATGAAGAGATGCGGCGTGATGCGGTCGCGCAGTTTTTCGACAGCGAGAATGGCCTCATAGCCGTGCTCGCGTGGAACGAAATACTCCGTCTGCAGCTCGGCTCCGCTGGAGGGCGTGAAGTTCATGCGGAAGTGCGGCAGACGCTCATACCATGGGCCGGGAATGCCCATCTGCTCGGTGCAGGGAGTGGCGTCATGTCGGGCAATGGGGTGCAGCTTGCGCGTGGCGAGCTTTGCGCCATAGAACTCGGGCGGCTGCGTGGATGGCGCGCTCTGTTGGATACGCTGCTTGATCCAGACCTGCGTGGCGCGGTGGTTCTGCCAGTCGGTGAAGAGGCTGACGCTGTATCCGCTGCCGAAAATCGTGTCGAGATTGTCTTTCAGCTGATCGAAGGATAAGTTCTCGTAGACCAGCTGCCGCATCTGGAATGTGGGCAGAAGGTTAAGCGTGACTTTTGTCGCGATGCCAAGGCCCCCGAGTCCAACGACAGCTCCGTGAAATGCATTGCCATCTTTGGCGCGCGAGAGTGTGGCGAGGCTGCCGTCCGCAGTGACGAACTCGAGGGCGGAGACGGCGGTGCTCAGGTTGCCGTTGTGGATGCCGGAGCCGTGCGTGGCGGTGGAGCATGCTCCGATGACCGTGACGTGCGGCAGCGACGCGAGGTTATGGACGGCGAAGCCGTGGCTGTCCAGATACGGAGCAAGCTGCCCGTATTTCACGCCTGCGCCGACGGTGACCGTGCGCGATGTCGGGTCAATGTTCATCTCGTCGAGATGCGCGAGCGAGATTTGGTTTTCCGTGCTGTCGGCAATGCTGTTGAATGAGTGGCGCGCGCCCAGCGCTCTGATTTTGTGGCAGCGCTTGACGGTCTGCTGAACTTCTTCCACAGACTTTGGCTCGAACAGATTATTGGTGCTGTAGGTATAGTTGCCGGCCCAGTTGGTGCGCGTGCCTGATGCCTGTTCGGCTGTAATGTAGTGGGACAAGGTAGCTCCACCTATGAGTATGCCCGAAGTTTTGAGGAATTCCCGCTTGTTCATGTTGGCAACCTTGTATCACGCGGGCGGACGACATGGCGAGTTATCTGGCTGGAACGCGCTGCCGGGTGATACGATGCGCAGTTGACCAAAACAGGATGATTGAGGTGCTTTGCAATGAAGCTGTCCCTGGTTCGAGTCGTGTTGATCTGCCTCCTGGTTTTCACTATGCAGCGGGCAGTTGCACAGGAGCAAAAACTCATTCCGCGTACCTCGCAGGAAGCTGAGCAGACGAAGCTGGCAGAACGCCGCATCAGCCTCGATGTAGTTGCAGCGGATGCGGCGGGTAATGCCATATCCGGTCTGCAGCAGCAGGATTTCACCATTTGGGACAACAACAAGCCGCAGCAGATTTTGTCGTTCGCAGCTTTGGAGGGGGCCAAGGCCGATCCGCCGGATGAAGTGATTCTGCTCGTCGACCTGGTAAACACAAGCTTTCAGCGCGTTGCTTATGAGCGGGACGCGGTCGCGAGATTTTTTCGCCAGAATAACGGCCAGCTGGCCTACCCTGTGACGCTGGTCGTGTTTACCGATAAAGGTACACAAATCCAGCCGCAGCCTTCGCGCGACGGCAATGCCCTGGCTGAGCTTCTCGCGTCCAATGGCTCGTCGCTGCGAATCATCGGACGCTCTACAGGAGTCTATGGAGCCGCAGAGAGGCTCCAGCTCTCATTGCAGACGCTGAACCAGCTGATTGATTTCGAGGGCAAGAAACCGGGGCGGAAGATGCTCGTCTGGATCAGCCCCGGCTGGCCCATGCTCGCTGGTCCGGGCATTCAGTTTGATGCCAGGCAGCAGCAGTCCTTCTTCAACTGGATTGCTCTCTACAGCAATGGGCTGCGAACGTCGCGCATCACGCTGTATGCGGTCGATCCGCTGGGAACGGATGCATCTATGATGCGCAGCTTTTACTACCAAAGCTATTTGAAAGGCGTGCGCAAGGTGGACCAGGCCAATTCCGGCAATCTTGCGCTGCAGGTTCTTGCGACGCAAAGCGGAGGGCGCGTGTTCAACGCGAACAACGATTTGCTGAGCGAGATCAACGCTTGCATTGCTGATGCGGCTGCCTATTATGTGATGTCGTTTGATGCCGCTCCGACTGAGCGGGCCAATGAGTACCATGCCCTGACGGTGAAGATCGGCAAGCCTGGGGTGACTGCGCGGACGAACTATGCCTACTATGGCGAGCCTTAATTCTTAACTATCCCAGGTTAGCTGCGCGAACCTGGGGCACCCCTTCTTTACGTACTGCGTCTTGTTCATTCTTGTGGAATCGATTCCAGATTCCTGCTCCAGCGAACTACAATCGACCGAGAATTGCGATTCAGGGAGCAGTGGCTTTGAAGAAACGTGTACGTGTGTTTTGCAGCGCGATGATTGTGGCGCTGTGTCTGGCTGGGACTTTGGTTGGCGCGGCGAATGCGCAGAGCAGCGATCCGGCCTCACTGGTGAATCCTCTGATCGGCACTACGAATGGCGGCAACGATTATCCGGGCGCGGTGCTTCCTTTCGGCATGCTTGCATGGAGTCCGGAAGAGCCCTATAACAAGCCGCGGCCCAAAATACAGGGCGTGCCCGGGTCGTTCAAGGACGATCCTGCGCGGCCTGCTGCTCCGGGCGGCTATGAATATACAGCGACAAAGATTCGCGGATTTTCGCTGACGCACCTGATGGGCACGGGCTGCGCCGGAGCGAGCGGCGATATTCCGTTTATGCCGATTACCGAGGACGTAGGCACCTCGCCATCGAGCGATTCCACCACATACAGTAGCGATTTTTCGCATGCCGAAGAGCAAGCCTCGGCAGGTTACTATCGCGTGAAGCTGGCCAACGGCGTAAATGTTGAGCTGACGGCAACGCCGCGCACGGGGATGGGACGCTTTACCTATCCGGCAGGCAAGCCCGCCGTGATGCTCGTCCGCACTTCCAATTCCGAGACGGGCAGCAGTGACGCCACAGTGAAGATCGACGCTTCGACGCGCACGATTTCCGGTTCGGTGACGGGCGGAAATTTCTGCGGCTATATCGAAAGCGCTGTCCGTCACAGCTATTACACGCTGTATTTTGTCGCTCATTTTGATCAGCCCTTTCAGGCGACGGGCACATGGCAGGATTCCGCTGTTCGGCGTGGTTCGACAGAAGCGCACGGCGGCACTACATACGGGCCACGCGGCTTTCCGCCTTCGGGCAAAGGCTCGGGCGGATGGGTCGCGTTCGATACAGCGAAATCACCTGTTGTTCATGTGCGCGTCGGCATTTCGTATGTAAGCGAGAAGAATGCCGAAGCCAACCTGCAGGCGGAGAATCCCGCGGGCACGAGCTTTGACGCTATGCGCGAGAACGCGCATGCGGCCTGGAACGGGATACTCGATCGGATACAGATCACCGGCGGAACGACAGATGAGCGGACGGTGTTCTATACCGCGCTTTACCACGCGCTGCTCGGCGAGAATCTCTACAGCGATGCGGACGGCAGCTATTTTGGCATGGACGGAAAAGTGCATGCAGTTGCCGCTCCGCAGAAGGCGCAGTACAGCACCTTCTCGGGGTGGGATGTGTACCGGTCACAGTTACAATTAGTCACGCTGCTTTCACCGGACATCGGCAGCAACATTGCGCAGTCGCTGCTGAACCAGGCGAACCAGAATGGCGGCGAGTGGGACCGCTGGACGCACAATGCCGGGCTGACGCATGTGATGAATGGCGATCCGGCGGCGCCGGCCATCGCGGACATTCTTGCCTTCGGCGGCGACCGCTTTGATGTGAAGGCTTCCTATCGCTCGCTGCTGCAGGCTGCGACTGTGCCCACTGCGCACGACTTGAGCAAAGAAGGCTGCCCGGTGGTGTGCGTGGGGCAGCGCCCTGCGCTCGACCTGTGGCTCAAGCTGCATTACATTCCGACAGGCGCCCCTGCTTGGGGGCCTGCGGCGGATACGCTCGAAGATGTGGCGGCTGATTTCGCCATCTCCGAGTTGGCACGGCGGCTGCACGACGAGCCGAACCGCACGACGTTCCTTGCCCGCGCGCAGTATTGGAAGAACATCTTCAATCCGCATGCCACCAGCGAGGGCGGATACATCCAGAACCGCAATGCGGATGGAAGCTGGCCAAAGTTCGATCCGGCATCGGATGAAGGCTTTGTGGAAGGCAGTGGGGCACAGTATCTCTGGATGGTTCCTTTCAATGTGCGCGGCCTCTTTGAGATGCTCGGCAGCAGGGAAGCGGCGGCCAAACGGCTTGACGCCTTTTTCTATAATCCCGATGGCTCATTGGCCGTTACAAAATCCGGTCCGCTGCATGCCGAGCTGAACAACGAACCTTCGATTGAGACGCCGTGGCTCTTCGATTTCGCCGGGCAGCCGTGGAAGACGCAGGAGTCGGTTCGGCGCGTGCTGAACACGATATGGACCAACACGCCGAATGGCATGCCGGGGAACGATGATCTCGGGGAAATGTCGTCGTGGTATGTGTGGTCGGCGATGGGTATGTATCCGGAGATACCGGGACGGGCCGAGCTGGTGCTGGGCAGTCCGCTGTTCTCTGAGATTCGCGTGCGTCGCGCGTCGCATGACATTGTGATCAAGGCCAATGGCGCAGGGACGAATGCTCCGTATGTGCGCGCGCTGAAGATCGACGGAAGGGCGGCAACAAAGACGTGGCTGCCGGAATCCTTTATCGGCAGCGGCGGGACGCTCGAGTTTGAGCTGTCTGCCACTCCCGATAAGCAATGGGGAACAGGTGCAGATGATGCGCCGCCTTCGTTTGCGCCTGAGGGAAATTAGGTCAGGTCTGCAGGATGCCGGGGTTGAACTTCGGCACTTCAGGATTGAGCGATACGGCTTCGAGCGCCGTTATCAATGCTTCGCGCGTCTTTGCCGGATCGATGATGGCATCGACCCACAGGCGCGCTGCGGCGTAGCGGCAGTCAGTCTGTTCTTCATACGTCGCTTTGATCGAAGCGAGCAATTCCTGCTTCTCTTCGTCGCTCAGTTTTTTGCCGTCGCGCTCTAGCTGGCGGATTTTGATTTCCACCAGCGTGTTGGCGGCAGACGCTCCACTCATCACCGCGTAGCGCGCCGTAGGCCAGGCGAAGATGAATCGCGGATCGTAGGCTTTGCCGCACATGGCGTAGTTGCCGGCGCCGAATGATCCACCAACGATCACGCTGATCTTGGGCACAGTGGAATTCGAGACAGCTGTGACCATCTTGGCTCCAGCACGGATGATGCCGCTCCACTCGGCGTCGCGGCCCACCATGAAGCCGTTGACGTCATGCAGGAAGATCAGCGGGATGAGGTTCTGGTTGCAGTCCATGATGAAGCGCGCGGCTTTTTCGGCGCTCTCGGAGTAGATGACGCCGCCGAACTCGACGCGCTTTTCTCCGGTGTGGCTGGTCTGCGGCTGCGGCGTCTTCTGGTTGGCGACGATGCCGACGGAGATGCCGCCGATGCGCGCATATCCGCAGATAAGTGTGCGTCCGTAGTCGGGGCGGTATTCATCGAACTCGCTGCGGTCTAATATTCGCGCTAAGAGTTCGTGCATATCATAAGTGTTTACCGCAGCTTTAGAAGGATCAGGATCGAGCAGCGAATAAAGATCGCCGCTCTGATATTTCGGAGCATCTTTTTCCGGATCAAATGCTGTGCGGTCGAAGGGAGCGCGCTGACCGTGGCCGATCTTTGAGACGAGTGAACGCAGGCGCGCGATACAGAGATGATCGTTGGGCTCCTTGAAGTCGACGGTGCCGGAAATTTCCGAGTGCATGGTCGCCCCGCCCAGCTCTTCTGCCGAATACTTCTGGCCGATGGCAGCCTGCACCAGCGCTGGTCCGGCGAGAAAGAGCCCGCTGCCTTCGGTCATGAGCACATGGTCAGTCATGACGGGGAGGTACGCTCCTCCGGCAACGCACATGCCCATGATGGCGGTGATCTGCGGGATACCCGCGGCGGACATGACGGCGTTGTTACGGAAGATGCGGCCGAAGTCGTCCTGGTCGGGAAAGACATCTTCCTGCAGCGGCAGAAACACTCCGGCGGAATCGACAAGGTAGAGCGTGGGGATGCGGTTTTCCATCGCGATGGTCTGTGCGCGGATGACTTTCTTCGCGGTCATGGGGAAGAAGGCTCCGGCTTTCACCGTCGCGTCATTAGCGATGATCATGCACAGGCGTCCGGCAACGCGGCCCAGGCCGGTGACGACGCCTGCCGAGGGTGCGCCACCCCATTCCTCGTACATCTCGAAGGCGGCGAAGAGTGCGAGCTCGAAGAGCTCGGTTTCAGGATCAAGAAGCAGAGCGATGCGCTCACGCGCGGTGAGGCGCTTCTTTGCGTGCTGGGATTCGATGGCCTTCGAGCCGCCGCCTTCGCGAATCTGCGTCTCCTGCGCGCGAATGCTGGAGACGAGCGCCATCATGCCTGCAGCGTTGTTGCGTGCGCGTGAGTTATTAGCGTCAAGCTTGGAGGCCAGAGTGTTGTTCAGCTTTTGTTCCGGAGAGCTCATAGCAAACTGCCAAGGATAGCAGGTTTGACATAGTTCACGGATATTCTGGCGAAGTGAAATTCTTCGGGCCGCAGATACAAGGCGGCGACGACAAGAATCATTGTCTGCAAATCAGGTTTCAGAAATTTAATATCTCTCCTACATCTGATCGTCTAATTTTTTCATTATGGTGCTCAGGCTGGCTCTATTGTTTCTGTTGCTTCCAGATGCGGCAGGTGCATGTAGGAAGCTCGAAGATCGGTAAGCACGTTGTACTTGATCAGGTACCATAAAGCCGCAATGCCGTCTTTCGTGCCTATTTTCTTGCCTTCCTCATAAGTGCGGCCATAGTAGCTGATCGGCACTTCGTAAATGGCGCACTTCAGCTTTGCGATCTTGGCCGTGACTTCAATCTCAAAGCCAAAGCCTGAGGATGTGATTACCATGTTCCGGATAATGTCTCCGCGGAAGGCTTTATATCCTGTTTCGACGTCTGTGAGATTCAAATTGGTCAGTACATCTGAAAGCAGCGTCAACAGCCGGTTGGCGAGGTAGTGGTAGAAGTACAGGACTCTGGCTGCCCGCCGCACCTGGAAGCGGGACCCGAATACCACGTCAGCAGCGCCTCTCACCATAGGATCGATCATATGCACAATCTCTGAGGGGTCATATTCGAGATCAGCATCCTGAACAATCACAATATTTCCGGTAGTCGCAGCAAAACCGGTTTTCAGAGCCTCGGTTTTACCGGCGTTTTTCTGGTGCCTGATGACCCTGATGATCGAAGGGTGGGCGGAAGCCAAAGCACACGCTATTTCGTTTGTGCCATCGGTAGAGCAATCATCCACGATGATCACTTCATAAAGGTGGGGGACATGCAGAAGTTTTTCTATGACTTTCCGGAGGGTGGCTTGTTCGTTGTAGGCAGGAACAACTACCGACAGGTGGGCGGAGAAGGAACCGCTGGCGGCCATTAGCGTCTGCACTCCTTTTCGGGGGTTGGACTGCGATCGCGTTTAACTCCAGTATTGACTTCTTATTATTTTCTGCCACTTTGACGCAAAACTACATTCTTGAAAGTGGTTTGATGCGCCTTGTGAAAAGAAAAGCGCGATGGGGAATTGTACCTCCATTCAAGTCCGGTGATCGCCGTCCACATAAAGATAAAGATTTGCGCTGCACGGGCCCAGCAGAATGCCTGTTCTCCCGATCTCTGCGCGTGCGCCTTGAGGGTACGTTGCCCGTAGTTTCCGTTTGGACATCAGGATCAGGTTTTCCTGACGGCGCCATTTTTCTTTACCGAGAAGGTGGCAGGTGAGGGCAAACCCGGAGTCAAACCAGTGCAAAAGGGGAATTGCAGTGTGGTGCTCCACGGGAAAGAAGCGGTGCGGGACAGTGATGAACACACGCCGCGCAACGCGCATCAGATCAGCTACAAAGCGGCGCTGGTTCTCCGGACTGCCGACGTGCTCGAGCACTGCGTTTGAAGTGGCGATGTCGAATGAATTGTCCGGAAACGGCAGCGGCTTGTTGGCTGCGATCTGTCTGTAGGTCACTTTAGGAAAGGCAGTTTGGAATTCCTCTGCTGTGCCCAGTCCAACCGCTGTAAGACGTTCAGGGTATGGATAACGCCGTTCAAGCACATTCGCAGCATCTCCTATGACATCAGAGACGCCCACATCGAGAATTGTTTCTTCCGGCTGAGGCTGGCAGAGACGGAGGAAGTCGTCGTAGATACGATCACGGGCGCGAATCCCCAGCCGCTCGGCCAGGGAGTCAGGCTTCATGGCTTCGTAGTATTTGCCGTCGAGCGAGTTCCCAGTCATCAGCAAATCAGCTTACTGTACTGCGCTCGAGTTGAGAAATTCTCACTTCGTAAAAATCGTCTTCGGGCACATCGCGTGGACTCCTACTTTGCCGTCGACGAGCTGCGTGATGTCCACATCAATCGCCACGCTGGTGAGCGAGTAGGCTTCGTCGCGCGAAAGATGCTTTTCCGTCACCAGAAAGTCGATCATGTTGCGGACGGCCATCTCGGTGGCCTTGTTCAGGTCTTCGCTGAAGCCCATGGAGATGTAGTGCGTCGGCGTTTCGGCGCGCGGCCAGAGCAGGTGCTGGTCCTTGTGCACGATGAACTGGAAGGTCCCGGTGAGGAAGGTCTCCATGGCGGTGATGTCGACTTCGCCGTTGCCTTGTCCGGCGTGTCCATCGCCCACTTCAAAGAGCGCGCCTTTGGCGTGTACAGGAATGAAGAGCGTAGTTCCGGCGACCAGCTCCTTGTTGTCCATGTTGCCGGCGTGCATCCACGGAGGAGCGCTGTTGTAGCGCCCGGCCGATTCAGGAGGAGCGACACCCATGCTGCCGAAGAAGGGATGCAGCGGAATGTCGATGCCGGGCGCGAAGTGCGCGATCATCTTTTCGCGGTCGAGAGGAATAATGCGCGTCTTGCCGTAGGGGAAATCGTCGGGCAGGAAGCCGCGTCCCGCGCCAAAGGAGTTGATGGCGAACGGCGTCTGCATATCGATCTTGAGAATGCGGACTTCGAGCACGTCTCCCGGCTCGGCTTCTTCAATCGCGATCGGGCCGGTGAGGATGTGCCCGCCGGGGCCCTTGTCGGTGACCTTTTCGTGGACGTCGCGGAAGAACTGCGGGATGGTCGAGGGCGCGATGCCTGATTCCTGCAGAAGTTGTCCAAGTCGTTCCGGAGCAGGGCAGGAGCAGCCCGTCTCGATCGTGACCGTGTCGCCGGAGTGGACTGTCAGGACAGGCTTTGCTTTCGCCGAGTAATATCCCCAGACAACAGTTGTTGGCGTGGCTCGAAGAGTATGTTCAGCAGCGTAACCGGCAGGCGCAAGAGCTAAACCAAGACAGAAAATCCACAGGAGGCGTTTTTGCATGCGCCATCCTAGCATGCAATCCTGCCCGGCCTGCTCAGGAATTTACAGAGATGCCGTTGAGCCCCAGTGCCTCGGCGTTCTTCTGCATAGCTGTGATGCAGAAGGCAATGTGGTCGTCGAGCGAGACGCCCAGCTCTTCTGCGCCTTTGATGATGTCGTCGCGGTTTACGCCTTTGGCGAAGGCCTTGTCCTTCATCTTCTTGCGCACGCCTGCTGTTTCCACATCGTGGATGGACTTTGTCGGCTTCACCAGCGAGCAGGCGGTGAGGAATCCGGCAAGCTCGTCGCAGGCAAAGAGAGCCTTGGCGAGATGCGTTTCGCGCGGCACGCCGGAGTACTCGGCATGGCCCAGGATGGCGGTGCGAATTTCTTCGGGCCATCCCTGCTCGGTCAGAATGCGGTTGCCGATGAAGGGGTGCTCTTCAGGCGATGGGTATTTCTCGTAGTCGAAGTCGTGCAGCAGTCCGGTGACAGAATATGTCTCGACGAGGGCATCGCGGGATTCGCCGCTCAGCCCTTGGTTATTTGCTTCGCGCTCACCATAGGCACGGACGCACGTCTCAACTGCGAGCGCATGTTTCAGCAGACTGGTGGATTGGGTGTATTCGTTCAGCAGCGCCCAGGCGCGTTCGCGGGAAAATCCATTCTGGTTAGACATAGCACTTTCTTCCTGTTTTCGTCCGAGATTCTTCGGTTTTTTTAGGTTAGACTCTCAGTTTTCACTTGACAACTAAGGTTCCTTACCTGCATGGTAAACAAGAGCCGAGGAAGCTTTCAGTACAATGCTGAAGTTTCCGAGGTCCGGACGCCCTGCTCTGGCGCTCCGTATAACAACTTATGGCAACTACCTTAGCAACCGTCGAGGCACGCGAGGTACTTCGTTGCGAACACTGCAGTCTGGTGCAATTCCGCACGTCGAACTCGCTCTGCAGGCGCTGCCACAAGCCGCTCGAAATCGAAGAACCTGAACCACTCGTCCCGCAACTGGTACCGGATGCTCCTGAGTCGAGCCCGGAAGGCTCCGGCATTGAAGTCGCGCGCGCCGTGCGCGAGATTCGCCGTGCCCGTAAGCTCAGCCAGCGCCAGCTTGCCGGAAGAATGCAGGTGCCGCGCACGTACATTTCGAAGATCGAGAACGGCAAGGCAATGCCTACGCTTTCATCGCTCGAGCGGCTCGCCAACGCGCTCGAAGTGGACATCTGCGCATTGTTGCGCGATGCCCGCAGCCGCCGCCAGGAAGAGGCAACAGCAATTCTGTCGGATCCGTTCCTGAAGGAGATCGCTTCGTATGTATGCCATATGGATGCATATCAGCGGTCGATCTTCCTGAACCAGGTGCGTGATATGGCGATGGGGCGGCGCAGGACAGCATAGGAATAATCCTGCTGTTCCGGGGTTGTACAGTTTGCTCCCCGGATATGCGGTCGTGCTCCGCCTTAAGCAGCTCTTAAGGAAAACATTACGGTCGAATTGGGGTTCTAATCAATGTAAGGCGGCAGTTCCACAAGACCTGCCGGATGGTGAGAAGAATGATCCCCAGATCGGCGTTAAAAATTCGCTTCCTGCCTGCCCTGGCGCTTACCGCCGGAATGATTTTTGCAGGCAGCACAGGATTGCAGGCGCAGGATGTGCCTCCTCCTCCGCCGGATGCGCAGCAGCAACAGCAGCCTCAGGACAATAACGGTCAGGTGATGCCGCAGTATGGGCAGCCGCTGCCCCAGGACAATGGAGCCGCGCAGCAGGCGCCTCCACCGGATTATCAGCAGCAACCGCCGCAACAGGGCGCTCCTGTGCAGCAGGGGCAACCGTTATCGCCCGATCAGCTCAATCAGCTGGTGGCGCCGATTGCGCTCTATCCCGATTCGCTCGTAGCGCAGATTCTTGCCGCGTCCACATATCCGACACAGGTGGTCGAAGCCGACCAGTGGCGTCAGGCGCAGGGCAATGCTTCTCCTGACCAGATTGCCGCCGCAGCCAATGCGCAGCAGTGGGACCCGAGCGTGAAGGCGCTGACTGCGTTTCCGTCTGTGCTGACGCAAATGCACAACAACATGCAGTGGACGACCGACCTCGGTAATGCCTACTACAACCAGCCTCAGGACGTGATGGATGCCGTGCAGCAGATGCGCCAGCGCGCACAGCAGGCGGGTACTCTGACGGACACGCCGCAGGAGACGGTGGCCGAGGATAATGGCAGCATCGCGATTCAGCCTACCGATCCTGAGATGGTGTATGTGCCGGTCTACAATCCGTGGGTTGCATATGGACCTCCGCTTGTGGCGTGGCCAGGATACTACTACACTCCGGCCCCGGCGTTTTATATCGGTACTGGATTCGGATGGGGCTTCCGCATGGGCTTTGCCACCGGCGTTGCTCTTCGTCCATGGGCTCCGTGGGGCTGGGGATGGCATAACTGGGGCATGGGATGGCACAACCGCACCGTGTTCTACAACCGCACGACTTACATTACGCGCAGCACCACTGTCATCAATCGCGGATTCAGCCGCCCGGGCGCGCCTCCGCCGCAGCTTGCCGGTACGCGCGGCTCGTTCATGAATCATCCGCAGTATGCCGGATACGCGCACAGCGTGGCTGCCGGTGCAAGACCTGCTCCGGTGAACCGTCCCGCGCAGCCTGGATTCAACCGTCCAGGAGCGCCTGTAAACGGACAGTTCAATCGTCCGGCTCCTGGACAATTCAATCGCCCCACGCCAGGGAATGTTTCGCGCCCAACGTACGCACCAGGGCAGACATATAACCGCCCAAATCCCGGAGTGAATACGTACCGTCCTGCGCCCCAGACGCAGAATTACAATCGCCCGGCGCAGACCTACAGGCCGCCACAGAACTATAGCCGCCCGGCGCCTGCTGCTCCACGCTCTATGCCGGCTCCGCATCCGGCGCCTGCGCCTCACATGAGCGCTCCGCACCCGAGCGGCGGAGGCGGGGAACATCATCGCTGAAACACGGATTCAGCGGCCTTCTCTCAAGGAAAAGGCCACTGAATCATCGCGGTTTCCCGCAGCGCCTACACGAAACCCGGCATCTGTGCTACGGTCGGTTATGAGGACTTCCGTTGAGCCGTATCCACGAGCTACCGCCAGAAGAGTTGGCGATCTACCGTCAGCTTGATGCAACACGCCTTCCCAAGCATGTCGCCATCATTATGGACGGCAATGGACGCTGGGCAGGGAAACGCAGCCTGAAGCGTTTCCTCGGCCATCAGCAGGGCGCAGAGTCTGTGCAGTATGTCGTCGAAACAGCCTCGCGCATCGACCTGCCATGGCTCACGCTCTATGCCTTCTCGCTCGAAAACAACCTGCGCCGTCCCAGGACGGAAGTCAATTTTCTGATGCGCCTGCTGAGCACATACCTCAACAACAATGTGCAGCGCATGAATGACAACAACGTGCGCATCCAGTACATCGGCCGCACGCATGAGCTTCCGTCCGAAGTGCAGGACCGCATGCAGTGGGCCGCGGAAGCTACTCAGCGCAATACGGGTACAACTCTAACGCTGGCGCTGAACTACGGAGCACGCTCGGAACTGATCGATGCCTTCAAGCGGCTGCATCAGGAGATCGAGCAGAAGCACATCCGCATCGAAGACCTCACAGAGCAGGATATCCAGCGGCATCTCTACACCGCGCACATGCCTGATCCCGATCTGCTGATCCGCACTTCAGGCGAGATGCGGATTTCGAACTACCTTCTCTGGCAGATTGCCTACACCGAGATTTACGTCACCGACCGCCTCTGGCCGGATTTCCGCGGCATCCACATGCTGGAGGCCATCGAGGACTTCCAGCGCCGCGAGCGCCGCTACGGCGGACTGGGCGACGGCACCGAGTCCGACGACGTAGCCTCGCTGCCCGCCAACCAGCTAGTCAACAGCTAGGACTGGCCGTCCAGGCGTACGCGCCTTCGGCGCCATTCTTGCTTTACCGAAATGATTGCTCGCTGGCGCGAGAAAACGGTGACGGCATCGAAAAATTAGAAAAGCCCGCTGAGAATCAGCGGGCTTTTTTCACAGCAGCAAGCAGCTAGTTATATCTGAGCAGTGCCTCCATCCACATAAAGCTCCACACCATTTACAAAACTGGAATCACTGGAAGCGAGGAAGAGGGCAACAGTAGCAATCTCTTCCGGACGGCCCATCTCGCCGCGTGGGATGAGGGACTTGAAGTGCTCTTTCGCGTCAGGGCCCAGAGGATCGAGAATCGGTGTATCGATGGTGCCGGGGCTGAGAATGTTTACGCGGATGCGGCGGTCCTTGAGCTCCACCAGCCAGGTGCGTGCGAAAGAGCGCACAGCAGCCTTGCTGGCGCTGTAGACGCCGAAAGCCGGGATGCCTTTGATGCTGGCGATCGATCCGTTCAAAAAGATAGAGCCGTTGTCATTGAAGAGCGGCAATGCTTTCTGCACGGTGAACAGCGTACCGCGCACGTTGAGGTCGAAAGTCTTGTCGAAGTGTTCCTCGGTTACTTCTTCGAGTTTTACGAGCTCGCCCTGGCCGGCGCTGGCGAAGAGGATGTCGATCCTGCCCTTCTCACGTTTAACGATTTCGTAAAGGCGGTCGAGGTCAGCCAGGTTGGCAGCATCGCCCTGCACTCCGGTCACGTTCCGGCCAATCAGCTTCACGGCTTCATCCAGCTTTTCCTTGCGTCGTCCGGTAATGAAAACGTATGCGCCCTCTTCGACAAAGAGCCTGGCGGTTGCCAGGGCCATGCCCGAGGTCGCTGCGGTAATGACGGCTACTTTCCCTTCAAGTTTTCCCATGAGGGGTCATCCTCCTGGGGAATAGATGGATGCGGTTTCATCATAGATTCAAAAGTTCGGAATTATTGAACTATTGAACCGTTTTCTCCAAACAGCTACTCTCTGTAAATATGCGCCCCTTATTTCATCCCTCTATGGAGGAGGTTACGGTAGAAGGCATTCTCTATGCCTTATCCGATCCGGTGCGGGTTGCTATTTTTGCCGACATCTTGGCGCAGGATTGCCCGCAGAACTGTTCGACCTTCCTCAGAGTTCAGGACAGGTCGATTCCGAAGTCGACTCTTTCGCAGCACTTCAGGATTTTGAGGGAAAATGGACTCATTCGCAGCGAACGGCATGGCGTGGAAATGCACAACACCTCGCGGTGTACGGAGATTGAGGGACATTTTCCTGGATTGCTCCAGGCCATCGTGAATGCGTACAAGGTTCAGTCGAGCGAATCGCGCGTAAAAAAGCCTTTAGTGAAGAAAGTCGTCAAACGCCAACTGAAAAGCCCGCTAACAAGCTGAAGCATTCCATTAACACTGTCGGGACTAAACTGACTGGAGTGCAATTCTGGCGGAGGCAGACTCAACATGCCGAAGCCTTCTGGCGTGTCCGCGAGACCGCTGGTATAAGGGATACGTCCAGAGTATGAAGGGTGAAGAATGACTCAATGGTCGAGCACGATCCAGGAGCTGGTTGAAGGAATCGCGGCAAGTGTCGCGGTGGTTGGGCGTAATGATGCACGCACGCTGGTTGTAACTGCATGCAACGATGACTTCTTCGAAATGGCCGGCGGACGGCCTTCCAATACCCGCAATTTTCCCTTGCCGCTGGATACGCTGCTGCCAAGCTACGCGCGTCGCGAACTTCGCGAACGGCTTCAGGAGTGCTTCGATACCGGAATTCCCCAGGAGCTCGAGCAGGCCTATGACCTGAGGGACGGAACCCATTGGTGGCGCCTGTCGCTGAAGCCGTTGCAGCTCAAGGATGGGAGCTCCGAGATACACGAAATCCTCGTCACGGGGCTCGACATCACCTCCAAAATGCTGCTGACACAACAACTCGAAATCAGCACTTCCCGCTTCAGGTCTGTTGTGGATGCCGCTTATGACGCCATCATAACGATCGACCAGCAGAACAACGTCACATTGTTCAACCGCGCGGCGGAATACCTGTTCGGGTACTCTCAGGACGAGGTCGTTGGCCAGCCGCTCGAGCGCCTCATTCCGGAGAGCATTCGTCCGGTGCATCGCGAATATGTCAACAAGTTTGCGAGGTCGCCGGTGAATTCGAGGCAGATGAATGAACGCGGCCGGATCTTCGGTCAGCACCGCGATGGAAGCATGCTTCCGGTGGAGATCGCGATATCGAAAATCAATGTGAACGGTGTTCTCGAGTTCACCGCCATTATCCGCGACATCGCCGATCGCGTTCACCTGATGGACCTGCTGCAGAAACAGGCGGCGACGGATGAACTGACGGGCCTGCCGAACCGGAGAGCGTTTACCGATACAGCAGAGAATATGCTTCAAACGGATGGAGATATTTCGATCTTCATGCTGGATATCGACCACTTCAAGCAGGTGAACGATACCTACGGCCATGATGTGGGTGATGAAGTTCTGAAAGCCCTGGCCGACGCGGGACGGGCAACGGCCCGCCAGTTCGATGTCTTCGCGAGACTCGGCGGCGAGGAGTTCGTGGCGGCCATGCCGGGAGTCGACCAGCAACAAGCATGCGAGACCGCAGAGAAACTGAGAGTCAGCATCGAGAAGCAGGCCTTCGTGCATACCTGGCCGAACGGCAAGGTGATCCCATTCACTGTGAGTATCGGCGTGACCTCGCGCGCGCCCGGCGAACGCGACATCAACGTGGTTCTCAAGCGCGCCGATGAGGCTCTTTATCGTGCAAAGGAAGGCGGCCGGAACCAGGTCGTCTGCGGATAGCGGCTGCGGAGCGCGCTGGCCGCGCTCCGCAGTTGGGGTTTATGCCTGTTGCGCCGCGCGTCTTCTACGTCCGCTCATCAGGTAGACATCGGCCCGCGGCTGGAAGAGAGGATCGGCGGAGGCTTCGATGCCGTCCACGCGGGGAATGGGATCGAAGATGATGTGCTGCTGTTCCTTCGCATTGTTTTCGACGATTCCGTTGAGTGAGATTTCACCGAATTCTGCGAGCGGGCGGGTTTCCGGCCAGCGCACAGCAACGTCGTCGGTTTGATCTCCATCCGTAGCGAGCTGGACGAGGATCTTGAATTTCACCGGGCCGCCTGCAATGCGCTGCTTCAGTTCATCAAAAAGAAAATTGGGAGACTGCTTGGCTGCGTCTTCCGCGCTCAGGTATTCATTGCCAGCAGCCGGGAGCACGCGATAGCGTCCGTACTGGCTCTTGCCTTCGGCGTTCGTGAACTTGAAAGCCGACACGGCGAAGAAGGATTCGTGGGCGAAGCTGGTGGGGATGGGTTTGGGAATCTGTACAAAGGCGAGTGCTTCAGGATGCGAGCCCAGGTACTGCTCGATGGCGTTGGGATGCGGGCCATTGGGATCGGTAGCCGCGACTGCATTCAGGAAATCGATCAGCCCTTCGGCAGTGCGGGCAGGGAAGGCGTCGACGGAATGCGCCACGATGTCAGTGTGTACATGGTCGGCCAGGTTGAAGCGGATGGCGCAGCCGCGCGGGCTGGCTCCGTTGGGGTCGTTGTCGGGAACGTTGGGAACCCCGGCGAAATCTGAGAGGCGCACAGTGACAGGAGTGGATGGGCGCTGAATATGAGGCGCGCTGGTGAGTTTGCCGGCATCGGGCGCAGGAGTGAATGTGCCGGTAAGCAGGATGCCTTTTGCGTGGCCGGGACGGAAGCCCGGGTGGATGCCGCCTGCAACTTTGTCGAAGCCCTGGATCGCTTCGCTTGCAAGCTCTACGGCTTTCGGATCGGTAGAGAGAGGCATGAGAGTTAACTCCTTACTTGGTTTGAACTCATGTCCTCCTACTCTACCTGTGTCCGTTTGTTTTGAATGCAACGGTCCCGAGAAATTTTTCGGGCGGGCACAGCGCTTATTGTGCGGCGCCAACAGGAACCCGCTGTGGAGCGCTTACGTTTATATGTGCGGTATCCGTTTTTATTTTGAATTCGACCAGTTCAGCTTTTGACCGTGCTCGTGCGGTGAATCCGAGTTCGTACTGGTTCTCGAGACGCTTGCCCAGGTCTTCAAGAAACGGCTGGAACGAAACCGGATTCCCCAGTCCCTGCCAGTAGAGTTTTCCGCCTGTGGCGTCAGTGAGCTGCGTCAGCAGGTTCTGTCCTGCGTTGGTTTCGTACCCGGTGCGGTCGAGGCGGCCAGCGTCGCGGTAATAGATCGAATAGACGATGATGCCCGCCTTCTGCGCGTCGCTGATGGCAGCCTGCAGGTAAGGATTGTCGGGATCATAGCGCAGGTTGTAGCGGTCTACTCCGTCGGTGATCATCAACACTTCGCGGCGGTTCTTCGGGTCTTCGGAAGGCCAGTGCTTTGCGAGATCAGAGAGGCAGAAATAGGGGCTGGCATTGCCGCCGGGAACTCCCTGCGGAAGGCGCAGCGCCTTTGCGGCGAGAGTGTGATCGGCGGTGAGGTTCTGGGCGAAGGCTGCGCGGCCGTTCTGCATATAGGCGATTCCTGTGAGCGCGTTGGACGGCAGCGTCTGCAGGAATTTCGCCAGATCATTGAATTGCAGGCTGAGGCCGCTGCGCGCTGAGTCATCGATGAGAACGACAAACTCAAGTCCCCCGCGATCGCCCTTGAGTGGCTGCCAGGCGGTCACATCGCTGCTCTTGCCGTTGGCCCAGACTTTGACATTCTGTTGCTGCAAGGGGGCGGCTTCGCCGTTTTTCGGCAAGGCGGTGACAATGGTGCGGGCGGAAATCATATCGCCCTGCTGCGCAAAAAGAGGCAGAGAAAATGCAAACGCAAATACAAAAGCCAGGAACTTCTTCATATTTTTTTCTCCTGTTTATTAGACGTTTATCGAGCGGCATGTGGCGCAAATTGACAGGCGAACGTGTATTCTCCAATTACGAACGATGAAACGTGTCCTGACTGCTGTTGTTCTGGTTCCGCTGGTTTTATTGCTGGTCTTCACCAACAAACTTCCCATCATCACTGGCGTAACCGCTGCTGTGGCGCTTCTGGCCGCATGGGAGTTCCTGTCCCTCGCGGATGCTTCCGGCGCAAAAACTCCGCGCGTTGCTGTGCTGGTCGCTATCGCAGGGCTTTTTGCGTGCAATTTTTTTCGGCCGGAATTTATAACACCGCTGCTAGGTTGCCTGGCATTCGCGCTGTTTATTTTTTGCTCCTTTCGCTCGCCGCTCGCGCGCGTTCTGCCGGATACGGCTTATGCGGTCTTCGGGCTGCTGTATATCGGGTTGTCATTGACGACGATTCCGCTGCTCAGCGCCCAGGAAAATGGGCCATCGCTGCTGGTGTTCCTGCTCTTTGTCGTGTGGGCAGGAGACATTGTCGCGCTTTATGTAGGCCGCGCCTATGGAGCGCGTAAGCTGGCGCCTTCCATCAGTCCGAACAAAACATGGGAGGGCAGTGTCGGCTCGGTTGTTGGCAGTGTGCTGATTGCCGCGGGGCTGTACTTCCTGGCGCAAGCGCTGGCGCGGCGTGGATTTGACTGGCTGTCTTATCCGGGATCGATTGTGCGCTGGCTGGGGCTGGCAGTGCTGCTGAACGTGGCGGCGCAGGTGGGCGACCTGATCGAGTCGGCGATCAAGCGCGGGGCCGGAGTAAAAGATTCGGGCAAACTGCTGCCCGGACATGGCGGAGTGCTCGACCGGATTGATGCGTTGCTGCTGGCTGCTCCCGTGCTGTGGTATGCGGTGCTGTTAGAACAAGCTTTCTGAGTGATTGTTTTAGTATGGGCTAAGAATTGTCATCCCGACCGGAGCGAAGGGTAGCGGAGGGATGACAATTCATAATTAATAGCGCTAGATTCTAATTTTCTCTAGGACACCCAACACGCTTGAAACAGATCGCTATTCTCGGCTCGACTGGATCCATAGGAACGAGCACTCTCAACATCATCGAAAGCTATCCTGAGCGTTTTGCCGTGGCTTCCCTTGCTGCCGGCCGCAACATTGATGCTGCTTTCGAACAGTGCGTGCGCTGGCGGCCGCGCGTGGTTTCCGTCGCTACGGAAGAGCTGGCTGCAAACCTTGCCGTCCGGCTGAAGAGTGCCGGCGTTTCCGGCATTGAGATCGTCTGGGGAACTGAGGGCACGGTCCGCGTGGCCACTTTGCCTGAAGTTGACTTTGTTGTATCAGCGATTGTCGGCGTAGCGGGACTCGAAGCAACCTATGCCGCTGTTGAAGCAGGAAAGGCCATAGGTCTTGCGAATAAAGAGGCGCTGGTCGCAGCAGGGGAAATCCTGACCCGCGCGGCGCGTGCAAAGAATGTGCCGCTGCTGCCGATTGATTCCGAGCACAATGCCGTCCACCAGTGCATGAGAGCTGGCGACAAGCAGGAAGTCCGGCGCATCTGGCTGACGGCTTCCGGTGGTCCATTTCGCACGCTGCCGCTCGACGGCTTCGATTCGATTACGGTGGAGCAGGCCCTCAAGCACCCGACCTGGGTGATGGGGCGGCGCATCACTATTGATTCAGCGACGATGTTCAACAAAGGGCTCGAGGTCATCGAGGCGTGCAGGCTCTTCGATCTGCCTCCATCAGCCGTCAAGGTCACAATCCACCCGCAGTCGACAGTGCATTCGCTGGTGGAATATATCGATGGCAGTATCCTGGCGCAGATTTCGGTCACGGACATGCGGCTGCCGATCCTGTACGCGATGAGTTATCCGGAGCGTGTGGTCTCTGATCTGACCTTTGACATGGCAGCGCTGGGGCAGCTTAATTTTGAGCCGCCGGATTTTGCCCGTTTTCCGTGTCTTCGCCTGGCGTATGAGGCAGCGGAAAAAGGTGGCGCTCATTCCATTGCACTTAACGCCGCGGACGAAATTGCCGTGGAATCGTTCCTGAACAAAGGCATCCCTTTTACCGGGATCGCGCGTACAATAGAAGAAGTACTGCAGGCTATCCCCGAGGCCCATCCGGTGACGATCCGCGAAGTCCTTCAATGTGATGAAAGGGCGCGCGAAATGGCCCGGGAGGCCCTGGTCAGGGCCGGACACGAGATTCCCGTTCACCGCTCCTGATAACCCACGCCCGCTGACTGGTTTTCTAAAAGACAATGCATTTTGCTATTACCGCCCTCCTCTCCATGCTCATGGTGCTCGGCATCATGGTTCTGGTGCACGAATTCGGCCACTTCATCGTGGCCAAGATGTTCCGCGTCCGCGTCGAAGTCTTTTCAATGGGCTTCGGTCCGCGTCTGTTCGGCTTCCGCCATGGCGAGACGGATTATCGCGTGAGCCTGCTGCCGCTTGGCGGCTATGTGAAGATGACGGGCGAAACTCCAGGCGAGGCGCGCACGGGCGATCCGGGCGAGTTTGCTTCGCATCCACGTTGGCAGCGTGCTCTCATTGGGCTGGCTGGTCCCGTTGCGAACTTTATTCTCGCGTTTGTGCTCATGACCGCTTACTACATGATGCACAACGAGGTGGACCAGTATCTCTATGGCCCCGCAGTTGTGGATTTTGTTCCGCAGAACTCTGCCGCTGCACACGCAGGCATCCAGACAGGCGACCTCATCCTGAAGTTCGACAAAGATGTGAATCCGACCTGGGAGAAGGTTCGGATTCGCGCGGCCCTCGACGCAAACTCATCCGTTCCTCTTACTGTGGAGCGTGTGGTCGACGGGCAGACCCAGCAATTCTCGACACAGCTTTATCTGCTCGACGGTACGAAAGGCGATGATTTCGAAGTCGAGTCCATTGGACTGATTCCGCGCTATCAGGCCGATCCCCTGAAGGTGCGTGACGTGGAAGCGACACTTCCGGCAGCGAAGGCCGGGGTTAAACCCGAAGACTTGATTCAGTCGATCAACGGACAGAGCCTGCATTCCGTTCCCGCAGTTATGGCATATCTCGATCAGCAGAATGGCAAGCCTGTTGCTCTGGGACTGCTGCGCGACGGCAAGACACTGACAGTGAATGTCACGCCCACATGGGCTGATAACGGCGCCGGCAAGATGGGCTACAGGCTGGGCTTTACGGCGTATCTGCCTCCGTTCCGCGTAGAACAGCTGCCGCTGCCGCAGGCGATCCGCCATTCTCTCAGTTTCAACCGGCAATACTCCGGTTTGATCCTCGATGTCTTTCATCGACTCCTCACCCGCCAATCGAATATGCAGCAGCTGAGCGGCCCGATCGGCATTGCGCGCCAGACGGGCGAGGCAGTGTCCATGCCGGGATGGCAGCCGATCATCACTCTGATGGCCATCATCAGTCTGAACCTCGGCATCTTCAACCTGCTGCCGATCCCCATTCTCGACGGCGGCATGATCCTGCTGTTGATGATCGAGGGCACGATTCGCCGCGACCTGAACCAGCAGCTGAAGGAACGCATCTACCAGGTGGCGTTTGTCATGCTGGTCCTGTTTGCGGTCTTCGTGATGTTCAATGATGTTTCGAAGTTCAATATCTTTTCGAAGCTGAAGCCATAATCGAAGTACGAAACGCGGGTGCCCCAGGTTCGCGAAGCTAACCTGGGGGCTTTTATTACACTCATCCTGATGCCTCAATCTTCTACTGTCTCCCTGCGTGTCCGTTATGCAGAAACTGACCAGATGGGCGTGGTCTATCATGCGAATTATTTTGTCTGGCTTGAAATGGGGCGCGTGGAGTTTCTGCGTCAGCTGGGATTCGACTACAAACAGATGGAGATTGCCGACGACTGCCATCTGCCGGTTGTCGAAGCAACGTGCCGCTACAAAGCGCCTGCGCGCTATGACGATCAGTTGACGGTAGAAACGCGCGTCGCGGCGATGCGATCGGGCATGATCAAGTTTGTCTACCAGCTCCTGAACGGGTCACAACTGCTTGCCGAGGCGGAGACGACGCACGTGGTCGTCGATGGCAGCATGCAGAGGCGGCCGCTTCCGGAGAAATATGCTGCGGCAATTCGCGCGGCTATCGAATAACTTCCCCGAGCATCCTCGAAGACATTCATAAGCAACCGTCACGCAGCTATACTCATTTCGAGGTAAAGGAGGAGTGGAATGAAGCTTTCTTTTGCTCGCGCGACCATGGCTGTTGCCGCGACGCTCTTGCTGGCCACGGGATGTGAGACGGCCGGCACTAACAAGGCTCATGCCGACTGGCAAGCCATCTCGGATGAAACCACGACAGGCAAGCCGGAGGTTGCAAGTGCCACTTCTGCGACAGGACAGCCGCCGGTTCCGGGATCGCCGACCGCGGCCGGGCCTGATGGCCTGCAGCCCGCGAACGATGATGAGGCGCGTCAGAGCCCGGGCACAGAAGGCGGCAGACCCACTCCGCCGGCAGAGCAGAAGAAAGACTCATTTCAGCGACAGTAGATTGTGAGCCGCGACTAGCGCCGGTTCTTGCGCTTGCTGTCGACTTTCGGCCAGTACTGAAATTCGTCAGCGAAGAGCTCTCCATTCAGATCAGATATGCGCTGCTCCATGCGCGCCTGCGCGTCGGCAATGGCCCGGTTGTAGATCACCGGGCCAATCTCTTCAATAAAGAAGTTAAGCAGCAGCCCTGCCGGCAGCTCGCCGATAGGCTCCGGCATATTCTCCTCAAAGTAGCGCTGGATCGAGGCAACGGCATCGGCGCGAGCCTGCTTGGAGATCTCGAGGGTCATTCTTCGAGCTTACACGCGTGCAGATTCCGCGCCGAAGCCGCCATCCTCTTACTTCAGACCGGCAGGAATTCGCCAGCCGTTGGTATTCTCCGACTTCAACAACAGATAGAAGTCATACGTCTCGTTGTCCACACCTGCGTTGTGGTGTTTCAGCGCGAGCGCCGTGGCTCTCGCCTCGTTCTCCGGTGCTTTCTGGTCGAGGGAGCCGAAGATATCAGTCAGCGTGCAGGGATCCCATGGCGGGGTTGGAATGACAGGAAGCGCTGGAACAGATACATCCTGATTTGCGAAGTCCAGTGCGTAGGCGAGATTGGCAATGTCATTTGAAGCATCGCGCGGCGTGAGTGGCTGTAGCTGCCAGCGCCACTCAATCAGCTTCAGTACAGAAGTGTGGTCATAGACAAGGGAGTTGATGCGCGGTTTTGCCGGATTGCCTTTTGCGAAAGGCGAGACGACCAGGGTCGGGACGCGGCATCCGAGCAATGTCTTTCCATCTACGATGTCGGTGTCAACGTTATTGGCAGCGGCAGCGCGAGGCGGCACAACGTGATCGAAGAATCCGCCCCACTCATCGCGATTGATGATGAGCACGGTCTTTGACCAGTTGGGGCTTGCGGCGAGCGCTTCGACAATCTGCCGGAGAAAAATTTCGCCTTTGCGAAGATCAGCGTGAGGGTGATCATCGTTGCCGGTTCCATCATCGAGTATGGTGTACCACGGATCGACGAAGGAAACAGCAGGCAGCGTTCCGTTGGCGGCATCAGAGAGGAAATCATCAAGCAGTGCTGAGATGCCGATATACTTCAGCCCCCACAGCGCGAGAAATGGGACGTTCGAGTAGTAATACTTGCAGCTGACGCCAGCGCTCTGCAGGCTGTCCCAGATGGTGGGCAGATTGGAGATGGTCAGCGAGTTGTCGAGGCGGTCCGTCTGCGCTGCGTGCTGGAAAACACGGTTAGGAAAAGTCGATGACAGGATGGAAGGGAAGTAGTTGCAGAGCGTTGTGTAGTTGCGCGCGAGCGTGCTGAAAAGCGGCAGGTCTTCTTCGAGGTAGTAACCGATGGCGAAATCATCGTTGGTGCTGGTGCGCAGCCAGCCGTCCATTTTTCCACCGTTGTATTCCGAGCGTCCTCCGGCATAGGAATGGTCGGGATCAGGATGGTCGCAGCCGACGAAGTAGGTCAGGTGATGCGTATTATGGGCGACTCCGCTCGCGTCGAGGTAGGTCAGTCCATCCTGCCTGCCGTTGGCATTGGGCATCCAGCCGAGCAGGTGATCGAAGCTGCGGTTTTCCATCATGACGACAACCACGTGCTCGATGCCGGAAAGCTCCGGGCTGGGCAGAAGGGCATCGAGCGCCTGGGTTTGCGACTGGCTTTGGGCCACTGTGCCTGCTAATGCAGCGCCGGAAACTGTCGCGACGCTGCGCAGAAAATCTCTACGGTTCACACTCATTGGGGGATCTCCATCAAGAGAAAATGGCGTGCGACCGATTTATATTTCTGTGGGGTAAAAGGCGCGTGAATCTGCGTCGAAAAGGTGGATAAAAAGTTCTAAGCAGCAACGCCACGGGGCTTGACGTGTTCGCGAATGAATTGAACGACTGTGTCCAGCGAAGTACCAGGGCCGAAGATGGCGCTCACGCCCTGCGATTTGAGGAACTCGATGTCCTGCTCAGGGATAGTTCCGCCGACAACAACGAGGATGTCGCCGGCATTGTGTTCCTTGAGCAGAGAAGTGACGCGGGGCACAATGGCATTGTGCGCTCCGGAAAGAATGCTCAGGCCGACGCAGTCCACATCTTCCTGAATGGCGGCGTTCACGATCATCTCCGGAGTCTGGCGCAGGCCGGTGTAGATGACTTCCATGCCGGCATCGCGCAGCGCGCGGGCGATTACTTTGGCGCCGCGGTCATGGCCGTCGAGACCGGGCTTGGCAACGAGAACGCGGATGGGAGGCATGAGAACTGCCAAGAATAGCACACAGGGTGCAGTTGTTAGTTCTTAGTCCCCAGTTTCTTAGTTGTGCCGGGGGTCAAGATAACCGGGGACCAGCAACTGATAACTAGTTTCTCGTCGGCAGCAGTTCCATGGGCTCAGTCAGGCTGAAGGTAACGATCGATCCCTTCGGCACCTCTGCAACTTCAGGATGCTGCATCAGCAGATGCGCGGTGACCACGCCTGCGCCGATCAGCGTGCCAACCAGTGCGCCGGTAGGACCGCCAACCTTGGCTCCGACGAGAGCGCCGGTGCCAGCACCTGCGCCGTACTCAACCGCTTCCTTCTTCATGTGCGATGCGGGCTGAATACCGCCTTCATGGTCGGTGCGGGTGTTGGGGGCTTTCGACTGTATGACCTGTCCATAGAGATGGTATGCGCTGCCATCGGGCAGAATGATCACGTCAGGACGCAGGCGCAGCGTTGCGGATGGCCCGAAGTGATGGCCCTGTGAGACAGCTACGACACGTCCGCGCAGCTCAGAGCCTGCGGGGACGATGACCTTGCCATTCTTGTAGACATCGTGTGTGACCTGCGCCTTAAAGGCCGAACCAGCGGTAGTCTCCTGCGTGGAGAGCGCGTCGATCATGCGCACGCGGATGTTCGTGCCCTCTGCCAGCTCATTATTGGGCGAAGGGATATAGCCGACGATATCCTGGTCAGGATTGTAGGGGCGCGTCTCAAGCGTGGCCGCTGGTGCCGGAGCTGCTGCAGGTGCGGAAGCATTCGGAACCGAGGAAACGATGCCTTCATCCTGATCCTGATTGGTTGCGGGCTGCTGTGCAGTTTGCGGCGCAGCAGCCTGAGCTACAGGTGCAGGAGGCGTGTAGGCCGGGGCTGCTGCTGCTGCCGGCGTCGACGGAGATGGTTTTGCAGCAGGCGCCGGTTGATCGCTGTTGGCCACGATGGCGTCATCGGCCGGGGGATTGGAAACTCCCTGATAGGAATTCTGCTGCTGGGCCTGCTGCGCAAACCCGGCAGGCGTTGCAAGCAGCGCGGTAGCGAATGCGATCAGGGCAAGAGAATTTCCAGTCTTCTTCATGAAATCACTCCATCACAATGCAGAACTTTCGAACAAATAGCGGCGCGTGCAAGATCCATGCACCGAGGAACTGAGACTAACTGTCCACAGATATAAACCCGAAATCTGCAGAACAGTCGCGCTCCATCGGAACGCCCAATCAAAGCGTAGTCGAGAGTGCGCAGCTCTTCCAGTAGCAGTTCATCGCATGTACCAGCCGAGGTAACAGGAGGTGATTCAGATGGTTCGTTTTAATCCTGGCTCTTCAACCCGAGCGCTTTCACAATGGCCGGATCAGGAATGGCCTTGCCGTCTTTCTTGGTCACAACACCGAAGTTGGCCTGATAGTCCCACATCGCCCAGCCGATTTTGTGCTTCTCAAATGCAACGCGCATATCATGCAGCCACTGTGCACGCATCGCCGGATCAGCGTAGTCGCGCAGCACTCCGAACTCGCCGCAGTACACGGGAGCATGGTGCAGCTGCGACCACTTCTCCGCGTAAGCAAGAGTCGCGTCGATGCGCTGCGCGTCCCAGTGGTTGAGGCCGTACTGTTCGACCCAGTATTGTCCGGCAATCGTCGGTTCCTGATTTACGTTCGACTGCACTGCTTCCGGAGTCGATGGATAAGGAACACTGCGCAGCGGGCGCACTTGAGAACTGGTCCACGTTGCGCCCTGATGGGTGAAGGGGAACGGCTCGTAGTCGTGAAATGTATAGATGACATTGGGCAGCACAATGGGCTCGAGCGCAAGAAGGTCCTCCAGCCCTGACCAGCGCGCGCCCGCGGCAATGATCGTGTGGTTCGGTGCAGACTCGCGTATCTGCTGCGCGACATAGCTCTCGATGCCTTGCCAGCGGTAGGAATCTTCCTGCTCGGGCTCATTCATGATCTCGAAGAAGACGAGCTCGGGATCAGTAGAAGAGAAGTGCTTCGCCAGCGCGCGCCACAACGCGGCGAAATGCTCCACGTTTTCCGTGCCCTGGCGGAGCTCGGCCTTGTAGTTGCTTTCCGGATGAATATCGATGATGACGGCGAGTTTCTGGTCGAGCATGTCTTTCACCGCATGATCGAGCTCAGTCATAAATGGAGTCGTGCCGTCTGGATTCCTCAGCCATGCGAGCAGCGGTTCAGCATCAATGCTCAGGCGGATGTGATCGAATCCCAGCTGATGGATGAGGGCGATGTCGTCGCTCGTTGTGTAAGAGCGCAGGCGCTCGACAGAGTAGTTACCGGGAGACTGGGCAAACCACATGCTGGCGTTGATTCCGTGCTCGAGGTGCTGCGCTCGGCGAAAGGCGATCTGATCGGATTGCGCGATTCCTGAGGCAGAAAGAAACATGGCAGATAACGCTATCAGCAGACAGTAAAAAGACTTTTTCATCAGGAGTGTCCATTTCCCGTTTCCGTGACCGGGCCTATGCAAAAGCGGCGAATTTTCATTTGCGCGTTAAGCTTGAATGGCAGAATACAAGTTAGACATCATGAGCATCAAGACACTCTCGAGCCGCGAGGTTTACCGCAATCCCTGGCTTCGTCTCCGCGAAGATGAAATTGAGCGCAGCAACGGAACGCACGGTATTTACGGAGTCGTCGATAAAGACGACTGCGCCATCATCATTCCCATCGACGGCGACAAAATTTATCTTGTCGGGCAGTTCCGTTACACCGTGCAGCAACAGGCTTTAGAACTGCCGCAGGGTGGATGGGAGACGGCAGATGTAAATCCGGAAGAACTCGCGCGCGGGGAACTGCGCGAAGAGACGGGCTTCGATGCCGCGGAGATGACCTATCTCGGCATGATGTATGTGGCCTACGGATTTACCAACCAGAAGCAGTATGTGTTTCTTGCCCGCGGATTGACGCATGTGGGCACGGACTTTGATCCGGAGGAGCACGACCTTACGCTGCATTCCTTCACCATCGCCGAGTTTGAGCAGATGCTGGTGGATGGAACCATCCATGACTGCTGCACTCTCGGCGCCTGGGGATTGTATAAGGTCTGGAAAGAGAAGCAGGAAAAATGAAGGTTTTTGTGGCTGCACCACGAGGTTGTGTGAGAACCAGCAAAACTGCAGGTCCTTCGACTGCGTTCCCTTTGGTCACTCTGCTCAGGATGACAATCTGAGCGCTTACACCGCGGGCAGCAGCGCTCTCAATAAAAGAAACAACAGCACTCCCGCAAAAAAGACCAGCGCCATGCGGATGCCCGGCTCGCGATTGACTTCAGGCACAAGGTCGGTGGCGGCTACATAGATTGCAACTCCAGCTGAGAGTGGCAGCCCGGCTTTGACCCACGACGGCAGAATATTGATCACCAGCACGCCGAGCAGCGTGGCCGCCGCGAGCACAGCAGCCGCGACCATCGCTGCGGAACGGCTGCGTCCCGAGGCCAGCATCACCGATGCGACGGTGAATCCTTCCGGAACCTTGTGCAGGAAGATGGCGATGAAGATCAGCCATCCCAGCGCAGCGGAGAGGATGAACCCTGAAGCAATAGCGATGCCATCAAAGAATGCGTGCACAGCCAGTCCCGCCATTACCGAGTAGCTTGTGTGCGCGGAGATGAATTCGTCGTGATGCGTCTCTTCGCCGAAGTGGAAGTGTGGAACGATGGTGTGCTCAAGCAGGTGAACGATGCAGTAGCCGGCGAGCACCAGCACTGCTCCCCAGCGCGCGGAGAAATGAATGCTCTCGGGCAGCATTTCGAGAAAAGCGACCGCTAGCATGAAGCCCGCTCCCATCGCGACCGAGTAGCGGAGATAGCGCTTCTCCCAGTGCGTGCGCACCAGCACCAGGCCGCCGAAAATATCGGCAACTGCCGCCACTGAGCCGAGAATGAGTGAGAGAAGCATAGGTTATAGAGCAAGTCAGCACACCCGCGGCCCAAGCTAAAAAGCGGTCAGCTGAAAACCGGATGGCCTCGTGCTGCCCCGGCCTTAAGCTACCGCTTTTAGCTAACTTGCCGCAGGTGTGCTGGTGGTAATGAAAGACGCCAGTTTTCTATCATAACCTGCTTCTGGCCCGATGCAGGCCACCCTAGAGCAGTTTGAGCTATCCCATTTATATGCACGCTATATTCACGGAAAGGATGCGAACTATGTCAGATCAGAAGCAGCAAGTGCCGAATCCACAGCAGGAAAGGTCCTCGCACGTGAATCAGGGCCAGCAGACTCCACATCAGGAAAGACCCTCCCACATGAATCAGGGCGATCAGTCATTCCGCCCCGACCAGCAGCAGAAAAAAGAGCCGGCAAGCGCGCCGCGTGATGCCGGCAATCAGGATAAATCGCGCAAAGCTTCGTGACTGTTTTAGAAAAGCCCGAGGTCTTTTGCGGCTAATGCTGTGCCTTCAATACGTGCTTTGATTTTCGCGAAGGCAGTCTCGCGCGCTGTGGATGTGTCGTCGGCGAAAGGTGAAAAGCCGCAGTCGTCAGTGGAACCTAACTGTTCGAGCGGGATGAAGGATGCAGCTTCGATCACGCGGTCGCGTACCTGCGCGGGTGTTTCTATGGAAGGATTGATAGGGTCAGTGACGCCAACAAAAATAATCTGGCCGGGTTTCGTATATTTTCCAACCAGGCGAAGAACATCCTCGCGGTGAGGCTCGCTGGCCAGCTGGAGATAGAAGCGGCCCGCACGAAGCTCGAACAGCACCGGCAGCAGGCTGCTGTAATTCACGTCTGCCGAGTGCGTGGAATCGTGATCGCCTCCCGGGCACACATGCACGCCGATACGTTTCTGTTCTGTGAGCGTGAACTGTTCCAGAAGCTGATTGTTGAGATCAACGAAACTGCGTAACAACGCTCCGGAAGGATCGAGCTTGAGCGAAAGGCGCGCTTCGGTGAAATCGATCTGCACAACTTCGGCTCCGGCTTCCAATGCGGAGCGGATGTCTTTCGCTGATTCTTCAAGCAGATCGGATAGGAATGCTTCTCGCGGATAATTTTTAAGACCATCGGCCGGATAGAGCAGGCTGAGAGCAGAAACGGAAATGACAGCCTGCTTCAATGCTTTCGTTGTATGAGGTTTCGCCTGGCGGACAAATGCTCCCGAGTACGTTCCATAGCGGAAAGGACCGGATGTGATTCGTGGAAGCTGGCGTGTATGTCCGTCAGCAAAAGGAATCACCACTCCATCGGGCGCAAGATTGCTGATGCCGTCCAGGGGATAGGTGGCGAAGCTGGATTTTCGCTGCTCACCATCGGTAATAACTGGCGAGCCTGTTTCTTCAAACCGGAGCAGCGTGTCTGCGACAGCAGCTTCATAGACCGCATCGAGCGCATCGCGCGAAATGCGACCTGACGCGAAGAACTGGATCGCTTGAATGAGCTCAAGCGGGCGGGGAATGCTGCCGATCGGTTCGGTTGGAATGGCCATGGCCGCGAGTGTATTTATGCTCGAACCAAGGGGCAATCCATCATTAGGTGGAACTTGAGGATTGAGTAGTACGCGCAGCGGCGAGCAGCACGACCAGCAGGATTCCGGCCAGAAGCACGCCTTCTTCCGTGCGCTCCGAGACAACGTGCAGCTTGTTGAAGGCCACGCGATTAGCATCACTGGCTGCGACGGCGTCAATCGCGCCGCCAGCAGCCAGGCGATAGCCTTCCATCTTCGGAATGATCCAGAACTGAGAGAAGGCAGTGAGCGCCAGCATGACAACCGTGGCCAGGACTGCCGGGATAACGCTGCGCATGTACGCGCCAAGCCGATGCGCTACAACCAGCAGGACGACGATCAGCGTTCCGGCAAAGAGTCCTTCGTAGTGCAGGACGCGCAGGCATTTCGCCACGATGGTTCCTGCCGCATGCGTGTCGGGCAGGGAAGAAAAGGCTGCCGCTGCGACTATGGGGAAGAACATGACTCCGCCGAGCCAGAGGACGACGAGGACGAGAATCAGGGCGCGCAGGATGATCTTCATGAATCGTCAGTATATGACGATTCATGAAGTTGTTAGTTCTTAGTTATCAGTCCCCGGCGATTAAGAACCAGGAACTGAGAAACTGGGGACGAATCACTGATTCTGCACGCCGTACACACTTGATCGCCCGATCAGGCGCTCGATGCGCTTCGGAATCGGAGGATGGGTCGCGAAGAGGCTGGCGAAATCCCGCGTGCTGATCATCGGCTGCACGATAAAGAGGTGAGCGTTGGACGCCGACGCTTGCATTGGGAGACGCTTCGAGTAGGCTTCGAGTTTTTCGAGCGCGCTGGCCAGCGCATACGGATTGCCGGTAATGTGCGCGCCGGTCGCATCGGCTTCGTATTCGCGGGAACGCGAGATGGCGAGCTGAATCAACGTGGCGGCAATCGGCGCGAGGATCAGCATGAAGAGCGCGCCTATGCCGCCTCCACCACGCTCGCGGTCGCGGCTGTCGCCATATCCACCAAAGAGCGAGGCCCAGTAGCCCATGCGCGCCAGCATGGTGATGGCTCCGGCAAGCGTGGCTGCAATAGAGCTGGTGAGAATGTCGCGGTTCCGCACGTGGCCCAGCTCATGCGCGAGGACGCCTTCAAGCTCGTCGTCATTTAAAAGGTTCAGGATGCCCTGAGTCACAGCGACCGAGGCGTGTTTCGGATTGCGACCCGTAGCGAAGGCGTTGGGAGAATCCGTGGGGATGACGTAAATCTTCGGCATGGGCAGACCGATGCGCTGCGTCATGCGCTCCACCACCTGGTAGACGCGGGGCAGCTCTTCACGCGAGGCGGGCTGCGCGCGATACATGGCCAGGGCCATTTTGTCTGAAAAGAAGTAGCTGAAGAAATTCATGCCTGCCGCAAAGACAAAGGCGAGAACCAGTCCATTGCGTCCGCCAAAGTGCTCACCCAGAAAGAGGAGGAAGAGCGTAAGGGCAGTCATCAAGAGAGCAGTCTTAAAGGTGTTCATGGTAGCGGCCCTCCAGTGCTTTTGAACCGCTGTATCTATTGTTTCATGAATGCAAAAAGAGAGAGGTGAGATGCACTTTCATGCAGGCTGGATTATGAAATTATGAATTTGTCTATGGAAAATAAGAAATCGATGCTTATTAATGTTTATTAAATAATAAATAAGAAAATCATTAAATCGTTGTTTTTTTAATTACTTAGTAACTATTTACTGTTTGGCACTTCGACTGCTTTCATTTCATCAAGTTTTCTTTTATTTCCTGGAGTTCAAAGAATGGGTGGTTTCAAAGGCCCGAAGCATATCGGGTCAAAGGCTAGGAGTATTTTCTCAGTCATACATCGATCTCTGACAGTTGTGATCATGTTCGCGGCCGTAACCAGCGGCTTCTTGTTCCCCAACTCAGCCACAGGGCAGGCAATCTCAGTCAACGGCGGTTCGATCCAGGGTACGATTACCGACCAGTCGAATGCCGCAGTCAGCAATGCATCGGTCACGATTTCAAGCACTGAGACCGGCTATTCCAAGGTCATAAAGACAGATGCTGCAGGCTTTTACAGCATCGGGCCTCTGAATCCGGGCACTTACACGATTTCCGTCGAGGCCTCAGGTTTCACCAAGCTGGTTGTGAATACGGTTGTCCGCACGGGCACCGCAACCTCGGGCAACTACAAGCTGAACGTTGGGCCGGCGACGACCACGGAAGTTACCGTCCAGGCAGGCGAGGTCCAGGTCAATACGGATCAGCCGGGTGTTTCCGGAGTCATCAATGCTCAACAGATTGATACCCTTCCGATCAATGGCCGTAACTTTCTTGATCTTGCTCAATTAGAACCGGGCGTTCAGCTCCAGGACGGCAACGCCTTCGATCCTACGAAGGCCGGTTACTCCGCCCTTGCGGTGAACGGCGTCTCCGGTCGCACCACCCGCATCATCCTTGACGGACAGGACATCACTGACGAGAACGTGGGCACGACCATTGTCAACGTCTCTCAGGGCGCTATCGACGAGTTCCAGATCAACCACTCCACGCAGGACGTTTCCGGCGATCTGACCTCGACCGGGCAGGTGCTGGTCTCCACCCGCTCGGGCACCAACCAGTTCCATGGCCAGGCGTTCTATAACTTCCAGGATAACGATGCGGGATTTGCCACCATCCAGGGCGTGAACGTCCCGTTTCAACGCAATCAGTTCGGCGGAAGAATCGGCGGCCCGATCCTGAAGGACAAGCTCTTCTTCTTCGCTGACAGCGAGCGCATCAAGCAGGAGCAGTCGGCTGCGGTTTCGCTCGGCTCACTCCTGTCTGGCATTCAGGCGACCAATGCCTCGATTGGTTCGCCTTATCGGGAAACCTATTCCACTGCTCGCCTGGACTATAGCGGACCGTGGGGCGGACATTATTTCGTTCGCGCAAACTATGACGTGAACGCTTCGGTTGCGGGATCGAACTACTCGCTTTATACCAACCGCGACAACACGCCCGGTATCGTGGGCGGCGCCGATTTCGCGCATGGCAACTTCACCCACAGCTTCCGTGGAGGCTATGAGAAGTTCCACAACATCATCGGCGACGATACGACAGGAAACTCATCGCTCTACAACCCCTATGCCGGCCTGCACGTTTACTGGAGTGCACAGGGACTGCAAACCGGCCCCAATCCGCTGGCCCCGCAGGGTACATTCCAGTCTGACAAGCAGCTCCGCTATGACGGCGGCTGGACCCACGGCGCGCACAACGTGCGCTTCGGCGGCGAGTTCAACCGGCTGCTGGGTGGCGGATTCGCTTCCTTCTACGCGCTTGCTCCGCAGGCAACCATCACCAACTCCACGCTGGTTTCCGGCAATCCGTCGGACCCATTGAATTATCACGTCAGTGCCATGACCTTCGGCAATGGCCAGGGCTACTTCTCAGAGAAGCCGGGCTTCGGTCTGCCGGCAGGCGGACAGGAAGATTGGCGTATCGGGTTCTATCTCACGGACGCATGGAAGGTTCGACCTGACCTGACCCTGACAGCTGGAATTCGTTACAACCGCGACACTGGCCGCGCCAACCAGGATCTGGGTGTCATTCCTTGCTCGGACATTGTTACTGAAAACTTCAGCTCGGTTCCATGCTCGGGCAGCACGCCTCTTCTCGATCAGTTCGGGGCAGGACTGGGCAAGCGCGTCAGCCAGCCGAACATGAACTTCGGTCCTCAGGTTGGCTTCGCCTACAGTGTTGGCGGCACCGGCAAGACCGTTATCCGTGGCGGCTTCGGCGTCTACTATGACAGCAACATCTGGAACAACATCCTGTTTGACCGTGAAAACAGGCTGAAGACTGGTCTCTTCAATCAATATCCTGGAATGAACTGCAGCACCCCGCAGTTGGTATTCCCGGGAGGCAACGTTGTTACCTCCATAAATGGAGTTCCGCTGAGCACAATCTGCTCGCAGCCTCTTTCCCAGTCGGCGCCTAACATCATCGCTCTGCAACAGCAGTACCAGCAGGCGGTGACGCAGGCAGGATCGTCCGGCAACGCCAACCCGAGCTTCGTAGGCGCAACACTGAACCTGCCGAGCGCTTTCTATACTCCGAACTATGTCTCGCCGTATTCGCTGCAATGGAACTTCGGACTGCAGCGGGAAATCCACACGGGCCTGGTTCTCTCCGTTGACTATGTACACAGCGCAACTCTCAAGATCCAGCAGACGGTAGACATGAACCATGTCGGCGCTGCTCGCTATCTTGAGGTTGCAGCCGCTCAGAATGCCATCAACAATACGCTGTCCAGCAATGGCTGGACGAGCATCAATGATGCCATTGCCCATGGAGCCACGATCAATGACTTCATGTCGAACGGCCTTGATTCCGGCAACAATTACCTGAGCGGAAACTCTGCACTCTATGGAGGTGGCACACCGGACACAGGCGCAGCCTTCCCCGGTGCAAATCCCCTGGTAGGCATCGGCAACTTCAGCACTCCGAGCGGACGCGCCGGCTACGACTCTTTCCAGGTCAATCTCCGCCAGCAGAAGTCGCATCCGCTGCCCGGAATTGAGAACTCCAACTTTGAGGTTTCGTACTCCTTCTCGCGCATCGAAACCACTTCGCGCGGCGGATCGAATGCGTTCTTCACCGCAGGCGCATGGGACAACGATGATCCGACCCGCTTTATGGGTCCGGCTGATCTTGACCACAGGCACGCGCTTTCATTTGGCGGATCGTTCCTCTTTGCTCACCATGGTCCGCAAGTAGGCCTGATCGGACATTTCCGCTCATCGGCCCCGAGCAACCTCACGCTGGACAACACCGTACTAAACAACATCTTCCAGACCGATGTGGATGGCGACGGCCAGTCAGGCGACCTGCTGCCGAACACCAATCCTGGCGCTTATATGCGGCAGTATGGTGCAGGCAGCTTGAAGAAGGCGATTGCTGCCTACAACTCGAACTACGCTGGTCAATTGACTCCAGCGGGCAAGGCATTGGTCAACGCCGGACTGTTCACGACCAATCAGCTGGTACAGCTGAATGGCGTGCAACAGCAAATCTACAACGGATCGACGAATGTCTTTGCCAATCCGATGTTCAAGTCGCTCGACGCCAACCTCAGCTATCCGATCAAACTGAAGTTCATCTCAGAGTCGGCCAGCCTGGAACCTGCGATTGCCTTCTACAACGTAGCGAACTTTGCTGCGTGGAATGGTTCTACCGGCACTCTGATTAACACCACCAATGCCAACTCGGACGGCTCGGGTGCCTACAGCTATGTGAACGGCACCAACGGTTTCGATCTCAAGAACCAGAACCGTATACAGCGCGGCGCAGGCACCTTCGACCAGGGCGGACCTCGCTCGACCGAGTTCCAGCTGCGCTTCAACTTCTAACCTGATCTATCTGTCAATGTGACCGCGGAGAGCCATAAGCTCTCCGCATTTTTTTACAACTTTTTGTTAGATATAAGGCAACATTTATACGGATTTCAATAGCCGTCTTTGCTGTTTTGTGTAGGTTATATAACTAGTTAGATAAGACTAAGTAATTCCTGAGTTAATATTCGTGAGTTAGTAACTTCATACTTTTCCTTAAGTTAAATAAATCCTCCCGATCAAAATTCCTGCGGCATGAAGATTGCATCAATCCGGGGCCATGAAATGGCCCCGGTTGTTGCAAATATCGCTAGTTATGCTGCCTATGTTCTTCTTGGTAGGTTCGCCTGCACTGGCGCAGACGACCATCAGCACGGGAAGCATCGTAGGTACAGTGACCGACCCCTCGGGTGCGGTTGTTAGTAACGCTAAAGTAGTCATCACGAATACGGGCACAGGGCAGGCCTCCAGTCTTGTGACCACCTCTTCCGGAACCTTCAACTCGGGTGCAATTGCCCCTGGAACCTACAAGGTAGAGGTATCCGCTGCCGGCTTTAACAACGTAGTTCAAACGGTTACTGTGCAGGTAGGTAATACCTCCACGACAAACATCAAGCTTCCGGTCGGGTCGGGCACCACGACGGTTGAGGTGCAGAGCTCAGCAGTATCGGTAAATACTGAGCAGGCCCAGGTGCAGGGCGTTCTGAGCGCGCAGCAGATCGACAACCTGCCAGTGAATGGCCGCAACTTCCTTGACCTGGCGCAGCTCGAGCCCGGCATCCAGATACAGGATGGGCAGAATTTTGATCCGACCAAGGCAGGATATTCGTCGATCTCCTTCGGCGGGCGCTTCGGACGCACGGCGCGCATCAACGTAGATGGCGTAGACGTGAGCGATGAGACGGTGGGCACGACGACGGAAGACATTCCTGCCAGCGCGATTCAGGAATTCCAGCTGGCGCAGTCCTCGCTCGATATGTCCACCGACCTGACGTCATCGGGTGCAGTGAACGTAACCACCAAGTCCGGCACCAACACCTATCATGGACAGGCTTTCGGATTGTTCCGTGATGCATCGGTAGGCGGCGCGTCATCCCCGGGTGGTCAGAATTTGCCGTTCCAGCGCTCGCAGTTCGGCGGGAATTTAGGCGGCCCCATTCTCAAGGACAAGCTGTTCTTCTTCGGTGATGCGGAGCGCATCAAGCAGGACTCCTTTGCGCCGGTGCTCTTTGGAGATCCTTTCGCCTCATATAACGGTGGATTCAGCGAGCCATTCCGCGAGACCGAAGTTCTGGGCCGCGCAGATTACAGCGTCGGAAATGCAGGGAAACTGTTCTACCGATTCTCTTACTTTGCCAACTCGCTGCCCTCTGATTTCGGCCTGGGTTATGCCGTATATGACAACAAGGACTACACGCGCCAGCATGTTGTTGGATACGACTTCGTCACTGGCTCGTTCAGCCACAGCATCCGCTATTCCTATCTCAAGTTCCAGAATCAGATCGTTGACCTGGTAAAAGGCAGCAGCCTGCCTCTGGCAGATGCGGGTGTGACCATCTCCTCTCAGAACACAAACTTCTATGCAGGCCCGAGCCCGCTGGCTCCGCAGAGCACTCCACAGGCCAACCACGAGCTTAAGTACGACGGCAGCAAATTGATCAAGTCGCATCTGCTGCGCTACGGCATTATGTGGAACCATATTCAGGGCGGCGGCTTTGCCAACTTCTATGGCACGGCTCCGCGCATCCGGCTGCAGGTTAATTCGCAATCGGAGGCGTTTGCGGCTGCGCATGGAGGCGCAGACAATCCGCTGAATTATCCGGAATTTGATGTATCCGTTGGCAATGGCCTTGGCTTCAACACGCTGGAGCCGGCGCTCGGCTTCCCGGCCGGCGGCCTCGGCCCGGACAACCGGCTTGGCATCTACTTCGGCGATGTCTGGAAGTTTTCTCCGAACAGCACTATCACGGTTGGACTTCGCTATGACCGTGATACCGGGCGCACAGACAGCGATCTGCCTGCGATCCCGGAAGTCAATGCGGCATTCCCTGGATTTGGGAATGCTGTGAAGTTGCCAAACGCCAATTTTTCACCGCAGATGGGCTTTGCCTGGGACCCGTTCAACAACGGCAAGACTTCGATTCGCGGCGGTATCGGACTCTATTACGAGAATGTGATTTATAACAATGTTCTCTTTGACCGGCCTCTTCGCCTGCAAACTGGCGCATTCAATCAGGTAAACACAGCCTGCTCTGCGGGTACTCCAAGGCCGGTACAGACAAATAATGGAGCGATTACTCCAGGGCCGGGAGTCTGCGCGAATACCGATGGCAGCCAGATCACAGTAGGACAGGCAATTCCGAATGTTCAGGCCTTCTGGCAGCAGGTGCTCGCCGGCAACCCTCTTGATCTGAATGCGCCGAATCCAAACTACATCGGCAATGACTTGAGCGCGGGGCTCGGCGTGCCTCTCGGATTCTTTGCTCCGAAATACAAAACGCCGCGCTCGGTCCAGATCAATATCGGCGTGCAGCGTGAACTCCGCTCGGGAATGGTGCTGAGCGTTGACTACCTGCGCAATGTGGAAACGCGCGCATTGCTCGGAATCGATGAAAACCACGACGGCGACATTCGTTACTTCAATAAGGCAAATGCACAGGCGGCGATTGCTGCTACGAATGCATCATTCAACTGCAACGATGTGGATTGCGCGATCGCGAATGGGGCGCAGATGACAGACTATGGGAATAATGGTCTTGCTGCCGACACGGATTTTGGACAGGCCTGTATTCAGGCCATCGGTGTGCCGTGCGCTTTTGGGGGAATCAATTCCAGCCAGACTGCATCGACCTTCCTGGAGCCCAGAGGCCGGTCCATTTACAACGCCATGCAGGTAAAGCTGGTGCAGAACCTGAAGCACGTTAACTTCCAGTTTTCCTACAGTCTTTCGCGCCTTGAGAATTCAGGCGGCGCGCTCGCCACTGGAACAGCAGGAGACGGCGATCAGGACTTTGTCATCGGCGCTGCCGACAACAACGAGCCCAACCGTTACTTTGGCCCGAACCTTCTGGACAGAACGCACCAGATATCCTTCGGCGGGTTCGGCGACCTTCCCTGGCACTTTAACCTCGGCGCCATTGCGCACTTCTACAGCCCGCTATCAAGCCCGCTCGCTGTCCCGAACTTTGGCCAGGGGCCGGGCGAGATCTTCCGCAGCGATTTCACTGGTGACGGCACGACGCAGGACCCATTACCGGGAACCCATATGGGCAGCTTCGATCGCGGTATTGATGCGAAGGGCCTGACCAGTGTGATCAACAACTACAACTCAAAGTACGGCAACCAGCCAACGCCCGCCGGACAGGTTCTGGTGAATCAGGGGCTCATGACAGTGGCTCAGCTCCAGGCACTGCAGGGTGTGGCTCCGGTGCTGTCCACGCCCCCTACTGGACAGGTAAATTACAGCTGGCTGCGCGCCTTTGATCTGAATGTGGGTTGGAAGTACACCTTCCTCGAGCGGTACTCGATCCAGCCGAGTGTCGCTTTCTTCAACGTCTTCAACTTCGGCAACTTCAATCTGCCGCCCAACACTCTGAGCGGACTTCTCTCCGGCTCACCGGGCTCTCTCAACGGGACCGATGGCGTCGCCAATGAGACCTTCCGCGTGGGCAACGGCACCGGTGTGTATGCGCTTGGTGCTGCGCGCCAGACGGAGTGGGGATTGAAGTTTACTTTCTGACCATCAAAACCGCAGGCGTTTCATTTAACTCGAAGCGCCTGTGGTTGCTGTACACTGGTCGCCAAGGAGACAGCCTGTATGCGAATGAAAGCACTTGCTATTTCTGCTGTACTGACCCTGGGAGTCGCGGGTCTCTCGGCGCAGTCATCGACCACTGTCAACGGCTTTATCAGTGATTCGCATTGTGGCGCAGCCCACAGTGCGCCCAGTGCTGATGCCGCTAAATGCGTCAAAAGCTGCATGAAGGGCGGTTCCGAGGCAGTGCTGGTGAGCCAGGGCAAGGTCTACAAGCTCAAAGGCGAGGATGCCGCAATCAAGGGCCTTGCAGGGCAGAATGTTACTGTGAGCGGAACAGTCTCAGGTGACACCATCACGGTGACTTCTATATCTGCGCCGAAATCCTGAAGACGCCGCAGAGGCTTAGGATTGCAAGCTTTCTTTTGACCGCTTCGTTGCATGCCCGTTCGAGTTATGGCGTGCATTTGCTGGAATCTTTTTCTTCTCGGCGCGTCTCTGCGCTCGCGTGCGCTTTTTCACTTCTTCTTCTGAATACATCGTCCTGCGGCAATTCGCCGCGCCGCAGTTGCAGAAAGCTGCATCTCCGTCGCCGCCGTCGTAGAGGCAGTAGTCGTAGGTAAGCTCTTCTCCGGCGGCGATGTCACGGATAGCCATGATCCAGACTCGTTCGTCGATCTCGTCAGTCTCGCAGTTCGGGTCGCACGAGTGGTTGATGAACATGGCGGTGCCGTGTCCATCGATCACATAAGACCCGTCGCCAACTCCGAACAAATAAGTTGTCGGCGAGTCCTGGTACTTCTCGTCGGCCGCGTCTTTGGTGATGCGCGGGCCCGTGTATTCAATGACGCGCGCGCCTTTCTTGATGGGGGCAGTGGTGTAGCAGCCCGCCGCATGGATGGCAGAAGAACGTATGATCAGGCTCATTGAGGATTCGTGCTGAGTATAGCTTACGATGAAAGCTTCATTTTGCGGTCCGGACTCTGAAATGTTTTGCGTGCAAGCCTCAAAAATGATGTCTCAAGCTCCGTCAATGTTTCTTCGCGATAGGTAAGCTCCAGATTGCTGTAGATTTTTGCGCCCCGCAGTTTCAGGCAGCGCACTTCTTTGTCGGCAATTCTTTCGACGCATGCCGGGGCGATGGTCACGCCCAGGCCCACGCCGACCAGCCGCATGATCGACAGCCAGTGTGGAGCCTCCTGCACGACCTTTGGGCGGAAGCCGTCCTGCTGGCAGAGACGCATGACCTTGTCCCATGCGTTCAGTCCGACTTCAGGCGAGAAGAGCACGAAGGGCTCGGTGCGGAGATCGGCGACGCGGATTGAGGTTTTCTGCGCGAGCGGATGATGAGCCGCAACCACTGCAATATAGGGTTCGGGCAGCAGAACTTCCGTATGCAAGCCCTCTTCTTCGGTGCCCGCGTCGCGCGTGAAGCCAATGTCGGCGGTGCCGTCGCGCAGCGCATGCAGAAGGGCACTGGTGTAAAGCTCGCGCAGGCGCAGCTCGACTTCAGGGAATTGCCGGCGGTATGTGCTCAGCATGCGCGGAAGCACGGTCAGCATGGACGATGCTATGAAGGCTACGGTGAGCGTACCCACTTCGCCACGACCAATACGCCGCGTGCTATGCACGTCTTCTGAAACTTTGCGCAGCGTCTGCTGAGCGCGCTTCAGCAGTTCTTCGCCTGCCGCAGTGAGCCGCACATTGCGCGATGTGCGCAACAGCAGCGGATGGCCGATGGTCTCTTCAAGCTTGCGTATCTGCTGCGAAAGAGGAGGCTGCGCGATGTGCAGGCGCTGCGCCGCGCGGCCAAAATGCAGCTCTTCTGCAACGGCGACAAAATAGCGCAGGTGGCGCAGTTCAATGTCATCTATATTCATTTCGTCTCAATACAGACAAACAATATATTGGACATCTTACTGGTCGGGGCGATTGAATGACAATCAAGAGGTAAAAGCGAGATGCAGGCTGTGATGGAGATTACCTACCGCGAATATCGTGATGGAGATGCCGAAGTCTTCTGGGCATTGAACGAGCAGTGGATTGCAAAGTATTTCGTCCTTGAAGAAAAAGACATCGAGATACTGAGTGATCCGGAGAAGCACATCCTTGAGCCGGGAGGCCATATTTATTTCGCGACGCTCGATGACGAGACCGTCGGCTGCTGCGCCCTGATCGTGAACGGATCGCGCTCCTACGAAGTCGCCAAGATGGCTGTCAGCGAAGAACATCGCAATAAGGGCATCGGCAAGGCACTGCTCAGGCATGTGATTGAGGAGGCTCGTAAGCTGGGTGCTCACAAATTGACGCTGGAAACCAGCAGCAAGCTGAGCAATGCAATCCATGTCTATGAGTCGGTTGGATTTCTGCATATCGATCCGGCAAAGGTCGAACCCTCCCCTTACAAACGGGCCGAGGTGTTCATGGAGATGTTTCTGTAAAAAGATTTCTCCCATCCTTTTGTTTCGCCGCCGCGTCTACTCTTAAAGAAGGAAAGATGAGACATTTCCTTAAAAAGATGATGCGGCATTTTCTTTTTAGCTCGGTGCTTGTGGTCGGACTGGCAGCCTCTGGCTTTGCGCAGCAACAGCAGCAATCGTCCGATCCATATGCGCCGCCTCCAGCTCAGCCGAAGCCGCCCTCAGCGTTGCCCGACAAAAGCGACAAAAACTGCAGTGGCCAGGCAACAAAGGGATCAGGTGGTGCATGGAAGTCCAGCAGCACCTGTCCTCCCGCCTCACAGGACCAGAACACGCCTCCGTTGACAACGGGCCAGAACTCCGGCCAGCAGGCGCAGCCGAAGAAGTCCACTTCGGCCGACAATCCATTTCCTGAAGATGTATCGGAGAAGGCCGCAGCCAAGGCAAAAGAGGAAGACTCAAAGTCTGCGCCCGCTGCTTCTACTGGCGAAAGCTCAAGCGACGACAGCACGAAGAACCTCGATCTCGAAGGAGACAGAGGCAGCCGCATCTCAAATGGCGCAGGTGGTGTAGTCCACGACCCGCAGCTTTCTGAGCGCGACGTGCATGTAGGCGAGTTCTATCTGAACCGCGAGGACTATAAGGGCGCCTACGAGCGCTTCAAGGAAGCAACCCAGGCCGACCCGGCCAATTCCGACGCAGTTTTCTATCTGGCTGAGGCAGCGCGACACCTGAACCATAAGGATGAAGCCGTCCAGAATTATCAGCTCTACCTGGCCGCTCTGCCCGAAGGGGCAAAAGCGAAGACAGCGCGCAAGGCGCTGCAGGGTCTGACCGATAAGCGATAGGCATCTATTATTTAGCGGAAAAATTGCATATACCACTTTAAGGTTTGATGGCCGAAAAAGATGGTATAGATCCCCGCTGCCGAGAGGAATGATCCCAGTGGAATGGCATAGCTCGAAGCCTTGCTCTTTGTCGGCTGCTTTGAAGGATCAGGCTTTCGCCTGATCGCAATCAACCCGAAGATAGCTGCCGCCACCACTCCGAGAAAGAGAGCAAGAAGCGCCCGTCTCGGGCCGAGCCAGGCCGCGATCATGGCGAAGAGTTTCGCATCGCCGAGTCCCATGCCTTCGTGGCGGCGGATGAGGAAGTAGGCTCCGCGAATGATGAACAGCAACAAGCCTGCAAGCAGAGCATAGAGAAGCGACCACAAAGCCGCGTGCGCCCCGCCGGCAAGCCCGGAATACAGAACGCCGGAAGCAACGCCCGGGATGGTGAAAGTATCGGGCAGCAGCATGGTCTCCGCATCCATCACGGCTAGCCCGAGCAGCAGCAGGCATAGTATGACCATTCCGGCGGCTTCAAAAGTAAGCCCGAAGACAAGATAGACAAACAGGAAGAGCGAGGCTGTTCCCAGCTCAACCAGCGGATAGCGCCGGGGGATTGGCCATTTGCAGTAGCGGCAATGCCCGCGAAGCAGAAACCAGCTCAGAAAGGGAATGTTGTCCCGAGTGGAAATAAATTTTTTGCAGTTGGGGCAATGCGACGGCGGCCGCACGATCGATTGATACTTCGGCAGGCGCGAGATGCAGACATTCAGGAAGCTGCCGAAGGCAAGTCCGAAGAGCACTGAAAAGATAGCGGCGAGAAAAGTCACTGAAGGAAGTATAGAAAACCCCCGGGAGCTACTTTATTAAGATGCCGGATAAATTGTGGAATATACTGTGGAATAGGTTCCACATGGAAACGATCCAGATTGTTCTAGACAAAAAACTCCTGCACGCTGCCGACCGGGCAGCGCGCAGGACGAAGCAGAATCGTTCTGCACTGGTGCGCGATGCTCTGCGGGAGCATCTGCAGAGGCTGGAGATAATAGTCAGGGAAGAGCGTGACCGCGAGGGCTATCTGAAGAAGCCGCAGGCGCATGATGAAGCAAGCGCCTGGGAAGCTGAGGCGGCGTGGCCGGAAGAATAGCCCGCGGAGATGTCCGCCTCTATCAGTTTGCGCCGCCGGACAAGAAAAGGCCGGTTGTCGTGCTTACTCGCAACAGCGCGATTCCATATCTGTCGACTGTAACTATCGCGCCGATCACGTCCACAGTGCGCGGCGTACCCTCCGAGATAATTTTGAATGAGGAAGACGGCCTGAAGGTTCCATGTGCCGTTAACCTGCATAACGCCGTCACCGTCTCCCAGCAGAAGTTAGGCAAGCGCGTAGCCCAATTGAGTTCAGTGCGCATGAACGAGATTTGCGCGGCACTGCGCTTCTCATTGGGATGCGATTCTGCCTCATCGTAGTGCCCGGCTAAATCCGGTTCAACTAAACCCGGTTCAGCAATCCAGGATTTTTCAATGCGCATTGAGCCACCAGCTCGCCGAAGAGCGTATTGGCCCAGGCAAACCACGCGCGGGTGAACTTCTTCGGATCGTCCTTGTTATAGCTTTCGTGGATGAAGCCCGTCTCCGCTGAAGATGTTTTAATCATCGCAATCATCCTGCGTATGTCCGTATCGGAGCTGCTGGTCAGCGCATAAATGGTCTGCGACATGGGCCAGATCATGTCCTTGCCGATATGAGGGCCGCCGATGCCTTCGCCTGCCGATCCGCGGAAGAACCATGGGTTCCGCTCACTCCAGACAAACCTGCGCGTGCGCTCATAGAGCGCTGCGTCGGGTGAACTCGCCAGATAGGGAAGGCCGAGCAGGCTGGGCACGTTGGCGTCATCCATCAGAAGCTGGCTGCCGAAACCATCCACTTCATAGGCCCAGATGGTTCCTTCGCTGGTGTGCACGACGGCGTACTGATGAAGCGCTGATTCCACTTCCACGGCGAGCGCATGCGCCTGGTTGGCGAGCGCTGCGTCATGCAGGATTGCGTCTGCCATCTCCGCGAGCTGGCGCAGTGAGGTTACCGCGAAGAGATTCGACGGCACAAGAAAAGGAAAGATGCAGGCATCGTCCGAGGGGCGGCACCCCGAAGCGATAAGGCCGACAGGTTTCACCGGATTCCCATAGCCATCAGCAGGCAGCGTTTCCGTCGAGATAAACGAGCTGCGCTGAAAGTGATATGGCCCGTCGCCATGCTTGCGCTGCTGCACGGTCATGGTCTGAACAACGACAGTCATCGCTTGCTTCCATGTTGTGTCGAAGGGGCGCGTGTCCCCGGTCTGCTTCCAGTAGCCATGCGCCAGGCGGATCGGATAGCACAGCGAATCCAGCTCCCATTTACGTTCCCCGACCCCCTGCTTAAGGTCGGTCTTGTCTTCAAGACTCCACTTGAGCGGCGGCGCGTTCAGGTCAGCCATGAATGCATTGGCATAGGGATCGATCAGGATGCAGCGAGCCTGTCTCCGGATCACGCCTTCCAGCAGCTCGCGCAGTTGCCCGTCCTGGCGGGCGAGCGGCAGATAAGGCCAGATCTGCGCGGAAGAATCACGCAGCCACATGGCAGGAATGTCGCCAGTGATAACGGCTGTGTCAGGCTTGCCTTCAAAGCGTCCGGGCTCAACGGTTGTGTCGAGCGTGTTCGGAAAGCAATTCACGAACATCGCCGCAAGCTCGGGATCAGCAATACGCGCACGTATTTTTTCGATGAATGCTTCGACGATGGTGCTGCGGAAGTGGCGATCCTCCGGCTTGGGGCGCCCATGCTCTGCGGTCTGTGCATGCAGGGGCAGCAGTGATTTCATACCTGCTCCAATAGCTGCGGTGGTGGCGGTTTTGAGCAGGGTGCGGCGGGTCAGTCCTTCTGGCATCAATCAATGTCCTCATTATGGTTGTTATCAGAGTTCGGGGAATTGCTCAAAAAGATGGCGCGATGCTCTCCTATAATTTCTGGTTTGAGAATCGTTTACCGTCGAAGCGTTTTTCAGAAAGTTGAGTCTCGCCGGATTCAGGTTCATCTAGGTAGGCAGACTAAAAGGAGAAGAGGAATGGCAAAAATCAAACGTAGCTGGACCATTCTGGCGGTAGTTGTGGCCGTCCTGCTGATCGGGTTCTTCGTCGTGCAGCATCTGCTGGATGCAGATACTTACCGTAGCCGTATTGAAACCTCCATTTCAGATTCTTTGGGCAGGCAGGTGACGTTGGGGCATCTGGACTTCTCACTTTTTTCAGGAAGCCTGGTAGCCGAAGCTCTATCGATTGCCGACGATCCTGCATTCAGCAATCAGCCATTTCTCACCGCAAAAGATGTGCATATCGGTGTTGAGATGGGGCCGCTGCTCTTTCACCGCGAGTTGCACGTTACAGGCTTTACCATTGACCAGCCAAAGATCACATTGCTGCGGGCTGAAAATGGCACCTGGAACTACTCGAGCATTGGCGGAGAAGGGAAGCGCAAGGCTCCGACCTCTGAAACCAACGACCTGATCCCCAATTTGACAGTCAAGCGGATTGATATCAAGGGTGGTGCCGTTACCGTTGGCACGTTACCTCAGAAGGGCAGTCCGCATGTCTATAGTGATTTGAATGTAAGCGTGCAGAATTTTTCTTTCGCCAACGCATTCCCATTTACCGTGGATGGCAAGCTGCCACAAGGCGGAAGCCTGAGTGTCAGCGGCACTGCCGGCCCCATCAACCAGCATGATGCCTCGCTCACGCCAGTGACCGCGCAGGTATCGTTGAAACACGCTGACCTGGTGGCGGCGGGATTCGCCGATCCGAGCCAGGGCGTCTCTGGCATTACCGACCTCGATACGAAGGTCGTGTCCAACGGACAGGCAGCGCAGGCTGATGGCAAATTGCATATCACCCAGCTGAAATTAGCGAAAAACGGCTCTCCTGCTTCGCAGCCTGTAGACATGCAGTTCTCCATCAACCAGGATCTGCAGTCACTTTCAGGAAAAATACAGAGCGCAAACCTGCAGATCGGGAAAGCGGCGTTGGCGATCACCGGAACGTATCAGACGCGCGGAAACGCAACAACAACGCAGATTGCTGTAAATGGCCAGAGCGTGCCCATCGATGACCTTGTTGCCTTCCTGCCTTCGTTAGGCGTGCAGCTGCCCTCCGGCTCCCGTCTGCATGGCGGCACACTCACAACTACTCTCAACATAAGCGGCCCGACGACAGCCCCGGTCATCAGCGGGCCGGTCCACGTAGCAAATACCCAGCTCGCAGGGTTTGATCTCGGGCAGAAGCTTGCCAGTATTCAGTCCCTGACCGGTGCAAAGACAGGCTCAAACACAACGATCCAGTCTTTAAGCACAAATCTGCGCTATGGGCCGGATGGCACGCATACCGACAATCTGGCTGTCGTGGTCGCAGGCATGGGTTCCGCCTCCGGAAGTGGATCCATCAGCCCAGGCGGGGCCTTGAACTATCAGTTGCTGGTGAAGCCTGATGCGAACGGCATTGGCGGACTCGCAACCCAGGCGATGAGCCTGCTTCCCGGGGTCTTCGGATCTGCCGTAAGCCAGACCACGAAAAACGGCATTCCGGTTACGATTAGCGGCACCACATCGAATCCAACCTTCACGCCTGACATGAGCAAGCTGGCAGGCGGAGCGATACAGCAGCAAAAGAAAGGAACACAAAACAATCCTCTTGGCAAAGCGCTTGGTGGATTGTTCAAGCACTGACGACAAAAGGCGTGCGAAGCGCGCGGCTGCCTGGACGGCCAGTCCCGATTGCCTGGACGGCTAGTTCCTCATTTAAAGTAGAGATATGCCACCAGAGCAGGATGCAGGCGGTCTGTTTACTGAAGCGACCGCGATCATGGCCCGGCTGCGCGCACCGGACGGATGTCCGTGGGACCGCGAGCAGACCTTTGATTCCATCCGCAAGTACACGCTGGAGGAAACCTATGAGGTTCTGGACGCGATCGAGCGGCGCGACTGGGGCCATCTGAAGGAAGAGCTGGGCGACCTGCTGCTGCAGGTGCTTTTCTATTCTGAAATGGCCTCCGAAGCCGGATACTTCAGCATCTCTGACGTCATCGTCGAACTGAACCGCAAGCTGATCCGGCGGCATCCACATGTCTTTGGTGACGAAGCGTCGGCCGCAGCAGGCAATACTGCGCAGGGGCTCGAAACGGAGGGCATCGATGCAAAGCAGGTCCTGCGCAATTGGGAAGAAATCAAACAGCTCGAAAAATCCTCAAAGCAGAAAGATGAAAAGTCACAGGGACGTCTGGATGGCATTCCGCGTGCCCTTCCAGCGTTGCTTGAGGCGGGTAAGCTCGGATCGAAAGCGGCAAAATCGGGCTTTGACTGGCCGGATGTACGCGGACTTTTCGATAAATTAGAGGAAGAGATTCAGGAACTTGAGGCAGAACTGAAGCGTACAGATCAGCAGCAGAAAGCGATTGCCTCTGAGCTTGGTGATCTATTGTTTACAGCGGTAAACCTGGCGCGCCACTTGAAGGTTGATCCGGAGATGGCACTGCGCGAGACTAACATGAAATTCCGCCGCCGCTTTGCCATGATGGAAGCGGCAAGTGCGATACCGCTGGAGGAGCTTCCTCCCGAGTCTCTCGAAAATCTCTGGAATCAGGCCAAAGAGCGGGAGTGAAACCGCCAAAGCGCCGCAAACAGCTCTTTTTCCACAGCAGAGGTCAGTGAGAACGCAAGGGATGATAGCAACAGAGGACAACAAAACCTATACGACGCCTCAGGGCCGGACTGTCCTGATACGCCACTGCCGAGGTTTTGAGGAGCTCGATGCCTGCGTGCAGCTGCAGATCGATGTATGGGGTTACTCGGATGGCGACGTGATCCCGCGCCGGGTCTTTACCGTGACCCGGAAGATTGGCGGCCAGGTGATCGGAGCCTTCGATATAACTGACGGAAAACCAGATACTTACGAAAGTTTGATTGGTTTTGCCATGGCCCTTCCGGCAGCACTCGAAACGGGCAAGCAACCCCCTCTGGAGCCATATCTGCATTCGCACATGCTGGCGGTGAACCCTGAATATCGCAATTCTGGGATCGGGCGCAGGCTGAAGCTGGCTCAGAGGGAAGACGCCATTGTCAGGGGATTCCGGCTAATGGAATGGACCTTCGACCCGCTGGAGATCAAGAACTCTTTCCTCAATATCCACAGGCTGGGGGCCATCGTTCGGAGGTATACACCGGACTTTTATGGTGTATCCTCTTCTCGTCTGCAAGGAGGATTGCCTACAGACCGTTTGCACGCCGAGTGGTGGATGCAGTCGGAGCGCGTTGAGGCAATCGTTTCCGGCGCCGCCGCATCCAAGGTTCAGCACACCCCTGAGGCAATCAAAGAAACGATCATGGTCCCGCAGGCGATCAGCAAATGGAAGTCTTCCGCTGCGGACCAGGTGAGGGCTCTGGAAGTACAGACAAGGAACCGCCAGCATTTCCTCGATGCATTTGCGCGTGGATTGGCGGTCATAGGTTTTCGCACCGATAAGGACGGCAACGGAATATTTGAACTAGGAGAGTGGCGGGAACCTGCTGCTCCCGAAACAAGTGAGACGGACGCATGAAAATTGACTCCATCATTCTTCGCGAAATACGCATGCCCCTGGTGCAGCCCTTCCAGACCAGTTTTGGCACCACAACCGACCGGCGCATCATGCTGGTTGAGATCAGGTCCGAAGGCTTGACCGGGTGGGGGGAGTGCGTTGCAGGGGAGCATCCTTATTTCAGCGATGAGACGATTGACACAGCATGGCTGGTAGCGATACAGGAGCTGGCTCCGGCACTCGCGAGCGCCGATCCTGAACATGGCGGCAAGTGCCCCGGAATCTTCCGGCAGGTGCGCGGCCATCGCATGGCCAAGGCCGCGCTTGAGAATGCCGTGTGGGACCTGGAAGCCCAGATGCGCGGCATCCCGCTGGCGGAGCTGCTGGGCGGCACACGCGAAGTGATTGTGTGCGGCGTTTCCATTGGTATTCAGCCAACCCTCGAAAAACAGCTCGCCGAGATTGAGAAGGAGCTCGCCGCCGGCTACCAGCGCATCAAGCTGAAATGCAAGCCTGGCTGGGACGTGAAGATGTTCGAGGCAGTGCGCACGCGCTGGCCCGATATTCTGTTGAGCTGCGATGCCAACTCCGCCTACCGGATGAACGATATTGAGCACCTGGTGAGCTTCGATGACTTCGATCTGCTAATGATCGAGCAGCCGCTCTGGGCTGACGATTTCTACTTCCACTCCATGCTGCAGAAGCGGATCAACACGGCGATCTGTCTCGACGAGTCAATTCGCAATCGCCGCGACGCGCTGGCCGCGATTGAGATGGAATCCTGCCGCATCATCAATATCAAGAATGGGCGTGTCGGTGGCTTCTCCGAAGCCATCGCCGTGCATAACGCCGCGCAGGAGCGCGGCATTCCCGTATGGTGTGGAGGCATGCTTGAGAGCGGCATCGGGCGTTCACACAACATCGCGCTCTCGTCGCTGGAGAATTTCTCGCTGCCGGGCGATGTTTCCGCCTCGAAGCGCTACTGGAAGGAAGAAATCATCGAGCCCGCGGTCGAAGTTTCCTCCAAAGGTGAGATTCGTGTGCCAACCACACCCGGCCGCGGCTTCGAGGTGCGCGCCGATTTCATCGAAAAGCTTACCGTCAGGAAAGAAGAAGTGCGCGCTCTGGCTTTTGCCTGAGCGCTGCTTAACTCGATGAGCTGGTTTCCCGCAGTAGTTCGAGAGTCCGGTCATCAGGCTTGCCGTCAAAGTACTTCTGCAGAAGATCCTTAAATATCCGGTTATCCAAAGTTCTTGTATTGGCAAACAATGTCATGGATGACCGGAACTTGAGATCATCCGGACTGCCGAAAATCTGGCTTACCGAACGCCCTTCCATCCCATACACCAGTTCAGAGCATTGCCTGAGCCGAGGCTCCAAAACCGGATGCTGCAAATACGCTTCGGCCTCGTTCAAAGACGAAATCGCAAACCATACAGCCATATCGCTGCGCCCCAGGCCTTTGATCTGCGGGAAAACGAACCACATCCAGTGGCTTCGTTTCTGCCCGGCGCGCAGCTCGGCGCAAACCTGATCGAAGACCGGATTCTGGGCTTCCACAAAACGCTGCAGGTTGTAAGGATCGTTCTTCTGTGTCATTTCATTTAGGATGATGCTTTCTCCGAGGGTGCAGCTTGTTCATGACCGACGATAGACGGCGATGCCATGTCGCTGGACTTTGCATTCTTGCTTTCATACTGGCGCAGACCTTTCAGGAACTGGCCTCCCGCTTCTGGATTCCCGAGTCACACAGCCCGAAAGATGACCTGCTTACCTATCTGCTTCCTGTTGATCATGTCAGGGCACTGCTCATCATGGGCACGATTCTTCTGCTGATGGTGCCCTTTGTAGTGATCACCCTCCGCTATATCCGGATTGCGCCCGTCACTTCCGTGCTGGGCCTGCTCTTTGGCGCGGCATTTGTAGGCTTTGAGCTGACACATCGCAGCATGGACTTCTTCATCATCGGGATGAAATGGGCGCATCAGTTCGCCAGCGGCTCGCCGGACAAGCAAGCCATAATCCTGAACCGGTTTTCGTTATGGAATGAAATGGTCGAGGGCTGGTATTTCCCGTTGATGCTGAGCTATCTGCTGGCATCGTGCTGCTTTGCAGCCATTACATGGAAGGAGCAGAACGGATGGCGCTGGCTGGCCCCAATTGCCTATGGATTGAACGCTCTGCGTCTTCTTGGACGCATCCTGAGCACCTTCGCAGGGCAGCAATGGCTTTCCGGCCTGAATGACAAGCTTTATTTCCCAGTGGTTTTCGTGATCAATGTTCTCCTGATGCTGTGGTTCTTCTCGCTGGCCAGAAGCCCTGAAACAGCATCCTTAAGGAACTCTGGCGAATAGGAATACGTATAGAAAAATGGCGGATAAGTCCGCCACTTTTGTGTCCGGACGTGTCTAAATGACTGGGACGCTCATCCAAGTAAGTAGTCGAGGTGTATCGAAATGACTCCGCAGGAAAGCACGATGCTTGAGGACCTTGTTCGCAAGGTCCAGGAAACAAAGTTAACCGAGAAAGACCCGGAAGCCGAGCAGCTGCTGCTCGAAGGGCTGGGACGCGATCCTGATGCGATCTACAAGTTAGCGCAGACGGTCTTGGTGCAGAATTTCGCCATCGAACAGGCGCGCGCGCAGATTCAGCAGTTGCAGCAGCAACAGCAGCAGGCTCCGCCGCAGCCGGCGCGGGCGACAAGCTTTCTTGGTGGACTGCTGGGGCGTCGCGATCCCGTTCCTTCCGCTCCTCCGCCTCAACCCCAGTATCAGCAGGTTCCTTACCAGCAGCAGGTGCCTGTGTATGAAGCTCCGCCGCAGTATGTGCCTTATGGTTCTCCCGCGTCAGGCCCAAGCCCTGCAGGCAGCTTCCTGCGCAGCGCCGCCACAACTGCAGCCGGCGTAGCAGCCGGCGCACTGGCCTTCGAAGGAATCGAATCCATGATGCATGGTTTCGGCCATGGCGGCGGCTATGGAATGGGGGGCTTCGGAGGCGGCGCTCCAGTGGAAGAGACGGTCATCAACAACTACTATGACGAGCCGCGCGATGAAGGCCGCTTCGAAGAGCACCGCGAACACGAGGCGTCATTTGACGACCGTCCCGAACATCACTCAGGCTTGGAGGACGCGAGCTACGAGTCCGACACGAATTATTCGTCGAATGATGACTTCGGGAGCGGCGACGATTACGACAGCAGCGACGACACCAATTTCTCGTAAGAGAAAACCTATCGCTGAGCGCGCATGGAGCCTTGAGCCACTTGCGCGCTGGCGTTATCGCTCAGCAGCATCTTGATGGCGTTCTGGTAGCCCGTCTCTGGCGGCACAGCCTCGAAGTGGCTTGCATCTTCCGTAGTCTGGAAGCTGAGCGGTTTGATCATCAGCGCTTTACCGGTAAGGCCCAGTTTCAGGTGTGTTGTCTCCCAGTGATGGTCGCCAACATCGGCCTGTTCCACAAGAATGCTGCCGCCCTTATATAGCCTGCCCAGGATGCCCCATCCGAAATTCACATCGGCAATCAGGTGAGCATCGAGGCGCACCATGCGCTCCTGTGCCTTATCCACCCACAGTTCGCCTGCCATTCCTGCAAAGACTTGTGATTCGTGGTCGGGCGGATTGAAATTCGGATTTGGCTGAAAGCTGAAGCGGTAGCATGGGCCGTTCGGGCCGTCTTTCATACCTTCATATTTGTAAAGAAATGCATCCGGCAACAGGCGGACCATCTTGTTCGCGCGATCGCTGTCTTCCTGCTCTCTCTTGCGGCGGTGTTCCTGCATCTCCGGGTGTGCCGCCAGGTTGTTCAGCCGGTCAACTTCGGCCTTCTGCGCATCAGCCTCAAGCGGCTTGTCGTTGATGGCAATCAGCCGGGCGACATCGCCATCCTTGGTTTCGATGATTTCTTTTGTCGTGATCTTTCCGTCGTCGATCTTGTGCAGCTGATAGCGGAAGGGATGATTTCCATTCGACGCGCTCAGCTCATTGTGCGAAGCTCTGCGGACGATGGCTGCTGGATCGACGGAGGCATCGGTTTGCGCTGACGCGTGGAGAAGAGGAGCGAGGAAGAACGCACAGCACGAGATCCTGAGAAGCAGGAGAAAAATTTTGCCCCATCTTCGAGCCGGTATGTTCTGATCTTTCATACTCCCGCTGTGCTTCTTAGACGCCTCCATGATGGAGGAAGTTTTCCCGAATCAGGTTGTTGAGGCTCATTTTAGTCCAAACCAGGCGCGAGCACGATCTCTTGGGTTGCAGCGTTCCCCGTCGTTGCGTATATTCGTGGCAACGCTCAAGAAAGGCAATTTCAGGAGACATACATGGCGGGTGCAGGCGAGGGCACAACAGCGGCAATCGGCAAGTCAGTTCAGATTCGTGGTGAAGTGAAGGGAAGCGAAGATCTTTTGGTGGACGGGCTTGTGGAAGGTACGATTACGCTGAGCGACAGCCGCTTGACAATCGGTGCAAATGCGCGCGTACAGGCCAATGTTGCCGCGCGTGACGTGATCGTGCTGGGCACGCTGGACGGCAACATCAGTGCCACCGGTCGCGTCGAGCTGCGTGCCGGATGCCGCGCGATAGGAGACCTGCAGGCGAGCCGCCTTTCCATTGAGGAAAATGCCATCTTCAAGGGCAAAGTAGATCTCGTACAACCGTCAGCGGGTGAGCGTGCAACTGCATCTACTCCGGAAAAGGCCGGCGCGCTTTTCGGCGCGACGAAATAAGAGCCCTCTAAGAAGCTGGATTTGCATAATGGCGGTAAAATTGCCGTATGGGGATGTGTTTCCCCGCGGCTTGCGCCGCATTTCATGAGGCTACGCCTTCAAAGAACAAACTTGAGCTGAGGTTCCTTAAGTATCTGGAATGAGCGTGCTGCGTACTTTATTTAACCGTGGTCAAGGCGAGACCCGGCAGGACAAGCCGACAATCCTTACGGGACCGCGTGTGCCGCGGCACTCGAGCGGCTGGTCTGCGCTGCAGAAATATCTCAAGACTGAGCAGTCGCTGCGGATTCTCGATATCGGCCCCACCTCTCCTTCGAACATCAACTATCTCACCAGTCTTGGCCACAGCGTGTGGATGGCCGATCTTGTCCACGAATCGCTCAAGGGCGGTTGGGAGATTCCAGCCGAAGACGGCGGTAAGCCCGGCTTTGACGTCGAGGGGTTCTTCGAGCAGAACCTGAAGTTCGGCGGCCGCGAATTTGATGTTGTGCTGCTGTGGACAACGCTCGATTACGTTCCCGAAGGTCTGGTGGCCCCGCTTGTGGAGAAGCTCTACCATGCTCTGCACCCCGGCGGGCGCATTCTCGCCCTCTTTCATTCGAAGAAAGAAGGGCCGGAAACCACCTTCTGCCGCTACCATCTGTCGGAAGGCGAGACCATCGATATGCAGGAGAGCGAAGCCTTCCCGGTGCAGCGTGTCTACACCAACCGCAATATCGAAAAGCTGTTTTCGGCTTACGGCAATTACCGCTTCTTCCTCGCGAAAGACAATCTCTACGAAGTGATGATCACGCGCTGAACTTTAATGAATTGTCATCCCGACCGAAGCGTAGCGTAGTGGAGGACCTGCAGTTCATATCGGTAGCCACTCCATGGGTGCCCCAGGTTCGCGGAGCGAAGCGCAGCTAACCTGGGAGTTTTGCAAACCGAATGTTCGCAGAGTCAAATGCCACTAGCCTGGGTCTAAGTCAGGCCATAACGATCTCTGTGCCGTCTCATACTTGACTGTCTCCCGCTCACGAATCGGCACCGCACCATCACGCCTTCTGCCCAGGTCATACTTCTTCACGACAGCGGCGAGTAAATCCTCGATGCGTTTTCGATAGGCCTTGGAGACGAATGCATCTTCTCCATAACGCTTCTCATAGCTGGCTTCAAGAGCAGGGAAGTGCTCGCGCACGAATTCAAGAAATGTTCCTTTGGAGCAGGGCTTGAGATAGAGCGGATTGGCTGCGAGAAAGCTCGCGTCCACATCTCTCGCGCGCTTTGCCATGGCCTCGAACGCTGCCGGAGTATCGTTGATCCCGGGCATGATGGGGCAGCATAGAATGCCGGTGCGAATCCCTGCCTGGCGCAGTCTCGCCACGGTTTGAAAGCGCAGATCGGGCCGCGGCGCGCGTGGCTCCAGGATGCGCGCCAGTTTCGCATCTGGCGTCGTAATGCTGACGTGCACCGTGAGCCGGTTGCGTTCCGCGAACTTCCGCAGCAGATCGATGTCGCGAACCACAATTGTTGATTTCGTCACGATCCCAAGACGCAGACCTTTGCATTCCGCCATCACTTCCAGCAGACTGCGCGTGATGCGCATGCGCCGCTCGATTGGCTGATATGGATCCGTCGCCGTGCCCATCGCAATCTCCTCATGCGGACGAAGCTTGCGCAGTTCCTGCTTGAGGAGCCACGCTGCATTCTGCTTGATGAAGATTTGCCGCTCGAACAGTGCAGGGTCGCGCAGTTCCATGAACTCGTGCGTGTAACGGGCAAAGCAGTAGCGGCAGCCGAATTCGCACCCTCGGTAAGGATTGATGCTTCGACCGAAAGGCACTCCGCGCTTTGAAATTACCGCATTCAGCACGGAGCGCACATTGAGTGCTCGATATTCGGTCAGATGACCGGTATCGGTTACTTGTGAGTGACTGGCAATGCGTGCGATGCCTACAAGAGGGATAGAATCCGCGTCGTCGGGGAAGAGCGACAAGGCGGCGATTTTCGCTTTTTCTTCGCTCATGAAGAACTACATTACTCCCGCTCGAAAGCTGCGTCAATTGCCGGTTTTGTTATCTCGCAAATGCCGGATTTTCATAAACATAAAAAGCGTCGCATCATAAGATACGAATGCGCGCGAACCACATCAGATAGGAAGAACTGAAAACCAAGGAGTTATGAAGATGTCTGACTTGAAGGGAACGGTTGTGACCTGGCTGGGCCATGCGACCGTGCATGTTGCTACCGCGAAAGGGACGTCGATTCTGATCGATCCGTTTATCGAGCACAATCCGAAATATCCGAAGGGCCACAAGCTTCCGGAAAAGATCGATCTGGTGCTGGCCTCGCATGGGCATGGCGATCATATTGCCGATCTGGTGCCGGTAGCGAAGAAGCACAACTCGACCGTAGTTGGCATGCCTGAACTGGTCGGTTGGGCAAGCTCAAAGGGAGCGAAGAATGGTGTCGGGATGAACCTCGGCGGCTCCTTTCGCTACGAGGACGTGACCATCAGCATGGTGGAGGCAAAGCACAGTTCAGGAATTGACGATGGTGAGCGGTTGATATACGGCGGTGTGCCCGCAGGCTATGTGCTCACCATTGAGAATGGCCCCGTGCTTTATCACTCAGGAGATACAGCGCTGTTTTCGGATATGCAGCTGATTCGCGACTTATACCAGCCGCAGCTGGCCATGCTTCCCATCGGCGACCATTACACGATGGGACCGAAGGCAGCTGCTCTGGCAGCGAAGTATCTTGGAGTGAAGGCCGTGCTTCCTATTCACTACGGAACCTTTCCCGTGTTGACGGGAACACCGCAGGAACTGGAGAAGTTTCTGGAAGGCGCAGGCGTCAAAGTACATGCGATTGCGCCGGGTGAAAGCATTCAGTAATAGCTTATTGCTGTAAGATCAAAAGACCTCAGAAACAATGTATGCTGAGGTCTTTTGATCTGTAACTGGCAATTTACTTGCTTTTCGCAGCCCTTCTGCGCTCCGCCCAGCGCTTTTTCATAGCTTCCGAGATACGCCGGCGACCGGCGGCGCTCATTTTGCGTCCGGCAGCAGCTTTAATAGGACTGCGGCCTGCGGTCCCGGCTAACAGCGCACGGGCCTCCTTCAGGCGCGCAATTTCCTTATCCAGTTCAGCAACAATATTTCTCACTTCCACTCTTTCCTCCAATCCGAGATCAGCGCTTTCTGAAGGTAGCTGGATACTGCTTGCCGCCAGCAGAGATGAGTTCATCTAGTTAGACCAGGGCCATATTGCGATACATCTAAGGAGCTTCTTAGTTCTGGATAGAAATTTTCTGAACTAAAATGACTCTAACGGAACAGAGAACCTCTCATAAATCCGGGATATGAGGATTCCCGAAAAACTAACAACCGGCTTTGCTGTAAGTACAACTTATTTGCCGATAATTAGAAGTTTACTTCTCGGTTTCTGGTTGCCTGGAAGATGGTCCGGGTACTGGAACAGGATAGTCGAAGTCTTTACTGGATGCTCCCTGAAGTGAAGAGCTCAGAGTAGTCTTCCTTGTTCCATCGCTGGTATATCTGCGTAGATCGCGCAGTGTTTCCTGCTTGTCGCGCGCATACTCTATGGCAAGCCGGGTAAGAGCATAGGTCACTATGTCGCTGTGATGCAGGTCCTGCATGTTGGGATCGCGGCGGAAGTTGAGCCATAGCCTGTGAACCAGCTGCACATCATCGGCCTGCAGAGTAGGAGCATGCGGCCCGATATGGAAGCCCTGTGCTTCACCATTCGGCATCACGACATAGAAAGTAAATTGCCGCTTCGGCTCAGGTAAGTTCTCCCACGCTTGTCCCACATGGTAGGCCTGCTCTTGGGCGGTCATCTTGGTCGATAACCCGGAAACCAGAGAAGATACTTCAAGCGAATTAGCCGTCTGCACGAGAGCCGCGAAGATATCACCCGCCGGAGCCACTAACAGCGAGATATGCTTACCGAAGCTTTCCGCAATAGAAACAGCCTTGGTGAAGAGCATCTGTTCATGCTCGCTGAATAACTGGTCTGAGGCCTCAATATACTCAGGCCCGCCAACACCCATCATGCGCGCAGTAAGAACAACGATATCCTGATCGTCAGTACTCGTGCGCGAGAGTGCCCACTTCAGCGCGAATGGATTCGCCGCATCGCGCATGGTAACCAGCACTCCACCAGGGCGAATCTCGAGAGCCGCGCGGCCAATCGTATCCTGGTGCTCAAGCTGGAAGTGCTCCTTCATCTGCTTGACTGTAGCCGCGTGTTTTTTCTTATTCCGGCTTTCTGAGATGGTGAAGATGATATAGAACACCGCAGCGAAAGCTATACCCGTTTCAGTAGCGATGCTCTTGGTGAACAGGTTCACTACGGCAGTGGAAAGCAGCACCAGAAAGACAGAGAACAATCCGACAGGCAGCTCAAACTTGCCGATGCGGATATTCATCGGAACTTTCCATCCGCGCTCGCCCTTGTATTTCCAGCGCAGCACCAGCATCGCCAGCGAGTTAAAAGTGAAGCTCCAGATCACGCCAAAGGCATAAGCCTCGCCCAGGGTAATAACATTGCCCCGGCTCACGATAATGGTGAACAGTTGCAGCGCAGTGACCAGGTTGACGATGCGATAGCTGGTGCCGTATTTCTTCTGCGGCTTGCGGAACCAGTCCGTCAGCACGCCATCTTCCGAGATGCGCATCAGCACGCCGGTCGAACCGATGATCGAAGTATTGATGGCTCCGGAAAGAATCAGGAAGCCGACAATCACGACAAAAACACGGAAGACGATGCGCAGCGCCAGCGGCCCCGTCATGAACATCGCCAGGCCCGCAATCAGGTTGTCACGATATACAGGGACGCGCACCGCATCCGGAATAAGCATCACCGCCAGCAGCGATACGAGCCCGGTAAAGATAAGGCTATAAATGGCGATGACCAGCGCCGCGCGCTTCAGGTTCTTGAGCTTGGGGTGTTCAATTTCACGATTGACCTGGGCCAGCGTTTCTTCGCCGCTCATGGCAAGAATCGAATGGCCAAACGCCATCAGAATGCCGAAGAGTCCCAGGCTGGCGGCAAACTTTGTTCCTGCAAGAAACCCAAGCGCATCGTGAGAGAAATGAAGATTTGCCGGGACCGGCAGCGGCGGAAAATTTGCGCCTGTATGAAATACGGTGAAGATTCCCCAGCCCAGCAGCAGGACGACCATGATACTCGTAATCTTCATGACCTCAAGGGCTTTGTCTGTCGATTCTTCAATGCCCTTGATGTTCTGCCACCAGTAGTAAAGCGTAACTCCAATACAGAAGAGCGCCGAGGTGCCGTTCGTCGGCAATTGGCGTGCCGTGTGCGCGGACGTCATCAGTACCGGAGGAAGCCAGCCATGAGTTGCGCCCACCGTCATCAACTCATTCAACAGTCCTGTAATATATTGTCCCGCGGACACGCCCGAAATCGGCCCGGTGAGAATGTAGTCAAACATGAGCATCGAGACGCTCAGTTTGGCAAAAGTACCGCCCAGCGCTTCCTTCACCACGCGATAAACGCCGCCGCGCGTGAACATCGAACAGCTTTCGATATACACAGAGCGCACAGCGAAAGCAAAAATCATCACGCCCAGAATGAACCAGGGAGCCGACTTGCCTATCGCTTCTTCCGCGATGCCTCCGGCATAGAAGGCAGAGGAGCCTAAATCATTAAGGACGACGGCTGCTGCACGCCAGAAGGAAATGAAAGTGAGCATAACCGAGGAGGCAACTACAAGCCGTACTCGGTTCGATTGTGGAGCGGTAAAGGTTTGACCAACAGGCATGGTTTATGGGCGAATCGCTTGCTACCCACCAATAGGCGAACATTCGCCCCGGCAAGGACGCTCAGCGCTGAGTGTATGTTGATATGCAGTCATCGTCAATGCCTCTTCAAAAAAGAGGCGCTCGATTCCAGGTGTTTCTGTTACAGATTTCTGCATATTCTCCACCAGCTGATGAGGACGACGATGGCCGAACCAGCCAGTCCAATGAAGAACATATACATCAGCAAGCGCATTCCAAAGTAAATGAAAGCGTCCACATCCTTTATTGTACGCCTGAAGGAAATTGCAAGGCAGAATGTTAGACTCACCTTCGGATGCGCGCTCTCACTCGACGCCCCATCCTTCTGGGGCTGATTTCCGGATTCCTGCTCGATCTGCCATTTCCCATTGCCGGACCAATGCCGCCATGGCGGGCTATGTTTGCATGGATCGCGCTCGTCCCACTGCTTTGCGGACTGTTGATGCAGTGCAGCGTCGAAGCTCCGCGCTATCTGCGCCGCAGCGCGCTTGCCGGATACGCATGCGGCGTCCTCTGGTACGTCCTCAATTGCTACTGGATTTACGACACCATGCACATCTACGGAAATGTGCCGGGGCCGGGAGCAGCGGGTATTGTTCTGCTCTACAGCATGGTGCTGGGGTTGTACTTCGCGCTTTTCGGGTGGTTGGTCGCCTTATGCCGCAAGGCTTTTCGCACCAACACGATTCCACTCGTGCTCGCGCCCTTCTTCTGGGCCGCGATCGAATTCGCCGCATCACGCATCACCAGCGTTCCCTGGGACCAGCTCGGCTATTCGCAGGTAGATAATTTTCTGCTCACGCGCCTCGCTCCGTTCACTGGCGTTTTCGGAATCTCCTTCGTGCTGGTAGCAGTCAGCGCCTTACTCGTTGCTGCGTTCCTTGCGCAATCGACCCACATGAGGATTCGCATCGGTACAGGAGCAGTGCTGCTGATCTTCCTGCTGCAGTCAGGCTCTTTCGTTCATCCGCAACCGGAAAAGACTTCAGATTATGCGATACTGCTGCAGCCCAACCTTGACGTAGGTGTAGACAACTCCTGGGTCGGCCCGGAGTGGGATGAGAATGCGGCGCGCATTCTTGAGATGAGCCAGCAATACTGCACGCCGCAAATTGCGGGCATGCCCACAAAGACTGCGGAGGCCGTAACTCCGCAATGCGCACAGAACCCACCTGCTCCGGGGCTGATCGCGTGGCCGGAAGCGCCATCATCATTGACCAGCAATGATCCCCGCACCGCAGCGCTGCTTCGTTCCATTACAACCACAACTCACGCACCCATGATTGCCGGAATGGTGGGCCGCGATCAGACCGGCACATACAATTCAGCCGTCTTCACCGCGCCCGGCGGCAGCATCATCGGGCGTTACGACAAGATTCACCTCGTCCCGTTTGGCGAATACGTGCCATACCGTAATTTGTTTTTTTTCGCGAAGCACCTGACGCAGCAGGTAGGCGACTTCGACCGCGGCAAAGCGCGCAACGCCTTTCGCACCAATGGACACAGCTTTGGCGTCTTCATCTGTTACGAGTCGATCTTTGCCGATGAAGTGCGCCAGTTCGCGGCGAACGGCGCCGAAGTCTTCGTCAATATTTCTGACGATGGCTGGTATGGCGACACCAGCGCTCCCTGGCAGCACCTGAACATGGCCCGCATGCGCGCCATTGAAAACCACCGCTGGATCCTGCGCGACACAAACAACGGTGTCACCACTTCGATCGATCCCGAGGGCCGCGTAACCTTCAGCGCGCAGCGCCATGTTGCCACATCGCTCGCCGTGCGCTACGGATACGAAGATGACGTGACCTTCTACTCGCGCCATGGCGACGTCTTCGCCATCCTCTGTGGGATAATTTCTATAGCAGCGATTGCGCGAGCGCTGTCAGGAGCGCGCCTGAAATCTATCGAAACTAAAGTTCATGATTCAGGCATTTGACTTCACAGTCTTTGAAGGGGCACGGCTTTAGCCGTGCCATTACAGCAAAGATGAAAAGGGGCTTTAGCCCCTGAGGCAATGCTCTTAAAATAGGCGCAAACTCAATTCAAAGACAGGTCTCACTAAGGTGCTGAACGATCTCGAATTCGCTTACGCTCCCATTCGCGACAAGGTACGCGACCTGCGGGAGTATCTTTGACTCCGGCCGCCTCCGCAAACAACTAACGGAAATCGAAGGCAAGCTCTCCGACCCCGGCCTGTGGGCCAACGCCGCCGTGTCGCAGCCATTGATGCGCGATCGCAAGCGCTTCGAGGAGCAGCTTGCCGCCGATGACGAACTCGTGCGCCGCACAGGAGACGTTGAGGCGTACTTCGATCTCGCGCGCGAAGGCGAGCCGGTCGAAGCGGATCTCCAGCGCGAGATGCAGTCCCTCAGCGACTATGTAGACAAGCTCGAAGAGCGTACCATGCTCTCCGGTGAGACCGATCCGCTGAATGCCATCGTCACCGTGCACCCCGGTGCGGGTGGCACCGAGAGCCAGGACTGGGCCGAGATGCTCATGCGCATGTACCTGCGCTGGGCCGAGCAGCAGGGCTTCAAGACGGAGATGAACGACTACCAGGACGGCGAAGAAGCGGGCATCAAGTCGGCGACCTTCACCATCACCGGCGAATACGCCTTCGGCCTGCTCTCAGGCGAAACCGGAGTACACCGCCTCGTGCGCATTTCGCCCTTCGACGCAGCCAAGCGTCGTCATACTTCGTTTGCATCGGTCTTCGTGTCGCCGGAAATCGACGACTCCATCCAGATCGACATCAAGCCCGACGAGATTCGCACCGACACCTACCGCTCTGGCGGCAAGGGCGGACAGCACGTCAACACCACCGACTCTGCCGTCCGCATCACGCACATCCCCACCGGGATTGTTGTCCAGTGCCAGAACGAGCGCTCGCAGCACAAGAACCGTGAGAAGGCGATGAAGATGCTGCGTTCGCGCCTCTACGAATACGAGCTCGAAAAGAAGAAGGCCGAAAGCAAGAAGCTCGAAGACTCGAAGCTCGACATCAATTTCGGCTCGCAGATTCGCTCCTACGTGCTGCAACCCTACCGCATGGCCAAAGACCATCGCACAAAAGTAGAAGTAGGCGACGTAGACCGCGTCCTCGACGGCTATTTAGATCCATTCATTCGCGGCTACCTGCTGATGCGCAGAAGCGGCGGAGTGCCAGTAGCCGCCGATACCGGGGACGATTTGGAATAGCAGAAAACGCGGGTGCCCCATACTTTGCGTAGCAAAGTGTGGGCCTAAAGCGTCCGAAGGACGCCCGCTTTTTCAAACCTTAGGAACAAACTTATAGTCATCAACTCTCTCTGAAAGAAACACGATATGCTGCTCCCCAAGCAGGTAATAACGAAAACTACTCCACAACCAGTCTTCCGGTTTCATGACTAACCCTCGAACAACCGGATTCCGGTGCATGTATTTCAACTTCTCAATCCGCTTCTTATCCGTAAATACATTGAAGTCGTAATATCTCCGCTCCCAGGCAGGCACATCAGCCGGAACCATGCCAAATGTATGAGCCGCCCGCCCAAAGCGCTGTTTTACACTCTTCAAAAAGGTTGTAACGTCACCACTCGGTGGCTCGCCGACCAGCAGGTGAACGTGTTCCGGCATGACAACATATCCAGCTATATATAGAAATCGAGAAGAGCGCTCTTCTTCCAAAATTTGAAGAAACAGATCGCGAGCTCTCGATGTTCTTAGGAAAGGCTGAAAGTCACGAAATGCAGATCGCCCGCGCCTGAATAGCGTTTTAAATTTGAGGGCATTGCGGACAGCATACGTCCAGCTCCACACTTTACGCGGAAATGCGCCGCGTAAAGTATGGGGCACCCATGTCTTTGGTTACATGCTCGACATTGATCGAGCACGGATGCGGGTGCCCCACACTTCGCGTATCGGGGCCCCCGGCGCACGCGGTGTTCGTGCGCTGGGGTGAAAAGCGAAGTGTGGGGCCGAAGCGTCCGCAGGGCGCTCCGCTTTTCAGTAAACTCGGTTACAGGATGAACGAACCCTCCACCATCCGCGAAATCCTCGACAACTCCAGGACCATCGCTGTCGTAGGTCTTTCCGATAAAGAAGGCCGCGCCAGCTACGGAGTTTCGCGCTTCATGCAGAGCCGCGGATACCGCATCATCCCCATCAATCCGCAGATTGAAAGCTCTCTGGGCGAGAAGGCCTACCCCACGCTCGACGACGCTGTGAAAGCAGCAGGGAAGATTGACCTCGTGAACGTCTTTCGCGCTCCGGAATTCGTCCCCGAAATCGTAAAAGATACCATCCGCCTAAGAATCCCGTACCTATGGCTACAGGAAGGAGTGATCCACGATGAGGCTGCGCACCAGGCCGAAGGCGCAGGCATCAAGGTTGTGATGGACCACTGCATCCTGAAAGAGCGCATGAACCTGGGCTGGTGAGGACTGGCCGTCCAGGCGAACGCGCCTTCGGCGCAAAAACCTGATCGGCAGCCATACATAACTCTGTTATTTGTCATCCTGAGCGAAGCGTAGCGAAGTCGAAGGACGCGCAGCCGTGAGGCTGCGCCTTTTGCCTTGCAAAGCAAGGCCGCTTTTCTCGAACGAGCCAAGAATTTTGATGTCAAGCCCCTCAACCAGCCCGGAGTTCTCCCAACCATCACAAAACAAGTCAGTTATGCGTCAAAGAAATTTGGCATAGTATTATGCCCAAAATTGATAAACTAAAAATAGAGAGAAGAAGCCGGCCTTAAATAGGCGGGCTTTCGTATTTCTGTACCCTGAGCGCTGTACACTGCACCCTGCAAAGGTAATACCCAAAACAGACCCCCCTCTAAATGCTTGAAAACACTGGAGTAGTGCACAAGCAATAGAAGAATCAATCACTTAGCAGGGGGTGATCCCCTCGTAAGTCATTGAAAACAAATAAAACCACTGCTACATAGGGGGAGGGGGGGTACCCCCTCAGGAAACTTGAGCTGTACGCGGATGTGATCCCATCCATCGTCCGTGCATTGAGGGTGTAACCCTCCTCCCAACTTCCCGTCCTACAATAGACAAAGAGAAAGTGATCTTGTCTATGCGTCCCCGTTATCTGGTGATATTTATTTGCCTGCTGGCGCTTGGCCTCACTGCCAGGGCTGCCCCCACAGCGACAGCGCAGCACCTCAGTGTGCAGCTGGTTGCGCCTCCGGCAGAGCTGTATCCCGGACAGAACTTTACCGCAGGGCTCTACTTCAAGCTGGAGAAGGGATGGCACGTCTACTGGGTAAACGCGGGCGATTCCGGCGAGCCTCCACGCATTAAGTGGACGCTCCCTGACGGAGTAAGCGCAGGCGCAATACAGTACCCCACCCCCAGGCGGCTTCCTCTCGGACCGCTGATGGACTTCGGCTACGAAGACGAAGTGCTGTTTCCTGTCCCCATGCAGGTGAGCCCGGCCTTCAAAGCTCCTGCGACCGGAAAAGCAATTCTCAGCGCAAATGTGAACTGGCTTGTCTGCCGCGAAGTCTGCATCCCCGGCAAGGCGCAGCTTGATGTGGAGCGCAATGCAATGTCTGCAGCTCCGGCAGCGCCAACTTTTGTAGATGCTGACAAGCAGCTGATCGCGCGCATGGAGAGCACCCTCCCGCAGCCGCTGCCTTCCGGCACGCAGGCGAAGTTTGCGCCCACGGCAACAGGGTTTTCGCTCACCCTTCTGACAGGCAAACGCGAGACTGCAGCGCAGTTCTTTCCCTTCGAACAGAACCAGATCGCTAACGCCGCGCAGCAGACTGTAACCCCGTTGAAGAACGGAGTGAAGATTGACCTCAGGAAGGATGAGAACCTGCAGGCCAATCCGAACACGCTGCACGGCCTCGTTGTTCTCGCCGATGGCCGCGGATACGAGCTTCAGGCGGCACAGGGAGTGCTGGCGGCAGAAGCGTCATCAGGAGGAGATTTCAGCGGTGTAGCACGCGCTCTCGCGCTGGCCCTTGTCGGCGGTTTGATTCTCAACCTGATGCCGTGCGTTTTCCCGGTTCTCTTTATCAAGGGATTGTCACTGCTCAACTCATCGCAGCAGGAACGGCACAAACTGCGCGCGCATGGATTGGTCTATACGCTTGGCATTCTGGTTTCCTTCTGGATTGTCGTAGCGGTCCTGCTTCTGCTTCGCGCAGGTGGAAAACAGCTGGGATGGGGATTCCAGTTCCAGTCGCCGGGCTTTGTCGCGGTCATCGCGCTGCTGCTCTTCTTCCTCGGTCTTTCGCTTGCCGGAATGTTTGAGATTGGTCTCACGCTGACCAGCGCTGGTTCGAGCCTCGCAGCGAAGCATGGCTATGCGGGCAGCTTCTTTACCGGAGTGCTCGCCGTCATCGTAGCCACGCCATGCACTGCGCCGTTTATGGGCGCAGCCATTGGCTTTGCGCTGGCACACTCGACCTTGGTCAGCTTCCTGGTATTCACAGCGCTGGCGCTTGGCCTTGCGGCTCCGTATCTGCTGCTGACTTTCCAGCCCGCGTGGACCAATGCGCTGCCGCGACCCGGAGCGTGGATGGAAATCCTCAAGCAGGCGACATCCATTCCCGTTTTCGGCACGGTGATCTGGCTGGTATGGCTCTTTGCTCAGACAGCAGGAGCTAATGCTCTTGTAGGATTGCTGTCAGCTTTTGTCTTGCTGGCAATCGCTGGCTGGATTCTTGGCCGCTGGCCCGCGAAAGCACCGGCAACGCTGGCGGCGGCTGCTGTTCTTGTGGGCGCTGTTGCCTTGTCGTTGTTCTCCGTGCAGAACCTGGGCGCTGCGCCTGTCTCTGCAAACACTGCCCACAACTCGGAGTGGGAGCCATTCACGCCAGCGGTGATCGACAAGTACCGTGGGCAGGGGAGGCCCGTGTTTATCGACTTCACCGCTAAGTGGTGCCTGAGCTGCCAGGTGAATGAGCGCGTCATTCTCAATCGCGCCGATGTACAGCAGAAGCTTCATGACGGCGGCTTTGCCCTGGTCCGCGCTGATTGGACGAACTCGGACGATTCGATTACGCAAGCTTTGAATACCCTGGGACGCAGCGGCGTGCCTACCTACGCCGTGTATTCCGGCTCTTCGCAGGAGCCGCCGCAGGTTCTGCCGGAGGTGCTGACCCCGGGCATCGTTCTCGATGCAATCTCGAAGGTGCAGCAGCAGAAACAGGCCTCAGTTGCCGGAGCTCAGAAGTAAGAAGCGTTACAGCAAAACCAGGGTTGATGCATCTCGAAACCACGGTCCCTCAAGTTGACGCGACCAGCAGGGAACGGCAACCTTGCACTTCTCTCAATAGGACAACGGTAACTCTGGTTTTGCTCTAGACTCAAGCCTGATGCCTACAACATCCGCAACCAAGCCGCCTGTCTTCCTGCTCGACGCCATGTCCTTTATCTTCCGCGCCTATCATGCCATGCAGCGGCAGCGGCCCATGTCTACGCGCAACGGCGTGCCTACGGCGGCGACATATGTCTTCGTAAACATGATCAACAAGCTGCGCCGTGATTTTAATCCGGAATATCTGGCGGCAGTTTTCGATCCGAGTACGCCCGTCTTTCGTGATGAGCGCGCGCGCACCATGACCACGATCCGCAAGTTCAACATAAAGACGCAGACATTCGATGAAGTGGATTACGGCGGTTACAAGGCAAACCGTACCGAGACTCCGCCGGATCTTCTGCAGCAGCTGCCGTACATTCGCCGCGCCCTGGAAGCGTTTCACATTCCAATCCTGCTGGCCGAAGGATTCGAAGCAGACGACGTGATCGGCACGCTTGCTCGTGAAGCTGCCGAGGAAGGCCATCCGGTCTACGTCGTTTCGAACGACAAGGACATGCTGCAGCTTGTCACGGATCAGGTAAAGGTACTCAATCCTGTGAAGGACAATCTCGTCCTGGACCGAGCCAAGGTAGAAGAGACACTGGGTGTTCCACCGGAAAAAGTCATCGACGTGATGGCCCTGCGCGGCGACTCCATCGACAACATTCCGGGCGCTCCCGGCATTGGCGATAAAGGATCGGTGGAATTGATCCAGCAGTTTGGCAGCCTCGATGCCGCGCTCGATCGTGCATCAGAGGTAAAGCGCAAGACCTATCGCGAATCGCTTGAGAACAACCGCGACACCATCATGCTGAGCAAAGAGCTGGTGACAATTCATTGCGAAGTCCCGCTGGAACTGAATCTCGATGCGATGCGCACGCAGCCGCCTGACGTAAACGCATGCCGCCAGCTCTTTACCGAACTGGAATTTACGACCCTGTTGAAGGAGCTCGCTCCTGCCGTTCCGGATAAGCTACCAGAGTACGTGCTCAATCCGGCCTCAGATGAGATTGAGCAATTCGTAGCGCAGGCACGACAGCATGGTTTTGCCCTGGCACTGCCCAGCTCCGAGTTGGAAGCCGTTGCCGAGCAGGTGAGCGAGCAGGAGACGGAATCAGCAGAAGAGAAAGAACCCGAGCTGAAAACGATGTCGCTGCTTGATCTGGCTGAGGCTGCAGAAAAGCCCTCTACTGAAAAGCAGGAGCTTCGAGTTGCCGTTGCAGTGGAAGAAGGCCGTGCGTTGCTGCTTCCGCTGAATTCTGTAAAGGTATTGCTGGAAAATGAAGCAATCCCAAAGAGTCTGCACGATCTGAAGGGCGCACTGCGTGTGCTCGAACATCATGGCGTCCAGTTGAGAAACGCGCAAGATGACTTGATGCTCTATTCCTATCTGGTGAATCCGACGCACGCATCGCACCGCCTCAGCGATGTAGCGGCGCGGTTCAGCAGCCATCCGTTGCAGGAGACAGGCGAGAAACAGCAGACAGAAGCTGCGCATGTCATCCATGCTTTAACTCCCGTGCTGCGTGAAGAAGTCGATGCGCTGAAGGCGCGCGAAGTCTACGAGACCATCGATCTTCCCCTCGTGCCGATATTGCTGGGTATGGAGAAGGCAGGAGTTCGCATCGATTCAGGGGTGCTGCAGCACATGGGCGAGCGGCTGTCGGTAGAGATTCACCGCGTGGGCGAAGAAATCTACAATCGTTCCGGCCATCGCTTCAATATCAATTCGCCAAAGCAGCTAGGAGACGTTCTCTTTAACAAGATGAACCTCCCCAAGCCACTCAAATATGGCAAGGGCAAGGTCGTTTCAACAGCGCAGGATGTACTCGAAGAGCTTGCCGAGCACAATGAGGTACCGCGCCTTGTTCTCGAGTATCGCCAGCTTGCCAAGCTGAAGTCGAACTATGTTGATTCGTTGCCACTGCTGGCTGACAGCGAAGGCCGCGTACACACCACGTTCAATCAGGTAGGCACTGCAACCGGAAGGCTGTCATCAACGAATCCGAACCTGCAGAACATACCAATCAAGACTGAGCTGGGACGGGAGATACGCGCCGCATTCATCGCCGCGTCTGGACGCGTATTGCTTTCAGCCGACTACTCACAGATCGAGCTGCGGCTGATGGCGCATTTCTCGGATGATCCGCTGCTGGTCAAGGCGTATCAGACAGGCGAAGACATTCATACGTTGACTGCGTCAGAGGTCTTCGGTGTTCCTGCCGACAAGATGAGTAAGGAAACCCGCAATCGCGCCAAGGCCGTTAATTTTGGCATCGTGTATGGCATCTCGCCGTTTGGGTTGGCGCAGCAGCTCGGCATAGATCAGCATGAGGCGCGGCTTTATATCGAAACCTATTTTGCGCGCTATCAGGGCGTGCGCGCTTATATCGACTACCTTCTCGAAGAAGTGCGGCGCGAACAGCGAGTGCGCACACTGTTCGGACGCGTGCGGCCAATTCCTGACATTCAGAGCCGCAATGCCAACCTGCGCGGATTTGCTGAACGTACTGCAGTGAATACTCCGCTGCAGGGAACAGCGGCCGATTTGATCAAGCTGGCAATGATCCGCATTGACTGCAAACTGGCAGAGAAGAAGTTGAAGACTGTCATGACACTGCAGGTGCATGACGAACTGCTCTTCGATGTTCCTGAAGAGGAAGCCGATGAAGTGCTCGCACTCGTAAAGCATGAGATGGAGCACGTGATCGAGTTGAAGGTGCCTATCGTTGCTGACTGCGGCATCGGCCCGAATTGGCGGGATCTGAAGTAGAAATCTACACGCCCAGCGCTTCGCGGATCGCGCCTGCAATCCGGTCAGCATGGCGGCGCATTTCGCCCTCTGATTCAGCCTCCACCATCACACGTGCCAGTGCTTCTGTGCCGGAATAGCGCACAACGACACGGCCATTTTCCGCAAGATCTGTCTCTGCTTCGCGAATTGTATCCGCCACAGTTGCAATTTGTTCTAGCGGCTTCTTTTCCTTTACCCGGACGTTCACGATCACCTGCGGAAAGACTTTCAGGTCGGCCACGAGCTCGTGAAGGGGCCTGCCTGAACGGCGAACAATATCCAGTACTACGAGAGATGTAAGCAGCCCATCGCCTGTGGTGGCAAGATGTGGGAAGAGAATATGACCGGACTGTTCGCCGCCCAGAGAAGCATCCTCCTGCTGCATACGCTCAAGCACATACTTGTCGCCGACCGGAGCGCGCAGCATGCGAACTCCATTACGGCGAAGAGCAGCTTCAAGCCCCATATTGGACATAGTCGTGGCAACTACGACGTTGCCTTTGAGCAGTCCGCGTGCTTGCAGGTCGCGTGCGGCAAGCAGAAGCACTGCATCTCCATTCACCACTTTGCCATTGGCGTCGGCAAAGAGCGATCGGTCCGCATCACCGTCGAAAGTCACTCCTATGTCGGCTGAGAGAGATTTTGTTTCTGCTGCAACAACCTCCGGATGCAAGGCGCCACAATTTGCATTGATGTTGCGTCCATCCGGTGAAATGTGCGTGAGATGAATTTGTCCGCCGAGCTGCGCGAAGAGTTCCGGCGCAATCGCGGAGGCTGCGCCATTGGCGCAGTCGAAGACTAATTGCATGCCATCGAGATTCAATCCTGGAACAATGGAGAACAGAAACGTTTCGTAGTCAGCGCGGAATGAGGTATCGACGGACGGCGGCGTCAGCACAGAAACATCCGGTGTGGAAACGTTCTCCAGTTGCCGGAAAATTTCATCCTCAATGCGCAATTCAGTTTCATCAGGAAGCTTGTAGCCATCTGCGCCGAAGACCTTGATGCCATTGTCCTGCCATGGATTATGCGAAGCTGAGATGACAATGCCTGCATCGAAACCATATTTACGCGCGAGATAAGCTATGGCGGGAGTTGTAATCACTCCGGCATTCTCGATTTTTGCCCCACTCTGCGCAAGGCCAGCGGTAAGCACAGCTGCGATCCAGATGCTTGATTCGCGCGTATCCATTCCGATGAGAACACGAGGATGGCTGTTGCGGGCCTTTACCTGGTGCGCTAACGCCAGTCCAACAGCGTAAACAGTTTTCGGATCAAGCGGCGGTTCTCCTGCTACGCTGCGTATTCCATCGGTGCCAAAAAGCTTTCTCATGATTATGTCGTTCTTTCTGGAAAAATATCAGTGACTCTGCTTTCAACGCTCCCATCAGCAAGATGGGCTGTGATTCGCTCGCCTTCCGTCAGCTGTGATGTCTGCCGGATGAGCGTGCCGTTTTCATCGAAAATGAGTGCATAGCCACGGTTCAAAACTGCGAGCGGAGAGAGAGCATTCAAATGTCGGGTCAATGCATCCAGTGTTCCTGAGCTGGTGTTTAGCTGGGTTTCGAGCGAGCGCAACAATCGGCTAGAAAACGATGATAGGCGCTCACTCAGCAAGTGCAGTTTTTGCGTTGCATCCTGTCGCTGCAGCCGTGCGGCAATCTGATGCAGATGTCCCGATGCTTCGCGGCACGCTGCGCCCATTGCTCCTTCCATGCGGAAGCGCAGTTCATCCACGTGCTGCTGGCGGCGGCCAAAGCCTTCACGCAGGCGCACGAGAGCGGCATCCGCGTTGAGGCGCGCGAGACGGTCGCGTGCGTGCAGCAGGCGGTAGCGGCAACCGCGCTCCAGGCGGAGTGCAAGCGATCCCAGGTGCTCCTCGACCTTATGCAACGCACTGGTAATCAGTTCCGCTGCGGCGGAAGGAGTTGGGGCGCGCAGGTCAGCAACAAAGTCGGCAATGGTGAAGTCGGTCTCATGTCCTACCGCAGAGACAACAGGGAGTTCTGATGCTGCTATGGTGCGCGCCAGTGATTCGGAGTTGAACGGAGCCAGGTCTTCGAGCGATCCGCCGCCGCGTGCAATTACGATAGCGTCTACGGCCCGCGCTTTATTGAAGAATGCAATCCCGGAAGCGATCTCAACTGCAGCGGATTCACCTTGAACCAGCGCAGGATAAAGCAGCACATCAAGTGCTTCGTGACGGCGGTTTACGATGTTAAGAAAATCACGGATCACAGCACCGGTCGGCGATGTGATGATTCCCACACAACGGGGAAATGCAGGAAGTGACTTCTTACGGTCCTGGTCAAAGAGGCCTTCCTGCTGCAGTTTTGATTTGAGCTGCTCGAATGCAATTTGCAGAGAGCCTGCACCAACCGGCTCCATGAACTCGGCGACAATCTGCATCTGCCCGCGTTGCTCGTAGACTGACACCCGCCCGCGTACCAGTACCTGCAGGCCGTCTTCCGGACGAAATCGCAGCAGGGAGGCCTGCCTCCGAAAGAGCACTGCAGGCAACTGAGCGTCGCCATCCTTGAGAGTGAAATAGATATGCCCGGAGGATGCTGGCCGAAGATTGGAAATTTCTCCCTCTACCCAGACATCGGCATATTCGCGCTCAATGTGTGCGCGTACTTCACCGACCAACTCCGCTACCTTCCAGGTGCGCCGCGTTTCCACACGTACGGCTTCGAAGGTGAAGCCTAACTGCGGCCCGGATTCGAATGCTGCCTGACTCACAAAGTCTTAGTTTATCGCCGAAAGCGGGAGATCAGATAAAAGAGTGCAGACAGAATGATGCTGATGAGAATCGAACTGCCCAAAGGAAAATAGAACGAGACATTCTTGCCGCGATAGGAGAGATCGCCTGGCAAGCGGCCGAAAGGTATTCCTATCTTCCCAAACAACAAAATCAACCCGCCGAGGATGATCAGCAGCAATCCAAGACCTACAAGCAGGCGGCCAATCTCATTCATATCGCCAGTGTAGAAACCGCATACCGAGGACTCAAGGCTACGCACACGCTACAGTACGCAGTCATATCTTGCAACGACCGGAGCAGGTCTTTGGTTCTTGATGAAAACGTCAGGTGACCGGATGACCGAGACAACTACGCTTCGCGGTTGCGCCTTTCTATTCCGCGTTCGAAGGGGATAAGATTCGACCCTTGTTCCTGGTAGACAGGGAAGTGGTGAAAGCGCATTGCAGACCTACACAACGAACGAAACCAAAAAAAGCAGGCCGCATACAAAGCTGCGACCAGTACACCTATTAGCAGCATCGAACACTCCACTGGGGAAGTCAGAAAAACCTAGTTTTTCTTATTTACGAATGCACATATTACGCTCATGCTGAAACGATTGACCAGAGCGAAATGAAGAAAATTTTTTGTCGGCGAAAATAAAGAGAATTTTCTGTTAAAAGCGAAGAGCGGAGACAGGAAAACGCCTCCGCTCTTTGTCGACGATGACTAAGCGTTAAGCTGTAACCGGCTCCAGCAGGCGCGCCCAGCGTCTCTCGCTGCGCGCTTCCTGCGCTTTTTTATGGAAGGCGTAGCCAGTAATGAGCGGCAGAGCAAGCGTCGCTTCGCTGTAGACCATCTGTTCGAAGGTAGTGTCTACCTTGCCCCATGAGCTGGCTTCCTTCAGCGTGCTTGAGGAAAGAGCGCCGTCGCGAACGTCGGCTACGGTGATTTGAATCGCGTATTTGTGCATCGGCGCTTCGTTGCCGAGAATGTCTGCAGCGACAACGATGTCCTGCGCAAAGTTCTTCGGTACGCCGCCGCCGATCATCAGCAGACCCGTGGTCGGGTTCGCTATTTTCAGCTGGGTAATTTCGTAGAAGTCCTTGGCAGAGTCGATGGAGACCTTCGGCTTGTCCTGGCGTGCATGCTGGTGAGCGACGAGGCCAAACCCTGCGGAGCAGTCGCTGAAAGCGGGACAGAAGATAGGCACGTCCTTCTGATAGGCCGCATAGACGATAGAATCCACGCCGCCCTTTTCCGGAGTCTTGCCTTCCTGCACAAGATAAGCGCCCATGGCGCGGATGAATTCACGCGAGCTGTAGGGGCGCGGGTCAAGCGAGTTGGCGATCTTCTCGGTGGTTTCGTCGCAGAAGCGCAGCTCTTCCTCATCGATCAGCGTGTCATAGATGCGGTCGATCATCAGCTCGCGCAGCGTCGCGTCTTCGGTGCCCTGCTTGAGCAGGTCGTCGGCGATCCAGTGCTTGAAGCCGAGAGCTTCGAAGAAGTCCTGATCGACGATGTTCGCGCCGGTCGAGACAACCGCGTCCACCATGTTGTTGCGGATCAGGTCGACGAAGATCTGTTTCAGGCCGGCGGAGATCAGCGAGCCGGCAAGGCAGAGAATGACGCCGCATTCCTTGTCACGGAGCATGCGCTCGTAAATCGATGCTGCCCGGTAGAGGTCACGGGAGCTGTAGGCCATGTGCTGCATGGCATCCACCAGGTCAACGACATTGTGCTTCTTGATGTCGATGTGCTGAATGGGGTCTTTGAGGAGTTCCTTTTTCGTAGGCATAGCCACTTCAGAATATCAAGAATAGCCGCATGAATACAGGCGATTTATGTTAATTTCCAGCAGCCATAAAAGCGAATTTCCGGCGAACACCCAGGCTTTTTCGGAATCCTGCCATGTCCTACAATTGCCATCCCGACCGGACCCTGAGCAACGCGAAGGGGTAGCGGAGGGACCTGCAGTTTTGCTTGCTCAACCTCAAAATATTTCCAGTTGACAATTTCGCTGGAAAATTCATAACCTTTCCCTAAATTATTTATGGAAAAGCTCAACGATTTATCCGGCGAACTGATCCAGGGAACCCTGGAAATGCTGATCCTCAAGGCGCTGCTGCGCGGGCCCATGCATGGCTATGGTGTGGCGGAATGGATTCATCAAACCTCGCAGCAGGTGCTGCGTGTCGAGGAAGGTGCGCTTTACCCGGCGCTCCATCGACTGGAGCTGCGCGGCCTGCTTTCGGCCAAATGGGGGCTTTCTGAGAATAATCGGCGCGCAAAATTCTACCAGTTAACAGCTGAGGGGAAGAAGAAACTTACTGCTGAATCTCAGCGCTGGGCGCGGCTCTCCGCCGCAGTGGCATTTGTAATGCAGCAGGCTTAAAGGAGAAAAGTCACATGGCGGAATGGCTACATGAAATCAGGCTGCGGGCCAAAGCTCTCTTCCGCAGGCGCCGGCTTGAACGCGACCTGGCTGATGAGTTGGAATTCCACCAGGCCATGCTGCGCGAGAAGCTGGAGCGCGAGGGAACCGTAACTTCAAGCGGTCCTGAGAGTGTGCGACAGAGATTCGGTGATTCCCGCCGCTGGCATGAGCGCACGGCTGAGCTTTGGCAGTTTCGCTGGCTGGAAAACCTGCTGCGCGACCTGAGCTTTGCAGTGCGCATACTACGAAAATCTCCTGGTTTTACGGCTGTGGCGCTGCTGACTCTCATATTGGGCATCGGAGCTAACGCAGCGGTCTTCAGCTTGGTGAATGGACTGCTCTTGCGTCCACTGCCTGTTCCTCATGCAGAAGAATTAGCGGTGCTGCGGCTGGCGCCATCCCGATTTGGCTATTCCTTTTGTGTCTCTGTTTTTCGCGCTTTGGAAAAGCAATCGGACATTTTCCAAAGTGTCTTCGGTTTTTCCAGCCATGAATTTCAGGCCCATAACGGAAACCGCAATGAGACCATTGTTGGCGCACTGGTCAGCGGCCAGTTTTTTGAAGGGCTTGGCGTTCAACCGGAATTGGGTCGTTATCTCATGCCCGCCGACGATCAGCCCGGCGGCGCTTCATCCGGCCTTGCAGTCGTCATCAGCGATTCGTTCTGGAAGACATGGTTCAACCGTGCTCCCGATGTGGTTGGGCGCAAACTCATTCTCGACAATGTGTCTTTTACGGTAGTTGGAGTGATGCCGAGGTCTTTCATTGGCACTGAGATCACGATTCGCCCGCAAATCTATGCTGCGCTGGCGACAGAGCCGCTGGTCGATGCCCCTATCGACATGACGAAGAGCGGATATACCAACTGGTGGTTCCGCGTGATAGCGCGCAGGAAGCCGAATATGTCTCTGGCAGAACTGAACTCGGCGCTGCGGACAATCTCCGAACCCCTGATGAAGGAAGCCATTCCCGACCCCAAATTTCGTATTGACAGCAATACGCGTGAGCATCTCCACCTGGCCGCCGAGCAGGGATCGAAAGGCTTTTCCTATCTGCGCATGAGCTTCCGTTATCCGCTCATGGTTGTACTTGTTTTGTGCGGTACTGTTCTGCTGCTGGCCTGTTTAAACCTGGCCAGCCTGTTGATGGCACGGGCTGCGTCCCGTGAGCGCGAGATTGCCACGCGGCTGGCCATTGGAGCAACGCGGCGCAGAGTGATTCAGCAGTTGCTGGTGGAATCGATGCTGCTGGCTTTGACGGGCACAGTTGCCGGGTTTGCGGTGGCTCCGCTGACGGCTCACTTGCTGGCGTCGTTTATTACACACGGTGATGACCACATGATCATCGATACGAGTGTCGATAGTCGTGTGCTCCTCTTTGCAGCAGGCATCGGGATCCTGTGCACGTTCGTCATTGGTCTTGTTCCTGCATTGCAGGCTTCGTTTGGCAGCCTGCAGAACCAGATGCGTCATGGGAACCACAACCTACGCGCGGCTCGCAGCCAACGCGTGCTTGGCAGCGTGATGCTGGCCAGTGAGGTGGCGCTTGCCTTGATCGTGGTGATCGGTGCGGGGTTGCTGGGTACAAGCCTGTTGCGCATGTACCGTACGGGGCTTGGGTTCGATGGACACGGTGTGCTGTTTGCCGACCTCGATGTTATGAAACAGGGCATGAAGCCGCAGGCGCTGATTGCGTTCTATCGTGATCTTGCAGAACAGACAGCACGTATTCCCGGCGTGAGCCAGGTGAGTTATACCAGTCGGCATCCTTTGTCCGGCAATACCAGTTGGAACGATTGGGATGCAGGCGGTAGAAAAACAACTGTCTATATGAGCTGGGTTGCCCCTGACTACTTCAACGTCATGCGCATTCCTTTCCGTGTAGGCCGGGACTTTGCCTGGTCAGATACTACGGACGCTTCCTTGAAGGTGATTTTGAATGAAGCAGCGGCAAAATCTTTTTTCCCGAATGTTGATCCGGTTGGCCGGCAGGTCCGTGACCTGGAAAAGAACCCTGTAACTTATCAGGTTATTGGAGTCGTCGGAAACACGAAGTACGACGATTTAAAAGAATCCGATCTCCCGATGGTCTATAGAGCGATGTCCCAGGATGACTTCAAATTTCCGATGTATTCGGCGGTCCTTCGCGTGAACGGGAAGATTGGTCCGATTGCTGATGCCGTTCGAAATATTACTACACGGCTTGCTCCGGGAATTCCTCCGCCTGACTTTCTTACGATGGATGAGCAGATCAATGAGGCCATCAGCTCCGAGCGCATGATTGCCATGCTTGCGGTCTTCTTCGCCATCTGCGCATTGCTTGTGACCGGGATCGGCCTCTATGGAACGCTGGCCTATTCTACGGCGCGGCGCACCAGCGAAATCGGCATCCGCATGGCGCTGGGAGCGCAGCGCGGGCAGGTGGCTCTGCTGGTCTTTCGCGAGAATGCGCTGGTTGCCATCATCGGCTCGCTGATCGGGCTGGGTGTGGCGCTGCTGTCGTCGCGCGCTCTGGCTGCGCTGCTCTATAACACCTCCGCACATGATGTCTGGGTGATGCTGCTTTCCGTCGGCATGCTCGGGTTGATTGCCTGCGTTGCGTCGCTTCTGCCCGCTCTCCATGCGGCCCGGATTGAGCCTATGGAAGCGATTCGGTGTGAGTGATTGTCAGGGCACAGGGCTCAGATCCACGCGCCGAACGATTTCCTCTGAGAAACCTCTGTTTTCTCTGCGGTAAAAACCTCGACCGCGGAAGCGAATCAGACGCTGGCAGTTGTCGAACCCCGTGAATGGTTGAATATCTGATAATTGCGCCGAAGGCGCGTATGCCCCAGACGGGCGAGTCTGTATACTCAGCGTGATGAAATACCGTACATTTGCTTCTCTGCGTCGTGTTGCTGTTGCTGCCCTTCTGCCTTTGCTCACCGTTCCACCATCGTTTGGATGGGGGAATGAAGGCCATCGCATGATTAACCGCCTTGCGGCGGAAAGTCTGCCTGCCGATGTACCGGCGTTTTTGCGCGCGACTGCTGCAGTGAACGAAATTGAATATCTCGGTCCCGAGCCCGACCGATGGCGCTCTCCTGCCGAGCCGGAACTGAATGCGGCTCAGGCGCCGGATCACTACATGGATCTGGAACTGGCAGACGTCATCAGTCCGCTGCCGCGCCGCCGTTACGACTTCATCGCCGCTGCTTACGCTGCGAGCCTTACGCATCCGGCACAGGCGCGCGATCTGCGTCCGGAGCGCATCGGTTTCCAGCCGTACATCACAAACGAGGTCTGGGAGCGGCTGAAGGCTTCCATGCGCGAGTATCGTGACCTGAGCGCGAAGCATGAAGACACAAAGTCGGTGGAAGCTGCGATTGTCTTCTACGCCGGATGGCTCGGCCACTATGTGGGCGACGGATCGCAGCCGCTGCACACCACTGTGAACTACAACGGATGGGTCGGCAAAGAGAACCCGAATGGCTATACCACCGACCATACAATCCACTGGCAATTCGAAGGTGTCTACGTTGCTGCGAATATCAAGGAAGCAGACGTGAAGCCATTGGTAGCGCCTGTGCATCCGGTGGGCGATGAGTTCGACGACTACATGGCATACCTGCGTCACTCATCCACGCTGGTCGAGCGCGTGTATCAGCTCGAAAAAGCGCATGGATTCGAGGGAGCCGGGACTCCGGAGGCGAAGCAGTTCACTTCGGAACGGCTGGCCGCCGGGGCGAGCATGCTGCGCGACCTGATCTACGCAGCCTGGGTTGCAAGCGCACAGCCGGTTCCTGAGCGGCATGAAGGCTAATCTTCTGTCTAAGAATGGCCGGCGAAGCCGGTGAGCTCCAGAGCATCGATGAGCTTCATTTTACGGAGATGGCCGAGCACCTGCTCAATCGACCAGTCAAGAGAAGACGTGCCATCGACGATCAGCTCGGCGTATTGCGCTGAGGGCCGCACGAATTCCTCGGCCATGGGACGGACTGTCTCTGCATAATGCTCAGCCACGCATTCAGGAGTGCGGCCACGCTGCTCTACATCGCGCAGAAAGCGGCGCTGGTAGCAGGTTTCGTCGGGAGTATCGACGTAGACACTCAGATTGTAGAGGCGGCGCAGAGCGGGATAATGCAGTGCGAAAATGCCGTCGACCAGAAGAAAATGCGGCTCGTAGATCAAAGCGGTTTTGCCGGGAATGCGAGTGTGGGTAGTGAAGTCGTACTGCGGTTGCTGGATGCTGTGACCTGAGGCAAGTTCGCGGATGTGGTTGACTAGGAGGCTGGATTCAAGAGAGTCGGGGTGGTCGAAGTTCTCGCGGCATCGTTCGTCGTAAGCGAGATGGCCAAGGTCGCGGTAGTAATGGTCGAGGTGGAAATGCGTTCCTTCGAGCTCGCGTGCCAGCTCCTGTGCCAGGGTCGTTTTGCCTGAGCCTGAACAGCCGGCGATGCCGATGATGACAGGTGAGCCGTTCATGCGTTGGATGTCTCCTGATGGATGACGGGGATGAGCGCGGTCAACAGCTGCGTGAATTTGTGCGCGACGCGCTGGCCGGTATCGAGGACTTCTTCGTGTGAGAGCGGCTCGGGTTGAATGCCTGCCGCCAGGTTCGTGACACAGGAGATGCCGAGGACCTCGATCCCCATCTGCCGTGCCGCGATGACTTCCTGCACGGTCGACATGCCGACGAGATCGGCGCCCAAGGTGCGGAAGGCGCGGATTTCAGCGGGAGTCTCGAAATTTGGGCCAAGCACGCAAAGGTAGACGCCTTCGGCCAGTTGGAGATTCTGTTTCTTCGCGACTTCTGTAGCGAGCTGGCGCAGGCGTTTGGAGTATGCCTCGGTCATGTCGAAGAAGCGTGGGCCGAATCGCTCATCATTTTCGCCGGCGATAGGATTGCGCTGCGTGAAATTGATGTGGTCGGAGATGAGCACGAGGTCGCCCTGCTTCATATCGAGACGGATGCCGCCGGCGGCGTTGGTGACGACCAGCGTTTTGATGCCGAGTTGGTCCAGGACGCGGACAGGAAAGGTCACTTCTTCTGAAGAGTAGCCTTCGTAAGCATGCACGCGGCCTTGCATGACAGCGACTGGTACGCCGTCGAATGTGCCGAGGATAAGGCGTCCACGGTGTCCGGGGACGGTGGATTTTGGGAAATGCGGGATTTCGTTGAAGTGGATAACGGCGGAATCGGAGACTTTTTCGGCGAAAGGGCCTAGTCCGGAGCCCAGGATAATCCCGATGGAAGGAGCTATGCCGGCATGCGCACGAATGTGTGCAGCCGCCGCAGTGGCCTTTTCGAATAAAGAAATTTGCGTCACGTCTCTTATCTTTATTACATCATTTCAGATTGCTGAAAAGTCTGGAATGTACCGCACTCGCATTCTCTCGCCACTAAAGCCGTGGAGCTCGTAAGGATAACTCCCGGTCAGCCCTGGTTCTGTTCGTCTACACTACGTACACTCATGCCGGTGCGAATCAATCTCGATCTGGATACGCTGCGTACGCTTTCCGTCGCTCATGACCTAGGCGGCCTGACGCAGGCGGCAGAACATCTTGGCCGCACGCCTTCTGCCATCAGCCTGCAGATGAAGCGTCTGCAGGACGATCTAGGGATGCCGCTCTTCCGCAGGCGCGGCCGTGGCCTCGCTCTTACTGAGGCCGGAGAAGTTGCTCTCGCCTATGCCCGCCGCATTCTCGCACTCAATGACGAGCTGCTGGACACCATGCAGGGTGCGAACCTGGCAGGCTGCATTCGCATCGGCTGCCCACAGGATTTCGCCTCGATTCTGCCTTTGGTTCTATCGCGTTTCGCATCGCTCTACCCGCGTATGCAAGTGGAGCTCCGCATCGAAGGCAATGCTGCTCTTGCCGATGCCATTGATAAATCGCAGATCGACCTTGCTGTTGTCATTGGCCATGAAGATCGCGCCGCGGCGCAAACGGTAGGGCAACTCGATCTTGTCTGGATCGCCTCGTCTACCTTTATGCCGCCGCAAGGGCAGCCTTTGCCGCTCGCTGCGCTTGGCCCGCAATGTGCCTTCCGTAAGTCGGCCATACAGCATCTGGAAGCTGCGAATATACCGTACCGTATCGCCGCCAACAGCCCCAGCCTGGATGGACTATGGGCCGCGCTGCTCGGCGGTCTCGGTATTACAGCGCGCACCGCGTTCAACCTTCCTGAGGGCCTTGTGTCCGCTCGATCGCTGCATCATCTGCCCCAGCTCGGCAGCCTGCCCGTTACGCTGCATCGAAATGCCCACTCCAGCGGCGTTGCCACGGATCGCATGGCATCGCTTCTTACTGAAGCTCTTGGATCGATACTGTTATCGCGGCCGAAAGTAAAGATTCTTCGCAAAGCATAAGCAGCGTTCACCGATGTGTTGAGAAGAATCAAATTGTGCGGTGGATGATGCGTTGCTACATTGGCCGCATGATCAAGTCTCTCTTGTTATTCGCGAGCCTGTTTGCGGGCTCACTCTCAGCTTTCGCACAAACGTCCGCCATTACTGGCACATGGATTCTTGCCGGAGCTGACAAGGTGCTTCCCGACGGCACGCGCGTTTCCGACTACGGCGACAATCCGCATGGGCTCGTGATATTCACCGCTGATGGCTATTACTCTGTCCAGATCTATCGCGCCGACCGTCAGAAGTTTTCATCCGGAGACAAGCTCAAGGGAACTCCGGAGGAATACAAGGAAGCTGTTCTCAGTACGAGTGTTCACTTCGGCCGTTACAGCATGGATCCCGTCAAACACACAATCACTTTTCATATCGACCGTTCCTCCTTCCCCAACCAGGATGACACCACACAGGTGCGTCCTTATGAGATGAAGGGCGATGAGCTTTCCTGGAAGGTTGCTCCACGCCCGGACGGCTCCATTCCAATCACCGTGTTGCGGCGGGTCCGATAGCTGGTTCAGTTTTTAGCGCATCAGGATGCCGACGATCGAGGCAGACATGAGGTTAGCCATGGTTCCGGCAAGCATGGCACGCAGGCCGAGTCTCGCCAGGTCGTTGCGGCGGTTGGGAGCGAGCGCGCCGATGCCACCGATCTGGATGCCGATGGAGCTGAGATTGGCGAATCCGCAGAGCGCGAAGGTGGCGATAGTGAAGGAGCGGAAGTCGAGCATGGCCTTCTGCGTGCCAAGCATGGAGTAGGCTACGACCTCATTGATGACCATGCGCGTGCCCAATAGATTGCCGACGATTCTTGCATCATGCCAAGGGATTCCGATAACCCAGGCAATAGGAGAAAAGATGACGCCGAGGATCGAATCGAGCCTGGATGGAAAGGGAATATGATGTCCGCCGAGCCAGTTATGCAGGCCTCCGAGGATTCCGTTGACCAGAGCGATCAGCGCCATGAAGGAGATGAGCATGATGGCTACGTTGAAGGCGAGCTGGCCGCCGTCGATGGTGCCGCGGGCGATGGCTCCAAGAAGGTTTTCTTCCTTGTGCCCGGCGTCTTCAGGCATGCGGACCACGCCTTCGGTTGCGGGCGTTCCGGTTTCCGGAACGAGCATCTTCGAGATGAGGATCGTGCCAGGAGCGGTCATGATAACGGCTGCAAGCAGATGCTGCGCTTCGATGCCGTACAAAATATAAGCCGCCATGATGCCGCCAGAGACATGCGCCATGCCGCTGGTCATGATGGTCATAAGCTCGGAACGCGTGGCGTCAGGCAGAAACGGGCGGATGGTCAACGGAGCCTCAGTCTGGCCCATGAAGATGCTGGCGGCGACATTGAGACTTTCTGCGCCGCTGACGCGCAGCGTGAGCTGCATGAGACGCGCAAAAAGACGGATGAGCAGTTGCATAATGCCGACGTGATAGAGCACCGCAAAAAATGCCGAGATGAAGATGATGGTGGGAAGGACTTGAAAGGCGAAGATGCTTCCGAAGGAGGAGTGCTGCCTGCCGAGTTCGCCGAAGACGAAAGACGAGCCTTCATAAGCATAGGAGAGCAGCTTGGTGACGGCGGCGCCTGCGGTGGCCAGAGCGCGCTGGCCCCAGGAGAAATCGAGCACGATAAAGGCGAAGAGAATCTGCAGGCCCAGGCCCCAGACAACAGTGCGCCAACGGATAGCGCGGCGGTTGGTGGAAAAAATCCATGCCAAGGCGAGCATGGTGAGCAGCCCTAAAACACCGGTAAATCGTCCCAAATGGTTCTCCCGTTCACATCTATCCTATGGGCGATGCGCAGATTCGAGGAACTCTTTTCTGTTCTCAGCGGTGATGATTTTCTGGATAAGAGGTTGGATAGGCTCCGGTTCGTCTTGAATGATCAGCGCCTTGCGTAGCAGCGCTTCTGGCTCGGCGAAGCGGGATGCGCTGCTCGAAAACATGGTGCAGAGCGGCTGGCCTGCTTCGACTTTCGCGCTGAGTTTCGCATGCATTTCCAGACCGGCATGCGGATCGACTGGTTCACCGGCATGCTCACGCCCTGCGCCCAGACGCTGCACGGCCCATCCAACGGCGGTGCAGTCGATCTGTGCGAGATAGCCTGAGCGATCGGCCAGGAATTCGCGGCGCGCTGCGGAGTGATGGAACTTTTCCGGATCAGCGAAGATGGTGGTGTCGCCGCCTTGTGCTGCAACCATCTTTGTAAAGATTTCGAGCGCTTTTCCGGAGGCAAGAATTTCTTCAGCGCGGCTATATCCGTCCTGTGCAGTTGCAGCAATTCCGCCAAGATGAAGCATCCATCCGGCAAGTGTGAGTGAAAGCTCGCGCAGGTCTTCATTGAGCGGATGGCGCTTGCCTTGAAGCAGATCAAGTGATTCCCAGACCTCGGTCCAGTTGCCGGCGAAGCGCCCGAGAGGCTGGTCCATGTTGGTGAGCAGCGCTGCAGGGCGCGTATGCGCGCGTTCTCCAGTTTCGACCATCAGCGCGGCGAGGAAATATGCGTCCTCCTTGCGGCGCAGGAATGCTCCGGAACCGGTTTTTACATCGAGGACAAGGCCATTGAGTCCGGCAGCGAGCTTCTTGCTCATGATAGAGGCGCAGATGAGGAAGGGACTTTCGACGGTCGAAGTGCGGTCGCGCAGCGCGTAGAGGACGCGGTCCGCGGGGACGAGGTTCTTTGTCTGACCGACGATGCTTGCGCCAACCTCGGTCAGTACATGCTCCATTTCCTTGAGCGATAATTGTGTGCGGTAGCCGGGGATGCTCTCTAATTTGTCCAGTGTGCCGCCGGTGTGCCCGAGAGCTCGGCCGCTGATCATGGGCACGGCGAGTCCGGCCGCAGCGGCGATGGGCGCGACCAGGAATGAGGTTTTATCGCCGACGCCTCCGGTGGAGTGCTTGTCGACGGCGAAGCGCCCGAGCGGCGAGGGATCGAATGTCTCGCCAGAGAAACGCATGGCAGTGGTGAGAGCGTCGACTTCAGCCAGAGACAGGCCGCGCAGGAATGCAGCCATCAGCCACGCGGCAAGCTGCTCTTCGGGGATGGTTTCGTATGCTGCGCCCTGGACGAGGAACTGGATTTCATCCGGAGACAGCTCTTCGCCGTCGCGCTTTTTACGGATGAGATCAACGGCGTGCATCGGCTTTCCAGTCGGCGAAGCTAAAAGGCAGCAGCTCGGTGAGGAGTTTTGATGTGAGGCTGCCATCGGCATTGGCGAAGTATACAACCGTGTCTTCGGTTGCAAACTCGCTGAGGAACTGGCGGCAGGCTCCGCAGGGAGGGCTGGCAGCCTGGTTGAGATTTGTAACTAACACGGCTACGATTTTGCGCTTCGCCCCTGACTCGGCGATGGCGCGAACCATGGCAGCACGCTCAGCGCAGATGCTGAGCCCATAGGAGATGTTCTCGATGTTGCAGCCGGCGACGATGGCGCCGTCGTCAAAGAGCAGCGCTGCCCCTACGCGGAACCCAGAGTAGGGTGCATAGGCGTGTTCTGCCGCGGCATCTGCGGCTTTGCGCAACTCTTCGATTTGTGCTGGCGATAGCTCCGACATTGCATGTCTGAGGCTATCGGGAAGAGGTTTCTTGTGCAACTGCCCGGAATATCGCGTTCATTCAAGTTTTCTCCCTCGCCGCCCGATAACTTATTCGTGGATGAATTGACACGGGAGTTTCTGATTGAGAGCCAGGAGGGTCTGGACCGCATGGAGCGGTGCCTGACCGATCTCGAAGAGCAGCCGGAGAACCGGGAGCTGCTCGCGGAGATCTTTCGTTCCGTCCACACTATCAAGGGCACGACCGGATTTCTTGGTTTTTCACGGCTGGAGTCGCTCGCGCATGCGGGCGAAAACCTGCTCGGTCTTCTGCGCGACGGCAGGCTGGCGGCGAATGCCGAAATCATCAGCGCGTTGCTGTCGCTGCTCGATGCTCTGCGCGAGATTCTGGGAAGCATTGAGGCGTCAGGAAGTGAAGGGCAGGGCGATGATGCGGCAATAATCGAACGGCTTCGTGTTCTGCAGGCGCTCCCCACCGAGACAAAGCCTGAAGTGCCTCCCGTCGGGTCGGAGATTCCTAGGAAGATTCGCAAAGCAAAAACAAAGAAAAAGGCTGAAGAGCCGTCGGTTGCGATGGTTGCAGCGGCGCCGCATCAGGGGGCGCCGACGACGATCGAGGTATATCAGGCCGAGCCTCAGGTAGTTCAGGCGCGCGCCGCTTCCAATGCCACCGAATCCACGCTGCGCGTGGATGTTGACCTCTTGAACCGCATGATGAATCTGGTGGGAGAGTTGGTGCTGACGCGCAACCAGATTCTGCAGCGCGTGGGAGCTGACTCCGATCTTACGTTACTCTCGCGGCGGCTCGACATGGTGACGGCTGATCTGCGTGAAGCGGTAATGAAGGCGCGCATGCAGCCGGTGAGCCATGTCTTCGCGAAGTTTCCGCGCATGGTACGCGATCTGGCACAACAGCTGAACAAGCGCGTGCGCCTGGTAATGGAGGGGCAGGAAACGGAGCTCGACAAGAGCCTGCTTGAAGCGATCAAGGACCCGCTGACCCATTCTGTTCGCAACGCGATTGATCACGGCATCGAAGCTCCGCATGTGCGCGAGTCGGCAGGGAAAGACCCGGAAGGCACAGTGCAGCTGCGCGCCTATCAGGAAGGCAGCTACGTCATCATCGAGGTTTCTGATGACGGTGGCGGGTTGAAGGTGGAACGCATTCGCGACAAGGCGTTGGAGCGCAGGCTCATCACGCGCGAGCGCGCCGCCCAGCTCTCTGACCGCGAATTGATGCAGCTGATTTTTCTTCCCGGATTCTCGACTGCGGAAGCTATCACCAATGTTTCCGGGCGCGGCGTAGGCATGGATGTGGTCCGCACGAATGTCGAGAAGATTGGCGGCAAAGTAGAGATCGACAGCCGCGTAGGAAAGGGAACGACGCTTCGCCTGCGCATTCCGCTGACGCTGGCGATTGTGCCGGCGCTGATTGTCTCCAGTCGCGGGCAGAGCTTTGCGCTGCCGCAAGGGGCGCTTTCGGAGCTGGTGCATCTTTCCGCAGACGAGGCCCGGACCGAAGTAGAGCGGATGGAAGGAGCGGCACTTTATCGCTTACGCGGCAAGCTTCTGCCGCTGGTGTTTCTTGATTCGCTTCTTGCCCAGCGTGGAGAAGGAGAGCGTGAAGGCGAGGCTTACATTGCTGTACTCAATGCAGAAGGACGCCGTTATGGCCTCGTCGTCGATGGTCTGGCGGACCCGGAGGAGATCGTCGTCAAGCCTCTTTCTTCTGTGCTCCGGGAGATCGGGCTGTTTTCCGGTGCGACCGTTCTCGGTAATGGCGAGATGGCGCTGATTCTGGATCCTGGAGCGATTGCGACGCGATCGAATATCGGCATGGCGCTTGAAGAAGACGCTCCCGTGATTGAGGCTGAGACAACGGGTGGAATGGAATACCTGCTGATGCAGAGCGGGGAGGAGCATACAGCGGTGCCGCTGGAAAGTGTGTTGCGCATCGAACGTATTCCCCGAGCCCGTGTGGAGAAGCTGGGCGGCTTACCGGTTCTGCGCTTCGATGATTCGCTGCTTCCGCTGCGCGACATCAGCGGAAATGACAGCGCTTATGAAGACGAGGAAATAACCGTGGTTGTATGCCGCGACGGAGCGAGGCATGTGGGCGTGGCTGTTTCCCATGTGCTGGACGTGGCGGGCGGCAAGCCTCTGGAGGAAGCGGGCACACAGACAGCAGCGCGCAATGTCACACTGCTTAACGAGCGTGTGACCAGCCTTGTTCCGCTGGCAGCAATCCCAGCATTACAGGAAGAGATGGCGGAGGTCGTTCTATGACGACTGCACTAGCTGTAGAAGATGTAGTCGAGATGTGTGCTGTACGCGTAGGACAAACACTGTTTGGTGTGCCTGTAATGCGCATTCTCGAAATTCTGGGCAAGCCTGCGACGCATCCTGTTCCGCTGGCTCCTGGATTCATCGGTGGACTGGCGCATTATCGGGGCGAAGTTTTAACTACGGTGTCATTGCGGAAGCTGCTGGGAATGCCGGCACATGATGCCAGCGAAGACATTCTTGTCTTTGAAAACGAAGACGGGTATTTTGGCCTGCTTGTCGATGAGGTCAGGGAAGTGCTGACAGTTTCTCTTGCAGATTTTGAAGGTAACCCTTCGACGCTGGATGACCGGCGCAAGGCTCTCTTTGCCGGGGCATACAAGCTGAGTGGCGGACTGCTGGTGATGCTCGATCCGGAGAGGCTCGATCCAGCGCGTCTCGCAGAAACCAATTGAGGTCGGAATGCGCGCGCTGATTGTCGACGATTCAGGCTTTATCCGGAATTATCTTCACTCCCTGCTCGAAAGCCATGGACTGGAATGCGTGGAAGCAGGCGATGGGCAGACTGCATTAGATGCTGTTGCCAACTGCAGCGCGTTTGATCTCGCGCTGGTGGATGTGAACATGCCGGTGATGAATGGCCTGGATTTTGTCAAGGCGCTTCGCGACGATCTGCAGCAAAAAGAGATGAAAGTGGTGATGGTGACGACGGAGGCGGATCACGCATTCATCGAAGCTGCGCTTGAAGCAGGGGCAGATGAGTATCTGATGAAGCCATTCGATGAGGGCTCGCTGATGGAGAAACTTCAGATGATCGGCCTCATGGCGTAGGAGAGTGATGCAGCCTCGTTCCATCCGCGTGCTCGTAGTCGACGATTCACTAGTGATGCGCAGCCTGCTACGCATGGTGCTGGCCTCTGATCCTGTAATCGAACTGGCAGGCATGGCAGCCGATGGCCTGAGCGGTCTTGACCTGGCCGACCGGCTGAAGCCGGACCTGATTCTTCTCGATATCGAAATGCCGCGCATGAACGGGATAGAAATGTTGACTGAGCTGCGCACGCGCAAACATCCTGCAAAAATCATCATGTGCAGCACGCTTACTCGTCGCGGTGCGGCCATTACGCTTGAAGCGCTGGCACGTGGGGCAACGGATTATGTCACCAAGCCGACGGCGCAGCATGGCGCGGCTGATGCCGTAGCTACGTTGTCGCGTGACCTGCTTCCGAAGATCAAGGCGCTTTGCTTGACTCGGGAAACCGGGACAGCTCATGAGCCGGCTCTTGAGCTGTGCGCGCCGATGCTTGTGCCGCGCGCGAAAATTGTGGTCATAGGCGTATCAACTGGCGGGCCAATGGCGCTTGAGACTCTGCTGGCGCAGATTCCCCGTGACTTTTCTGTTCCCATTCTGATTGCACAGCACATGCCCCGATTGTTTACGTCACTGTTGTCAGATCGGCTCGACCGCGCATGTGAACTGGCGGTTCGTGAGGCTGTCGCAGGAGAGCGGGTATTGCCGGGCTATGTTTATCTGGCGCGTGGTGACTGGCATCTGCAACTGATGCGCGCGGCTTTCGGACGCGGATATGTTATGCGCTTGTCCGAGCCTTTGGCGGGAGATTTCTGCCGGCCTTCTGTCGATGTGTTGTTTCGCTCGGCGGCGGAAACGTGCGGCGACGGTGTGATTGGCGTGATTCTTACGGGCATGGGGTCTGACGGGCTTGAGGGATGTAAGGCCATTCGCAAGGCAGGCGGGCATGTTCTGGTGCAGGATTGTGCTTCAAGTGCGGTGTGGGGCATGCCGGGAATCGTGGCTGATGCAGGGTTGGCACACCGCGTTCTTCCCTTACAGGTCATTGCTGCCGAACTCGTTCGCCTTTGCTCTCCACGGCGATCATCTGTGCTTGGGAGGTTGAGTGCTCATGCCATGCACTGAGACCGACTTTGCCTTTCTCCGCCAGTTCCTGCAAAGCCGCTCAGAAAATGTGCTCCATCCTTCGCGTGACGATCTGTTTGAAGCGAGGCTGTACCGGTTGTGGCAGAGCCTGGGTATGAGCGGATTGGATGAGCTTGTCCATAAACTGAGATTTGCTCCCGATCCTGCTCTGGATCAGGCCGTAGTCGAGGCCATGACCATCAATGAGACGAGTTTCTTCCGCGATCATGCGCCTTTTGATCTCATGCGACAGCAATTGATTCCGCAGCTGATCGAAAAGCGGCAGAATGGTCGAAGCCTTCGTTTCTGGAGCGCTGCCTGTTCCAGCGGCCAGGAGGCTTACTCGCTGGCGATGCTGCTTCGCCATGAATTTCCGCAGCTCTATGGCTGGAATATCGAGATCATAGGCAGCGATATTCACGGAGAGATGGTCCGCCGCGCCCGCGCAGGGCGCTACCGGCGCATGGAGATTAATCGCGGCCTGCCGGCGCGCTATCTGCTGAAGTTCTTCCGCCGCGATGGCGATGAGTGGGAGGTGGTGCCGGAAGTGCGCGCAGTTTGCCGCTTCGAACAACGCAATCTTGCTCACGCTTTGCCTCCACTTGAGAAATTCGCGGGCATCCTGCTGCGCAATGTCCTGTTTTATTTTTCTGAAACAACGCAGAAATTGATTCTCGATCGCCTGCATAGCGCGCTTCATCCTGATGGTTTTCTTCTTCTTGGCGCGAGCGAACGTGTACTTCGGCCTGACTTGTGGCGGCCCATGGTTGTGAACAACACCTGCTATTACAAGCCCTGCTGATTGCTCCCGGCGGTATTCTGCTGTGAGGCGATATGGCGAAGGGCAATACAGGAGATGTGCTCGGTCTCTTTCATCCGGTGACTGCGGAGTGGTTTCGTGCTGTCTTCGGCAAACCCACGTCTCCGCAGCGCCTGGGATGGCCGGCGATTGCGCGCGGCGAGAGCACACTGATCCTTGCGCCTACGGGAACTGGCAAGACGCTGACGGCATTTCTCTGGTGCCTCGACCGTCTGATGATGCACCGCAGGGAAGATGAGCCTGAAGGCTGCCGCATCCTCTATATCAGCCCGCTGAAGGCTCTTGCTGTCGATGTGGTGCGCAACCTGCGCACTCCGCTTGCTGGTATTGCGAGTATGGCGCGGGAAAAGGACATTGCTTTCTACGAGCCGGAGGTGAGTGTACGCACCGGCGACACTCCGCAGAAGGAGCGCAGCCGTTTCCGGCGGCATCCTGCCGAGATTCTGATCACGACTCCGGAGTCTCTCTATCTGCTGCTGACATCAGAATCAGCTGCGGCTCTGCGTTCGGTCGATACAGTCATTATTGATGAGATTCATGCACTGGTTCCCACTAAGCGCGGAGCGCATCTTGCGTTGAGCCTGGAGCGGCTGGAAGCAATTACTGAGAAACCTATTCAGCGTATTGGGCTTTCGGCCACGCAGAGGCCGCTCGAAGAAGTGGCGCGCTTTCTCGGCGGGTGCGATGTGAAGAAAAGCACGCAGCAGGATGCCGGGAACATCACTGAGCTTGAAGAGGAGTGGACTACGGTTGAGCCGGCCGCGCACGAGCGCCTTCCTGCATTCCGGCCTGTCACCATCATCAATGCCAGCGAGCCGAAGAAGCTGGAACTGCGTATCGAGGTTCCTGTCGAAGACATGGCCAGGCTTGGAGGCGAGAAGCGCGCTTCTATCTGGAGCGCGATCCATCCGCGGCTGCTCGAAATTGTGCGCGAGCGGAATTCGACGATCATCTTCGTCAATAACCGCCGCATTGCCGAGCGTCTTGCCGGAGCGATCAACGAGCTTGCCGGCGAGCAGATTGCTCGGGCGCATCATGGCTCTCTGGCTGCAGCACAGCGGCTCGAGATTGAAGACCAGCTCAAGGCCGGGAATATCAAGGCGCTGGTGGCCACGTCGACACTCGAGCTTGGCATCGATATGGGCGCGGTGGATCTTGTTGTTCAGGTGGAAGCACCATCTTCTGTCGCGAGCGGGATGCAGCGCATCGGGCGCGCCGGTCACCACGTTGGTGCGGCGAGCGAGGGCATCATCTTTCCCAAATACCGCGCTGACCTTGTAGCCTGCGCAGCGGTGACGCGGGCGATGCATGAGGGGTTGGTGGAGGCGACGCGGTATCTGCGCAATCCGCTGGATGTGCTGGCGCAGCAGATTGTTGCGATTGTGGCACAGCCTCCGCGTCTTGCTGTTCCCCGGCTGAAGGGGCGGCCTCCGGCAGAAGCGGAAATCTCAGTCGATGATCTTTTAGGCATCGTGCGCGGAGCTGCTCCGTTTGCCACTCTAAGCCATGCTGCATTCGAAGGCGTGCTCGATCTGCTGGCCGGGCGTTATCCATCGGATGAATTTGCCGAGCTGCGGCCGCGGATTACATGGGACCGGGTGCATCAGGTGCTCACACCCCGCGAGAGCGCGAAGAGCCTTGCAATTCTGAATGCAGGCACGATTCCTGACCGCGGGCTGTACGGCGTTTTTCTCTCGAACAAAGAAGGCAAGCCGGTGCGCGTTGGTGAGCTCGATGAAGAGATGGTCTTCGAGAGCCGCACGGGAGAGACATTCGTGCTGGGGGCTTCGACGTGGCGCATCGATGAGATCATGCAGGACCGCGTGCTGGTTTCTCCTGCGCCGGGAGAGCCAGGCAAGATGCCGTTCTGGCATGGAGACACGGCGGGGCGTCCGCTGGAGTTCGGCCGGCGCATCGGCAAGCTGGTACGCGAGCTGCGCGAGATGCCATCGAATGCAGCGCTCAGCCGGCTTGTGCGTGAGCACGATCTTGATCCCAATGCCGCGGAGAACCTTCTCCGGTTTCTGGTCGATCAGCAGGAGGCGACAGAGGCGGTTCCGGATGACCGCACGATTGTGATCGAGCGCGTACGTGATGAAGTCGGGGATTGGCGCGTGTGCGTGCTGACGCCCTTTGGGAGTCGTGTGCATGCTCCGTGGGCGATGGCGATTACTGAAAAGCTGAGCGCAACCGTTGCTCTTGAGACCATGTGGGCTGATGACGGGTTTGTGCTGCGTTTCCCCGACACGGAAGATGCTCCGGATGCTGCGGGGCTGATGCTTGCTCCGTCGCAGGCGTCGGAGCTGGTTCTGCGACAACTCGGCGCGACCGCGATGTTTGCGGCGAAGTTTCGAGAGAATGCGGCGAGGGCGCTCCTGCTTCCGAAGCGGCGGGCATGGGGACGCGCTCCATTGTGGCAGCAGCGCAAGCGGGCCTATGACCTGCTTTCAGTTGCCGCACGGTATCCCTCGTTTCCGGTCATTCTCGAAACCTATCGTGAATGCGTGCGTGATGTGTTTGATATGCCGGCATTTCTTGAGGTGCTCGGTGGTATCGAGAAGAAGGAGATTTGTGTTCATGTTGCCGACTCGGCCAAGCCGTCGCCCTTTGCGTCGTCGCTGCTCTTCAGTTATGTGGCGAACTACATCTATGACGGCGATGCTCCACTGGCCGAGCGGCGTACGCAGGCGCTCTCGATCGATCAGGAACAGCTGCGGGATCTGCTGGGCGATGCCGATCTGCGTGAGCTGCTCGATCCGGATGCGATTGCAGAGGTGGAAGAACAGCTTCAACTGCGAGGAGAAAGCTATCTGGTTCGCTCGGCTGACGGCATTCATGATCTGCTGCTGCGGCTTGGCGACCTGACGCGGGATGAGATTGCTCTGCGGCTGGCTTCGTCCGATTTGCTTTCCTCCATTGACAAGCTGCTGCACTCAAAGCGCTTGGTTGAAATTCAAATTGCCGGCGAACAGCGATTCGTTGCGGTTGAGGATGCGGCTCGTTACCGCGATGCTCTGGGTGTTGCGCTGCCCAAGGGGTTGCCGAAGCAGCTGCTTGAGCCGGCGGCTGTTCCAGTGCTTGAGCTGGTGCGGCGGTATGCGCGCACGCATGGGCCGTTCACTCTGGATGAGCCTGTGCGGCGTTTTGGGCTGAAATCGCAGCAGGTGGAAGCAGCGCTGCACACGCTTGTTCTCGATGGGCGCGTGATGGAGGGTGGGTTCCGGCCCAGCGGCGTACACCGCGAGTGGTGCGATGCTGAAGCGCTGCGCATGATCCGCAGGAAGTCGTTAGCCAGGCTGCGCAGGGAAGTGGAACCTGTGGAGCAGCCGATACTGGCGCGATTTGAGACGCACTGGCAGGGCGTGCTGCAGCCGAGGCGCGGACTGGATGCGCTGCTCGATACGGTCGAGAGCCTGCAGGGCGCTCCTCTGCCGGCGTCGCTGCTCGAGTCGGCGATTCTTCCTGCCCGTATTGCGAAGTATTCTCCTTCCGATCTCGATACGCTGATTGCGGCGGGCGAGATTATGTGGCGCGGCCTCGATCCGCTGGGAGAGCGCGATGGCCGCATTGCGCTTTATCTTGCCGATAAGCTGGCAGCTTTGCTGCCGCTTGCTTCGGCACAGAGTGCAGAACTCTTCAGTCCGCGAGAAGAGGCGATTGTCTCTGCACTTGATCGCGGCGGCGCGCTTTTCTTTGCCCAGCTGCATGATGCGGTGGGCGGAGGCTATCCGGGAGAGACGCTCGATGCACTGTGGAGCCTGGTGTGGCGCGGGTTGGTAACCAACGACACATTTCATGCTCTGCGCGCTTATACGGCTCGGCCTTCGACGGCGCGTTCGTCGAAGCGCGTTCACAATGAGCAGGCCTTTGACCGGGCTTTCCGGTCGCGGCGGACGACTCCGCCGAGCGCACAGGGGCGCTGGGCGCTGCTGGAGGCTTCGGCCTCCTCGCCCACAGAGTGGAGTCATGCAATGGCGCAGCAACTGCTTGCCCGCTACGGCGTTCTCTCAAGAGAGACGGCGCAGCAGGAGAACCTCCCCGGCGGTTTCAGCGCGGTGTACGACGTACTCAAGGCATTGGAAGAGAGCGGTCGCATCCGCCGCGGCTATTTCGTTGCCGGACTTGGCGCGGCGCAGTTTGCTTTGCCATCAGCGGTTGACCTGCTGCGATCGCTGCGCAATCGAGCTCTGCCGGAGCAGGCGGAGATGATGGCGCTGGCAGCTACCGACCCAGCGAATATTTATGGCTCGGTCCTGCTGTGGCCGTCTTCTGATGGTTTGCTGAGTCGCAGCGTCGGGGCCACGGTGGTTCTGCGCAACGGGGAGCTGGTCGCGTACCTGCGACGCAACAATCCTAATGTGTTGGTCTTCCTTCCTCCGGATGAGCCGGAGCGCGGTCATGCGGGACGCGATTTGGCGGCTTTTCTTGCGGGAATGGCCTTGTCAGGGATGGAGGAGGATCCCCGGGGTGGGCTGCTGATCTCGACGGTCAACGGGCAGCCTGCGCACCTTGATCCGTTTGCTCGTTTTCTGGAAGAGGCGGGTTTCCGGGCTGCTCCGGCGGGGTTTCATGTGCCCCGGGCTGCTCTTGCCCGATGACTCAACCAGGGGGGCCCCCCTCCCCCTATGTAGTGGGAGGATTTGTTTGTTTTCAGTGAGATAGCGGAGGGTGATCCCCCGCTATGTTATTGATTCTTCTATTGCTTGTGCACTACTCCAGCGTTTTCTTATAGTTAGCGGGTAATCTGATTTTTGGTTACCGCTGTTGCAGGGTTTAGAGTGCAGGATTTCGTAGCTGATGCAAAACTGCAGGTCCCTCCGCTGCGGTCGGGATGACAATTCCTGGGGTTTGGTTTTTCGTGGTGTGCATTGGCGCGATGTGCATCCCGTCGGCCTTTGGCCGACCTCCCACGAGCTTTGCTCGCGGGGATCCTTCGACTGCGCGTTGCTTCGCTCAGGATGACGCTTTTGTGATGATGCGGACCATACCATAGAGTGCGGGTCGTAGGGCGTGTTGCTGGGCGAGGGGCGCTGGCGCGTGTTGACGTGGTAGTAGCAGAAGGGCTGGTCTTTCAGCGCTGCCTGCTCGCACTTGCGGCCGCTGGTGTAAAGGTGACGGCATTCGTTGTACATGGTTTTCTCTCCAGGTCGCAGGTTCGTGGTCTTTGATTTTTGCTGTGGCTGCTTCGCTGCGCTCAGGATGACAAACTCAATCAATCCTGAAAACACGAAAGCCCGCCTTGTTTGGCGGGCTTTTTTCTCTCTATTTTTAGTTTATCAATTTTGCGCGTAATTCTGTGCCAACTATTTGTCTTCTATTTTTGCTTTGGTTTGTTGGAGTTATGCAGTTTCTACTTGCTTTGGGGGCTTGACATAGGTGCGGGATGAGTTGCGTAGAAACACAAATTACTGAGGAACTGGAGGAGGGTGTCCTACAGTGTGACGTAATTCCTTATGATTGGGGCCGTATTCCGTCACATTGATTGTGGCCGCTTTTTTCGGATCAACCAGCTTGCCGTCTTTGTCTACGCTGACCATGTCCACTTCGAGAATTGGTACGCGTTTTGCGGCGTGCGCCGTGTCGCTGGTTTCTGCTCCGTTAGCGTCATAGTAAACAAACTTGTTTGTATCGGGCACATCACTGGCCGGGACTGTCTTCTCGTTGTGATCCCATGCGCTACGGAAGACAATTTTTCCTGGATGAGGTGGGAATGAAGGTGTTGCGATATCGGTTATGGACGAAACTCCCATGATTAGTTTTGCTACATCCTGAGAGAAGGGCAGCGAATGTACAGACCATGATTGCCAATGTCAACGCCATAGGTTAGCGTGGCGCGAGCACGAATTTATGTTGGGTTGTGTCCCATTTGTATATGGGCGGCGGCGGCACTGGGAAGTGTACGCCTTTGGCTTCCAGAGCCTGAATGACTTGCTGCCGCTTTTTCTCCGCATCAGGAACGAGCCGGCCAGCTTGTTCTTGAACCACCCAAGCTACAGGTACATGATTCCCCTCAGTAGTGATGGAAGGGTCGGCGCCACGTTGAAGTAATTCCAGCATATGGTCATAGTCATTTACGTTAGCCATAAACATTAACAATGTTTCGCCACCCTTATCCTGAGCATTTATATCGACGCCGCGGTTTAATAGGAGGTCCAAGTTTTTCCACCGCTCATTGGAATATGCAATGAAAGTCATGGGTCGGTCTTTTTGAGCCTGGAGTTTGGGATCGCCTCCAGAGTCAAGCAGGAGAGGTAGCAGTGACTCATCTGGACTACGCGATGCTTCTGCAATCGCGGACCAGCCATCCGGGGTGAGGAAATTTGGATCAGCGCCGTTAGCTATTAATGCACGAATTGAATCCTTATTCTTGACCATCACGGCGTAGACCAAAAAACTGATAGGCTGCTCTTTATCAGCAGTTCCATAATCATTCGCTGAAACTATATCTTTCTGTATCATTTCGCGAATTGTGGTGGTATCACCGTCTTCAATTGCGTGCGCCATCCTTAATTGTTGAGGGTCAGAGAGAAATCTATGAGCCTGTGAATTCATCGAAGTTCCTTTACATCCCGTAAATAAAATTACTAATGAAAGTACAAGCCACAAACGCAGATGATAGGCGCTATTGGGCCGCTGTACTGATCGAAGCAGTCCGATGCCGAGAACTTTGCTGCCATCCTTCTCGACGAAGCGATCGCCGCGCAGGATTGCGTTCAGATCAGGCACCAAGATCAGTTGCTGTTGCATTGCTCAGGTGGGGGTTTATATCTTGAGATGGAAAGTTCATCAGTCGAAACGTGCTAACCAGCGTTTTGTTGCATTTCTATCGAAATATGGGCTACCGTTTGTTCCTTGCTGGAATTGGTACTCGAAGTCTTCTACACGCATTCCTTTTAAGGCACGCGCAACCTCGCGGTAGTATGCAGGCACTTCTCCTTTTTCGCCGTTTCCCAGTTCAGGCTTTGGGCCAGCCTGAAACATAATGCCGCCTTCATAGCGGTAGACGATGATTTGCGGGCTCAAGCCACGCGTAATTTTGTCAGGCCCACCTAACTGCTCGACGAATTCACTTCCTGCAGCTGTCAACCAGTTCACTGAACGCATGCCCTTGAATAGGCTTAAAGATTCTGTAGAAACGCCTGGTGAGAAAACTTCCGCTCCTGGAAGCCTTTGTGCTACTTCATAGACCAAAGATTCATAGCTGCCGATAGCAGCGAGACCTTGTATTACTCCTATACCGGCATATGCTTGAGAGGTTCGAAGAAGAGACGCGAAGCGATGAAAGCGCCCGATATAGTCAGGATTGAGGCAGAGAAGAGGAAGTGTGAGGATAAGTGAGCTGAGGTTAAATTCGGCCTCCCAATTGGGTATCAGTACAAAGGATAGTCCGTATGCAGATGCCGCTCCTGGAGTGTTGCTAGAGCCATAGGAGAAAGAGCATGGATGCTCTGCTGTGAGGCCAGCGAATGTTTGGCGAGCGCTCAGTGGCTGATCCTTATCAAGTATTTTTCGAAATCGACGCTCTGCGATTTCACCAAGCTGCCAGTGAAGGTGCGGTTGAGCCAGAGTGAGAAACTCATCGACGCAATCGGCAATGGCGGACCGGCGCTCTGCTGTATAGCCGTCGGTGAAAAGAAATAATGCTTGGAGGCCAATACCGAGAATAGGCTGACCATCTTTCTCGATGAAGCGCTCACCGCGCAGGATTGTGTCAAGGTCGGGCTGCGTCAAGGTGAGTTGTTGTTGCATCGATTGTGCCTAAATGGTTTGCCAAACAGTCATAATTCAGAGTTCAATCAGTCGAAACGCGCCAGCCATTTCATGGTCTCATCTAAGTCGAAAGTGGGCGTTCCGCGCGTACCTTGCTGGAAACGAGTTTTCATTTGCCGGAGCCGGACTGGTTTGAGTGGACGCGCAACTTCGCGGTAGTAAGGTGGGATGACACCTTTTTCGCCGCCACCCAGATCGGGCTTAGACCCGGCCTGAAAAATTACTCCGCCTTCATAGCGATAAACGAGTATCTGCTGACTCATGCCGTGGCAGATATCTTCCACTTTCCCCAGCTGTTGAAGGAATTCGTCTCCTACGGCAGTCAGCCAGTTTACGCATCGCATTGCATCTCGTAAATTGATACTTTCAAACGAATAGGATGGCGAAAACACTTCCAATCCTGGATAGGTCTGCGCCAACTGGTAAACCAGGGTCTCATAAGGAACAGCATTTCCTAAGCTGGGTCTTTGCAAGACACCAACCCCTGCATATGCCTGGCTCACGCGCAAAATCGAAGAAAAACGGTGAAACCTACCGATAAAGTCGGCATTCAAGTATGAGAGTGGCAGTTGTATCCCCAGGCAACTGATACCTATGGGTTCCCACGAAGCTTTGCATATGAAGATCAATTGAAACGCAGAAGCATCCAAAGGATCCTGCCCAGATGAATAAACTACACTCCACTGATCTCGTTCAGAACGCTTTTGTTCGAGAGGTTCGAGCGTCAGCGGTTCTTGTTTGCTAAGATCAATTTCCCTCTTCTCCGCTGTTTGCCAACGTAAGTTGGGCCTAACAAGAGTGAGAAATTCTTCGACGCATTTACATAAAGAGAGTCGTTTTTCATGTGTATATCCGTCATGAAATAGGAAAAGGGTGGTCAAGCCAATGCCGAGAACCTTTTGGTCATCCTCCTCAACGAAGCGCTCACCGCGCAGGATTGCGTCCAGATCTGGCTGCGTCAAGGTCAGTTGTTGTTGCATTCATTCTCCTTGTACATCAATATGCTGCAGCTCCGCGTAACAGAAAGCCTCCCAAGCGAAGAAGGCCATACCCTGCTGCCGCAACAGCTTCTTCCGGTGCCAATACTATTGCACCCACTACAACTGCTGCTCCAACCCCTACTCCTATGGCTACATTTCGTAGAGTATGGTCTTCCTGACCTTCAGGTTGCCGTGCTGGAACAGTCTCTGGTTGTGGCACTTTTTGTTTCTCAGGGCAGCCGCATGCTTGAGGGCTTAGATGTTCCAGCTCGGCATTTGTACCTGCGATCACTAGATATGCACCATCTTGCAAAGGGTCGTTCTGCTGCGGGGGGAACTTGATCTCTACAACAGAGCGTAGGTTGTCCTGGGTCGGTGGTAGGTTAGGATTATTCACGATTACAGCGTCTGGCCGTCGCATCATGCCTTCACCAGATGTGAAGTCTGGAATCTTTTGTCCCGGATAGTTATACCAAGGGTGCGGACGGGTCGGGTTGTCATTCACCATGATCGGTGTAGGCGGCTCGGTCGTCATATTGTAGCTGACTTCAGGTTTGATGGTGCTCCGGTAGCCTGAAGCGGCATCCATTGCTGCAAGTTTCGAGGAAACGCACTGCTGCTTTAACTGCGCACCGCTGGCCGAGAGTGGAGCGCTTTGGTTGCACTCGCAGATTGTTTCGCAAATCACTGCCCGCTCGGCGGGAGTCATTCCGGGGCCGCCTGCACCGGCTCCTACCGGCACTACTTGTGCGCCCGCGCTTGATGGGTGATATACGGCGGGAACAATCGCGGGTGTTGATGGTGGTGGAGGGGCTGCGGGTGCGGCTGCACCTGATCCACCTCCTGCGCCACCCCCGCCACTCCCGACTTCTTTGGAATGGAGTTGGGACAGGAAGTGGATACGGCCGTTGGGGGCGCTGAGGATGATGTCGCCTGTGGTTTCGAGGGCGATGGCGGGACGGCCGGTTTCGTTGGTCTTTTCGGTCATGACCAGGCGGTTGCTCGAGGGGGTGGCCATGGCGATGGTTTCCTGACCGGCGGTGTCGACCATGGTG
>NZ_JBZYWJ010000014.1:0-61631 GCF_059115305.1 Acidobacterium sp. FHG110202_01
CCTGCTTGAATCGCTTTCGCCTTCGGAGCGGGTTGCATTTCTGCTCTATGAGATTTTCGAAATGCCGTATTTCGAGCTTGCCTCTTTGCTTGAGACTACGGAAGCCAATTGCCGCCAACTGGTGACTCGCGCCAGAAAACATATCCAGGAGAAAAAGCGGCGCTTTTCTGTGGACAAGGAACACCATCGCAGCGTGCTGGAAAAATTTATCCATGCCTGCGCCTCCGGCGATCCAGCACAATTAACCAATCTGCTGCATCAGGATGTTGTGCTCTACTCCGATGGAGGCGGAAAGGTACGAGCCGCACTGAACCCCATTTTCGGCGCGGACAAAGTCATACGTTTCTTTGCAGGCGTTATGCAGAAGAATGCCGGCTACGCCTACTCGGCGAAGCTGGCGGAGGTCAATGGAGAGCCGGGCGCGCTTGTTTACACCAACGGGGAGCTTACCCATGTTCTGACCCTCGAGTTCGACGAATCGGACCGGGTCACGAACATCTTTGCGATTGCAAATCCGGAAAAACTTCCTGAAAACATCACAGCCTGAAAGCTGGAAAGAGAGAACGCCGGATATCATAGAGACATAACCCTGCATGGCCGACCAGCCCCCAAGTACCTTGCTATCGGGCTCAGGAGCAGCAGCATTCCTGTCTCGCGACTTCCGCCGCTACCAGCTAGCGCGCGTGCTCGTCATTGTTGGCGCCGAGGCGCAGACACTGGCGATTGCCTGGCTTGTCTACCAGATCACGCACAGTGCTCTTTATCTTGGATACACCGGGCTCGTGCTCTTCCTGCCGGGACTTTTCTTTCTTCTCCCTGCGGGCCACGTCGCCGATCGCTTTGACCGCCGCCAGGTCATCATCGTCTGCTACACCCTGCAGATCTTCTGTACGCTCGCGCTCTTTCTCTTCGCCTGGCACGGGTTGCGCGCCGTCTGGCCCATTTACGCCGTGCTCTTTCTGATCGGCACCGGACGCGCCTTCAGCGGCCCGGCCAGCTCGGCTTTGATTCCGCATCTTGTTCCCAAGGAGCATTTCGTCAACGCCGTCACCTGGGGAGCTACCGCCTTCCAGATCGCTAATGTCGCCGGCCCCTCGCTTGGTGGAATACTCTACACACTGCCTCTACACGGTCGTATTGCCGGAGCTGCCGTCGTCTTTCTCTTTACGCTGGCGACGCTTTTTGCCTTCGTTGCGCTGATGCTGTCGCTCCATGTACGCCCGGGGCGCATGGAGCATCGCGCTATTTCCACGGAAGTTATTCTTGCCGGCATCCATTACGTCTTAAAGACGCAGATCCTGCTTGGTTCCATTTCGCTTGACCTGTTTGCTGTTCTGCTGGGTGGCGCTGTCGCGCTGATGCCCATCTTCGCCAAGGAAATTCTGCATGCTGGTCCGCGCGGGCTGGGCGTTCTGCGGGCTGCGCCTGCGATCGGGGCGCTCGTGGTCTCCATGTGGCTTACGTGGAAACCGATTGAACGCCGCGCCGGTGCGAAGATGTTTGTCTGCGTCGGCATTTTCGGCGCGGCCACTGTGCTCTTCGGGCTCTCGAAGAGCCTGACAGTTTCGCTTATCGCGCTGTTTTTTGTGGGCGCGTCGGATATGGTGAGCGTGGTCATCCGCTCGTCGGTCCTGCAGCTTGCGACGCCGCCTGAAATGCGCGGCCGCGTGAGCGCAGTCAATTCCCTCTTCATCGGAGCGTCGAACGAACTGGGCGAATTTGAGAGCGGCCTCACCGCTTCCTGGTGGGGAGCGGTGCGCGCTGTGGTTATCGGCGGCGTCGGCTCACTGACCATCACCGGCTTGTGGAGTATCTTCTTTCCCAGCCTGCGCCGCGCCGATCAGCTCACCCCAGAAGCGCTGTTGCAGGTTGGCAAGGAGCAGTCCACGCAGGAAGTTCGCCAGCTGTAGGCATGAATCAGCCTCTGTACACTCTTGAAAAGATTTTTTTTCGCGTCTCTTGGCGGTCGTAGCGTCCTGGCGGTAGATTTTCATTATGGCCCTGGAATTCACGACCTCCTATGTGACCGACTCGGCAGCTATCTTCCGCCAGTACAAGAGGCTCGCCGAAGCTGCCATGTCCCAGCTCACCGATGAGCAATTGCAGACTGCCATCGATCCGGAGAGCAATTCTGTCGCCGTCATTGTGAAGCACATGGCCGGCAACATGCGCTCGCGCTGGACCGACTTCCTCACTACCGACGGCGAAAAGCCGACGCGCAACCGCGACACGGAATTCGAGCAGCCTCCGGCCACACGCTCCGAACTGATGGAGCTGTGGGAAGGAGGCTGGAACTGCCTCTTGAACTCACTTGCCGAACTGACCGACGCCGACCTTACGCGCACCATTACTATCCGCGGCGAGCGCCATTCAGTAATGCAGGCTATCAATCGCCAGGTTGCACACTACAGCTACCATTGCGGGCAGATTGTCTTTCTAGCCAAGCACCTTAAATCAGCCGATTGGAAATCGCTGAGCGTGCCGCGCCGGGGATCGGCTGAATACAACCAGAAAGTGCTCACGGGCCAAGCCAGCCAACGTTAGCCTTGAGTATCCCGCGCGATGCGGCGAAAGAGAGCAGTAGCAAAAAATGCTCCCACCAGCTGGGCAACGATGAAAAGCCATGTGTCCCATGGCCGGATTCCGGAGAATGTATTGGTAACCGACCGCGCCAATGTCACCGCAGGATTGGCAAAGGATGTTGACGAGGTAAACCAATAGGCTCCGCTGATGTACGCTCCTACAGCAAATGGAACAGCAGAAGGCCGCCGGCGGGAGCATCCCCAGATCACGGCCAGCAAACCAAAGGTAGCGACGAACTCGCTGAAAGCCAGAGCATAACCGCTGCGAGCATGCATTGAAGGCGCGAATAGCGGCAGGCCGAACATCAGATGTGCGGCAGCCACTCCTGCAAACGCTCCTGCCAGCTGAGCTGCGATGTAACCAGGGACCTCACCCAAAGTGATTCCTCCCATCCACGCATCAGCCAGAGTCACCACCGGATTCAGATGTGCTCCGGAGATCGGGCCAATAGCAAGGATGATCGCAATCAGTGCCGCGCCAGTTGCAATGCTGTTGGCCAGCAGCGCAACGGCAACATTGCCCGCCGCCAGCCGCTCTCCCATAATCCCTGACCCGACTACTGCGACGAGAAGGAATAGCGAGCCGCCAAACTCGGCAGCTATGCGCTCAAACAAAGAATGCTTCATTTCATTGTCTGCCGATGCTGTCGAGTTCCCGCTTGAGCGCCATCTGCTCCAGTGTCGAAAGCGGAAGGGAAAGAAAGAGAGCGATGCGGCGATCGAGAATGGAAAAGGCATCGTGAAAGGCGCGGTCGATCTCTTCAGGCGTGCCTTTTACGGATGCAGGGTCAGCCACTCCCCAATGAGCAGTCATTGGTTGCCCGGGCCAGATCGGGCACACTTCGGCGGCTGCGTTGTCGCAGACCGTGAATACAAAATTCATTTGTGGGGCGCCGGGCGTGGCGAATTCGTCCCACGATTTGCTATGCAGGCCAGCGGTCGAAATTCCGGCGAGCTCGATTTGCTTCAGTGCTTCCGGACGGACAGCTCCCGAGGGATGGCTGCCCGCACTGTAAGCCGTAAAGTTGCCTTTCGCTTTGTGATTCAGGATGGCCTCCGCCATGATGGAACGCGCAGAGTTTCCCGTGCATAGGAACAAGACGTTGTAATGCGGCTGCATGATGATTATCCTTTCTGCTCGCAGCAGCCGGGCGCGCAGCAATTGGCTGGTTTCGTCGCGCGAATGAACGAGCTCACAAATTTCCCTTCTACCTGTGGCGCAATCTCATCTACGGCAACACCGGCTTCCGTAAGAAACTGCCTTGCGTCTTCGATGTCGTAAACGCGCGTCGGCTCAAGATCGACATCTGTGAAGCCGGCGGATACCAGTCTGGCCCGGTAGTCGGACTCCTCAAGCGCTCCTGCAATGCAACCCACCCAGAGCAGCATGCTCTGGCGAACGGCTGCCGGCACCTGGCCACGGACCACTACATCGGAAACGGCAAAGCGGCCTCCGGGCCGAAGCACGCGGAAAGCCTCGCGCAGAACACGGTCTTTGTCGGCTGAAAGGTTGATGACGCAATTTGAGATCACCACGTCGACCGATGCATCCGGCAGCGGGATGTTTTCGATTTCGCCTTTCAGGAACTCGACATTTTCTATGTCTGCCTGCCGCTGGTTCTCGCGCGCCAGGGCGAGCATCTCATCGGTCATGTCGAGGCCATAAGCCTTGCCTGCTGGGCCCACACGCTTTGCCGACAGCAGCACATCGATCCCGCCGCCCGAACCGAGGTCGAGGACTGCTTCGCCCTGTTTCAGCTCGATGAGAGCTGTTGGATTGCCGCAGCCAAGCGAAGCGAGAATAGCCTTCTCCGGGAGCTCTCCCTTTTCATGTGTTCCATACAAATCCCTGGTGATGGGGTCGCAGCAGCGCAGCCCCGGATCGCAGCATGCCGTGTTGCCGGTTTCAGTAACGCTGCGGGCAATGGAGCCGTACTTCTCGCGAATTGCCGACTGAGGGTTCATGTCAAAACCTCCTAATACATACGCTAAGGCGAATATATTATCTCAATACATATCTGTCAATGCGTATATAATGAGGGTATGGCTCAGTCTTCGACAGCATTTCATCTGGTGCGACTCTTCGCGGCCCTCGCTGACCCCACGCGGCTTCGTCTTCTTAACCTGATGAATGGCCGCGAGGTATGTGTCTGCTATTTTGTAGAGATTCTGAAGCAAAGCCAGCCCAAGATCTCGCGGCATCTGGCTTATTTGCGGAAAGCAGACATCGTGACTGCGCGTCGCGAAGGCAAGTGGATGCACTACAGCATCCGGCGGCCGATAAATCTACAGGCTGCGTCGGTCCTGGATGCGGTGCTCTCCTCTTTTAAAGAAGACAACAGGTTATTCCAGGCAGACCTGGCGCGGCTTCGCCGCGCCTGCTGCGGCCTCAGCCAAGGTGCACCCATACCTGTTTTGTTTGAAACGTTGCCTTCAAAGTGAAACCCGTTGCAGGGATTCGTTGGGTGCTTCCGTCAGGCGCTGACTGACAACGAGCTTCCGCGAAACAGCCGCCGCATGAACTGGCCGATTGAAGCAAGCGTTCTCTCGTGGTCCGGTTTTTGCTCGCGGGCAAGCAAACGAGTCACCTGCTCACGAAGCTCCTCTACTTCAAGAACGCACTGACGCGCATAGGCGGAGACAGAGAGACTTGCTTCTGCTGCGCGTGCTCTGAGCAATGCCTGCTCTTCCGGTGTCAACCGAACGGACAATGTTGTGGAACGCCGCGCGAGAGCAGGCAGGATCGCCGCCTGTTCTTTCAGCACCTGAAGAAATGCTGACTTTTCGGGTTTCTCAGCTTCGCGATCTTTGGGAGTATTTTGAGCAGCTGCCTCTTGAGAAACCTCCGTGCGCATCGGACGGCCGCTCGCACGCAGTGCATCCTCATAGGAGACTTCACGCACTGCAGGCTTCGCTGGAGCTTGTGCCGTCTGCGTCCCCGCCCATGTCTGAAAACGGTTTACGATGGCGCTGATGTCTTCAACCGTTGGCTGCGTACTCATAGGCCGAGTGTATGCCGGCAACAGACTGACAGCAGCGTCTGATAACGAATAATTGATCGCTCAAATCAGGAATGGGACGATGGCCCATTTCCGGAATCAGGGTCGTGATACACAACATGACGAAGTGATTGTGTGGTTCATTTTCCGATAGGAACACATGCGGCTTTTCATTAGCAGACTCGTGAAGTACATCAAAAAAATCCTGGAATTTTATTTAAGATAGTTTTCGCAATGGCTGACACAGTGAGCTGGAATCAACTTCCGCCACTATTCATAAAAATTTGGGCAGGAAAAAGCGAATAATGGCTTCTGCTCTTGCAATCATTTCGGTGTGCGATAAAATTTTTCCAGAATTAAGAAAAACCCTGTATTGTCCTACCGACTTCGCGCGCTAGAGTTTGTGCAAGTCTTTGCGCGGTTCATCTGCCACAAAGAAGGCTGACCGGAATCCGAGGTTTTCTAAGAGATCTCGATCCGCTCTGTGCCCCAGCAGCTAAAAGGATTGCGACACGCTTTGCTCCACTCCTTGATTTGCCATGCGATGCAAACAGGAGCCGGACAAACTTAGATGCCCTGCTGTGGTCTCCGTTCTCAAACTTTGTTCACCGCGATGGAGCATCTTATGGACCAGCGAATCGAAGCCGCAATCGAGACGATACACAGAGAGATTCACCGCAATGTTCCGGTGAATGAATTAGCGCAGCAAGTCCGTCTTTCCACCGGCCACTTTATCCGCCTTTTCAAAGCCGAGACTTCGCTCTCGCCAAAGCAGTTTGTACGCGACATCAGAATGAGACAGGCTGAAACCCTACTCAAAGGATCGTTCCTTAGTGTTAAGGAGATCGCCGCCAGCCTGGGTGTTGGAGACAGGAGCCACTTCAGCCGCGATTTCAAAAAGAAATATGGCCACGCTCCTACAAATTTCAGAGGGCTCAATGGTGAAGCTTCAGACTTCGAAGACGTCAGGATAAGCACAGAGGCATTTCAATAGGGGCCGAGTAACTTCCGCCACAGAAATCAGCCTGTGTTCCGCAGGCCCGCAGAAATGCCGTTGATCGTTGCGGCAATGGCACGATTGATCTCGTCAGTATCCTCACCCCCGCGCTTGCGGCGCAGCAGGTCTACCTGGATCAGACTCATCGGGTCCACGTAGGGGTTGCGCAGGCGGATGGAGCGCGCGAGCACCTGGTTGTTTTCAAGCAGCTCTTTCTGCCCTGTAACGGCAAGCACCGCGTCATGCGTGCGTGCGAACTCGGCTTCGATTTTTGAGAAGACGCGTCGCCGCGTTTCCGGCTCGGGCACGAGCGAAGCGTAAAGCGATGCGATGCCGAGGTCGGCCTTTGCCATCGCCATCTCCACGTTGCGGATGAGATCGATGAAGAGCGGGAACTCCGCCATCATGGCGCGCAGCAGCTTCTCACCGCCGGGCTTCTTTCGATACTGCTCGATGGCGTGGCCGACGCCGAACCATCCGGGAACGAGCTGGCGGCTCTGCGTCCATCCGAAGACCCAGGGAATTGCGCGCAGATCGGCAAAACTGCGGCGGCCTCCGCGACGCGCTGGACGCGAGCCGATCTTGGCGTGCTCGAGTTCCCCGACAGGCGTGGCCGTTTCGAAATAGCGCAGCACTTCAGCGTCATCGATGATCTGCTCGCGATAAAAATGGAATGCCGCATCGGATAGCTCGTCGAAGGCCTTCTCCCACTCCGGCAGAAGAACGCCGGACTGGTGGCCCTTGGGATCGAGCGCGTTGGGGCGCGCCAAAGCATCGAGCGAGGCGGCAATCATCAGCTCCAGATTGCGCTCGGCAAGCACTACGTCGGAATATTTCCAGTTGAGGACTTCACCCTGTTCGGTGATGCGAATCTGTCCTTCGAATGCGCCTACAGGCTGGGCGTAGATAGAACGATGTGTCGGGCCGCCGCCACGACCTACGGTTCCGCCACGCCCGTGAAAGAGGCGAAGCTTCACGCCGCATTCGCGCGCTACTTCATGCAGGGCGCGGTGTGCGCGGAAGATTTCCCAAGTGCTGGTGAGCATGCCACCGTCCTTGTTCGAATCGGAGTAGCCGAGCATGATCTCCTGCGTGTTGTTCCACGATGCGAGCAGCGTGCGGTATTCAGGCAGGCTCCAGAGCTTGCGGCAGACTTCGGGCGCGTTGCGCAGGTCATCAATTGACTCAAAGAGCGGAACCGGCATCAGTCCCGGATCGCTGCCTTTGGCCTCCGGCTCTACGCCGCCGAGGCGCGCCAGCCACAGAACGCCGAGCACGTCTTCGACACTGCTGGCTCCGCTGATGACGTACTGACGAATTGCTTCGGGGCTGCACCCGGTCTTTATTTCAGCGACCGTGCGCAGGGTTTCGATCACGTCGGCGCTTTCGCGGCTCAGCCCCTGCGGAACCGAGCCAGCATCGCCCGCACACCATGCAGATGCTTCTTTCAATGTCTTCTGGTGAATGCGCGCGTGCTGGCGAATGTCGAGGGTGTGCAGATGCAGGCCGAAGGTACGCACGAGAAGGATGAGCGGATCGACCAGCATTTGCGCCAGACGCAGGCCCTGGTTTTCCGCCAGGCTGCGGCGCAGGATGTTCAAGTCATCGAGGAACTCCTGCGCATTGCAATATGCAGGCAATGCGGCAAGCGCAACTTCAAGACTATCGGCATCCGAAGCATGCCGGTCCGCGGTGCGCAGCAGCCGCGCATGCACGCAGACGAGAAAGCGGCGGTACAGCTCGAACTCGAAACGCGCTCCGAAAACCTGCTGCGTTCCTGCGTGCAGCTCGGCGAAGTATCCATGCAGCCGATGGCTCAGTTCTTTGCTGACAGGCAGTTGCTGCGCGGACGTAGTCAGCAGATCAATGATGAGCTGTACCTGCTGCTCGTAGTGGTCGAGCAGGCGCGCGCGGGCAGCGCGGATCGACTCGCGCGTTACTTCCGGCGTGACGAAAGGATTGCCGTCGCGGTCGCCTCCGATCCACGAACCGAAGCCCAGCAGCAGAGGCAACTCGGAGATATCGATTTCGATGCCATACTCGCTTGCGAGCGCAGCCGATACTTCTTCATAGAGCTTCGGCAGCGTGGCGAAGATGGAGACGTCATAGTAATCGAGCCCCATCTTGATTTCGTCGTTGACCGTCGGCCTGCGGCTGCGGACTTCGTCGGTCTGCCATAACGCGGTGATCTCGGCCAGCAGCTCTTCTTCAAGGCGCGCGATCTCTTCGTCAGGGACGGGGATGCGATCGAGCTGCTCAAGAAATTCACCGATGCGGCGGCGCTTGAAGAGCACCGAGCGCCGCGCGACTTCTGTTGGGTGTGCCGTAAAGACGGGCACGATGAAGACGCGGCGTAGAAAATTCAGAGCTTCATCGGCAGAGATGCCGACCCGCTTCATCTCGCGCAGCGTTCCGCGCAGAGAGCCGCGCTGGGCGGCGCTGTCTCCGCTCAACTGGAGCGAGAGGCGGCGGCGCTTGCGATGATTGGTCTCGGCAAGATTGATCAGCTCGAAATAGAACGCAAAGGCACGGCTGAGCTGGTACGCTAAATTGACGGAGAGCCCGGCGATACCCTGCACGGCGCGCTGCATCAGGTCTTCGGCTTCCTCCTGAGCTTCACGGCGGCGGATTGCGGAAGTACGCAGTTCTTCGACCTTCTCAAAGAGCTCGTCGCCAGCCTGCTCGTGCAGCACTTCTCCGAGAAGCATTCCAAGCGAGCGGACATCGCGCCGCAGCGGAGCTTCTTTCAGATCGCCTTTACGTGCTTCGAGTTCTGCCAGCCGCTGCGACCAGCTTTCCGGTTTCCAAAGAAGGGGCATATCTTGATTATGCCAGTGTCTTCATGCAGCTTTAGTTTTCAAACTCGACTTCGGGAACAGGCAGCACGTCCGTGTCGCGGGCAATCCATACATAAAGCGTGGGCAAAAGGAAGATGCTGATTACAAGAGCGGCAATCAGGCCGCCAACGATCACGATGGCGAAAGGCCGCTGCGAGTCTGATCCGATGCCGTGCGACATGGCTGCCGGCAGCAATCCAAATGTAGCGACGAGCATGGTCATCATGATGGGCCGCAAGCGGAGGACAGCGCCTTCGATGGCTGAGTCTTCAATCGTGTTGCCACGGGCCCGCAGCTGGTTGATGTACTCGAGCATGATGACGCCGGTCTGCACGCAAACGCCAAAGAGGGCGAGAAAGCCTACGCCGGAGGAAACACTGAAGTGGGTATGCGTGGCCAGGAGCGCGAGCAGCCCTCCGAAAGGCGCCATGGCAACGCTGACGAGAATCAGCATCGCCCATTTCAGAGACTTATACATCGAGTAGAGGATGATGAAGATCAGCAGAATGGTCAGAGGCACAATGATGGCCATCCGCGCCTCCGCACGCTTCTCGCTCTGGTATTCGCCTTCCCAGGCAACGTGATAGCCGCGCGGGAGCTGGAGCTGTTTGTTGACCTTGTCGATGGCTTCTTCCACCGCGCCACCAAGGTCGCGTCCGCGGACGCTGTATTTAATCGCGACGTAGCGCTCATTATTTTCGCGGTAGATCTCCGAGCCTTCGTCAGCCACGTTCACGGTGCAGAGCTGGTCGAGCGAAACGCGCTCGCCTGATGGCGAAAGCAGGCGGATATTTTTGATTGCGTCGCGGGTATCTCGATATTGAGGCAGATAGCGCATCACAAGGTCGTAGCGCGCTTCGCCCTTCAGCACCTGAGTGAGAGCATTGCCGCCTACTGCCGTCTGGATGGCGTCCTGCACATCAGAGACATTGATTCCCCATCGCGCCGCCGCTTTGCGATCGACAGTGAAATTCAGGTCAGGCTGGCCTGTGACCTGAAGAAGGCCGAGGTCGGTAATGCCCTTGACGTGACCTAAAATAGTGGAGACCTGTTCGGCCAGGCCTTCGAGCGTGTGCAAATCATCGCCATAAATTTTGGTAGCGAGCTGGCCTTTTACGCCGCTGACTGCTTCTTCCATGTTGTCTTCGATCGGCTGGGAAAAGCCCCAGATCACGCCGGGAATTTTCTTATCGAGTTCGTCGTTCATGGCAGCGATGAGATTCTCTTTGCGCTCTTGAAATATGGGACGCCATTCTTCCTTTGGCTTCAGGTCGACAAAAAATTCCGTGTCGAAAAAACTTGTGTGGTCTGTCCCGTCGTCCGGCCTGCCAGTCTGGCTGGTGCATTGGGTGACTTCAGGGAATGAGCAAAGCAGGACGCGCGCTTCATTCGAGACACGGATGCCTTCGCCTGGTCCTGCGCTTTGCGGAAGAATGCCGCGCACCCACAATGCGCCCTCGTCGAGGTGAGGCAGAAACTCAGAACCAATAATGCCGCTGGCGGCGAGCGCAACAGCAATGAACAAGGCGAGCGAAGCGCCGCTGACGGTGACCCATCGATGATGAATGGCCCACGTGACGCTCTTACGATAGCGCTCAGTCAGAAACGTCATGACCGGGTTATGCCATTCTTTTACCTGCTTGCGAAATAAAAAGCTCGCAAGGACAGGCGCAATGATCATGGAGAAGAGCAGAGCGCCTGCCAGCGCAAAAGCTACCGTCCACGCCATGGGCTTGAATAGGCGACCTTCCACGGCTTGCAGCGTGAAGATCGGCAAATAGGCCGTAATGATGATGCCGATGGCATAAAAGACGGGACGCTGCACTTCATGGGCGGCTTCTCCAATGCGCTCGATCGGAGTTCTTCCGGTGTCGTCCTTGCGGCCAAGATGGCGGACGATGTTTTCGACCATCACTACCGCGCCGTCGACTACCATGCCGAAGTCCAGTGCGCCGAGCGAGAGCAGGTTGGCGGGGACATGCCTCAGGTCCAGGCAGATGGAAGCAAACAGCAGTGAGAAAGGAATTGTGATGGCGACAATAATCGCGCCGCGCACATTGCCTAAGAATAGAAAAAGAATGATGACGACGAGGACGATGCCTTCGGTCAGATTGTGCAGGACAGTGTGCGTCGTGAAGTGCATCAGGTTGCTGCGGTCCATGAATGGAACCAGCTTCACACCCTGCGGCAGGATGTGATCGTTCAGCTCTTCCACTTTATTGTGGATGCCTTCGAGGACCGGCTCCGCGTCCGCACCCTTTTGCAGCAAAGCAATTCCTGAAACCACGTCATCGTTGTCAATTATTTTTCCATCCTGACGGTGGAGAGCGCGGCCAAACTGCCCTAGACGAATCTTTGGGCCTTGCGAAACGACGGCAATGTCCTTAACACGAAGAGCTGTGCCATTTCTGGTTGCGACAACTGTGTTCTCAATATCCTGCACATTGCGTACAAGGCCGACCTCACGAACGTTGATCTGCTGCAGGCCAGCTTCAATGAAACTTCCACCGGCGTTAGCGTTGCTGTTCGTGAGCTGCTGCTCGACCTGGGCAATGCTGAGGCCATAGGAGACGAGCTTGTCCGGATCAATGCGTACCTGATATTCGCGCGTGGGGCCACCGAATGAGTTGATGTCCACGACGCCTGGAACTGTCTTCAGATTTTTTTCGATTACCCAGTCTTCGAGCGACTTCAACTCCATCACGTCGTACTGTGGATTGGAGCTCTCGAGAGTATAAAAATAGACTTGGCCGACCGGGCTCCAGTCTGTGCCCATCTGCGGGATAACGCCCGCCGGCAGAGTAACCTGAGCGAGACGCTCCAGTACACGCTCGCGGTTCTCGAAGTTGGTTGTATCCTCTCCAAAAACCAATTCCACGGTTGAGAGGCCGAACAGCGACCATGAGCGGACATGCGCGACTCCCGGAATGCCATTCACTGCAACTTCAATGGGAACGGTGACCTGCTGCTCTATCTGTTCAGCGGAAATGCCGGGCCACTGCGCGATGATGTTGACATAGTTATTGGCAACGTCCGGATATGCTTCCACCGGAAGCCGGTGAAAGGAAATTGCACCCCACACAAACAGAAGAATTGCGCCAGCCAGCACAAGAAAACGGTTCTGGAGCGCAAAATCGACGAGCTTGCGGATCATTGCGCCTCCACCGTGGCTTCTAACTGTAAGGCGCTTGCTACGACCTGCTGGCCCGGTTCAACCCCCGAGAGAATTTCCTGCCTGTTCCCGGACAGAGTACTGCCGGAACTCACCTCGACACGTTTGAACTGCTTGTCGCCCGCAGGAATGAATACCCAGTCGTGGTCGTGCAGGTGAAGGATGGCATTGGCGGGCACGACAGCATGCACTTCCTTCGTCCTGCTCTCGAGTGTCGCCGTCACAAACATACCCAGCCGGAGAATGCCGGGATTAGGGACCTCAATGCGGACTTTGGCTGTGCGGATGCTCGGGTCAAGCACGGGGCCAATGTCGCTGATGCGACCAGTGAGTACTCTGTCGGGATACGCATTGATCTTGATCTGTGCCGTCTGCCCAAGCTTGATCTTAGGCAGGTCATTCTCATAGACGTCGCAGATGATCCAGACCACGGACAGATCGGCGATGGTAAATGCGTTGGAAGAGCCGGTGTAGGTTACGCCCGCGGCCGCAGCATTGGTGACATTCTGAGCGACAATAACTCCGGAGATAGGAGCATATACATTGACGATGCTCGACGGATGATCTTTCTTCACGCCGAGCGTGTTCAGTTGCTCTTCGGCAGCATTGAGATCGGCCCTGGCGTCCTTTTCCGTATCTTCCGCCTGCTCGAGCATTCCCTGCGCAATGGCGCCATGGTCGTAGAGATCCTTTGCACGGATATAGGCCTTGTTTGCCAGCTGCTCATCGTTCACCGCCTTCAGATATGTATCGTAGGCATTGGTGATGTCCGGGCTTTGTACTCGCAAAAGAAGATCGCCCTTCTTCACGTTGTCGTCGAGTCTTGCCTTGATGTCGACGACGCGGCCACTGGCAAGCGAGATCACCGGCACTTCGCGGGCTATATCGGGATTGACCGATCCGGTTACGTTCAATGAAGTTGGCGCTTCCACGCGTTCGGTCGCGATCAGAGGAAACTGCTCAGGCTTTTCAACGCTGACGACATTGTTGTTGCCGCTCTCAATGACCTGCGTTGACGGCGGAGCTCCATCTGCCGGATTGAACTTCTTTCCGCAGGCCGCGAGTGAAAGGCACACGGCAAGGCAACCGAATTTCAAAACTTTCTGACTCATCACTGGATTACCTCGCGCCCCACGGCAAGATTCAATTGGCCTGCTGCTGTCAGGTAGGAACCAATCAGTTGTATGTATGCCAGCTGCACCCCGCGGTAATCGCTCTGCGCGTTCAGGAAATCCATCAGAGATGCTCCGCCGTGCTGCCATGCGTATGTGACTGTTTCCCGCACGCGTGTTGCCTGCGTTAAGTATTTGTCCTTATAGGGACGCAACAGGACCAGATTGCTGTCGACCTGGGCGTAGGCTGAATCGACGTCACCGAATACCTGCGCGCGCGTTGCCTCCGCGAGCTGCTGGTTGCGGCCGATGTCCAGCTGCGTGCGCTGCTTCTCGCCCTGATTGCGATCAAAGATGCGCAGCGGGATGTTGACGCTGGCTCCAATGGTCTGGATGGCATTCGGGTTATTGTTCGACGCGTTCCATGTGTACCAGGCGCCGAATGTCGGATCGGTTGAGCCGTTGGCGATGGCAAGCTTGTGATTGGTTTCTGCCTGCTGAATGGATTGCACCGCTGCTCTCAAGTCAGGCCGGCTGTCGAGAGCAATCTGATGAAAGGCATCGAGCGTCTGCAGCTGATCAGAAAATGCAAACGTCCCCTGGATGTCGAGCTGGTCAACCGGTGTTCTGTCATTCAGCAATTGCAGAAGCTGGATCTTTGCTGTGCGGAGGTTGACTTCGGCGGTTTGGAGGTCCGACTCATACTGCACGCGCTGCAGTTCGATTCTGTCGAGGTCAATCTGTGAGAGGTCACCGCTCTTAAAGCGCGCGCGACTGATGTCGATGATCTTGTCGTAGTAATCGAGCTCCTGGTGCGAAAGATCAACAATCGCTTTTGCCTGGAGCGTCTGGACAAATGCTACGCGAAGGTCGAAGAGAAGACTGCGCTCGAGGTCCTCGTGCTGCGATCCGGCAATCTGCGTGCCTTCCTGCGCGCTTTGCAGGCGCAACTCCCGCTTGTGATCGCGTTCATGCAGGTAGGTGAGAGCGGGAACTACATCCGTGCCGCTGAGCGGTGCCCATACACCTTTGTGAGGAGCGATTTGCGTTCCATCAGCGGATAGCGTGAATTGAGGGTTGGGGCGCAGATAGGCTGTGATTTCTTCGGCCTTCATCTCCTGCACATTGAGCGCGTCTGCTTTCAATGTAGGGTTGGCAGCTTCGAATTTGCCCTTCACCTGGTCCCAGGTATAGCTTGTTTGCGCGTATCCGACCTGACTTTGAAGCATCAGTCCAAGAAGCGCCGCAGTACAGGCCAAGACTAAAAGAGGCAATGACTTTGTGATGCTCATGCAATCAGAATCTTGTTGAGTTTGGAGGGGTGAGGCTATCCCAGCACCGCATTTCTTGAAAGAAGATGGAATACTCCTCTTTAATACAGGTTATGACCTCTGGGTATAAGAAGCAGCCCATCACTTGGACGATGGACGGCTATCTTTTGGCTATTTACTTTTCTCAATTTTTCGCAAATTACAAGAACATGCTGAAATGAGGAAGTAACTAGACAGAACGGCTGCTTTCAAGCCCCTATGTGTCTACAAAGTATCAAAGCAGGATCACGATGCTTTCATTGCTATTCCAGAACAGCAGAAAAGCTGTCTTACTCCAAACAGGCCTTCTGATCGCTGTCATCGTATTCATTGACTGGCGCTCCATTAACGAGTTACCGCTTGGATTTCTTTACTTATTGCCCATGCTGATGGTGGGCAGGGTTCTGAGGCCATGGCAAATTGCCGGCGTAGCAATTCTTTGCACTTTCCTGACGGAAATATTCGATGAGTTTGTCTGGAACTCCAGGACAGGGATGCCGCGCGACGTTCTCTACTTTGCAGCATTTTTCTGCATTGGGCTGTTCGTTTTTGAAGTCAACCGAAATCGACAGATCGTAACAGAACATCTGCATGAGATCGAGCGACAGCGGGATGCGCGTCGAGACGCCGAAGAGCAGCTGAAGATCCTGATTGAAAGCAGTCCTGCGGCCATTGTCACAACAGATGCCGAGGGGCGCGTGTTGATGGCAAATGAGGCGGCCCATCGCATGCTGGCTGTCGAGGCTGGAGCGCTTCCAGGGCGCTCCATTCACCGTTACTTCTCCTCTCTAGCAAATGTGCTACGGCGCGATACTAACCAGCCAACATTACGCGCAGTGATGCAGTCGCGTGGGCAGCGGGAAGACAGCGAAGTCTTCCTTGCCGATATCTGCTTTTCGACCTACCTTACAGACGCTGGGCCGCGTCTTGCTGCGATGATTCTCGACGCATCGGAAGAGTTACGCACGCGCGAAGAATCAAACCTGCATCAGATGCTTGCCGGGTCGCGAATTGTTGCAGCCGCTGTATCGCATGAGATCCGCAATGTCTGCGGAGCGATTGCCGTGGTACACGAGAACCTTTCGCGCAGCGGACTGCTTGCGCAGAACAAGGATTTTGAAGCTCTGGGAAACCTTGTTCTTGCTTTGGAGCGGATCTCCGACGTAGAGCTGCGACAGTCTGCGGATCAGCCTGCCGAGGTCGACCTGCTTTCCGTACTCGATGATTTGCGCATTGTGATTGCACCCTGGTTGCGCGAAGAAGGCATAGGAGATGCATGGACTCTGCCGCAGGACCTGCCTGCTGTCTGGGCGGATCGATCCAATCTGATGCAGGTGTTTCTCAATCTGACGACAAACAGCATTCGTGCACTGTCGCAGAAAATCACCCCTGCGCTTTCCATCAGTGTTCGAATGGAAGACCATCGCGTGCTGGTTGAAATCAGCGACAACGGCGGTGGCGTCGAACATCCCGAGCAGTTGTTTCGACCATTTCAACCGGGTGCTCGCGTCACGGGACTCGGTCTCTATGTATCGCGCGCTTTTGTTCGCTCCTTTGGAGGAGAACTCCGTTACAAGCCGCTTTCGAACGGCGCATGCTTCATTGTCGAATTGACGCCGGTCGACTATTTTGAGAGGGTGTCATGAACGGTCCAGTACGTATCCTGCTGCTCGACGACCACGCGCTTTTCCGCGAGAGCCTGGCGCGGCTGCTTGAAGCGGAACCTGGTTTCCAGGTTGCGGGACATTGTTCGACCCTCGCTGAGGCGCGCCAGATGCTTGGCCACGCTTCGGTGGATGTCATTCTGCTGGATTACGATCTTGGAGAAGAAGCCGGCACGGACCTGCTTCAGGAACTTCGAGGACGTGGCGATGCAGCGAAAGTCCTCATGCTGACTGCCGGAATGAGAGACAGTGTGACGCGCCAGGCGCTTCATGCAGGCATTGCCGGAGTCATCTTCAAACACAGCGGTCCCGGTCAATTGATCGACGCCATCCACAGAGTGGCCAGAGGCGAGATGTGGCTCGACAGTGAAGTGGTGCGTTCGCTGGTTGCAGGCAGCACTGCTGAAAAACCAAACCTGCAGCAACAAAATCTGCGACCACTTACAGACCGGCAGCGCACAGTCCTTCGCGGGATTCTCGACGGCCTTACAAACAAGGAGATTGCGTGGAAGATGCAGGCGTCAGAAAGCGCGATCAAGGCCGTAATCCAAGAGCTCTTTCATAAGGCCGGGGTGAGGACACGAAGCCAGCTGGTGCGCATTGCTATTGAAAAGCATTCCGTCGACTGGCTGGATGCCAAACAGTAGTCACTGCGCACGCCGGGCACGTTCAGGGTACATCTGCTTCGGCGATGTTGGAGAAGCCACTCTCCGTTCCGTTTGAATCGACAGCTGTAGCTGCATAGTAATAGGTTGTGCTGGCCGCGACGGATGTGTCGGTATACGTTGTCCCGCCCAACAGCGATGTGGTGATTTTCGTGAAAGGGCCGTCAGACGCAGTGCCGCGGTATATGTTGTATCCGGCAACATCGGTAGAAGTGCTGGCTATCCACGACAGATCGACAGAATGATTTGTCGGCGTTGGAGTAGGCGTTGGCGGCGGGGTAGGAGTTGGAGGCGGAGTGGGTGTTGGACCCGAAATTGGGTTTGTAGAAGACGCTGTAGCTGCAGAATGTTCGACACCACATCCGGTAAACAATGCCATGGAGAGCAGAAGGAGGATGGCTAGGGGGATAGTGGTGAACCTGTACTTAATCGGCTCAACCATGACCATAACTAAGTAAGAATCCTCTATGAATTAAGCTTTCCCCGTCAACATCTTTTGCAGTTTGTTGTCGATCAGCAACATTATCTGACGCCGGGCCTATCTGACAGCAAAAGAAAAGGCGACGGCGAGAACCAGTGCCATGACCGAGATGATGGTTTCACAAACCGACCAGGTCTTGATGGTCTGCACAACGCTCATGTTGAAGTACTCTTTCACCAGCCAGAAGCCACCGTCGTTGACGTGGGAAAAGATGAGGGAGCCGGCGCCTGTGGCAATGGCCAGCAGCTCCGGGTGGACTCCCGGGCTCTGCAGAGCGATCGGCGCTACGATATTCGCGGCAGTCGTCATGGCCACGGTCGCTGAACCTGTAGCGAGGCGCATCAACGCCGCCAGAAGCCACGCCAGCAGCAACAGGTGGATGTGGCTGCGCATGGCGACTTCGATGATGGCCTGAGCGACACCGCTGTCCTGAAGGATTCGACCAAAACCTCCACCTGCGCCTACCAGAAGCGTGATGGTCGCCGTGGGAGCGAGGCATTCATTGGTGAAGCGCAGGATGGTGTCCCGTGAGAATCCTCGCAGCCGGCCCAGTGTGTAAAAGCTGAAAAGCGCGCCGATGAGCAGGGCGATACTGTCATTGCCGACGAGATGCAATCCTTCATTCAGGGCGCTGCCGGATGCGGAGAAGGCGTCAGCCCAGCTGCCAATCAGCATCAGAAGCACGGGCAACAGGATGGTGATGAGGGTCAGGCCGAAGCCGGGCAGGCTTTGCTCGGCGCCGCGATCGACGAACTCCGCGGCCATTGGATTTTCTGCCGGAAGCTCCACATGTGGTGCGATGAACTTTGCATACAGGGGCCCGGCAACGATGGCGGTGGGAATACCGATCAGCAGTGCATAAAAAATCGTGCGTCCTACATCTGCCTTGTAAGTTGTAACTGCGAGCAGAGCAGCAGGATGTGGCGGAACTAATCCGTGAGTCACAGAGAGTCCTGCAACCATGGGCAGTCCCACTAATACGAGCGATGTTTTGGTCCGCCGCGCTACGGTAAAGGCAATGGGAATCAGAAGCACAAAGCCCACTTCAAAAAATGCGGGCAGGCCGATGATGAGCCCGATGACCACCATGGCCCAGTGAACATTCTTCTCGCCGAAGAAGCGGATCAAGGTATAGGCAATCTGCTCGGCGCCGCCAGATTCCGCCATCATTTTGCCGAGCATCGTTCCCAGCGCCACCACGATGACGATGTGGCCCAGCGTTCCGCCTACTCCAACTTCAAAGGAGTGGACAATGGCGTGGAGAGGCATCCCTGAAACTACGGCCAGGAAGAGCGAGGCCAGAAACAGGGTGATGAAGGGGTTGAGCTTGAAGACTGCGACCAGCAGAATCAGGCCGACGACGGAAACAAGCGCTGCGATCAGCAGGAAAAGGCTGTGGTGGTCGATCATGCATCAGGCGCCTTGTAGGCTACGCAGTCGATTTCTACTTTGCAGTCGACAACCATGCTGGATACGACGCAGGCGCGCGCCGGCGGGTGCTCGCCGAAGTGCTTTTTGAAGACTGCGTTGAATGAGGAGAAGTCACGAGGGTCTTCTAGCCACACTCCACAGCGGACTACGTGTTCCGGGCCGTAGCCTGCTTCCTTGAGGATGTCGAGCAGATTGCGAATCGCCTGCTCAGACTGGACAACGATATTGCCAGTGACCAGCTCACCCTTGACCATTGGGACCTGCCCTGAGATGTAGAGCCAGCCGTCGGCCTCGACGGCGCGGGCAAAGGGAAGATGCTGACCGCCTGTGCCCTTGCCGCCTTCCACACCATACCGCTTGATGCTCATTTCCTGCTCTCCTTTGTTGGGTTATTGAATCCAGGCTGTCTTGCCGCGAGGCAGAAAGCGTCCGCTGCGCTCTTGTGTTGCCCCTTGAGTTGTGTAGGAAAGGATGCCGTTTACCCAGACGCCGGCGATTCCTTTGGCCGGGCAGACTGGGTCGGAGAAGGTGGCTGTGTCGATGATCTTCTCCGGATGGAAGAGGACCAGGTCGGCATAGTAGCCCTCTCGAATCAATCCACGTTCTGCGAGTCCGAAGCGCTGCGCGGGCATTCCGGTCATCTTGTGGACAGCTGCAGGCAGAGAGAACAGCTTTTCTTCCCGGCTATAACGGCCAAGGACGCGTGGGAAGGTTCCCCATAAGCGGGGATGCGGGCGCGGGTCGCGAGGCAATCCGTCGGAGCCGATCATGGTTGCCGGGTGCTGCAGGATGCGGCGCATGTCCTCTTCGGAGATGCTGTGGTAGATCGCTCCTGCGGGCTGCAGCTGCCGGGCTGCTTCAAGCTGTGTCTTGTTCCATGCTGCAGCGATCTGTTCGAGCGTCTGGCCGGCGACTTCCGGATGCGGCGTGCTCCAGGTGATGGTGATCTTTACCCGCTCGTCTATCTGACGCAGGTCGAGTGTGCTGGAGCCGGCGGCATAAGGGTAGCAGTCGCAGCCTGCGGGCTGTACTGTCTGGGCCGCTTCCAGGGCTTTGAGGACTTCGCTGCTTCGTCCCCAGTTGTCGATACCGGCGCACTTGAGGTGAGAGATGATGACGGGCACGCGACTCAAGCGCCCGATTTCAAAGGCCTCGTTCATGGCGTCGAGGATGGCTTCTGTCTCGCTGCGCATGTGCGTGGTGTAGATGGCGCCTGCGGCGGCGAGCGGCTCGGCCAGAGCCAGGACTTCTTCTGTGGTGGCGGCGTTGGCTGAGAGATAGGCGAGACCGGAGCTCAGGCCCAGCGCTCCGCTGTCGAGCGCTTCCTTCAACTGTGCGCGCATGGCCTCGATTTCGGAGTCTGTGGCGGAGCGGTCGAGGCGGTCCATGTGGTTGTTCCGCAGAGATGTGTGGCCGATCAGCGCGCCTACGTTGGCTGCCGGGCGCGAGCGGTGGATGGCGGCGACATAGGCGGCGAAGGTGGGATAGCGGAAGACGTCGGCGTCGCCGAGCAGGTTCATCGGATCGGGCGGAGCTCCAGATAACTGGACCGGTGAGGCGCTGATGCCACAGTTGCCGACGATGACGGTGGTGACTCCCTGCGAGAGCTTGGGCAGCATGGCCGGAGCGTCGATTACAACGGTGTCGTCGTGGGTGTGGACATCGATGAAGCCGGGAGCGAGCGCGAGGCCTGCGGCATCCATGGATATGACTGCGCTGCACTCAAGCGACGGGCCGATGGCGATGATCCGGTCGCCGCGAAGCGCTACGTCCAGAACCTGAGGCTCGGCGCCGCTGCCGTCGAGGACGCGGGCGTTTCGAATGAGGCAATCGCAGCTCAACATGGGCAGGCTCTCTTAGAATATATCTGCATGAAGACGAACTCCGTTCTCGACATCCCGCAGTGGAACAAGGGCCTTGGCTGTACTGATGGCGAACCTGCATCGCTCGACTGGAACCTGCTGCGCGAGGACCTCAGTCTGCCGTCGGCGGTGCTGTATGAGGACAGGCTGCGGCACAATCTCGATTGGATGCAGCGGTTCATCGCTGCATACGGCCTCAAGCTGGCTCCGCACGGCAAGACCACGATGACTCCGAAGCTGTTTGCCATGCAGATCGAGAAGGGAGCGTGGGGCATCACTCTGGCGACGGCGCACCAGACGCTGGTGGCGCACGAGCACGGCGTTCGCCGGGTGCTGATGGCCAACCAACTTGTCGGCAGGGAGAACATGGCGATCATTTCCCGTCTGCTGCAAGACCGGGCGTTTGACTACTACTGCCTGGTGGATTCGGCGGCGCTGGTGGAGCAGCTGGGAGCGTTCTTCTCCGAGCGCGGACAGCGGCTGCAGGTGCTGCTAGAGCTTGGCGTCGGGGGCGGCCGGACGGGCATTCGGGATGAGGAGCAACTTGAGTCGGTGCTGGCTGCGCTGTCCCGGTGGCGGGGCTCCCTCCTGCTGTGCGGCGTGGAGATGTATGAAGGCGTGCTCGATGATGAGGCAGCGATTCGCTCCTTCCTTGGGCGGGCAGTTGAGGCGACTCGCAGGCTGCTTCGAGAGGAGCGATTCCAGCGCTCGCCGGCACTGCTGTCGGGCGCCGGCTCGGCGTGGTACGACGTGGTGGCTGAGGTCTTTTCTGCGGCTGGATTTGGGAACTCGGTCGAGATGGTTCTGCGGCCGGGCTGTTATCTGACGCATGATGTGGGCGCGTACCGCGAGGCACAGGCGAAGATCCTCGAGCGCAACCCGGTGGCGCGGGAGATGCAGTCGGGGCTGATTCCTGCACTGCAGGTGTGGGCTTATGTGCAGTCGGTTCCGGAGGCGCAGAGGGCGATTGTCGGCATGGGCAAGCGCGATGCAGCCTTTGATTCCGGTCTTCCGGCTCCGGCGCTGCACTTCAGGCCGGGTGAGTCAGAGCCGAAGGCTGCGGCAGCACACTGGAAGCTCACCAAGATGATGGACCAGCATGCGTACCTTGAGATTGCCGCCGGCGATGACCTGCGCGTCGGCGACATGATCGGCTTCGACGTGTCTCACCCGTGCCTGACATTCGATAAGTGGCGCGCGCTTCCGGTGCTGGATGCGCGCTACCAGGTGACGGATTTGGTTGAGACGTTCTTCTGATTACATTTCGAGGAGCATTTTTGCTGCTACCGTGAGCCGGGCCTAAAGGCCCTTTCCGAGTTGCGGCTTATTCACCGGCCTAAAGGCCGGTGCTTCTACCCTGCTTATGAAGTTTGCCGACTACACGAACACTGAAAAATGTTCTGACTACATTCCCACTGAAAATGCTCTGAATTACATTTCGAGGAGCGGGCCTACTTCCTCTCCTTCCGGGGTGAGCTCGAGGTCGCGGACGGACCAGGGATCGGTGATCTCGTCGGGCTTGAGGCAATTCTGGGTGGCCATCTGCAGGCCGTAGAGAAGGAGCCACGCGCGCTTCCGGTCGAGCTGGCCGGCAGCCAGGGCGCGGAGAACTTCGTTGAGGGCGACCTGGATGGAGCTGCGGTCTTCGAGCATGGGCAGGGCGATGTTTGCGGCTTCAGGGGAAGGGGCTGTCTCCCCGTTGGCGACGGTTGGGGTGATGGCGTACCGGCGGCGTATCTGGCGGTGGAAATAGCAGAAGCTCTGTCCGCGGACGGCAGCGGCGCGGCATTTGGCTCCGCTGGTGCGGATGTGCTGGCATTCGGTGTAGGCATATGGTTGCTGGGTTGACATTGGGTACCCCCCTCCCCCTATGTAGATGTTAGTTTTGTTTGTTTTCAATGATTTACGGGAGGGTCATCCCCCGCTATCTTGTTGATTCTTCTATTGCTTGTGCACTACTCCAGTGTTTTCAAATATTTAGCGGGGGGTCTGGGTTTTCCTCCGCCCCGGAAAAAGGAACGCCCGCTAAAAGCAGGCGTTCCTTTGGGGATATTTCTCTCCCTATTTTTAGGATAGCAGGTTGGGATAGGGGAATATGCCAACTATTTTCTTCATCTAAGGCATTTATTTTCTATTATTTGACCATGAAAATTACTTTTGTTACCTCTTGACAGGTTTGATCGCCTGGAAGGTTCGGCGGCTGGTTTGCATCCCGCCTTGCTTTCGCAAGGCCTCCCACGAACTTTGTTCGTGGAGGTCCTTCGGCTTCGCTCAGGATGACGCTTTTGGGGGGAGAGACACTTCAGTGGCTTCTTTGCAGGGTGATTTTCTTGCTTTGGTTCTTGGGTGGGCTTCTGTTTTGCTTTATCGGTTGACTGGCATCCCGCCTTGCTTTCGCAAGGCCTCCCACGAACTTTGTTCGTGGGGGTCCTTCGACTTCGCTACGCTTCGCTCAGGATGACGCTTTTGTGGGAGAGCGATCTTCTGTGACTTTGTGGGGAGAGATCCCTTTGCGACTTTTGCGGGAAAGCGATGCTCTGCGACTTTGTGGGAGAGCGATTTCTGTGACCCTACGATGACACTGATTCTTTCTCTTCTTCCTCTTCTTCTTCGTTTCCCTCAGGATTGGCTCATCTCTATCAGCAAATTTGAAGTGAGACTAAAACAGTCCTATTATTTCATTGAATAAGGACTGAACTTGTCGTATATTAGCCGGGATAGCTGAAAACAGTTGGTTATTCGGAAAAGGCCCCTAAAAACACCTTGTCCCCGCGGAGACTCCTGGCAGAGGGCCACGAGGACAAGATGAAGACCACAGCCGATGACTGCGGACTGAACTCATGGTACGGTCTGCTGTCTCCTGCTTACAACACACATGTTATTTACGCAGGGCACTGCCCTGCCTTCTCTGTGGAGACCGGAAATGAGCAAGAAGAAGCGGAACCTCGGCCGGCGACGCGCCTGGCTGGCCGTTGGAACCATGGCAGCGTATGCTGCCGTAGGCACCAGCGGAAAATCCACTGCAGCATTCGCCAAATCCAGACAGCAAAATACTCCTGAAGCCCAGTCCTCTCAGCCACTCTTCAACTTCGACATTCCTGCGGGGCCGCTGGATGCAACGCTCGCCCAGTTCAGCAAAGTTACCGGCATCGCTGTTGACTACACCATTCCGGGCGATACGATTCCCGGCTTTCATTGTCCGGGATATACCGGAACAGCCACCTCGCAGCAGGCACTGCAGCAGCTTTTGAAGGACACGGGCCTTACCTACACGCTGCGCAGCGACACGCGCATCTCTGTCGGCGTCAACCATGCCGAATCGGTCAGCGTTACCGGGCAGATCAGCGACAACGTTTCTCTCTCCAATATTCCGGTCGCACTGCTCGACGCCCCGCAGGCCATCAATGCTATTCCCAAAAGCCTGATCGCCGAACAGGGCGTCAGCACTCTTCGCGATACGCTGCGCAACGCGCCCGGAATCAGCCTCGTGGCCGGTGAAGGAGCGACGCAGGGCGACAACCTTACCATTCGCGGCTTCTCGGCGCAGAACGACATCTTCCTCGACGGCCTGCGCGACATCGGCAACTATTATCGCGACGCCTTCAACTACGAGCAGGTGGATGTGCTTGAAGGCCCCGCGGGCGTGGAATTTGGACGGGGCTCGACCGGCGGCGTGGTCAACCAGGAGAGCAAGACTCCGCAGCTTCACCAGTTCTTCAATATCGATACCCAGGGTGGAACCGACGCGACGCGACGGCTTGCTTTTGACTACGACCAGCCTCTGCCGGGGCTGGCGAACGGCGCAGCCTTCCGCCTGAACGCGATGGGGCATGAGGCAAATATCGCCGAGCGCGACGTGGTCGAAGGCCGCCGCTTCGGCGTTGCGCCATCCTTAGCCGTGGGCCTGAATACTCCTACGCAGGCAACGCTCAGCTACCTGCACTTTGGCGAAGACGATATTCCTGACTACGGTCTGCCGTGGTACTTTGGCAGCCCCGCACCAGTGCCGCGACACAACTACTACGGTTTTGCGCACAACAATTTTCTGCGCACCAATGTCGACGTGGTCACGCTCAAGGCTGAGCACGATATCGCCGACCGCGCTCTGCTGCGCAATACTCTGCGCTTTGGCAACTTCGAGCGCAAGTGGCAGATCACCGAGCCGCAGTTGAACAACGCCAGCGCCGGAACCATTACGCCGCAGACGCCTCTCGATCAGGTGAGAGTGAACCGCAACCAGCTTCAGGGCATCAGCGTTGAAGCACAGCTCTGGGACCAGGCCACTGCTACCTACACGGGCAAAATTCTCGGCATCCGCCAGACGGCAGTGCTGGGTGCTGAAGGCGGACGGGAAAGCTCAAACCCAACCCGCGGGCGCTTCACCAATCCGCAGGGCATCAATACGGTTCCGACAACCAGTCTGCTTGATCCCGATCCGGGTCAACCGTTCTCGGGCACGTTTTATCCGAATACCAACGTGCACACCACGGCCTTTACTGCCGCTGCGTGGCTGATGGATACCTTCCAGCTTGACCGCAAGTGGCAGTTAAGCGGGGGTATCCGCATCGATCACTTCGACGCGAATTACCACTCGCTTACGCACAACTACAATGCGACGACCGGAGTGGACACTCCTTCTCTGGCTGCTTATGAGCAGACCATCAACAAGGGGACATGGCGCGCCGCATTGGTTTACAAGCCGGTTCCGAACGGCAGCGTCTACTTCGACTACGGCACGTCGTTCGATCCTTCGGCAGCCGGATTGTCGCTCTCTGCGGCGAACTTCAAAACTCCGCCTGAGCAGAATGAGACTTACGAACTCGGCACGAAGTGGGATGTGAACGGCGGCAGGCTGACGCTGCGCAGCGCGATCTTCCGCACGAACCGCCTGAATGTTCTCGAGCCTGATCCGAATGATTCCTCGGTCGATGTGCTTGCGGGAAACCAGCGCGTCGATGGCGGAGAGATGGTTGTGCAAGGCCACCTCACCAGCCGCTGGGAACTGCTTTCAAGCTACACTTACCTGCACTCGGAGGTGGTCAGCTCCGGCTTTTATCCGGCGGCTGTAGGACGCCCGCTGAATAATGTTCCTTCCAATCTTTTTAACCTGTGGACGGAATACCGGCTGCCGCGCGGGTTTGAAGTGGGCCTGGGCGGGAACTTTGTCGACAGCCGCACAGCCAACACTGCAACGGCGACGCCGACGACGGTGGTGGAAAGCGCGCCCGGCTACTGGATCTTCAACGCCATGGTCAAATACAACATCACAGAGCGCATCACCTTCCAGGCGAACGGGAATAATCTTCTCAATCGCTTCTATCTGGATGGTCTGCATCCGGGGCACGTTATTCCCGGCGCAGGCGCGAGCGGACTCTTCGGATTAAAATTCCGCTTCTAGGCAAACAGGCGGCGGTTGCACGCTTCACAGCGTCCGGCCGCCGCACCGGTAAGAGAACATCATTGGGAACCGAGCTGACAACCGGATTTGATTGCAGAGTCTGCGGACGACATCACGATGTTCTTCCGCTGAGCTACAGCACCAAGGCTCCCATGGCTCTTGCTGCTGTACCTAAAGAGAAATGGGAACGGCGTGTTGTCATTACCCGCGACCAGTGCGTTATCGACGGCCGCGATTTTTACCTTCGCGGACGAATTCTTGTGCCTATCGCAGAGATAGGCGAGCCGTTTGTATGGGGCGTGTGGGCCGAGGTCAGTCCAAAAACGTTTCTCCGCGCTAACGAGCTCTGGAACGTGCAGGGGCGCGAGCGCGAGACTGCGTTTCCCGGCTGGATGAACACCGAACTGCCCCTCTTCGGCAATACCTATAACCTCGAACTCAACATCCAGACGCAGCCTGTCGGATGGCGGCCTCACTTTACTGTCGTCGATCAGGAGCATCCGCTGGCTATCGAGCAGAGAACGGGAATTACGCTGGAACGCGCTGTCGAAATTGCCGAGCGGTTGCTGCATCCGGGAGAGGATTCGTAGGTCACCGGGGTTGCGGCTTTGATGCCTGCTCTTCCGAAACTATGAGCGCTGGCAGAGCTTAAGTTATTTACTGGTTTTGTGGCTGAAAGCTGCCTGGTGTTGTGGCGATTGATGCATTGTATGGATCCTTCGCTTTTCGCTCAGGATGACGTACCTGAGATGCTTTAGTGCTTCCGCCTCGCTTTATTGGCTGGGATACATCCCGCCTTGCTTTCGCAAGGCCTCCCACGAACTTTGTTCGTGGGGGTCCTTCGACTTCGCTACGCTTCGCTCAGGATGACGCTTTTGTGGGGGAGCGATCTTCTGTGACTTTGTGGGGAGAGCGAGTGTTGCTGGCATTGCCGGTGATGACGTCGCCGGTGATGATCACGATGTCGGGCTTTTCGGTCGTGATGAGGAATTCGGTCAGAGCGATGCCGTACTTGTCCGGGCGGGGATAGTAGTGGGTATCGCTGATCACCAGTATTTTGAAGGTTCCGTCGGAGTGGAACTTCAGCGTCTTCGTATCAGGAATTGCGGCGCTTGTGAGGGTGTTTCTCTCGGCAAGAACAGCAGCGGCAGCCAGCGGAATAGTGGCAAGGAAAGAGCGGCGTTTCATATGTTGGAGCACTCCGAAAAAAGATGGCGAGTGAAGTCCGGATTCCACTCGCCATTCATAGGAGAGGTTTTAGAAAGTAAGCCTCATGGATACCTGTCCACCACGCGGTGCAATCGCACTCTTGATGTAGCCGTAGCTTCTGCTGGTGACGCTGGTGGTCATCGAAGTTCCGTCGTACTGAGTGTGGTTGAGGATATTGGTGAAGGTGCCCTCTGCACGCAGCCTGAAGCGTTCGCCGAGAGAGAAGGTCTTCGATAGTCCCGAATTCAGATTGACGTAGCCGGGACCCATGACAGTGCCGGGCTTCACGTTGCCAAAGCGGGCGAGAGGTCCGGGAATGGGATAGAGGTTGCCGTTGACCAGTTCCATGCCTGTGTAGGTGGTGCCGTTGAATGTCGTGGTGGTACCGGGCGCATTTCCGGTATAGCAGCCGTAGCCGGGCTGCCAGTTGGGATCGCCGGGGCAGGCATAGGCTGCGGGGTTGAGCCACTGCGCCGGCGTGGGATGCGACGCTTTCACGCTCTGGCTGGCGACCCTGTCGGGACGCTGGGCAACGCAGTTTCCATTCCATCCGGCCGCGCTTGAGCAGATGCCGGAGCCGGTGCCTGAAGGATCATTTCCCGTGCCGTCAGAGATGGTCAGGAAATAGCCCGAATCCCATTCGAAGATGTTGGCGAGGGTCCATCCGCCAACAAGAGTGTCGAGCAGGCGAGGCATACTGCCACCGAACATTTTGCCGCGGCCTACGGGCAGATCGTACAGCGCGGAGGTTTTCCATGTAAGGCGTTTTGGACCTAGGAGGTTGCCGTAGTCGAGGCTGCGATTGAGATAGTAGGTGGCCTGATCGCCGTAATCTTCAGGGATGTGACCATCCGCGCCCGCCTGATCGGTCAGCATCTTTTGCCATGTAAAGGTTGAGTCAAACCCGAACCCGCTTTGATAGCGGCGGGAAACATCCAGCTGGAGCCCGTTGTAGTAAGCATTGGCACCGGTCTCGAAGACTTCTACGTGACCGAGGTTGGGGAAGGCGCGGGCGCTGAGCGGCTGGTTATAGGCCGGGGTTGTGTTTGAGTAAGGGAGGGTGTTCTCATCTGGAGTCCACTGAAGATGGCGCGAGGCTGATCCAATGTAAGAGAGGCGTGCGCCATATCCCGCGCCGAAGTCGTGGTCGACGCTGAGGGTCCACTGCTCGGTGTAGGGATCGACCCATTTAGTGGACGCTACGGCATTGATGTCCGCGCCGCCGGGGCTGGCGGTATTTCCTGCCGTACCGGAACCGGCATAGATCTGGGGCCACTGGAAGTTTGGAGTGCCGAACGTGCCTCCGCCCTGGTAGCCGTTGGTGTAGGTGTTGTAACCAGCCTGCAGCAGAAGGCCCATGCCGTCGTCTACGGGATCACCGCTGACGTACTGGGTATACATGCCGAAGCCACCGCGGACGACCCACTTGTTGTCATTGGTAAGACGATAGGCGAAGCCGAAGCGCGGCATGAGGCGATCTTTGGTGGTGGGACGGAGTCCTTTGGGCAGGCCAGCCTGGGAGGCGGTGATGACCGGTGTGCAAGGAGCTCCGTTGAGGACTGCGCTATTGGTGTAGTTTATGCCGTCAGGATCGCATGCGTTGACACCCTGGAGCCACGCCTGGTTGAGATTTTTCGCTGTGCCGTCCGGATAGATGAAGCGTCCGCTTTTGGCCACGGTGGCGTCGAAGTTGGCAAAGAGCCCATTCCTGTCATACATGCCCGGGTTGTACTCATAGCGCAGGCCATAGGTCAGAGTCAGCCTGGGAGTGATATTCCACTGGTCCTGGGCAAACAGGTTCCACGTTTTGGTGAGGAATATCTCATCGGCAGTGACATTGTCATATTTCGTCTGATAGGGGATGCCGAGCAGAAAATCGGCCCACCCCACGCCAGTGAACTGGGGAGTTCCGCCGAAGTAAAAGTTGCCGTACTGATCGGCGCTGGTGACCTGGGTCGGCTCGATCCCTTTCTGGGCCACGAATCCACCGCCAAACTTCAGGCTGTGCTTGTCTTTTACCCAGCTAAGGCTGTCGGTGAAGATCCATGACTTGTTGTCGTTGCTCTTGTCCAGGCGGGAGGTATTGAGGTCGGTGATGCCGGACCCGGGTGAGATATATGGCAGATTATTCTGCCAGAGGTTCTGAAGGCCCTGCAGGCCGAGACCATTCGTGATTTCCGTGCCGTTCAGGGGGTTCACAAATCCATAGAGGTACCGCGCGTAGCCGAAGCGGAACTCGTCGATCATATGAGAATTGACCGTGTAGTTCGCGCTGAGGATCACATTGCGGTTGTAGGTGAGGTTGGTGGAGTTGGGAATATCGAGCCCCTGCGGAGAGCTGGAGGGGAAGTTCTTCCAGACCAGGCGTCCCCAGACCAGGAGCTTCTGGTTGGAGCCCAAGTACTGATCGCCGCGCACATCGAACTGATTCGAATTCAGGCTGGTGTCATAGTTGAGCCAGTAATTGGGAGTCTGACCGGATACGAACTGATTGGTGCCTACGCCCATGGTTGAGCCATTCGCCAGATTTGCGGTGGCTGAGTGGTTTGGAGTGGGGTAGAACTTCGCGAGGGCCTGGGCCGCAGAGTTGATGGAGAAGCCGCAGGCAGCAAAGGTGTAGCCGCAGACCTGACCAGTTGCAGGATTCACCAAACCCTGGAAGGTGTTGTTTCCGTTCTGATCGGGAATGATGTAGTTGGTGAAATCGCCCTGCATCATGGCCTGGGTCGGCACGGTGTACTGCTCCGGTGAGGTGCGCGGGAAGCGGAACCCTTCGTAGTCGAACCAGAAGAAGCTTCTGTCGTGGCCGTTGTAGAGGTGCGGAATGACTACCGGGCCGGAAAGCATCGCACCGAACGTGTTGCCGACCAGATGCGGCTTGGTGGTGGCTCCATAAGGTGTGGCATTGAGGGCCGAATCCTGGTGATACCACCATGCCCCGCCATGGAGCTGGTTGGTTCCGCTCTTGGTGGTGAATGTGATTTCACCGGGAGCGGGCTGCTCGGCAGTATTCAGAACGCCGTCGGAATGAATTTCCGCAATGGCGTCAGCGACGGGAAGCAGGTCGCCGAGGGGATGGTTACCGGTAACAGCCCCGATCGTGACGCCGTCCGCATCGACCTGAGTCTGAAACGTCAGGGAGCCGGCGACGGTAATGCTCTTCCAGGTGCTGTAGGGCAGCTGGTAATCGACGTTGGGAAGCGCCGCAACCAGAGCAAGGGCCGAGGTGCCGCCGGAGCTGGCGCGGAAATTCATTGGCAGAGCAATGACCTGGTCACTACCGAACTTTACGCTGATCTGCGGGCTTTCGGTTTCAATGGCGCTGGCGTTTTCTCCGGAGACCTGGACCGATTGCTGCACGCCACCGACGGCAAGCGTCGCGTCGATACGCAACTGCTGGCGGGCGGCAAATTCCACGCCCGTCGTGGTCCACTTATCAAAGCCTGAGGCAGTTACCGTGAGGGTGTAGTGCGCGGCCTTCACATCGAGAAACTGGTAATCTCCGTTGTCACTCGTGGCGGCGGTTCTCACCGCGCCTTCATCTGTGTTGGTGAGGGTGACGGTCGCGCCTGCGACCACTGCTCCCCTGGAATCTCTTACAGAGCCGAGGATCGATCCCTGGACCGTCTGCGCTGCTCCATGGGGGTGAATTGCAAAAAACATCAGCAGCCAGGCAACAACCGCCGGTAATTGTCCGTACTTCAGCAGGGGAACACGACCAGGCATGGCTAAACTCCTTGGACTCCTTGGCTTATGTGCTACTGGGTGATCTAACAACTGGCCTCTAAGAGCGATGGAGCCATTGTGTCCGGGAGAAAAGGAAGAAAAACACGTTCTTAACGGTTCAGCGCTTGCGCCGATTGTTGATGAATCAATGATTTAAGGCAGATCGTTCACTGGATATTCATCGAGCCTGCTTCGCGAAGAGCTGCTATTCCGGAATTTCATGATTGATGGGGCGAATCGTGGGATGCCTCAGTCCATTGCGCTCGCCTATCCAGAATTACTTTTCAGCATCTTCTTTTTCACTGCCCCACTCAAGCCAAAACCGGGCTTGAATGGGCCACCCCCGCCCCGCTGGCGCGACAGGCTTGTTGATGAGGCTTTCACGAAGGCGCATTGATGAGGCACTCTTTGTAGCGGCAATCGGGGTGAACAACCCCAGGTTAGCTGCGCGAACCCTTCGACTCCGCTCAGAGCAGGCTCTGGGGCACCCGGCATGGTGACCGGGGCTGAAGCCCCTATGTTTTTCGATCTTCTTTCACCGGCCTGAAGGCCGGTGCTTCTACCCTGGAGGCGCATTCGGCCTCTTTATCCCACCTATCGTCTGCCCTCAGAATTATTTTTCAGGATCTTCTAAAGGACGGCGTTATTTTTTTTCACTGCCCCCACTCAAGCCGAAACCGGGCTTGAATGGGCCACCCCGTCCTGCCACCTTGCTACCTTGCCGGGCCTGATTACCGGGATGAGTGAAAATGCTGTGAACTGAACCTGGCTTTAACCTCTCCGAACGTTCCGGGTTTTCTCTGCCAATGAGACAGTGAAAAAGCGGTGAGTGAAACGATTGATTTCGCTCTGCCAACAGAAAAATTCAGGAGCATTCCATTGCATTCCACTCTTGCGGCACGGTCGGTCCGTCATTTCTTCCAACTTGGATTTGCCCTGGCGGCATTGGCTGCGGCTGTTATTCCCTTGCCACTCCGGGCACAGGGGCGGGTCATTCTTTTCGGCGTCGATGGGCTTTCGACAGAAGGCGTTGCCGACGGAAAGACTCCTAATATACATGCGTTGATGCAGTCAGGAGCATGGACTATGCACATGCGCGCGGTGCGCGAAACCAGCAGCGCGCCGAATTGGGCTGCGATGATGATGGGGGCGCCTCCCGAACTGAACGGAGTAACGACGGATAACCCGCAATCCGAGAAGAACCACTATCCGCCTGCCTGTCAGATCGTCCCGGGATATTTTCCCAGCCTCCTGAGCCTTGAACGTGAGCAGCACTCGAATGCGAAGATCGGTTTTTTCACGGATTGGGCACCCTATGCAAACTTCTTCGAGCCCGGCGCGGCCACCAAAGTAGTCAAAGAGGGCTCACACGACGAAGTCTTCAATGAAGCGCTCGCTTATCTCGAAAGCGACAAGCCTGAAGTGCTCGTTATTCATATGGACGAAGTCGATGACGCAGGCCATGCCAAGGGCTGGGGTAGCCCGGAGTATCTTGCTGCGGTGGCTAATGTGGATTCGAGACTCGGCAGGCTTCTTGATACGCTCGACCGTATGAACCTGCGCAAATCGACTACGGTCATTCTTGTCTCCGATCATGGCGGCAAGGGCATGCATCATGGCGGCGACATGACGGAACAGATTGAAATTCCCTGGATCATCAGCGGGCCTGGAATCCGCGTCAATCATGAGATCAAGGACCCTGCGCTCATGACTTATGACACTGCGGCGACGATGGCCCGCATCCTGCATGTGAAGCCTTCGCCCTGCTGGCGCGGCAGACCTGTTGATGAGGCCTTTACGAAGGTGCGTTGATTCACATGGTGACCGGGGCTGAAGCCCCTATGTTTTTCGATCTTCTTTCACCGGCCTGAAGGCCGGTGCTTCTACCCCTGGAGGCGCATTCGGCCTCTTCATCCCACTCAAGCCAAAACCGGGCTTGAATGGGCCACCCCCGCGAAGGCGCATTGAATGCCTTGGATTATGCGATTTTCAGTTTCAGCTTGTTCAATGGCGGGGCGTTCCAGCGCATTGTCAGCAGTGCGGCAGAGATCAGCGAACAGGCAACAAATAAGGTGAAGATGCTGTTCCAGCCGAACATGTGGGAGAAGAAGGCTACCAGCACCGGCGAGACCATCTGGCCTAATGAGCCGATGGCGTTGACATATCCCGATGCGCGCCCGACCTGCTCCTGAGGCACTGCTTCCACCACCGCAATCGAAGAGATCAGCACATCGGGGCCGAAGATCAGAATTCCGATGAGAGCAATGCTGATGCCGGTCGGTACTGTTCCCCATGCGCTGACCACCGGATGCAGAAGAAAGACAAATGCAGCGGTGAACAGCATCACTGCTCCTACCGGATAGCGGCGCGCGCTGAACCACCGCTCGGATGCATAGCTGGCAAAAATCGCTCCGAGGAAACCCGTCAGCTCAAACAGCGAGGACAAGGTCATGGCCGAGCCGCTGCGCGAGTGCTGCGTCTCAATAAGGTAGAGCGGCAGCCAGAAGAGAAGCGCATAGCGCGTCAGCTTGAGGAAGAAGTAGATGGCCGCGAGCATCTGGATTTCATGATTGCGCAGGATGGGCTTCCATCCTTCTTCTGAAGAAGCGGGAGGGAGCTCCGGGTTGATCGGCTTCAGCCCGACATCGGATGGGAGATCGCGCGCGCGCCAGTAAAAGAAGAGCGTGGTCAGCAGCAGCACGCCGCATGGAGCAACGATGGCGAGGCGCGAGCCGGTCGAGATGGAAAATGCGTCGACAGTTGAGAGACCGGTAGCCAGAGCATTCGCGAGGAAGCTGCCGAGCGCATAGGAGGTGCTCCACCAGGCGATCGCGATGGCAAATTGCGCGCGCGGAAGCCAGATGCTGAACAGCTTCATGACCGACGGCCAGCCGAATCCCTGCCCGAAACCATTGAGCATCTGGAGAAGCATGAGAACGGCAACGGGAGCAGGGATAATCAGGAGGGCGGTCGAAATTAAAGATAAGAGGCCGCCAAAGAGAAGCGAGCGCCGGGCGCCGAATCTGTCGGCGGCCCATCCGCCTGCGATCTGGCCGATCATGTAGCCGGCGCTGAAGACCAGGAGCAGATCGGCGAGTCCGCTCATCCATACCTGGTGGCCTTGCTGGCCCTGATGGCTTGTAGCAGGCAGGGGCGTCCAGGAAATATTGCGGCGGCAGAAGTAGAAGCCGGCATAGGCAATCCATGTAGCGGTAAATATGCGCCCTGCCCAGTAAGCGCGCCGCTCGGAAGTGTTCGCTGCTACCTCCACAGATTGCCTCCGGAAGCCAATGTCTGCGTGGTCACCTGCTCCCTGTCGGCAAAACGGAGAAGCGTTGGCGTCTTCCTGCGTATGGCGGTTTCGAGAGCCGTGGGAAAGATGTCGCTGTTGGAAAGAGAATTGATGGCGAGATCAAGCGCCTGCCCGTTCCGGCTGCCTACCCACAACTGCGCTTCCGGCCCGGGAACGACGGTGACATAGGCTGCTTCGTCATTTGCATTTGACGGAGAGCGGTGCGTAATGTGGACGGCGAGCAGATCATTCTGGCCTTCCTTCCCGGCTGCCGAGCTTCCTATTTCAGCAGCGGAATGGAATGTGGCCGCCGTTTGCAGCAAGGGCTTGATGATCTGCAAATCATTTGTTGTTACAGCGCGGGCGTCCGCAGGGTCGGCATCCAGAACAAGGGCAATGCCGGCATGGCCGGAGAGAAGCGTCTCCCAGAAATCCAGGTATGGCGTTCCGGAAAAAACCTGCCAGCGGAAAGTGGCTGCGCAGAGAAAGAGCGCCACGAATGTAGGAATCATCATGCGCAGGAGCGGCAGGTTGGTCTCGACTGCTTCTGGTGGAATCAGGACTTCGGGTACTGGTATCTCCTGCAAAGTCTCCAAGTCATCCAGAGCGACAACGTCTTCCGGCTCCGGCAGCTTATGGATTTCTTCCTGCACAAAGACCGGGACGTAGGTGCGCACGGGTAGATGCACGCGCCAGCCTGCCTGGCTTTCATTACCCTCGTAATAGCAGATCAGCCGCTTGCGTACTTCGTTAGCGCGCACGCGGACGACGGCATCCGAGCCCGTGTCATAGGATATAGGTCGGCCAAAGAGTTCCTTGCCGAGCGTCCGTTCCTTGATCTCGTCTGCCCGGCCCGCGAGCGTCTCCGTAATTACGTAACGAAGGAAGGCACAATTTCGCTGGCTCGCGCGAAACTGTACATCGCTGCAGATTGCGTCAAGCTCCAGTTCAATGGCGCGCCGCATCTCCGGCGTTATGGTTGCGTCTGCTGGTTTTGATGTGCTTTGCAACGAGGCGCTCGATGCCATCTCTGCCTCCAGGTAGTTCAGCATTGACGTAAAAGTCGATGGTTGAATGAACAAAATCCTAAGCGAAGAATGTTGCAGTTTCTTAAAACGTTTTCTCGCCCTTTCGCTAAATTCTTTGTTTGCAATGCCGGGTACGACGATTGAACCGTTCAGAACGTGTTCCTGTTCACAGGCAGCGGCCTAATCTTGAATTTTGATCAACAAGAAAGGTAGATGCTCATCATGCCGGAGAAAGCCATCGACGTTGCGATCGCAGGCGCGGGAATTCTCGGCCTCGCTCATGCTTATCTCGCAGCCTCCAGTGGCAAATCGGTTGCCGTCTTTGAACGTAACCCTCGCGCCATGGGAGCATCCGTCCGCAACTTCGGCATGATCTGGCCGATCGGCCAGCCGCATGGCGTGATGCATCAGATGTCCCTCCGCAGCCGGACACTCTGGCTCGAAGTCCTGAAGGAAGCCAGAATCCCCTACCGCCCCGACGGCTCATTGCACGTGGCATACCATCCTGATGAAGCTGCGGTGATCCAGGAATTTGTAGAGCGCGCTCCGGAGCTCGGCTATGAGTGCGCATGGCTCGACCGCGAAGCGACGCTTGAGCGCAGCCAGGCGCTCGTGCCCGATGGACTGCTCGGCTCGCTCTGGAGCGGCACCGAGCTCACGGTCGACCCCCGGCTCACCATCGCTTCCCTTCCGGCTTTTCTCGAGGAACGCTATGGCGTCCGCTTTTACTTCAGCACCCCGGTGCTCTCGGTTGACTCGCAGATTCTGGAAACTGCGAATGGCAGCTTCCGGGCCGAAAACACCATCGTCTGCAGCGGAGAAGATTTCGAAACACTCTTTCCCGATGAGTATGCGGCCAGCGGCATTACCCGCTGCAAGCTGCAGATGCTGCGCACCGCTCCTCAGCCCCCGGGATGGGAACTCGGCCCTTCGCTGGCAGCCGGGCTTACTCTGCGCTTCTACCCTTCGTTCAGTGTCTGCGATTCGCTCGATGCACTGCGCAAACGCATCGCCGAGGAAATGCCCGAGTACGATCGATGGGCGATTCACGCGCTCGTCTCGCAAACCGCCGACGGAGCGCTCACGCTTGGCGATTCCCATGAGTATGGACTGGCGATCGACATCTTCAACAAGGAAGAAGTCGACCAGCTCATTCTGAAATACACAGCCGGGTTCCTGCGCGCTCCTGATCTCTCGATCGCCCAGCGCTGGTTCGGTGTTTACGCCAAGCATCCTGACAAGCCTTATCTCGTCATGCAGCCGCAGCCATCGGTGCGCATCGTCACTTCGCCCGGCGGCTCCGGAATGACGTTGTCTTTCGCCGTAGCTGAGCAGTCTCTGATCGAAATTGGACTTCTTTCCGGAAAGGCTACCCATGTCTAGCCCCATCGCCGCCGTCATCTTTGACTGGGCCGGAACCACCGTGGACCATGGAAGCCTTGCTCCGGTGCGGACTCTGCAGCAGGTCTTTGCGAATCGTGAGATATCCATTCCCGATGCCGTTGTCCGCCGCGACATGGGTTTGGCGAAACGCGATCACATTCGCCGTCTGCTTGCAGAAGCCGAGGTGGCGGAGGCATGGCAGTCTCGATATGGCCAGGCCGCAACTGAATCCGACGTCGATGCCCTTTACCAGGACTTCATTCCGCTGCAGATATCCTGCCTGCTCGATTATGCGAAAGTGATCGACGGGATCGTTCCTGTTGTCGATGTGCTGCGGTCGCATGGCGTCCGCATTGGCGGGACTACCGGATACACACGCGCGATGCTGGAGAAGCTTGAAGAGGCGGCTGGCGCGCAGGGATACAAAACCGACCGCTCGCTCTGTCCAGACGATGTAGGCGCAGGACGGCCGCATCCCTTCATGTGCTACCGGCTTGCCGCCGAGCTTCACGCTGCTCCGTTATCCGCCTGCGTCAAAGTCGGCGACACCATCAGCGATATCGAAGAAGGTCTCAACGCGGGCATGTGGACAGTCGGAGTTCTGCGTTCCGGCAACATGATCGGCCTTTCCGAGCAGGCGTGGGCACAGCTTCCGGAGCAGGAAAAACGCGAACAGCTCAGGCAAGCGGAAGCCGTGATGCGGCAGAACCGCGTCCACTATGTGGTTGAGACTGTGGCCGAACTGCTTCCGGTCCTCGATGAGATAGCGCAGCAGCTGAATCAAGGAGCGCGTCCTTGTTGACCAATGAGCTGACGCAAAAAGAAAAATCAGAGAAGCGCATCACTGCCTGGCATGTAGCAACCATCGCACTGCTGGCTGCAGGGTATTCGGCCTACTACTTCTGCCGTTCGGATTACTCTGTTGCCCTGCCGCTTATTCTTGCTGAACAGGTGAAGCACGGCGCTGATGCGCACATTGCCGAAGTGAGACTCGGTTCCATCGCGTCTCTTGGCGTGCTTGCTTATGCCCTGGGCAAATTGCCTGCGGGCGCTATTGCCGATCGCTTCGGAGGACGTGGAAATTTTCTTGGAGGCATGGCCGGCTCCATTCTCTTCACGCTTCTCTTCATGGCTGGAGGCGGCTTCCCCATCTTCACGCTGGCGTGGATCGGCAATCGCTTTGTGCAGTCGATGGGATGGGCAGGACTGGTAAAGATCGCCTCGCGCTGGTTCTCCTACTCCACCTATGGCAGCGTGATGGCAATCCTGAGCCTGAGCTATCTTTTTGGAGATGCCATTTCGCGCGAAGCTATGTCGCTTCTGCTTGACCACGGCATGGGATGGCGCGGCCTCTTCGCTACCGGCGCTGCGCTGCTTGGCTTTCTTCTGCTTCTGAATCTTCTCCTGCTGCGCGAATCACCCACCGATTATGGCCTTGCTCCGGCGGAAGAAAATCCGCTGAGCCTCTTCGCCCATCCTGACGAACCGGAACACCAGCAGCCCGGCACCGCTGCCATCTTCCGCGGCCTGTTTACTTCCTATGCTTTCTGGCTCGTCTGTTTTCTTTCGCTGGGAACCACACTGCTGCGCGAAACTTTCAACCTGTGGACGCCGACCTACTTCACGCAATTCTCCGGCATGACCGGAGCCCAGGCCGCGAGCGGAAGCGCCATCTTTCCGCTTTTCGGCGGGCTGTCCGTGATCCTGGCTGGATTTTTAAGCGACCACCTCGGCGCTGCAGGACGCAGCCGCATTTTATTTGCCGGACTCGGATTGTCTGTTGGCGCTCTCATCGCTCTGGCCTTCACGCCGCTGCATGCTCCGCGCATTCTTCCGTTGGCTCTGGTTGCATTGGTCGCATTCCTGTTGATCGGCCCATATTCCTACCTTGCCGGCGCCATGTCACTCGACTTCGGCGGCAAGGACGCAGGGGCCACAGCATCGGGAATCATCGATGGCGCAGGCTATCTCGCGGGCGCTTTGTCAGGAAACGGCATGGCGTATATCGCGGTCACTCGCGGATGGAAAGCGTTCTTTCTGCTGCTGGCCCTGGTCGCTGCTCTTTCGAGTGTGATTGCCGCTGCTGTGCTCTGGAACCAGCGACGGCTGTCTGAAATTGTCCGATAGCTTTATAGAACAGCAATCTTGAGCCTTTATCCTTACTATCAGCAAAACAGAATTAAAGGAGCAGGAATGAAGAACCATGAGGATGAGGCTCTTTCGAGCCGCCGCCGCTTTCTGCGGCAGAGCTTCGCATTCAGCGCACTGGCTGCGCTTGGCTCGCTGCCCGCTGCAGCCGCTTTCGCGCCCTCCGATCCCGATGCAGTGGAACTGCTGATGGCGGGCGACTGGGGATGGGACCGTGATAACCATTCCGCGCAAAGTGAAGTGGGCGCCGCCATGCGCCGCTATGCGCAGGAGAATCATCTTCGCACCCAGGCGCTGCTCATGCTGGGAGATAACTGGTATGGCGAACTCGCCGGAGGCGCGCAGTCTCCGCGCTGGCAGACGCAGTTTGAACAGACGTATCCAGCCGATGTCTTCAACTGCCCTGCCTATGCTGTTCTCGGAAACCACGACTATCAACGCTGGCCAGACAGCAAAGTGGATGCAGAGCTTGAATACGCCCGCTCCGGCAAGACGCGCTGGACTATGCCGGCGCGCTGGTATCGATTTGAGTTCCCGACGAAGAAGCCGCTGATCACTTTCATCGCCCTCGACAGCAATATGCCCTTTGCGGACGGGACTTCAAGCCGCGGACGCGACTTTACACTGACTCCGCAGGAGCAGGCGGAGCAGCTTGCGTGGCTGGAGACGGAACTCAAGCGTCCTCGCACCACTCCATTTCTGGTGGTGATTGCTCATCATCCCGTTTACTCAAACGGCCCGCATGGAGATCACAAGGTTCTGATACGCGACTGGGACCCGCTGTTCCGCAAACACAAAGTTGACTTATATCTCGCAGGCCACGATCACGACCTGCAGCACCTTGAGTTCGAGAATCATCCGACCAGCTTCTTTCTCTCTGGCGGAGGCGGCGCTGACCTTTACGATTTCAAGGTCGATCCAGCGCAGCGCGGCCCTTATGGCCAGAAGATTTACGGATTCAGCCGCCTCTCTGTAACTAAAGAAAAGATTGCTCTGCGCCACATGGACAGCAGCGGCCGCGTGCTTCATGCCTTTGCAAAAACTCCGGATGGGAAGATCACGGTCTTGAGTTAAGACGAGGAGCGGCATTTAGCTCCGCTGGTGCCCTGTGTTCCGTGGCTGAATTGCATCCCGCCTTGCTTTCGCAAGGCCTCCCACGAACTTTGTTCGTGGGGGTCCTTCGACTTCGCTCAGGATGACGAATTTTTGGAGGAACGATCTTCTGCGGGTCACGATGATATGTGGGATAAGGAAATGAAAAAGCCCCAGTTTTTGCTGGGGCTTTTTCATTTTTGGGCCTGGACGGCGAGTCCCACCCGCTGCGCAGGCGTGCTTTTACGAGCAGCCGCTGGTGGAGCCGCAGCTCATGCAGCGGTAGCAGCTTCCGTTGCGGACCATGATGGCTCCGCAGGTGTGGCAGCTGGGGGCGTCGCCCATGTCGTAGAGGTCCTTCATGGCGTCGGCGGCGTGATAGATGCCGCGGTCGGTCAGTTGGAGATTCTCTGATTCCTGAGCGTTCGCGGTGACGTCGGAGAGGATTCCTCCCTGCGGGGCGCTGGTGTAGCCCATGCCCTTTGGCTGTTGTGGCGGAAAGCTGCCGAGGGTTGTGGCGCTCGACGCTTCGTATGGATCCTTCGCTCCGCTCAGGATGACACCTGAGGAGGAACTCGCGGTAACGCCTTGAGAAGGAGCAGGTTCGTTTCCAGAAGGCGCGGCCAGTCCGGCGAAGAGCGAGAGCTGGTGGCCGGAGAGGAAGCGCAGCTGGAGCCAGCGGAAGATGTAATCCATGATGGACTTGGCGTAGCCGATGTGCTCGTTGCCGGTCCATCCGGAAGGCTCGAAGCGCGAGTGCGCGAATTTTTCGCACAGCACTTTGAGCGGCACTCCATGCTGGAGGGCCAATGAAGTTGCTGTGGCGAAGCTGTCCATCAGGCCCGAGACGGTCGAGCCTTCCTTCGCCATGCGGATGAAGATTTCACCGGGCTGTCCGTTGGGATAGAGGCCGACGGTGATGTAGCCTTCGTGTCCGGCGATGGAGAATTTGTGGGTCAGCGAGGCGCGCTCCTCGGGCAGGCGGTGACGCACTGCTCGTGGTGGTGCGGTCAGGTCCTGGTCCTGCGAAATTAACTGCAGGTCCCTCCGCTCCGCTAACGCTCCGGTCGGGATGACAATTTTGTTAAGAGCTGCGGTGAATGCAGCGGTGGCGTCGAGCACCTGCTTCGCTGTGACCTCGATCTTCTCTGAGACTTTCGACTCGAGAGTCTTGAGGTCGGCTTCAGGCGCGGGCTTGCCGCTGGCGACTGCGGCGAGGATGCGCTCGGCAGCGTGATCGGCGGCTGAGGCCTCGTGCCTGATCTCCTTGGCCTTGTTGCCGTCGGAGACGTTGAGCGGCTGCGCGCCCTTCGATCCATCACGATAGATGGCGACGGCCTTGAGGCCCTGACGCCAGCTCTCGAGGTAGGCCTCGGCGATGTCGTCAACGGTGCAGTCGTGCGGCAGGTTGACGGTCTTCGAGATGGCTCCGGAGAGGAAGGGCTGCGTGGCGGCCATCATTTTGATGTGGCCCATGTAGTGAATGGAGCGCGTGCCCTTGGCCGGCTTGAAGGAGCAGTCAAACACTGCCAGGTGCTCGGGCTTGATGCCGGGCGCGCCTTCAATGGTTCCGGTAGCGTCGATGTAGCTGACGATGGCGTCGACCTGCGTGTTGTTGTAGCCGAGCTTGAAGAGCGCAGCAGGCACGGTGTTGTTGACGATCTTGATCATGCCGCCGCCGACGAGCTTCTTGTACTTCACCAGAGCCAAGTCAGGCTCGATGCCGGTCGTGTCGCAATCCATCATGAAGCCGATGGTGCCGGTGGGCGCGAGCACGGTGACTTGCGAATTGCGGTAGCCGTGCTTTTCGCCGTGGGTGAGCGCCTTGTCCCAGCAGTCTTTGCTGGCGGCGATGAGGTTGTCTAATTCCGGAACGACAAAAGGTTCGCTGCTGTTCTTCGACTTGCCGATCTTGTTGACTTCGGCGCGGTGCATGCGGATGACGTCGAGGAAAGGCTCACGGTTGATGTAGAAGCCGGGGCAGGCCCCGCCTTCGTGCTCTGCGGTTGCGGTGAGCGGCGTGGCGGAGGCGAGCGCGGGGCACTTCTCGGCGATGCGCGAGGACTGCAGATACGCCTCGCCGCACATGATGGCGGTGAGGGTGGCGGCAAAATCGCGGCCAGCATCGGAGTCGTAGGGCAGGCCAAAAGCCATCAGCAAGGCACCGAGGTTGGCGTATCCCATGCCGAGCGGGCGGTAGTCGTGCGAATTGCGTCCGATGGATTCGGTGGGATAGCCGGAGTTGTCGACGAGGATCTCCATGGCGGTGATGACGACGTCGATGGCGTGACGATAGGCGGCGATGTCAAATGTACCTGCCGGAGTTACGAATTTGAGCAGGTTGAAGCTGGCGAGGTTGCAGGCCGAGTTGTCGAGGAACATGTACTCGGAGCAGGGGTTCGACGCGTTGATGCGGTCGGTGTTCTTCGAAGTGTGCCACTTGTTGATGGTGGTGTCGTACTGCATGCCCGGGTCGCCGCACTGCCAGGTGGCTTCGGCGATCTTGTGCATGATGTCGCGTGCCTTGTAGGTCTTGACCGGCTTGTGGTCCTTGATGGTGTAGGTCGAGAAGTCAGAGTCCTTCTCGACGGCGCGCATGAACTCGTCGGTGACGCGGACGGAGTTGTTCGCGTTCTGGAAGAAGATGGAGCTGTAGGCCTCGCTGTCGGGGCCGGAGGAGCCGTCGTAGCCTTCGCGCATCAGCGCCCAGGCCTTGGCTTCTTCCTTCATCTTGCAGTCGATGAAGTCGTTGATGTCGGGGTGGTCGACGTTGAGGATGACCATCTTGGCGGCGCGGCGCGTCTTGCCGCCGGACTTGATGACGCCGGCGAAGGCGTCGAATCCGCGCATGAAGCTCAAGGGACCGGAAGCAGTGCCGCCGCCGGAGAGCTGTTCCATCGAACCACGCAGTGTGGAGAGGTTGGTGCCGGTGCCCGATCCCCATTTGAAGAGCATGCCTTCGGTCTTGGCGAGGTTCAGGATGGAGTCGAGGGAGTCGTCAACGGCGTTGATGAAGCAGGCGGAGCACTGCGGCTTGCGGTATCCGGTGACGGAGAACTCGATGGCGCAGGTGTGCGAGTTCCAATGCCAGTTCTGGGCGTCGGAATCGGGCTCGAGGCGGTCACAGCCCACGTTGAACCAGACAGGCGAATTGAATGCGGCCTTCTGCGTTACGAGCAGGTGCGCGAGCTCATCGTGGAAGACGGCGGCGTCTTCGGGCGTGGAGAAGTAGCCTCCGGCGAGACCCCAGTCGCGGATGGTCTCAGCCACGCGGCTGATGAGCTGGCGGACACCGGTTTCGCGGGCGGGTGTACCGAGCTGGCCGTGCAGGTATTTGCTGGCGACGATGTTGGTCGCGGTCATCGACCAGTCGATAGGGATTTCGACGTCCTTCTGCTCGAAGATGGTTTTGCCGCCGGCGTCGGTAATGGCGGCGGTACGACGCTCCCACTGGACTTCGTCGTAGGGCGAAACGCCCGCTTTCGAAAAGAAGCGCTCGAATTTGAGTGCGGATGCGGACTGGCCGGCTGCGGGCCGCTGAGCAGTGCTCGGCGCGGGGGCGGCTGTGGAGCTCGAGAACTTTTTAGTTGCCTCGGCCATGATGACTCCTTCCTGGAATATGTTTTGATGCCCCGTTTCAGGGGGTGGTCCTGCCTTGGCTCGGGCGTCTAAGAAAATCCCGAAACCGCGACGCAATCTGCGCCAGAAAATATGCAAAGAGCTGTGCTGGAAAAGAACTAGGTCAGGGGTCGCCGGCGGCCGGGGGAACATCGCTTTTTCGGTCTGTTGATTCCCGGCTTCATGCCCGGACCCCTGGGATGGAATTTTAATGTCGCAGATGTGAAAGTAGCTCTGTTAATAGTATGTGTCAAGCAGGAACCACAACATCTAGTATTTTAGATGCAAATAGGTACCTATTGTGTGCTGTTTCGGGAATTTAGCTGTGGAGAATCCCGGAAAGGCGCATGGGGCTTGATTATGAAGGTTATGTAAAAGTGCCCACTGGTTGAGGCTACGCCCGGGTGCTGGTCCGGACAAGGCGCAGAAGTGGTGCAATGGCTGTTGAAACATGTGGAATCTGTGGAGGACTGGCCCCTTCGGCTTCGCTCAGGGCAGGCTGTCCAGGCAATCGCGCCTGCTGCGCCTTTTTTCTGGAGCTGAGCTGTGCCTGTCCCTCTGTCTTTTTAGTTGAACCAGCGAACGACCCCAGGTTAGCTTCTCACCCCAGCACACGAAAACCGCGCGTGCTGGGGCCTCGATTCGCGAACCTGGGGCACCCGGCATATGGCTTAATATGTCCAGGTGATCAGCGAAGAGGAGGCTATTGCTCGCGTGCGGGAGTATGCGGAAGCCAGAGGATGGCGCTTTGAGAGGCCAATAGATATCAGGCTGCAGTACAGGAAGGCCGCCAGCGGCAAAAAAAATCCGGCAGCCAGACGGCCCATCTACAGCATGAGAATTGGTACCTTCCGCCCCTCTCCTGTCGTTGAGGTTGACGCGATGGATGGAACTGTACTCGAGTGGCGTACGTTTCCCCGCTGAAAGAAGTGAGCAATTTCTGCAGTTCGTTGTTTGCAACGGGGCAGGTCAAGAACTCCTTGGCTATTTGCCCTGCTTTTCCAGCGTCGAGATCAAAGCGGGCAGGTGTTGCTGATCGATCTTAATCTTCAGGCTGGGGACGAAATCCGGATCGGCGTTGTACTCGTCCACGTATTGCTTGAATCGCTGTTTCCCCCAATCCGAATTCTCCAGCATATTCTGATCGAACGCCTTCACCTGGTCTTCCCCGGAGAGTTGTTCGAACCCTGCCACTTTCTCCCGGTTCATGGTGATCGGCGTTATCGACACTCCCTTGACTCCTTTGAGCGCATTCAAATAAGAGAAGTATTCGGGCTGAATGTCCTTGTCTATGCGATCAGCCATTTTGTTTCTCGACTGCTGTCCCGACGACGATATGTTTTTGCGCCAGAAGGTATTGAAGCGAGCTGTAGTCTTATTCAGAGAGCCGCTGAACGTTTGCCCGCCGAGCGTTTCGGACAAGAGCTGAACAGCTCCTTTCGTCACCACTGCACCAGTGGGATGCCACTCCAGTTCTCCCGGCGTACCAGTATTTTCATGATGACTTTGCATGAAAGCATTCGCTGACTTCAGATAGGCAAGGAGATCCTGCTTGTCCATGCTTTTGCCAAGTTCGCCCTGGACGTGCAGATCCACTGAGTTCTGCTCCTTCCCTGTCGAATCCTTCCCGGCCACCCAATTGCCGCTAAATGCGCCGATCTTGAGAGGATGTTTTTCCAGCGTGCCGGCTGCATTGGCCTGCGGAGGATTGTGCGAGATCTCACTGGCTTCTCCTGTTGCAGCTGTCTCGTGCGCGGCCTCTGTGCCGGAGTTCAAATGCGGGATAGAGTTGAAGCTGTCGGCGAGGTCAGACAATTTCTGTGCAGCCGGGTTGCCGGACTCCTCTGCGATCGCGGCTTCTTCCTCACACGGCTCTCCGGACCTGCTTGCCGGCTGTGCGTCGACGTCTTCTGGACTACCATAGGAAACTGGACTTGAGAGTATGGTTCCGGATAGCTCGTTCAAATTAACTTCTCCTGCTAGTTAAAGAACAATGCCAATGAGTGTTTATTCCCGTAGCCGATCTCCAGAAGCTCACTCGGGCCTAAAGGCCCCCTGGCTGTGCTTTGTTTCACCGGGCCTTGCTTTTCGCAGACACGATGCTTTGCTCAGATTGCGCCAAACAGAGAAGAATCTTCTGGTAAGGAACTTGAGTCCTGCCATATGCTTATGGACACATTATTGATAAGAGGTAAGTTATGGCTAAACACACTGTTACTTTCAATCTGCCTGAACGCGAACTTGGAAAAGCAGATGCCGAATTTGCTATCAAACGTGATGGCAAGGCGTTCGGATCTCTCCGAATTAGCAATGGTTCATTAGTCTGGGTACCCAAGAATAAACAATATGGCTATAAGCTAGGTTGGGTTAAGTTTTCGGAGCTAGCAGAAGAGCACGGCGATGACGGCCACCAATGATAACTGAAATGGTTATATAACAGCCCAGATTTGAAAAGCCCTTTTGGGCGCCTATTTTTGGGGGATGGCATTCGAAAAGCGGGCCTTGCTTTGCAAGGCTTCGCACCTGCGGTGCGGGTCCTTCGACTCCGCTACGCTTCGCTCAGGATGACACTAGTGGGTGGCAGAAAATGAAAAAGCCCCAGCATTTGTGCTGGGGCTTTTTCGTTTGCCCGTCCGGCGAGGACCGCTGCCTGCGCAAGGCCCGCCGGAGGCGTTGTTGTTAACGCTCACTCGGCGGCCATTTCTTCGGCTTCGCCTTCCTGGCGCATCATTTCGAGCTCACGCTCGGCTTCTTCATAGGCGGTCTGCACTTCCTGCTGGACCTTGGCTGCCGCTTCTTCGAGCTCGGGTGAGAGCGCGATGTTGCGGTAGTATTCCATGCCGGTGCCAGCCGGGATCAGACGTCCGACGATGACGTTTTCCTTGAGGCCGCGCAGGTTGTCGACGGCGCCGTTGATGGACGCCTCGGTGAGAACGCGCGTGGTCTCCTGGAAGCTGGCGGCCGAGATGAAGCTTTCGGTCGACAGCGACGCCTTGGTGATGCCGAGCAGCAACGGACGGCCAGTGGCCGGACGTCCGCCGTTCATCACGGCGCGCTCGTTCTCGTTGCGGAAGCGGAACTTATCGACCTGCTGTTCGAGCAGGAAGTTGGTGTCGCCGACTTCCTCGATCTTCACCCAGCGCAGCATCTGACGGACGATGGTCTCGATGTGCTTGTCGGAGATGGCCACGCCCTGGAGACGGTAGACTTCCTGGATTTCGTTGACCAGGTAAGCCTGCAGCTCCTTCTCGCCGAGCACGGCAAGAATGTCGTGCGGGTTGAGCGGACCATCCATGAGCGGCTCGCCGGCGCGCAGGCGTTCGCCTTCCTGCACGTTGACGTGGACGCCGCGGGGCACCGAGTATTCCTTCTCCTCGCCGTTGTCTGCGGTGACGTAGAGCTTACGCTGACCCTTCGAAACTTCGCCGAACTTCACCACACCATCGATCTCGCTGATGATGGCGGTTTCGCGCGGCTTGCGGGCTTCGAAGAGCTCGACGACGCGGGGCAGACCGCCGGTGATGTCCTTGGTGCGCGTGGTTTCGCGCGGAATCTTGGCAAGAACATCGCCAGGGAAGACCTCGTCTCCGTCCTGGATCATGAGGTGAGCGCGTGAAGGCATGAGGTAACGCTTGTTGCCCTTGGCTCCCTTGATAATGATCGCAGGCTGGCGCTTTTCGTCAGGCGAGTCGCCGACCACCAGACGCGAGAGTCCGGTGACTTCGTCGACTTCCTCGTGCAGCGTGATGCCTTCCTGCAGGTCCTTGAACTGGACGGTGCCGCCGATTTCGGTGAGGATGCCGAAGGTGTACGGATCCCACTCGGCCAATGCCTGGCCCAGCTGGACCTTTGCACCATCTTCCACCTTGAGCTTGGCGCCGTAGACGATCTGATAACGCTCTTTCTCGCGGCCACGGTCGTCGATCACAGCAATAGAACCCGACCGGTTCATGGAGACCAGGTCGCCCTGTTTGGAGCGGACGCTGACCACGTTGATGAAGCGCACAGTGCCGTTGTTCTTGGCGTCGAGCTTCGACTGCTCAGAGACACGCGACGCGGTTCCACCGATGTGGAAGGTACGCATGGTGAGCTGCGTTCCCGGCTCGCCGATGGACTGCGCAGCGATGACGCCGACAGCTTCGCCGAGCTCCACGAGACGGCCTGAACCGAGGTTGCGGCCATAGCAGAGGATGCAGACGCCGCGCTTCGATTCGCAGGTGAGCACGGAGCGGATCTTGACGCGCTCGATGCCGGCTGCCTGAATCTGCGAGGCGAGATCCTCGGTAATCTCCTGGTTGATGTCGACGATGACGTTGCCCTCGTAGTCCTTGATCTTCTCGAGAGAGACGCGGCCGATGATGCGGTCGCGCAGCGGCTCGATGATCTCGCCGGACTCGACGATGGGCATCACGTAAATACCTTCGACGGTTCCGCAATCGCGCTCGCTGACGATGACGTCCTGGGCCACGTCGACGAGGCGGCGGGTCAGGTAGCCGGAGTCAGCGGTCTTGAGAGCGGTATCGGCCAGACCCTTGCGGGCGCCGTGCGTCGAGATGAAGTATTCGAGCACGGTGAGGCCTTCACGGAAGTTGGCCGTGATGGGCGTCTCGATGATTTCACCGGACGGCTTGGCCATGAGGCCGCGCATGCCGGAGAGCTGGCGAATCTGCTGCTTCGATCCGCGGGCGCCGGAATCGGCCATGATGTAGATCGGGTTCATGGCTCCTTCCTTGTCGGCGTTCTTCATGTTGTCGAACATCTCGTCCGCGACCTTTTCGGTGATCGACGACCAGAGCTGAATGACCTTGTTGTTGCGCTCGCCATTGGTGATGGCACCGTCAAGGTACTGCTGCTGCACGGCGAAGCGCTGCTTTTCCGCGTCGCGCACGAGGGTGTACTTCGTGTCCGGGATGACCATGTCATCGAGGCCGACGGAGAGACCCGAACGGGTGGCGAACTGGAAGCCCAGCTCCTTGATGCGGTCGAGCATGCGGACCGTGGTTTCAAGGCCGAGGTTCAGGTAGCAGTAGTTGACGAGCTGGCCGATGCCCTTCTTCTTGAGCAGGCCGTTGACGTAAGGCATGCCCTCGGGCAGAGCGTCGTTCAGGAGAGCGCGGCCGACGGTGGTCGAGATGTACTGCTTGTCGTACTCGACCGGCTCGGTATGCGTCAGATCCTGATCGTCATACGCGGTGGTCATGTCGAGGACAGGACCGGTATAGCGGAGACGAATCGGCGTGAGCGTTTCGATTTCCTTCGCGTTGAGCGCCATCAGCACCTCGTCGGTGTTGGCGAAGACGCGGCCTTCACCCTTGGCACCCTTCTTGGACTTGGTCAGGTAATAGAGACCAAGTACCATGTCCTGCGTGGGGACGGTGATGGGCTGGCCCGACGCGGGCGAGAGGATGTTGTGCGAAGCGAGCATGAGCACGCTGGCTTCGACCTGCGCTTCCGGCGACAGCGGAATGTGCACGGCCATCTGGTCACCGTCGAAGTCCGCGTTAAAGGCGGTGCAGACGAGCGGGTGAATCTTAATGGCCTTGCCTTCGACGAGCACAGGCTCAAAAGCCTGGATGCCGAGGCGGTGCAGGGTTGGAGCGCGGTTCAGGAGCACCGGGTGGTCCTTGATGACTTCCTCAAGGATGTCCCACACGATGGGATCCTGGAGCTCCACCATTTCCTTGGCCTGCTTGATGGTGGTGCAGTGGCCGGTCTGCTCGAGGCGGTGATAGATGAAGGGCTTGAAGAGCTCAAGCGCCATCTTCTTGGGCAGACCGCACTGATGCAGTTTTAATTCAGGACCGACGACGATGACCGAACGGCCGGAGTAGTCGACGCGCTTGCCGAGCAGGTTCTGGCGGAAGCGTCCCTGCTTGCCCTTGAGGGTGTCAGAGAGCGACTTGAGCGGACGGTTGTTGGCACCGCGCAGGACGCGGCCGCGGCGGCCGTTGTCGAACAGAGCATCGACGGCTTCCTGCAGCATGCGCTTTTCGTTGCGCACAATGACCTCAGGCGCATGGAGGTCCATGAGCTTCTTGAGGCGGTTGTTGCGGTTGATGACGCGACGATAGAGATCGTTCAGGTCAGACGTGGCGAAGCGGCCGCCGTCGAGAGGCACGAGGGGGCGGAGCTCCGGCGGAATGACCGGGATCACGTCGAGGATCATCCACTGCGGCTTGTTGCCGGACTTGCGGAAGGCCTCGACAACCTTGAGGCGCTTGGAGTACTTGAGGCGCTTCTGGAGCGAGGTCTCGGCCTTCATGCGCTCGCGCAGCTCGATGGCCAGCTCGTCGACAACGACGCGCTTGAGGAGCTCCTTGATGGCTTCGGCGCCCATCATGGCCTTGAAGCCGGTGGGGCGGTACTGCTGGTCGAGCTCGCGGAAGCGGTTCTCGTCCTTGATGATCTCGCGCTCGCGGGTGGGCGAGTCGCCGGGATCGACAACGACGTAGCTCTCGAAGTAGAGCACGCTTTCGAGGTCGCGCAGAGAGATGTCGAGCAGGTGGCCGATGCGCGACGGCAGGCCCTTGAAGAACCAGACGTGCGAGCAGGGGCTGGCGAGCTCGATGTGTCCGAGACGCTCGCGGCGGACTTTCGAGAGAGTGACTTCGACGCCGCACTTGTCGCAGATGACGCCGCGGTGCTTCATGCGCTTGTACTTGCCGCAGAGGCACTCCCAGTCAGTGACCGGGCCGAAGATGCGGGCGCAGAAGAGCCCGTCGCGCTCCGGCTTGAAGGTGCGGTAGTTGATGGTTTCCGGCTTGGTGACTTCGCCATGAGACCAGCTGCGAATCTTCTCGGGCGAAGCGAGCGAGATGCGGATCGCGTCGAAATCCGTAATCGGACCGGTTAATTCAAATGGGCTGGAACGGTACAAGGTGACCCTCCTTGAGTTCCCGGGTACTTCTGTTTGGGGTGGCCTGTCGCTCCCGGCGGGACAGGTCCCATGATCCTTTGAAAATCCCGGGGCTGAAGCCCCGTTATTTTCGCTTCGGGTATTCACCGGACTGAAGTCCGGTGCTTCTACCCTTCTTAACCTCAGGGGCTGAAGCCCCTAAAATCTTTCCAGCAAGCGAGGGCTGAAGCCCTGCCTACCTTTCAATTCCTTGCGGTATTGCTCGGGTAAGAACCCTCGCCTACCTCTTGCAAATCTTTCGGCTGCGCGGGGATCAACTCCCCGCGCAGCCCGTAGTGCTTAGTCAGCGGCTGCAAATGTCGGCAGCGGCTGTTTCTTGGCGTCGTCGCCGACCTGCTTGATGAGCTCCACGTCGAGGCAGAGCGCCTGCAGTTCTCGCACGAGAACGTTGAACGATTCCGGAACGCCCGGCTCGATCGCCGCTTCGCCCTTGACGATGGCCTCGTAAATCTTGGTGCGGCCAAAGACATCGTCGGACTTCGCGGTGAGCAGTTCCTGGAGAATGTAGGCTGCGCCGTAAGCTTCGAGGGCCCAGACTTCCATTTCTCCGAAGCGCTGTCCGCCGAACTGCGCCTTGCCGCCCAGCGGCTGCTGGGTGATGAGCGAGTACGGCCCGATGGAGCGCGCGTGGATTTTGTCGTCGACCAGGTGCGAGAGCTTGAGCATGTAGATGTAGCCCACGGTCGCCGGCTGTTCGAACTGTTCGCCGGTCATGCCGTCGAGCAGGTGAATCTTGCCCGAAGTCGGAAGTCCGGCGGCTGTGAGCAGAGCCTTGATCTCCGTTTCCTTGGCGCCGTCGAAGACCGCAGTGCCGAACCAGATGCCCTTGCCCATGCCCTTGCCGACGCGCAGAACCTGCTCGTCGTCGAGCTCAAGCAGCTGGCGCAGAGCAGCCGTTCCAGCGAAGCGCTCCTTGAAGACTTCGCGGATGGCATTGGCGTCCTGGTGCTTCTTCACGATCTCGGCAACCTGCACGCCCAGGTTGTGAGCGGCCCAGCCGAGGTGCGTTTCGAGAATCTGACCGACGTTCATACGCGAAGGCACGCCGAGGGGATTGAGAACAATCTCCATGGGAGTACCGTCAGGCAGATGCGGCATGTCTTCCTCGGGCAGGATGCGCGAGATGACGCCCTTGTTGCCGTGGCGTCCGGCCATCTTGTCGCCAACGGAGAGCTTGCGCTTCATGGCGATGTAGACCTTGACCAGCTTGATGACGCCCGGAGAGAGCTCATCGCCCTTCTGCAGCTTGCCGATCTTCTCGTTGGTGATCTTGCGCAGAACGTCGATCTGACGCGAGGTCATCTCTTCGATCTCGTCGATCTGCTCATTCACGCGCGGATCCTTGTCGTTGTAACGGATGCGCTTGAGGTTGCGGGTCGAGATGAGCTCGATGGTGTCGCGATCGAGGAGTGCGCCCTTTACGAGGAGGCGCTTGTTGGTGCGCTCATCGTGCAGGTCGGCGAGAACTTCCTTGCCGCCGAGAATAGCTTCGAGGCGCTTCAGGCGCTCGTCGGTGAGGATTCGAATCTCATCGGCGAGGTTCTTTTCAAGCTTGGCGACCTGTTCGGCTTCGATCAGCTTGGCGCGCTCGTCCTTCTCCTGACCCTTGCGGGAGAAGATGCGGACGTCGACGACGGTTCCCTCAATGCCCGGAGGGCAGGTGAGCGAGGCGTCGCGCACGTCACCGGCCTTTTCGCCGAAGATGGCGCGGAGCAGCTTCTCTTCCGGAGTGAGTTGTGTCTCGCCCTTCGGAGTGACCTTACCGACGAGGATGTCGTTGTGCTTGACCTTCGCACCGATGCGGATGACGCCGCTCTCGTCGAGGTCGCGCAGCGCATGCTCGCTGACGTTGGGGATGTCGCGGGTGATTTCTTCCGGCCCCAGCTTGGTGTCGCGCGCTTCGATCTCGAACTCTTCGATGTGGACTGAGGTGTAGTAGTCCTCACGAACGAGCTTTTCGGAGATCAGGATCGCGTCTTCGAAGTTGTATCCGCGCCACGGCATGAAGGCGACGAGGACGTTGCGGCCCAGGCCAAGCTCGCCCTGCTCGGTGCAAGGCCCGTCAGCGATCACCTGCCCCTTGAGGACGCGGTCGCCCTGACGGACAATCGGCTTCTGGTTGATGCAGGTGTTCTGGTTCGAGCGCTTGAACTTGATGAGCTGGTAGATGTCCGAACCAACTTCACGCGAGAGCTGCGTCGGATGATGCTCGCCTTCGACGCGCACGATGATGCGCTCGGAGTCGACCGAATCGACGATGCCGTTGCGGCGCGCGAGAACGACGGCGCCGGAATCGCGGGCGGTGACGCCTTCCATGCCGGTTCCGACCAGCGGAGCCTCAGAGACGAGCAGAGGCACCGACTGGCGCTGCATGTTCGCGCCCATGAGCGCGCGGTTCGCGTCGTCGTGCTCGAGGAAGGGCACGAGCGATGCGGCAACTGAAACGAGCTGCTTCGGGCTGACGTCAACGTAGTCGACTTCGCTGCGATCGACGAGGACGAAGTTACCCTGACGGCGGGCGTTCACGAGCTCTTCGGTGATGTTGCCATTCTCGTCGAGGTCGATGTTCGCCTGCGCGATGGTGTGACGGTCCTCTTCCCACGCGGAGAGATAGAACGAGAAGGGCTCGAAGTCGATGGCGCGCTTCTTGTCCTTCTTGAGCTGGTTGTTCAGCTTCAACGCTTCGGACTTTTCGAGGTGATCGCCGACGCGCATGCCGCTCTCACCGGCGTTCGTGACCTGAACATAGTCAAGGACACGGTGATCTTTCACGCGGCGGTAGGGCGACTCGATGAAGCCGTACTCGTTGATGCGGGCAAAGCACGAGAGCGAGCTGATGAGGCCGATGTTCGGACCTTCCGGCGTCTCAATCGGGCAGATACGGCCATAGTGTGTCGGGTGCACGTCGCGGACTTCGAATCCGGCGCGCTCACGGGAGAGACCGCCCGGCCCGAGCGCGGAGAGACGGCGCTTGTGCGTGATCTCCGAGAGCGGGTTGGTCTGGTCCATGAACTGCGAGAGCTGCGAGGAGCCGAAGAACTCGCGGATGGCCGCCATGACTGGCTTCGCGTTGATGAGGTCGTGCGGCATGGCCGTCGACATCTCCTGGTAAACGCTCATCTTTTCCTTGATGGCGCGCTCCATGCGCACGAGGCCGATGCGGAACTGGTTCTCCATCAGTTCACCGACGGCGCGCACGCGGCGGTTGCCGAGGTGGTCGATGTCGTCAACGACGCCGATGTTCTTGCGCAGCTTCAGCAGGTAGCGGATGGTGCCGTAGAAGTCCTCAGGAGTGAGCGTGCGGCGGTCGAGCTGTGTCGCATCCTGGCTCTCGTAGAGCTTGATGTTGAACTTCAGACGGCCCACGCGCGAGAAATCGTACTTGCGCGGATCGAAGAACATGCCTTCGAAAAGCGCGGTGGCGGTGTCGAGCGTCGGCGGGTCGCCCGGACGCAGCTTGCGGTAGATCTCGATCAGGGCCTCTTCCGGCTTGCGGACCGAATCGCGGCGCAGCGTGTTGGTGATGATGTTGCCTACGTCGTCGCGCTCAGGGAAGAAGACTTCGATGGTCGAGACGCCGCTCTGCATGATCTTGTGCAGCTTGTCGGCAGTGAGCTCCTGGTTGGCTTCGAGGAAGACTTCGCCGGTGGTCGTGTCGATGACGTCGGCGGCGGTCACGGCTCCATCGAGCTCAGCGGTCTCGATTTCGACTTCAGAAATCTTATGCGTGCGCAGCCCCTTCAGAATTGAAGGCGTAATCTTGCGGCCAGAGTGCGCAATCTCCTCGCCCTTGACGACGATGGCATGCGCGGGCTTCGCGCCGAGCAGGTGCGTTCCCTTCTCCGCGTTTTCTTCGACACCCCAGAAGAGCTTGTTGTCGCGGACGGCGATCTTGTCGACGGTGTAGAAGGTCTTGAGAATCTCTTCGTCAGACTTGAGACCGAGCGCGCGCAGGAAGATGGTGCCCAGGAACTTGCGCTTGCGGTCGATGCGGACGTAGAGAGTGTTCTTCTGGTCGTATTCGAACTCGACCCACGAGCCGCGGTAAGGAATGATTTTGCCGAGGAAGTAGGTGCGATTGTTCGCCGTCTCAAAGAAGACGCCGGGCGAGCGGTGAAGCTGCGAAACGATGACGCGCTCAGTGCCGTTGACGATGAAGGTGCCGTTCTGCGTCATCAGCGGAATGTCGCCGAAGAAGACTTCCTGCTCCTTGATGTCGCGGATGGTCTTGGCGCCGGTCTCGGCGTCCTTGTCATAGATGGTGAGGCGCACCGTCACCTTGAGCGGAGCGGAATAGGTCATGCCGCGCTCTTCGCACTCGGCCTGGTCGTACTTGAGCTGCAGGCCCACAGGGTCGCCGCACTTGTTGCAGAAGTCAGGCGTGTTCTTGTTGTAGGTGCCGCACTTGCTGCAAAGCACATCGCCGGGGTGGAACGGGTCGGTGATGACCATGTTTCCGCAATTGACGCAGGCGGTGCGCAGGTGATGGAGACCCTTCAGGTGTCCGCACTTGCACTCCCAGTTGCCGATCGAGTAGTCGACGAAATCAAGCTGCGAGATGTTGCGGAAGTCGGAGATGGGAAAGACCGAGGTGAAGACGGACTGAAGCCCGTTGTCCTCGCGCTCGGACGGCAGCTTGTCCATTTGCAGGAAGCGCTCGTAGGAACGCCGCTGTACTTCAATCAGGTTAGGGATTTTGATCGATGTCGGAATTTTTGAAAAATCGAGACGGCTGCGAATGGCGCGGTTCTCGTTCGGCATGCTTCACTCCTGGGGCCCGTTAGCTCGAGGACATTGGCATGCTGTCCGGGCCGCGCAGCATGCCTTGATAACGATTCCTGCCGCCCCGTCCTCGCTCGATGCGGCATTGAATTTTCCCCAATTCCCCGCGCCCAAAACCAGAATGGAACGCAAGGTGAAAACTTTCCCGGACTTTCCACATCTCCGGGCTTGCAACTTCAGCCAACCTCGCGGTACAAAACAAACGTCAGAGCGAAGAGCCGAAGCTTTGAAACTGCAGGCAGGGTCTAGGCAGGGCACAGTACGGTGGGCAGAGCAGGAAATGAGCACACAAACGCGAAAAGCCCGTGAAGACAAGACGTCCTACGAGCGCCACAACCGGATTGTGCACTTTTAAAATACAGAATGTTCGTTTCCCGCCGCTTTGAAACCGTGTGAATGCCGCCCTACAGCTGATCCAAATCTCGCATCGGTGAGCCCGCCGCTATCTCTCACAGATACGCCGGCAACCGCTGTGCCGGAGAAGCTTTTGAACTACTTTTCCGTTTTCGCGGCAAACTGCGCAATCGACTGCTGCGCTATGACTTACCGCCGGAACGATACCAGTAAAATTCAATTCAGCGTTCCTATAAAACAGAAGAAAACCAAGCGGAACGCGCACTTTTAATCATAGCGCATTCCGCTTTGGCATGCAAGTTGCCTGCAATCGTCCTACATTCAGGAGATGCATCAAGGCTAGAAAAGTTTCCGCCAGCACCTAAAGCCCTATTTTCTATGAACTTTAAAGGCCGCGCCTTTCAAGCCCTGACAGCAGGCTGGTCTTACTTGACTTCGATAGTCGCGACGCCTTCAAACTTCTTCTTGATGGCCTCGGCATCTTCCTTGCTGATGTTCTCCTTGAGAGTCTTCGGAGCGCCATCAACCAGGTCCTTGGCTTCCTTCAGGCCGAGCGAAGTGACTTCGCGCACGGCCTTGATGGTGTTGATCTTGTTCGCGCCGGTATCCTTGAGGATAACGGTGAACTCAGTCTGCTCAGCTGCCGCCGGGGCTGCTGCGCCTGCGCCGGCAGCGCCGGCCACGACGACCGGAGCCGCCGCTGCCGCCGAGACGCCGAGGCGCTCTTCGAGTTTCTTTACCAGGGCCGCCGCATCGAGCAGGCTAAGCCCAACGATCTGATCTTCCAACTGCTGCAAATCCGCCATGTTGTTCTCCACGTAATACTAAATTTGTTTATTGCTCCGGAAGCGCTGCCGCTCCGGTTGCCGCCCGCCCGACCTGAAGTTTCCGATGTGCCCAGACCCAGCACCCTTCATGTCTGCCTTGCGGCGAATGTTTTTTGAGTTGCTAGTTTTCAGTAGTTAGCTGTTAGTTTTTTTGCCTACAACTAAGGACTAACAACTTGTACTTGCAACTAACCAGCTGCTTCTGCAAACTTCTTCTGCTCGACTGCCTGGTTGACGACCACAGCCAGGTCGCGGCCCGTCGCGTTGATGACGGTAGCCAGACGCTGCGCCGGAGCATTGATAAGGAAGAGCAGCTTCGAGAAGATCTCTTCCTTGCCCGGCATGGTTGCCAGCTGCTTGATCTCTTCGACGGAGATGACTTTGCCGTCGACGATGCCAAGCTTGAATGTGAATTCGGCGTTGTCGCCTACCCACGTCGAGAGCGCCTTGGCCAGCGCGACCGGGTCGCCGCTGGTGTAGGCAACGGACGAAACACCCTTCAGTCCCTGCAGTGCCGCTTCTATCTGCGAGCCTTTCGAGGCGCGCGCGGCCAGTTTGTTCTTAAGCACGCGGTAACGGCCGCCTGCCTCGCGAACGGTCTTGCGCAGCTCAAAATCCTGCGCCACGGTCAGCTTGGCGAAGGTGCCGATAATGGCGCTGGTCGAGCCTTCAAGCTCGCTTGCCAGCTGGGAAACCTTCTCCGCCTTCTTTGCTTTGGTCAATGCCATAATAAGCCTCTAGCTCTTAGCTACTAGCCATTAGCTAATCTTCAAAATCCTGAATCCCTGTTATGCCAGCTAGCGGCTAGAAACTAGCGGCTAAAGCTGCCTTACGCCTTGGCTGCCTGGTCGGCGATCGCGTTGTCGAGCGAGATGCCGGGGCCCATGGTCGAGCTGAGCGTGATTCCCTTGATGTACTTGCCCTTGGCTGCTGAAGGCTTGGCGCGCATCACGCTGGTAATGACCGTGAGCGCGTTGTCGATCAGCTTCTCCGCAGGGAAGGAAATCTTGCCCACGGGAACGTGCACCAGAGCCGTCTTATCGGTACGGAACTCGACCTTGCCGGCCTTGATTTCCTTGATGGCCGAGGCAACATCGGTGGTTACCGTGCCCGTCTTCGGGTTGGGCATCAGGCCGCGAGGGCCGAGCACCTTGCCGAGGCGGCCAACCGACTTCATCATGTCGGGGGTGGCAATCAGGGCGTCGAAATCCGTCCAGCTTTCCTTCTGGATCTTCTCGACCAGCTCTTCGCCGCCGACAATGTCGGCTCCGGCAGCTTCCGCTTCGCGCTGGCGCTCGCCGGTGGTGATAACCGCAACCTTCTTGGTCTTGCCCAGTCCGTGCGGCAGAACTACTGTGCCACGCACCATCTGATCGGCATGCTTAGGGTCGACACCCAGACGAAGCGTCAGGTCGACCGTCTCATCAAACTTTGCGAACTTCACTTTCTGCAGGAGCGGAACCGCATCCTGGAGTGCGTAGGGGCGCTTTTCTACAGCCGCACGCGCCTTCGCAACATTCTTGCTGACTTTAATAGCCATGAATCCTCGTCTCCCACCGCACAGTCGATGCTGCCTGCTGGCCGTGGTGCTGTTGACCTACGTCTCCAAGCTGGCACTCGAAGACGCATCGTTGATTATGGCACACATTTCCCGTTTTTCCTACGATAAATGTGCTGGGCGGCCTTCTTAGGCCGTAACTTCGATTCCCATCGAGCGGGCTGTGCCCTTGATGCTCTTCACGGCGGCTTCGACGGAAGCGGCGTTCAGATCGGGCATCTTCTGCTTGGCAATCTCGAGCACCTGGGCCTCGGTTACCTTGCCGACCTTGTTCTTGTTCGGAGTGCCTGAGCCCTTGGCCAGATTTGCTGCCTTCTTGAGCAGCACAGCGGCCGGAGGCGTCTTGGTGACGAAGGTGAAGCTGCGGTCGACGTAGACGGTGATGACGACCGGGATGATGAGGCCGGCCATCTCCTTGTTCTGCGTGCGCGCGTTGAACTGCTTGCAGAACTCCATGATGTTGACCTGGGCCTGGCCAAGTGCCGGGCCGACCGGCGGCGCAGGAGTGGCCTTGCCGGCTTCAATCTGGAGCTTTACCTGAGTCTGAACTTTCTTTGTTGGAGCTGCCATTACTAAAAACCTTTCTTAAAAGCAGCCACTAGCTTCTAGCCGTTAGCTGCCAGCCAAATTCTTTTGTTTTCCTGCAGCAGAGCAGCTGTTCAGAGGTAGAAGACTCTTGAACCTGCTTCTGCTATTTACGTGAGCTGAAGACTCACGTCCGCGCAGCTTTTAAACCGAAAGCCCGTAGCTGACAGTTAGAAGCTAAAAGCTGCTTTAATCTTTTAAACTACCTTCTCCACCTTGCCGAACTCGAGCTCGACTGGGGTGGAGCGGCCGAAGATCGTCACCATCACCTTGAGGGTCTCGCGGTCTTCGTTGACCTCGTCCACCACGCCATTGAAGTTGGCGAACGGCCCTTCGGTGATGCGTACCGATTCGTTCTTCTCGAACTTGATCTTGAGCCGCGGCTTTTCCTTGGCAACTTCGGTACGGAAGAGGATGGAACTGACCTCTTCTTCGCTCAGAGCGACCGGGTTGTCGCCTGTGCCCAGGAAGCCGGTGACGCGCGGCGTGTTCTTGATGACGTGCCACAAGTCGTTGTCGAGGTCCATCTCAACCAGGACGTAGCCCGGAAGAAAGACGCGCTCGACAGTACGCTTTTTGCCGTTGACGAGCTCAGTGACCGGCTCGGTGGGGATCATGACGCGGCCGATTCTGTTCTGCAGGCCGAAGGCCTGCACGCGCGTCTCGATCGACTCCTTCACCTTGCGCTCAAAGCCCGAGTAGGCGTGGATGATGTACCACTTGAAGCGCTCGTTGGCTGGTGGCTCGAGCTGCTCGGGGGGTATACCGCCGGTATCTCCGGCTCCTCCGACGTTTTCGTTTTGGATCTCTTCCGCCATGTTCCTTCTTAGTTCCTCGATTTGAGGGATTACTGCGTGCCGCCCAGCCAATGCAGCAGCCACTTCAGCGCGCTGCCGAAAATCGAATCGACAACGTAAAAATACGCCGCAAACACAAAAACGGTCACGATCACAACGGTCGTGGTGGTCTGCACCTCAGTACGCGAGGGTGTCACCACCTTGCGCATCTCGTTGCGCACATCTTTCAGAAAATCAGTGGTGCGCGTCAGGAAGCTTCCTACGCGATTCGGTTCGCCACTTTCGTTTGTTGCCAGTGCAGCCGCTTTTGCCATTGACTTTTTCTTTTCCGCGACGGGCATGATGCCCTACCTCTACGACCTATCCATTGTAGGATGGCCGTGTCTTTCTCGTTCAAAAACCTGGCAGGGGCGGAGGGATTCGAACCCCCAAGTTCGGTTTTGGAGACCGACAGTTTAACCGTTGAGCTTACGCCCCTGGACTGGCCGTCCAGGCATACGCGCCTTCGGCGCCCTGAACTGCCAAAACCTTATCTTTAGTACGCCGAGGCACAGCACTCAGGTCTCAGGGCTCAGATTTCTTTGCTGTGCCCTGTAACCTGCGCCCTGTGACCTACTTTGTTTCTTTGTGGTCGGTGTGCTTGCGGCAACGCTTACAGAACTTCGAGAATTCGAGACGGCCGGTGGTCGTCTTCTTGTTCTTCGTCGTCGAGTAGTTGCGTTCCTTGCACACTCCACATTGCAATGTCACAATTTCGCGCATTCTTTTATTATCCCTTCAATCCGATAACTTTGCCTAGACCACTCGGCACATCAATGCCGAGAATATATTCCCATCGCAGCAGGAACAGGTGCGTCTGATCCTCCCGCTGTAAACGAATCCATAGACCTAGGTCTTCTGATTCCTCTACAGAAACAGAAAGCAAATGTGACTCAGGCAAGCCTACACCAGCAAGTTCAAGTATTTGTTTCCCGTCTTCTGTCAGCAGAACTGCTATTGTTTGCCCCGCTAATTTCACGAAGCTCTCGCTGTCCAGCTGGTTGGAAGACTAAAATCTATGATTCGCACAATTTGCTCTTCAGCAGTTTTTGATCCGAGCTCCAATAACTCGTCTATCAAATCTTCAGAAACAAAAATGAGCGTATCAGAGCCATTTAAGCTAACTTCAAATCGGTATTTCCCATCGAGCGTCTTCAGCCAGACTTCTACAACCTTTAATCCGGGAAATTTCTGCGATGCCAATCTCTCAATTAACTGCGCAGCTTGACCTGCTTTCCTTTCAAGGTTCTTCTGCTCTAAGCCCAAAGCATAGAGAGTTCTAGCGTAAGATTCCTCACTTAATCCTATGTGCCTTGCGGCAACTTTTTGCTCTTCCGTTAAGACTGGAAGCTCTTCGATAGGAACAGCCTGGGCACACTTCCAATTTTCGAGGGTTGACCGATTACCGTCTATGCGAATATCCATTCTGCCCCCGTCAAAGAGAATACTATCGCTGCGTCACTGAAGAATCTCGCTGATGGTGCCGGCGCCTACGGTTCTGCCGCCTTCGCGGATCGCGAACCGCAAGCCCTTCTCCATCGCCACCGGCGTGATCAGCTCGATCTCCAGCGCGATGTTGTCCCCAGGCATGACCATCTCCGTGCCTTCAGGCAGCTTCGCTACGCCCGTCACGTCCGTCGTGCGGAAGTAGAACTGCGGACGGTACCCGTTGAAGAACGGCGTGTGGCGTCCACCCTCTTCCTTCGACAGCACGTAAATCTCCGCCTTGAACTTCGTGTGCGGCGTGATCGATCCTGTCTTTGCCAG
>NZ_JBZYWJ010000015.1:0-39091 GCF_059115305.1 Acidobacterium sp. FHG110202_01
CGCTCGATGATCAGGTTGCGCTCCAGTTCCGCAATCGCTCCGATGATGACCACGACCGCACGGCCTAATGGCCCGCCGGTGTCGATCTGCTCGCGGAAGCTGACGAATTCGATGTTGAGCCGGTTCAGTTTGTCGAGAACGTCGAGGAAGTGCTTCACCGAGCGGGCGATGAGGTCCGAAGCCCAGACCAGGACCACATCGAAGCGGCCGCGGCGGGCATCGCGCATCATTTGATCGAGACCGGGCCGCCTGGCCTTCGCGCCGCTGATCGTGTCGGTGTATTGCTCGACGATCTCGAAGCCGCGCTGCTGCGCCATCTGGCGCAGGTCATAGAGCTGGGTTTCGGGGATGCTGATCGAGGGTGGATACCCGCATGTAGAGGGCGGCGCGCTTCATAGGGAGGAGTTCAGCTTATCATATATATCTGAGATATATTAAGAAGCTCGCAACATCGAAGAGTGCGCCACTTACTCTGACAACATCATCGCTTTCCGTATCGGTTCGAAGCCGCTTGAACTGACTGGCGTAGGCAAGGACACCACGGAAGGAACACTCACACCAGGCTTCGGCATCGAGTTCGGCGACGTCATCACGGACGCCGCAACCAACTACCAGATCTGGTACAGCGCCGGTGTTCTCTCCGTCTGGAACGGAACGACTCTGGTCTATTCGAACGTTGCTGGTGCAGCGGTGGACACGGGCGAGATTACGATGGACGGAACTGTAGCCGGCAACAACACTACGTCCCTCCCCGCTGCGTGCATAGAAAACTCCCGCGCGCGCGGGAACCCAGGCTGTTCTGGCCTTGCTGCACCGCTCTCATACAGGATGAAAATAGGTGGTTTCCGCCAGCAAAGTTCTGGCACGGATTTTGCTCTCCGCACCCCGGAAATCACCCCTTCCCTCCTTTTGACTGGGCCTTCCTGACCACTTTCCGCACCTCATTGCCTCTTAACGCCCCGGCCTAGTATAGGTACTTCAGTCCCCTTCGCCGAATTTCTGACTGTTAGATATTGGATTCCTGCCCCGGCTGCCATTCATCCCGTTTAAGGTTAGGGCTATCCGATTACAGAGATCTGTTCATGTCAGTTGAAAATTATTTCCAAAATTGCCCGGTCATTTTCCAGATCTCATTTTGGCTCACTGCGCGACTTGGTGATTCGGCAATAGTTTAAACGTAGGAATGGAACGTCCCTTATAAAGCAAATTGAAATGTCTCTAATTGCGCTGACACTTCTCTCATCTTGGATCTGAGCGTGACTATTGCGCGATACAGCCTGGCTTTCACTGTCGAGATTGGCGCACCTATTGTCAGTGCGATCTCGTTCAGTGACATCTCCTGATAGAAGCGAAGCTCCAGGACTTCGCGGTGATGTGGCATCAACGTCCGCAATACACCTGCAAAAATGTGTTCTTTCTCCAAACTCGCATAATGCTCAAAAGGAGTTTTCTCTTTTGAAGCAGCATCCAGCATGACTGGATCTCCCTCGTTCGTAGTTATTTCGAGGCTGCCGATATGAGGCTGGCCGCGCCGTCGCAAATCTCGAACAAGGTTTCGCGCTATCGTGTAGAGCCACGTGGTGAATTGCGATTCACCCTTAAACTGTGAGCCTCGCGTCAGGACCCGTATCCACGTCTCCTGAAGAACATCTTCGGCGAGTTCCCGGTCCGACGTAAGGCGTATGAGATACCGCCGCAACCGTGCCTGATAGCGAGAGACGAGTTCGTCAATAATCGCCGGATCGTGGGCGCTGAGCCTCGCTGCAATAACGGCGTTTTCACTATGCTCCGGATCTTCGGCTCGTGTGCGTATTTCGGTGGAATTCTCCAGTTCACAAGTGCTCTGTTTAACGGACATTGATTCTTGAAAAATCTGCATGAGATTCCCTTGTCTATGTATGAACTAGAACGGGGAGCACGAACTGAGTTCCTTGATTCTGCGTCGCTCACGCCACACTCGCCCGTGTTGGCTGAGGCATTCCCTGAGACAGTACATGCTGATTGTCCCTGAGAATCAGCAGAAGAAATGTAAGGTTATGTCGCCGGCACCAATGTGCTCATAAGCCAGGTATTGCCACTGGCTGTAATCCGTCGAGTTGTCGGATTTTGTCGCCCTGCGTTTTGCATCGGAAACTTCCATCTACCTTGCTTCTTCCAATCTTCGAGAGCACTTCAGAAAAAGCTCAGCACGAGTTTTAGGACATGGAATGGATCAGCAAGAATCTCCAGGCACGCGACTAGGTCAACAATCTCAAATAGCGCCCACTGCTGGGGCGACGAAACACACACGCCGATTCTGGCTGCTTATGCTGCTGGCACTCCTCGTGCTCTTCCTTGGAGTAATTCACCACCACAGGAAGAAGAAAAAGGCAGCGGCTGCTGCAACTTCAGCAGTAAGCGGATCGATTGCAGTTACGCCGGCCACAGCGACGACGGGAGATATCGGCGTTTACTTTAGCGCGATCGGCACTGTAACGCCCGTATACACCGACTCGATCACCTCTCAGGTAACGGGCGTCATCAAGACTGTGCAATACCACGAAGGCCAGGTCATCCATCAGGGTGATCCTCTGATCGACATTGATCCACAGCTATACGCAGCACAATTGGCCGAAGCGAAAGGCGCTCTCGAAAGAGATGAGAACCTGCTCGCACAGGCGCAAATGGACCTCGATCGCTATCGGCAGGCGTGGAGTCGTAATGGAATATCGCGCCAGCAATTTGAAGACCAGGAAAAAGTTACCCTGCAGGATCAAGGCACAGTCAATTACGACAAGGCAGCGGTTCAGTATGCACAAGTGCAGTTGAACTATTGCCATATCGTGGCGCCTATCAGCGGCCGTGTTGGCATTCGTCTCGTCGATCCCGGGAACCTCGTCACTGCGAATGCAACGACCAGCCTGGTTGTTATTACGCAGACCCGTCCTATTACTGTAATTTTCACCCTTGCCGAGGACAGCCTATCGCCAGTGCTCACCCCGATGTCTCATGGACAGCCGGTCACCGTGGAGGTATATGACAGGACACAAGAGAAGTTGATTGGAGTCGGAAGGCTCTCCACTGTCGACAATCAGATCGACACGACAACCGGTACAGTCAAGCTGCGTGCGACCTTCGATAATTCGAACAATCTGCTCTTCCCGAACCAGTTCGTCAATACGCGGCTTCTGGTCACAACACTTCACAATCAGACACTCATTCCATCCTCAGCGATTCAGCATAACGGGGATACAGCATTCGTATATCTGCTTCAAAACGGCAAAGCCGTAACGCGAACTGTCAAACCTGGCATTTCAGATCATGGTCAAACAGTCGTACAGGGAATACAGGCCGGTGACATTGTCGCGACCAGCAGTTTCGAAAAGCTTCAGAATGGCACGCCGATCACGGTCGCTAAGGCTGCATTGCCGGCAACTTCTTCTGACTTGAATGAAGGTGTGGCTCCATGAGCCCTTCACGCACTTTCATTCAGCGGCCGGTTATGACAGCCCTTTTGATGGCGGCCATCCTGCTCGTAGGCATAGTGGCGTACACGCAGTTGCCTGTTTCAGCTCTGCCGGAGGTCGACTATCCGACAATCCAGGTGCTGACGTTCTATCCGGGTGCGAGTCCCGATATTACTGCCACCACTATCACTGCACCGCTGGAACGTCAGCTCGGTGAAATGCAAGGACTCAACCAGATGACCTCGACCAGTTCGGGTGGGGTCTCTGTCATTGTCCTGCAATTCGCACTTTCGCTGAACATTGATGTTGCGGAAGAAGAGGTGCAATCGGCGATCAACGCAGCGCAGACTTATCTGCCTTCTGATTTGCCGAGTCCGCCCATCTACAGCAAGTCGAATCCTGCCGATGCGCCTGTGCTTACGCTTGCCATTACGTCCGATTCGATGCCGCTCTCGCAGATAGAGGATATTGTTGACACCCGCCTCGCACCCAAGATCTCCCAATTGAGCGGCGTCGGACTAGTCAGCATCAGCGGCGGGCAGAAACCTGCCGTCCGTGCCCAGGTCAACCCATCAGCGCTCGCTTCCTACGGAATCAATATGGAGGATGTACGTACTGCGCTTACGCAGGCCAGCGTCAATGCGGCCAAAGGAAACTTTGATGGACCCGATCAAGACTATCAAATCGATGCGAACGACCAGATCACCGATGAGAATGGATACAAGAACGTCGTTATCGCATATCGCAATGGTGCGCCCGTGTTCGTCAAGGATGTTGCGAATGTAGTTAACGATGTCGAGAACGCCCGGCAGGCGGCATGGATGAATAAAACACCGGCTGTGATTCTCAATATTCAGCGGCAGCCAGGCGCCAACACGATCAAGGTTGTGGATAGCATCAACCAGATCCTCCCTCAGCTCAAAGGGAATCTCCCCACCAGCATCAAGATCACGGCTCTGACTGATCTGACGACGAGTATTCATGCCTCGGTTCGCGATGTCGAATTTGAGCTGATGCTGACCATCGCTCTGGTGGTGATGGTCATCTTCCTCTTCCTTCGCAGCTTGTCGGCAACCATTATCCCCAGCGTGGCGGTTCCGCTGTCACTGGTCGGCACATTCGGCGCGATGTACCTGCTCGGCTATAGCCTCGACAACCTGTCGTTGATGGCCCTGACGATCTCTACCGGATTCGTGGTGGACGACGCCATTGTCATGATCGAGAACATCTCGCGTTATCTCGAAGAAGACATGTCGCCAATGGAAGCAGCATTGAAGGGAGCCGGACAGATAGGGTTCACTATCGTATCGTTGACTGTCTCACTGATCGCGGTGCTGATCCCACTCCTGTTTATGGGCGATGTAGTTGGACGGCTCTTCCGGGAATTCGCCGTCACACTCGCGGTAACAATTGTGATCTCGGCGGTTGTCTCACTGACGTTGACACCAATGATGTGCTCCCGCATTCTCCGTCATACTCCGGAGTCTGAGCGAGGGTGGTTCTATCGAATGTCGGAACTGGCCTTCGAACTCATGATCGCCTTCTATGGACGTACTCTGCGACTCGTGCTCCAGTACCGCGCAGTCACAATGCTGGTTGCTGTCGGCACTCTGGCTTTATCTGTCTTCCTCTACATCATTATTCCCAAAGGCTTCTTCCCGGTTCAGGACACCGGAGTCATCCAGGGGATTTCCCAGGCGCCACAGTCGATCTCCTACAAAGCGATGGCAGCCAGGCAAGAGCAGCTTGCGGACATTATTCTCAAGGATCCCGCAGTGGAGAGTTTGTCGTCCTTCATTGGAGCGGATGGAACGAACACCACCCTTAACAGCGGTCGCATCTCGATCAATCTCAAACCGCTCGATAAGCGCAACATCAGCGCATCCGATGTAATCCGCCGGCTGCAGAAAAGCCTCGATCAGGTGCCGGGCATTCATCTCTATATGCAGCCGGTGCAGGACATCACGGTCGATGACCGTGTCAGCCGGACACAGTATCAGTACACGCTTGAAGATGCCGACACAAAGGAACTTGATCAGTGGACGGCAAAGTTCGTAGCAGAACTCAAGAAGCTTCCCGAGTTCGAAGATATTGCCACCGACCAGCAGAACGATGGCCACGCGCTCTCACTCGTGATCGACCGGGTCACCGCTTCGCGGCTGGGCATTGCGCCCTCCACTGTAGACAACACCCTATACGACGCATACGGGCAGCGGCAGATTAATACGCTCTACACGCAGCTGAACCAGTACCATCTCATTCTCGAAACGGCGCCTCAATGGCGGCAGCATCCCGACGATCTGAGCTCCCTTTTCGTGCAGGCAAATTCGTCATCGAGCGCAACCGGCGCCAGCACAGTCAACTCTTTTTCCTCCTCTTCCTCAACTTCCGCCGGCTCCAATGCGCTGACGACCTCGGTCCGTTACACACCGTTGTCAAGTATCCTCACCCCTCCTGGCTCTGCAGTCACGCCGGTTTCGAGCACTGCGGGAACATCCTCTCAGAACGGAGGTACTACCGTGGGAACGACAGCGAATGCGACGACCTCTTCTACGGGGGCGAACGCCGTCCCGCTCAATGCTTTTACTCACGCCGCGCTTACGAAAGAAGCTTTATCCATCAACCACCAGGGGCAGTTTCCGTCGGTTACGGTCTCGTTCAATCTTGCGCCGCATGCTTCGCTCGGTAAGGCGATCTCCGACATCGATAATGTAGAGAAGAAACTCTACTTCCCCCCCAGCCTTCAGGGACAGTTTCAGGGGACGGCTGCGGCTTTCAAGAACTCTCTTTCCAATGAAGTGCTTCTGATCCTCGCTGCACTGGTTACGGTCTACATCGTTCTGGGCGTGCTTTACGAGAGCTTCATCCATCCGATCACGATTCTCTCCACGTTGCCATCAGCCGGCGTCGGCGCGCTGTTGTCCCTCATACTTTTCCGGCAGGACTTGGATGTGGTCGCCATCATCGGCATCATCCTGCTGATCGGCATCGTCAAGAAGAACGGCATCATGATTGTCGATTTCGCGCTTGAAGCCGAACGCGAACACGGCAAGAACTCTACGGAGGCAATTTACGAAGCAAGTCTGCTCCGCTTCCGTCCCATCCTGATGACCACCATGGCTGCCCTGCTCGGCGGCATTCCTTTGGCCCTGGGGCGCGGTTTTGGCTCCGAGTTGCGCCGCCCCCTGGGAATTGCCATGGTCGGAGGTCTCCTGGTGAGTCAGGTGCTCACGCTCTACACAACGCCGGTCATCTATATCTTCTTCGACAGCATTGCGCAGCGATTCGCCGCAAACCGGAAGAATCGTGCTGCCGGCAGCGCTGGTTCGCAATCCGCTCTGGAGCAGGCATGAACATATCGGCTCCATTCATCCGGCGTCCAGTTGCTACCACGCTGCTCACTCTTGCGGTCGCCATCGCTGGCATAGTCGGTTATAGTGTTCTGCCGGTAGCTCCACTGCCACAGGTAGATTTCCCGACCATCAATGTCACGGCCAGCTTGCCTGGGGCGAGCGCACAGATCATGGCTGCATCCGTTGCAACGCCGCTCGAACGGCAGCTTGGGCACATCGCCGGTATTACCGAGATGACGTCCTCCAGCTCCCTCGGCAATACCGTCATTACAATCCAGTTTGATTTAAGCCGAAACATCGATGGAGCCGCGCGGGACGTCGAGGCAGCCATCAATGCGGCTCGAACATACTTACCCACAAACCTGCCTTCCAATCCTACGTATCGGAAGATCAACCCATCTGATTCGCCAATCCTGGTTCTGGGCCTGACTTCAGATAAGTACGACGAGGGAAAGCTCTACGACCTCGCTTCTACAGTTCTGCAGCAGAAGCTGTCACAGATCCAAGGGGTGGGGCAGGTAGTGATCGGAGGCGGAGCCAATCCTTCCGTGCGGGTGGAAGTGAATCCGACACAGCTTGAAAGCTATGGCCTCACGCTCAACAATATTCAATCGGTATTGAGCCTCCAGAACTCACACGAGCCCCGAGGACAAATTGCGAACGATGACGAGATGCTGGACATCATTACGAACAACCAGATCTCTCATGCAGAAGAGTACAAACCGCTCGTAATTGGCTATAACAATGGCGCTGCCGTTCACCTGTCAGACGTCGCTCAGGTTATCGACTCCACTCAGAACCTGCGCACGGCTGGATACCTCGACGGGAAAAAATCTGTTGCCATCATCATCTTTCGGCAGCCGGGCGCCAACATTATCGACACCGTAGATCGTGTCCGTACGCAACTGCCGTTTCTTGAAGCAACCCTCCCCCAGGGAATCAAGACCACAGTCGTCCTTGACCGAACGGTCACCATCCGCGCCTCGGTCCACGATGTCGAAAGCACCTTGATCGTCTCCATCATCCTCGTGGTGCTTGTCGTCTTCGTCTTTCTTCGGAATGGCCGGTCTACGCTGATTCCCAGCATTGCAGTTCCTGTCTCGTTGATCGGCACCTTTGCCGTGATGTATCTGCTTGGCTACAGCCTCGACAACCTGTCACTGATGGCGCTCACCATCTCAACCGGATTTGTCGTCGACGATGCCATCGTCGTAATGGAGAACATCGCCCGCCATCTTGAAGAGGGCATGGAGCCTTTCGCTGCAGCCATGAAGGGTGCCCAGGAGATCGGGTTTACTGTTCTTTCGATCAGCATCTCGCTCGTCGCTGTCTTCGTGCCCATCCTTCTGATGGGTGGACTGGTGGGTAGGCTTTTCCGCGAGTTTGCAGTTACGCTCGCAACTTCGATCGTCGTGTCGATGATTGTCTCGCTTACCACGACGCCTGCAATGTGTGCATTTCTTCTCAAGCGGGAGAAAAAGGAGACAAAACACAACTGGCTGTATCGCATCAGTGAGAAATGTTTTGACTGGCTCCTTGCCATTTACCAAAGGTCCCTGCTTTGGGTGCTCAATCATTCCCGTCTCACCCTGGCCATCTTTGGTCTTACATTCATCGCAAATCTCATTTTGATTGCGAAAGTCCCGAAGGGTTTCTTCCCCGAGCAGGACACAGGAGCCATTCTTGGCGGAGTACAGGGGCCGCAGGATGCGTCCTTCCCTTTAATGAACCGCTCTCTTCTGGCTCTTGGAAAGATTGTCAATCAGGATCCGGCTGTCGATCATGTCTTCGCGTATACCGGAGGTAACGGCGCGAGCAATGCCGGTGTGCTCTATATCTCACTCAAGCCTTTGAACGAGCGAAGGGTGAGTGCGTTGCAGATCATCGATCGTCTTCGCCCCAGGCTCAATGCGCTTCCAGTAGCATCGGCGTTCCTGCAGCCAATACAGGACCTGCGCGTGGGCGGCCGCAATACAAATGCGCAATACCAGTACACCATTCAATCGGACAACTTCGAGGATCTCGCGCATTGGGGACCTATTTTGCTCGACAACATGAAGAAGCTCCATGGGCTTCAGGATGTGAATACTGACCAGCAGAATAGTGGCCTGGTGGAAATGTTGAACTACGATCGCACAACCGCGGCTCGAATCGGACAAACTTCACAGTCGTTGGATCAGTCTCTCTACAGTGCCTTCGGACAATCGCAAGTCTCTATCATTTATAAGGAACTGAATCAGTATTACGTTGTGCTTGAAGTAGCTCCGAAGTACTGGCAGGATCCGTCTGGACTAAGCAATATCTACCTGAAATCGGGAGGGAATAGCTCCTCATCAGGCACGACTGCGGGAATCAATACGATTCTTCCGCTCTCCGCTGTGACCCAATCTGAGTCAGGCTCGACGCCTCTTCAGATCAACCACACGGGTCTCTTTCCGTCGGTCACCATCTCTTTCAATCTGGCTAAGGGTATTGCCCTGAGCGATGCGACTCGCGAGATTAACCAGATGGAAGCGCACCTGGGGATGCCCTCAACGATCCGCGGGGAGTTTGCCGGAACGGCAGGTGCGTTCAAGTCATCGCTGGCTACCGAGCCGCTGTTGATAGTCGCTGCCCTGGTCGCTGTCTACATCGTTCTCGGTGTTCTCTATGAGAGCCTGGTGCATCCGGTCACCATCATTTCCACCTTGCCTTCTGCCAGTGTTGGAGCTGTGCTCGCGCTGATGATCTTCCATGTCGATCTCAACATCATCTCGCTGATCGGCATCATCCTGCTGATCGGGATCGTAAAAAAGAACGCGATCATGATGGTTGACTTCGCCCTCATCACTGAGCGGCAGGAAGGCAGGAACACGCGGGATGCCATCTTCGAAGCCTGCCTGCTGCGCTTCCGCCCCATCATGATGACCACGATGGCGGCCATCTTCGGCGCTCTTCCGCTGGCATTTGGCACGGGCATGGGATCAGAGCTGAGGCATCCGCTCGGCATCACGATCATTGGTGGCTTGATACTGAGCCAGCTTCTGACTCTCTACACGACCCCGGTGATCTACTTATTCTTCGATCGCCTTCGCCTCCAGGCGACCAACCGATCTCATCAATCGTTTTCTGCCAATGCCGAAGGCACATCTTCGTAAAAGATGGAGAGTTTGCATCATGTTCAAACAACGAAACAGAATTTCCGTGCTTCTGGCTGCCATGACCTTATCCGTCGCGCCTGTCCTTACAGGTTGTCGTGTCGGGCCCAAATACACGCCGCCCTCACCTCCCGCTATCACGGCGTCCAACTACAAGGAGTCCACAGTCAACTTTAAGGATGCTGACAGCTGGAAGGTGGCCTCTCCGCAGGACGCCATGATCCGCGGCAAGTGGTGGGAGGTCTTTAATGAGCCAGAGTTAAATGCTCTTGAAGAGCAGGTTGAAATTAACAACCAGAACATTAAGCAGTCCTTCCAGAGCTTCATGGAAGCCCGCACGCTGATCGCCCAGGCACGTGCCCAATACTGGCCGACCATAACAACCAGTCCATCCTGGCAGCGTTCCAAGACATCGCAGAACCTCGTCAATTCCAATCAGGCAAATACAGGCCGTACCAGTTCGGTGTGGTCTTTTCCTCTAAGTGTTGGGTGGGAACCCGATCTCTGGGGACGCATTCGAAATCAGGTACATGAATCGCAGTATGCGGCCCAGGTAAGCGCCGCCGATCTTGAGAGCGAGCGGCTGTCCGTGCAATCCAGCCTCGCGCAGTTTTACTTCGAAATACGAGGGCAGGATGCACTGCAAAACGTTCTCAACGACACAGTTGCCGCCGACAAAAAAGCGCTCGAGTTTACCCAGACACAATATGACGCAGGAGTAGGTACCTATATCTCTGTGGTGCAGGCAAAGGCCACACTTGAAAGTGCTCAGTCCGCAGCGATCAATGTAGGCATTGCGCGCGCCCAGTATGAACACGCGATTGCGACGCTGATCGGCAGGCCTGCTACGGACTTCAGTATTCCGGTGAAGCCCCTTTTGCGACAAGCTCCCGCCATCCCGGTCGGAGTTCCATCGCAACTGCTGGAACGGCGTCCTGATGTAGCCGCAGCAGAGCGCACGCTGGCCGAAGCAAATGCAACGATCGGAATTGGATATGGAGCTTTCTTTCCCTCAGTGACCCTGGGTGCAGAGGGAGGCTTTGAGAGTTCGACACTAAAACACGCCTTCGACTGGCCGAGTCGCTTCTGGTCGATTGGACCGTCGGTTTCGCAGATGATCTTCAATGGTGGTCTCTATAAAGCAGAACTCCATCAATACACCGCCACCTATACTGCGGACCTGGCTGCCTATCGCCAGACTGTACTGACAGCTTTCCAGCAGGTAGAGGACTATCTGGCAGCTGTGCGCCTCTATTCGCAGCAGATCGAGCGACAACAGGAAGCCGTCAGGAACGCCCAGGAATCCCTTGATCTTGAAATGGGCCGGTATGAGACTGGAGTTGATCCGTACCTCGATGTTGTCACTGCACAGACAACCCTGCTTTCTGACCGCCAAACATTGGCCACGCAGCAGGTTGAAGAGATGACCGCGTCGGTGCAACTTATCGCAGCGCTTGGCGGGGGATGGAACGTCTCGCAGTTGCCGACTCCAGAACAGGTTTCCCAAAAAACAAAAAAAGAAGATTACAAATTACAGCACTGAATCCATGAAAATCTGGCTTTCCTGAGCCTGACAAAACACGACACACCGCGCGTGGCAATTCTGTCTCACAAAACATCTGTAACGGTGGAAAGAAATTCGTTTTGGAGATGGAAATGAAAGTTCAATCAGATTTTCTCTTGAGATGCGCAGTGCTGGCGATTGTTACCGGAATTAGTTGCGCATCTTACGCGGAATCAGGCCAGCCGGCCGCCCCTGATTCAGAAGCACAAAAGAGGACTGCCGTAGTTCTGCGGTTTGCAGTTCAATCGCAATCCCTGACTGACGCCGCCGCACTTTCTGCCCAGGCTTGCCCACAGACCGCGGGCAATGCAACAGCCGCGAAGACACCGCCGAAGCCCGTAAACCCGGAGATACTCGACAAGATCACCGATGAGATGCAGGAGAGGCTTTCGAAAAAGATGTTCGTCCTCGTTAATCCTGATCCTCAGACGATCCCGGTTGGTGCGCTCACGATCAGCGGATGCATTACCAGGGCTGATGCAGGTAATGCCGCTGTGAGGGTTATCGGTATGAATGCGGGGGCAAGCCACCTCAACGTTCACGTTGTTGCTCTCTCCAGAACAAAGGATGGTTGGAATCCGGTAGATACCTTCGACATTCAGGTGAAAGGAGGAGATATTTTGCCGCCACTTGGCCCGATCGGACTGGCAGCACACGTCGCAAGAGATACCCGCCAAACCCTCTCAGCAGATGCCACAAAGCTGGCAGATCAAATCCTGAAAAAACTGGCGAAAGACATGAAAGCCAGCAACCAGATGGCAAAGAACGGTTGAATGCTCAATTGTCTCCGATTGGAACTATCTGCCATTTGGATCATATTTGTGACTACAAAACCCGACAACTCCACTGTAGCAGCGGGCCGTCGCTTCTCGTCATAGCAACTGTAGGTCAAATCAAACATCGCGGAGGTAATTGTGAAGTTATTCTTATCTGCTCCCATCCTGGGCGCACTGTTCGTGGCAACTGTAGGCATTGCCAGTGTGATCCCCTCATTTGCTCAACCATCTGGCGCCTTTGTCGCAACTTCGTCCATGCAGGACGCTGCACAGGACAGCGGTGCCCCGAATGTTGCCGGATCATGGCAGCTTTCATTCACAGACGCGCAAGGAAACGCGCGGCAGGCAACTCTCTCGATCAAACAGAATGGCTCCACACTGAACGGCCAGTTTCAGGGAGAACGAGGATCCGGCTCTCTGAGCGGCACACTTCAGGGAAATCAGATATCCATGACTGTCAGTGGACGTGGCAGGGAGATCTCCTTTACTGGAACGGTAGACGGCGGCAAAATGAGCGGTACAACGTCCCGGGGTTCTTCCTGGTCAGCGGCCCGCCAATAACCGTCTCGTGGTGGCGGATCAATGAATCGTGAATTCAGTTGATCCGTCACTGGAGCGAAAACATTCGAGTGCATAAGGCTTATGACCTCTTGGCGGAGAATAATGATGATCCATCGCACTGGAGAAGACTTGTGGAAGTTGCTGACCATGTTTCGCGGTATGAGATACATGGTACTTTTCATTCTGCTGATTCTATGGATGCGGCTGCTCCTCTCAGTATTCGAAAGTATGCTGAGTTCGCCGAAGAAGCTACATCACAGATTCGTTCACCCGCTGCTGGATTCTTCCACCCACAACGAGAATGGCGGTCTTCCTCAGCAGGCTGCTCACTCCAAATAGCTTCTGAACAGGAAGGCATCAACTATGGACCTGCTAAACAGTTCTACATCGATTCGTAATTGACGACTGATGCGTCAACACTCATAGTGGCTATCATGACAGCGAAAGTAGACAATCCAAGACCACAATCGAGTCGGCTCCCAGAACAGCCCAAACGGCAGATTTTGCTCATCGATGACGATCAGGATATGGCGGAGATGCTGGCAGAGTATCTCGGCCCGGAGGGATACACGGTTCATCTGGCATACACGGCAAGTGCAGGACTCGAGCGAGCAAGAGAGGGTGGACTTGTCTTGATTATTCTCGATGTCATGTTGCCTGACCGGGATGGATTCAGCGTCCTCCATGAGATCAGACAAAAAAGCCGGATCCCGGTCATCATGCTTACGACACGGTCCGCCGTTGCTGACAAGATAAGTGGCCTTGAGGGCGGAGCCGATGATTACATTCCCAAACCCTTTACTCCGGTGGAGCTCCTGGCGAGAATTCGCACGGTGCTTCGCCGTGGTCAACCTTCGCGATTTGGAAGCTCGTTTCTTACCGTCGATGATCTAATACTCGATGCCGGATCTCGAACTGTCGAATGTGGTGGTAAGGTGATTGACTGCACAGCAGCGGAATTCGATGTCCTGCATGCCCTGGCATCATCCGCGGGCCAGGTAGTCACCCGGGAACATCTCACACGCATCGCTCTCGGCCGAACGCTGTCTGCTGGTGATCGTGGTGTTGATAACCTGGTAAGCGCGCTTCGTAAAAAACTCGGACCAGGAGCACACGGCCAGGAACGGTTTCGATCTATCCGCAATACGGGATATATCTATCTGCATGAGCCGGCATCGGCCCCCCACGAGTAAAACATATGAAGCTTTTCTGGCGAATTTTTTTCGGCTTTTGGATCGCGACGATCCTGATGCTCGCATTTGTTCTCAGTGTCAACGAACTCGTGCCAATCGCTTTTCCAGGGGACCACAATAGACGCTTTGAACCGGAAGCCACTATCCCAGCGCTCACCGCAGCAGTGAATGCATATGAGCAACAAGGGCAGGATGCATTCCGTGCCCAATTAAGGCACGTGCCGGTGAAAGAGCATGGCGGTCTCTATGTGTTCGACCAGCAGGGTAGCCTTTTATTTGCAGATCGCAAAGACTATTCTTTCTATGCACTCATGGCACAGGACGTACTCGAAAGCGGCCATTCCGAGCTCATACGTCTTGGCTTCCGGGTAATGTACGCATGCCCATTGGAAAGTGCTTCTGGTCAACACTATGTCGCCGTTCTGGCGGCCTTTGCCCCGGTGACCCGGTTATGGAATCTACGTTTCTGGTCCAATCTGGCGATTGCCATGGTTCCGGCGGCGTTTATTTGTTTTCTTCTGACGCTATATCTCACTCGCCCCATTACCAAACTACAATCGGCTGCGCGACGGCTTGCAAGCGGTGAACTCGACGCCCGTGCTGGTCCGTTGAAATTTGATCGCCGCGATGAGTTAGGCGATCTTGCGCGCGACTTCGATGCGATGGCAGCACAAATTGAACTGCTGATGACAGCGCAGCGCTGCTTCGTCGCTGACGTTTCTCATGAACTGGGCGGACCACTCACACGCATGCACCTTGCCCTGGCGCTATTGCGCCGGCAGATGGTTGACACCGGCAACAGCGCTTTGAAGAGAATCGAACACGAAACTGACAAACTCAGCAATCTTGTGCAGCAGCTTCTGCTCCTTGCTGGTCTTGAAGCAGGTAGAATTCCGGCAGAAACGTTTGCTCCTGTCTCGATTCGGACTCTGTGTGAAAGTGTCATCGAGGACGCCAATTTCGAAGCTGCCCATGCAGACTGCCACGTCGTTGGTTCCCGACAAGATATCACGTTGCTTGCTTATCCAAATCTTCTGCGACGCGCGATCGATAATGTTCTGAGAAATGCAATTCGTTATGCTCCTCCAGGGAGCGAGATTCAAGTTGATTGCAAAGTGGACCTGATTCAGCGCGCAGTCACTTTGAATATTCTCGATCGCGGTCCGGGTGTTGCGGACAGCATGCTCGGGGATATATTCAGGCCGTTTTTCCGCACTGCTCCCGGCCGAGAGTCCGCCAGCGGAGGCACTGGCCTTGGTCTTGCCATTGCAAGCGAAGCAGTAAGGCTCCACGACGGCACGATTGAAGCTCGCAACCGAAAGAGTGGCGGCCTACAAGTGACGATCAGGATACCTATCAGGACGCCAGTACCTGAAGAGCTGCCAGAGAACGCCGCTGATGCAGAATTCCGAGACGGGAAACTGGAACAGATATAATCTGCTACCTGCTCGGGCAATCTGAGGCAGGAAGTGCAGAAGAGAGAATCGCGCTGCGAGGCGCTGAAGATCAACGATTGCGAGCTAATCGTAAAAAACCGTAAGAATATTCAGGGTAAGCAATCCCACACTCAGAAACGTGAGCCTTCGACGTCGAGCCCTTATCGCTGACACTGCTCCAGCTATTGCGATCCACTCAAACTGCCGTTCCCTCTTAGCTCGCATATCACGTTATTCGTAAGATTGCGTAGTGTATAAAATCCTTCATTTCGAAATGTACCCACAGCGCGATAATGCAATGCAGTTCAACTGCAAAGATGAACATCGGATAACTCGCTAATTGATTGCCTTCGTGAAAACTAGAAACTCATAGTTGAAAACGACAATTTCTTCGAAGGGGGCATTGATCGTGGTCAGGTTCAGATAGGCTGTGCTTCAGCCAGCGAGGCAAATTCAATATCTGTGGTCAGGACGTCTTCCGGATCAGTGCTGCTTTGACAGCAGCACTGATCCGTGTTGAGACGGCGCTCTCGAACGATTCTCACCAGCGCACACCGAAAGTGACTGGAAACAGTCCGGTAGTTCCGGTACCGACTTGCGAGGTGCTTGATTCTGGCGAGTCTACCCAGAGGTATCTTGCCTCAGCGAAGTACTTGGCGCGGCTGTTCGCAATCGAATGCGTAAACCCGAATCCGATGTTCATGCCGCCCTGATTACTGGAGAAGCTCTCCACCGTGGCATTTTCATAGCCGCCAACACAAAAGCCGAAGTAGTTGCAATAGATCACCGGTACGGTTGAATTGAAGTTTGTGACCTTGTGATAGAAACCTCCGCCGCCGACGGCATAAGCATTCCATCCGGCGTGATCGACAGGACGGAGGTATACGATCGGATCAAGCGTGAAGGACCAGATGTGGGTATTACCTCCTGGTGTGCCCACTGCGGAGAGGAAACTACCTGGCAACTTGTCATCGATGAACTGATACTCAGCCAGTACGCCTACATGGCGTGTGAATTGTCTTCCCACTCCGAGCGTGAGATTTCCACCCCAGGTGATGTACGGGATATCGTTGCCGATTGGAGCGTTGAATCCAGCTCCCAACTCGAATGAGAGATGACTCAGCCGGCTGTTCGATTGAGGATAGCGATTGCTCTGGCCATATTGTGGTGTGGGAGCTGCAGGAGCGGCTGATCCATCCGCGTTCACCTCATCCACGAGTGCACTATGACTGCTTGAGGAAGAGTAAGAAGTTGATTGTTGCGCATTGAGCACGCCGGTCAGCATAACCGTCAATGCAAAGACAAGCAATGCACGTTTATAAGAGCGATTCATATAAAACTCCTTTGAGAAAGTCCTTCCACTGCATTGAAGACTTGAGCAGGTCAGGAGTTTCACCGAGATTCGCAAGGATGACAATTCACGACACTCTGGCAAATCGACCACACCCTTACAGCGATGAGACGCAGATATGCTTCCTCTCGTGTTCAAGCAATAACCATTCGTCAGCAGAGTAAGCAACCAACGCCTGACACCTCAGGCAAACGGAACCGATGCCACCGCTGCTATTGAGCACATGCCGGTATTGCCGAACATGCGTATTGATTTCATGGGGCCGCATATCTGGTTGAGTGATCTCGGTGAGCTTAAGAACACATATCGATTGTGAAGCTGTGATGGGGGTCGAGCTTCTGGCCCTTCGGGCCGGAGGCGCCATTATTCGCCTGACGCATTTCGCCGTCGCTGCATCCCGACGTTTCATTTCATTTCTCCACGCTCAATGCGCTATGAGTTCCTTGATGTAGTTCCGAAGGAATTGAAAGCCATAGCTGAAGCTTGCTTGGCGAGCGATCTCCGATCCTCCGTATCCAGATGGATACCAGGTGTGAATTGCAACAGCGCTTCCCGGCCAGGGTGCAACGATCCGCGCGACGGAGAGTGCTTCGTGACCATCATTGCCTTTTCGAGCCATGAACGTGTCTTCCAGCGCAGCTTGGAATTTCGACTTATTGCAGGACGATCCGCACCGAGTACTACGAAGGTCTTCCTTGAAGATGTCTGCAAGCACATAGCTGGTAGTGCCACGGATCGCAATTTGCCCCATCGTCGAACCGAAGCGGTCGGCGTATCCCTGCCCACCTTGCGACCACTCGCTGGGCTTGTCTCTTGCCTGCTCGATCCCACCACGTATTCCGGCTTCCAGAATGGAAGTAAGTCCATAGGTGTGCTTTAGATAATCCTTGAACCTCTCGGCTTGAGTGGGTGGCGAATATAAAGGACTGGCAGGCTTTGCGACTGATACCGTTGTGCGTGGGGCATCCGGTAATGTCTGTTGTCCTCGAGAAGAAAAGGGAAGAGCACAAAGTGCTCCCAGCACAATGATTTCGCGTCTCTTCATTCAATCTCCTTGTTGCGAGGCGATAGCGCAGATACATCGCTGCTGATTCGCATCAGACGTATGCGCTTCAACTGTGCAGAATGCGCTTGCTGTTGTAGAAGCCAATTGCGAAGCGAAAGTTACGGCTGGAAGTCTCCGCAAGACAAATCTCGACAAAAATAGAAAATGGCGACCAGTTTTCACCGGTCGCCGTTCCACTCAGAGGACTGAGGGCTCTAGTGTCGCTTCCAGGTGCCGTTGCCCCGGGCACCCGAACGTGTCACCGTAGCGTCTCCGCTACCGCGTCCAGTCACCGTTGTTGTTTCCGATTGTCCTTTCGGCCCAGTCACAGTCGTCGAACTGCCGCCTGGATAGCGCTGCGTGTTTCGAGTGACCGCGCCTCCATCAGGTCCAGTGTTGGTTGCTGTCACGTTCCCAGTACCTCGCCCTGTCACTGTATGTGTTGAAGTTCCGCCGTTTGGTCCTGTCACAGTCGTTGTGCTGCCACCCGCATAGTGTGAGGTGGAACGTTCATACGTGCCTCCATTTGGCCCTCTTCCCCATACATTCGTCTGGCCGTTGCCGCGGACGGCTGTCCTCGTTGCTACACCTCCATTGGGTCCAACATACACCTGATGGTTATAGGCGCGAGCTGCGGAGGAGTGATCGTAGTAGCCATAATAGCCGCGGTTCACAACCGTTACACTGCGTGAGATATAGGTTGCATGATTGAAGACGACTGTATGCGTATACCAGTTGGGGACCCAATGAGTGCATCCCCAACCATAGGAGGCGAAAGCTCCGACAACCACTCCAGCCGTGAAGCCGACAGCTGCCGCTACAGCCACACTTCCAGCGGGAGGAGGGGGCGCAACATAATAGTAGGCTGGGTAGACTGGAACAGGCGCACCATACACAACCCATGGATTGTAGACCGGCACATAGTAGATTGCAGGGTTCACGGGAGCTATCACGATGCCGGTGGGCTGATATGCCACTGTTTCTTGCGGTGTTGTCCTTAGCGTTCCGGCTGCATACGCCCGTTGACGCATCGCCTGCACTGAACCCATGACATCCTGCGGTTGGTTGTAATACGCATTGCCCAGTTTCGTTGTCCATTCAAGGTTACGATCCAGACTCGACAGGACCGAAGGGAATGCCGTCAGGGCCTTGACACTCGGGTCCCACGGTTGTCCATTCACTAGACGAGCGAGTTCAGCTGGAGGCGAAGCTACATTTCTCTGCACGAAGCGATTTGCTTCTACAATCTGCGAAGAGTACGTGGCTGCCGCAAGGATTTGAGCCACCAGTGCATCTGGATAAAGAGCAATAGGAGCCACAAGCTGATCGAGCTGAGCATAGTCGAGCTGCATATAGCCAGGTCTAGGAGGTACGTCCTGGGCGTACAGATCTATTGCCCCGAGCGGAGTCACACAGAGAATAAGGAGAATGGCTAACCCAACACGTATCCCTTCGACTGCAAAACCTACGTACGAACGAAAAAGACGACAGAAATAACGGGCAGATTTGTAAGCGGCGCGTGTAGTGTTTTTTTGATTAAGTTTGGGGATCATGTAAACCTTCTGAGCATTTAAAGTCGGTGCAGTTCATGTCTGCAGAAGGTCATACTTCATGAGCCTTCCAAAACTGGTATGCACCCATTCACTATGACCCCCTTTCGGATTTAGTTATGTCGGGAAATGTCGGCTGCCACCATGGACTTCGAATAGGCACGCCCATGATCCAGTGCATTGCATGGGGCAGCGCTCTGATTATTTCAAGCGTGACGTATTTTCCCAGTATCGTATCCGCTTGGCTAACGGAAGGATCGTGTTGCGACAGCGAGTTAGCAGAGACTACTTTGGCGCTATCATGCAAAAACTATCAGGAGCAGAAAATAGAAGAGTGGCATCAGGCCAAAGCGCTGATAACTGATGTTTCGTTTAAGTACACTATGATCAGGAAGCAGCGTTGCCATCATTAACTTCGCACACGCGCAACCCAAAATCGAACCCAAACTGAAGGAATCTATCAAGGTCTTGCAGTTACTTACGGTGCCATCCGTGTCGTCTATGTTATTGAAATTACATATTGTTTAAGATCTGAAAGGCCGGCGTCGGCGGTTCGATCCCGTCCCTGGCCACCATCACCGTTACACACGGCTGCACATCCCAATTCTGGGTCTAGTCCTATATATAGTAGCTAGCTGCATAGAGAAGCTATGGTCGTGATCGAGGTATAACTATATTTGCTGCTCATCTGCTGGGACACCAGCATATGGCATTGATTGATTACGATTGCCATAGCCCGAGCAAAGCTCGCAGAGACTAGCGAAACCGATATCATGGCGCTCGCAAAGAGCATCCTCGAAAGGCGGACAGGCACGATACTCCCAGACAGTGAGTTCTGGGAATGGGCCTATGCCCCATTTGTGGTTTGCACTACCTTCTAATCAACTCAGAAAGAATGGGCGCGTCCATGCAGATGATAACCGCGGTCTTCTGACTGATGGAGTGAGGGCTAGCTATGATCTGGCCAATGTATCAAGGCCCTGAGTTCCGGGTTGATGGCCTGGTCAAGATCCTTTGCCAGTTGAGCGGCCTGTTCCTGTGTGAGAAGATCACCTGCCGTCATCGGACCACAATTGTGGCCACGGAGCTTCATAACAGCGCGCAGAGCGGCGAAGAACGGGTACTTGAGAAGCGTTTCGATGACTGCATTCGCTCGAAATTGCCAGTTGCGAACGCCAGACCAATCCTCGCGCTGCGCTGCGCGGAATATTTCCAGATAAGCCTGCGGCATGAGATTGTATGTCGATCCAATGCCTCCGTGCGCGCCCATCAGCAGGCCTGCGCCCAATGCTTCGTCATAGCCGTTGAAGACTACTTTGCCGCGCTTGACAAGGATATACAGAAGATAGAAGTTGAAGTCCGTGAACTTGACCCCGATCACGTTGTCGATGTCGCACACATCGATGAGTTCCTGCGGATTTTGAAAGGCCTGAGGGGCTATTTTCGGGAAATAGTAGAGGATAAGAGGCAGCGGCGACTCCTTGGCCAGCGTCGCATAGAATGCGCGAACTTCTTTCCCGTCACCTTGAGGAGGAAGGCTGCTGATCGCATGAGCCCCGCTTTTTGCAGCATGTTCGGCCAGCAATAAGGATTCTTTTATCGTAGCTGCTCCAACATGCACAATGAGTGTTTTGTCCTTCGGCAACTGCTGCATCAAGGTTTCAACCAGCGATTTTCGATCTTCGGCCTGCAGTCTCATTCCTTCGCCGGTCGATCCCGCTACATAAGTTCCATCTACTCCTGCTTCCAGCAAGTACTTCAGCATGGACTCGGCAGCATTGGCAGCAAAACGGCGATTGTGATCAAGCGGAGTGATAAAGGCTGGAAAGATACCGCGGAAGGATGGAGGCATGTCTTCTCCGGTTTTCATGTATAAATGATAATCAATAATACATTACGTTTTGGATAAGCACAAAACCTGCGAAGATATTCCCCTGAAAAGGTCCTTCTTTGATGGTCAACGCAAAATGGTATGCCTGGCTCGTCGTGGTCCTGCTCCTGGTGGTCTGGATGCTCAACTACCTGGACCGACAACTGCTTTTCTCCATTTTCCCTTTGTTGCAGGAAGACCTGCACATCTCCAGCTTTCAGCTTGGTCTGTTGGGAACAGCTTTTCTCTGGGTCTATGCCTTCTGCAGTCCATGGGCGGGTTATGCTGCAGATCGCTTTGGCAAAAAGCGTTTGATCTGTGGCAGCCTTCTTATCTGGTCGTTGATCACGGCACTTTCCGGCCGGGCCCACGGCTTCCATCAGCTGCTTGCACTGCGCGGACTGATGGGAGTAAGCGAAGCCAGCTATTTGCCTGCGGGGCTGGCCCTTATTGCCGCGTATCACAGCGAGCGCACGCGTTCTCGCGCCATCAGCCTGCACTATAGCGGAACCTATCTTGGCACAGTACTTGGAGGAGTGCTTGGCGGTTGGATTGGCTCACATTATGGATGGCGGTCATGCTTTGAGGTTTTTGGCGCTCTTGGCTGTGGCTATGGCGCAGTGTTGTTTTTCGGGCTCAGAGAGAAAGACGCTGATCCTAAGGAAGTCCAGGCTGTTGCTGTGCCCCTCAGTTTACGCAGTGCTGCAGCCACGATCCTGAAGACACCGGATTATTGGAAGGTGGTCGTGGTCTTTTCGATTGCGTCCATTTGTGACTGGGCGATCTATACGTGGATGCCGCTTTATCTCTACGATACGTTTCACTTCTCACTGGCAAAGGCCGGTTTTGCGGCGACCTTCTATTTTAAGGCTGGTGGAATGGCGGGCCTGCTGGCAGGCGGTTTTCTGGCCGACGCCTGGGCGCAACGCGCAAGGCAAGGCCGCGTCTGGAGCCAGAGTCTGGGGCTGTTATGTGCTGCTCCATGTTTGATTGTGGCAGGCATAGTGCACACGCCATTGCTTCTTTATGGAGTCATGCTTCTTTTCGGGTTTGGGAAAGGCATCTATGACGGAAATACGATGCCTGTGTTGTGTGAGGGAATTGCTCCAACCCATCGTGCTACAGCTTTTGGCTTTCTCAACTTTGCGGGTACTTTATCTGGAGGCGTGATTGCAGCTGTGGCTGGCGCATTGAAGGCGTCTATTGGATTAGGGGGCACTTTTCTGGGGTGCGGCTGTCTATTGCTTGCTGCGGGACTTTTTACCGCTGGTATACGCATGCGCAGTTTACAGACGCCTATTCTGCAATCGACTCAGGAATAACGTCAGTAGACGACAAATGGTCGCGTATGGCCTGCGTAACTCTGTCTGCGTCGCCGGACAGCAGCGCCCGAAACAATGACGTGTGGGATTTTACGGCAGACTTCATGTTCTCGCCCGCAGCATGACGTTTCAAGCTTACAAAGGCGTACATGGCTATACATAACCGTTCGAGAGTGGCCGCCAGCACATCGTTGCCGGTTGCTTTCCAAACCGTCTTATGGAAATTAAAGTCTTCTTCAGCCACGCCAAAGTGGTCTTTCACTTCTACCAGCGCCTCCATTCGCTTCAGGTGTTTTCGTAACTCTGCTTCTACCTGTTTGGTGATGCGGGTGCAGGCAAGCTGAAAGGCGAATTGCTCCAGCTGGAGACGCACCTCCATCATTTGCACAATGTCTTTGCGCTCGAGCTTGGTGACGGTTGTACCCCTGTCCGGAATGCGCACAACCAATCCAAGATGTTCCAATTGCAGCAAAGCTTCCCGCACCGGTACCTGGCTGACCTTTAACTGTTTGGCCAGGTGTGCCTCACGCAGAGGAGTTCCCGGAGCAAGGTCACCGCTCCAAATGGCCTCGCGCAGGCGTTCAAATACCTCGCGGGATTTGCTTAAGGCGCGAACTGGTACGAGAGCGGTTGTTGGCATGTTCTTATCCTATTTCAGGAGTTTTCATCAAAAGCAAGGAAAACCTTCCGGCCATAAAATCTCATATTCTCGATAGCCCGAAAGGAAAACTTAAGTAGATATAGTACATCGAACGATTATCAATAAAATACTATTGACACATAAATACTCGTCTCGATAGGATTTTGGTCGATTTCAACCACCGTGATGCCGGAGTCTGTAAATGTATTTCCGTCGTGCCTCCCAGGTCCTTTGTGCTATCGCTTTCCTCCTGCCTGCTGTTCTTTTTCTGCTGCTGCCTTCTCGTGCTGCGGCTCAGGCCTTTGGCGAAGTGACGGGGACGGCATTCGATCAGTCGCATTCTGCGATTCCAGGAGCGCAACTGCGTTTAAACAATGAAAGAACCGGGACCTCTGTCACAACTACGTCGAATCATGCAGGCATTTTCATCCTGCCCTCACTCGTTCCCGGGAGCTACAGCCTGACTGCATCCGCGCAGGGATTTTCTGACCAGACGGTCACGGGAATCATCGTGGATGTCAGTCGAACAACGCGTGTTGACATGGTGCTCGTTCCTTCGGCAGTCAAGCAGGAGGTAGTGGTCAGTTCTCAAAGCAATACGCTGGATTTAGACAATGGCTATAAAGGGCAAATGATCGAGCAGAAGGAGATCGCCGATCTTCCCCTGGAATCCCGCAATCCATTAGCCCTCATGGCTCTTACGCCTGGAGTTCAATCGGCACTGGGGAATTCCGCTACCAACCGGGGAGGCAGCGACAGTAGTGTTGCCTCGTCCGGCTATCAGATTAATGGCGGCGTACGCTCAAACTTTGGCGGATTCTCCGAGTTCCTCGTCGATGGCGTCAGCATGACGGATCCGCGCGACGGCACAATCATGGCGCTCCCATCCGCAGGCTCCATCCAGGAGTTCCAGGTACAGTCCGGTGTTATGTCTGCCGAGTTTGGTTCAACAGTCGGCGGCGTGATCAACTATGTGACAAAGAGCGGGACCAGCCAGCTTCATGGAATGCTTTTTGAGGACTATCGCGGTACGCACTTAAATGCTTATCCGGCGCTGCCTTACAATTCTTCGAAACCACTGAACAATTTCAATCAGTATGGCGGCAACATCGGAGGGCCGGTCTGGCTGCCAAAGCTCTATGATGGACGGAAGAAGTCCTTCTTTTTTGTGGACTATGAAGGGTTGCGCTGGGCCGCGCGAGCCAACGGAACAGGCTCGGTGCCAACGCCTCTGATGCGCCAGGGAAATTTCAGCGAGTTGTCGACGATCATCTACGATCCTGACAGCAGTCCGAATGCAGCTTCACGTACGCCGTTTCCCAACCAGACCATTCCATCCGACCGGATCACGGACTTTGGAAAGCAGGTATTAAGCCTGTACCCTTTGCCGAACCAGCCTGGCGTTTCCAATAACTTCGTCGGTCCGACCAAGAACTATCAGACAACAGATGTCTTTACCCTTCGCGGCGATCAATATATCGGCGAGAGGCATCGTCTGGCATTCAAGTACACGCGGGATGAGTACAACTCTCCAGCGACCGGCCCGATTGGCGACAATGATTCAGGTACACAGAACGTTCATATTCCGACGCGGAACTATACCGGCTCCTATAACTTCACAATTACGCCGCGCTTGCTTTATACAGCTGTCGCCGGCTATACCAACTTCCATCGGACATTCCTCGACCCATCGAACAACACGGTTGGGACATCTTATTTTGGTTATGGAGTGGATCCTTCCCCTGCAGAGGGAAGCGCGGCGAATGTTCGTCCCATTGCAACAGTGAGCCTCTTTCAGGGACTCGGTACAGGAACTCCACAGGACCGCAAGACGACGGTCAAAGAGTTGAGCCAGATTCTCTCAATCACCGCAGAAAAACATTTCCTGCGTGCAGGAGCTGATATCCGTCAATATATTGCCAGCGGTTTGGTTACATCGGGTGATCCAACCGGCTCTTTTGGCTTCAACCAGCTGCAGACAAGCAACGGAAGCTCCTCCACCGGAAGTGCACTGGCCTCGCTTCTGCTGGGACTCCCCAATACGATACTTTTTGATCAGGAGCCAAACGCCTCGGCAACCTATCTTACATCGGCATTCTTTTTGGCAGACGACTGGAAGATTTTGCCCACACTTACGCTGAATCTAGGCTTCCGCTATCAATTCACAACTCCGTTTACGGAAAAACATGACCAGATTGGATGGTTCGACGATAAGACCATCAATCCTGTTGTGAATTTGCCAGGCGTGGTGCAATATGCGGGTGTTTCGGGTAACCCGCATGGTTTCACTTCAGGGGACTATTTTCAGCTTGCTCCTCGCCTTGCCTTTGCATATTCGCCTGCTTATCTACACTCAGGAACAGTTGTGCGCGGCGGCATAGGCGTCTATAACAGCCCGGTCCCAAACTATGGCTACTATGCTTCGGCGCCGGGTTTCAATGCTCTCTACAATCCCATTAAGCCAGACTCGACATCATCTGCAGCTGCTCTGCAATCCACCTATACGCTTTCAAATCCCGTTGGACCCCAGGGTGCGGCTGCTGGGCTTGGAACATCGCTAACAACAATCGTTGACCGCAGGATGAAAAGTCCGCGTTCCGTCCAATGGAATATTGGAGTTCAGCAACAGCTTCCATGGGAGATGTCATTTGAACTGCAATACAGCGGCAACCGGGGAATTCATCTATTGATCCAGCAGGCCACCAACCTGCCTGCTTATTCCTTAATTCAGGATGCAATTGCGGCGGAAGCTTCAGCCGGAGGAAAGTCCGGTGTAGCTTCAGCCTATCTGAACACTTCGGTGGCAAACCCGCTTGCGGGAAAGGTTCCGGGCTCGCTCGGCAATGCTAACGTAACAAGGGAGACAGCCTCGGAGGCCTTCCCGCAGTTCGGGGGTATCTCAGCGCTGCTTGGTAATCGCGATTCTATCTATCACAGCCTGCAGGCCACTCTGCAACGCCGCGCCGGAAAATCATTGACTCTGCTTGCCGCATATACTTTCTCAAAGCTCATTACCAACTCAACGCCTGGATCCTTCGCCTCGCAATCAAATACGGGAACATTGCAGAATCCTTATGATCTTCATGATGCCCGTGCAGTCAGTGATTTTGATTCGACGCACTCCTTTTCCGGCACAGCGTTGTATACGCTGCCTTTTGGAAAAGGGCAGCCCTTTTTGTCGAAAGGATTTCTGTCTGCCATTGCAGGTGGCTTCCAACTCACAACGATTCTTAAGGCTCAGTCCGGTGTTCCTCTTGCGGTGACGCAGTCCACGGCCAATGGATTAGGCGTCGGATCCGCGCGCCCGGACAAGATTGGGAATGCAACGACGAACCGCCACCGGCTCCCGAATGGTTCATGGCAGTGGATCAACGCCGATGCATACAAAATAGTCGATGGCCGCTTCGGCAGCGCTCCTATTCGAGATGCGGAAGCCAGAGGGCCGAACTTCTGGGACCTGGATGCGGGTTTGCAGCGCACCTTTCCGCTGTGGGAAAGAACGGTCCTGCAATTTCGTGCTGAAGCCTTCAACGCGCTGAATCATACGAATCTGGCAATGCCCAACTCGGATGCATCGAGTTCTTCATTTGGACAGATCACTTCCAGCTATGATCCGCGTAATTTTCAGTTTTCGCTGCACCTGCAGTTCTGACAGAGTGGATGATTCGATGGATGGAGTTGTATTAGAGAGAAAGAGCATGCGTCGGTTCAAGAGGACCGTTCAGGCTATTCTCTTCGCATTCATAATGACTGCTGCCGTGGCCGTAGGGCAGGTGGAGAGCATCAATCTTTGGAATGCTGGTATCGGGGGCTATGCCACCTATCGCGTTCCGGGAATCGTAGTTACTAAGCATGGTGTTCTGCTGGCTTATTGTGGCGGCAGAAAACAGCTTGATCGCGGCGACTGGGCGGACATCGACATACTGTTACGCCGAAGCGTCAACGGCGGCAAGACATGGGAACCTTCCCGCAAAATTGCTGGTACGGGAAATGAGCTGACGGACAATATCGTCGCTATTCCCGATCTCAAAACCGGAACCGTCTACTTTCTCTATCAAAAGAACTATAGCCGCGTCTTCGAAATTTATACGAAGGATGACGGCAAGACGTTCTCGCCCGAAGTTGAGATCACGTCTACCTTCGATGCCTTCAAGCCAGACTTCGACTGGACAGTTGTCACACCCGGCACTGGACATGGGATCCAACTCAAGAATGGCAGGCTATTGGCTTCTGCATGGTTCGCCAGCGGCAAGGCCAATGCCAACGGCACGCGTGGGCACGCACCTGCCGCTGTTGGCACTGTCTACAGCGATGATCATGGACGTACCTGGCACAGCGGTGTGGTGGTTGCCCGTGACTCAGAACAAATCGCAAATCCGAATGAAACCGTGGCTGTGCAGCTAGCGAATGGCCAAGTCATGCTGAATATCCGGTCGGGAGGAGATAAGCATCTGCGTGCGGTTTCATTGAGCGAAGATGGAATTTCGCACTGGTCGACGCCGAAGTTCGATGAGCAGCTCTTCGACCCAATCTGTGATGCGGGCATCTTGAGCGTGCCTGCTTCGCGGCATCGTCCAGCCCGGCTCTACTTCTCCAACCCGGACAGCCGGGATGTCCCCGGCAATGCTGCCCGTAAATGGAAAGCACGGCAGAACCTCACAATAAAAGTAAGCGAGGACGATGGAGCTACATGGAGCCACCAGCAGGTTATCGATCCCGGAGTAGCAGGCTACAGCGATATCACTTCTCTAGGGGACGATCTTTTTGTGATCTACGAAGCCGGCTCGTTGCAGGGAACTGAATCAAAACCTGCCCATCTGGTGCTGGCGAAGATTTCCAAAGCATGGCTCGAAACCGGATCAGCGCCCGCTACATGGGAACCGAACTAAGGTTTCGCGGTGTCGGTATGATAGTTCTGTTCGTGATCGTGTCTGGATTATGGTTTGCCTCAGAGAGGCTTACTTATGCTCGCAACAATGTCGTGCTGAACCGTTCGGCATGATGCAGAGCGAGTTCATCATTTATTTATTCATGGCGGTTAAAATCATGCCGAGAGAAAACCCCCATGTCTACAGTCGTAACTGGGAGTAATTATCAGGAAGCTTCTCTGGAGCGGGACCCCAGATGGAAGCTGGTAAAGCGCATCATAACAACTGCGGGATTTGAGAAGTCGGCTCGACTTTCATCTTTTCTCCTCTATGTCGTTCGTGAAACTCTTGCCGGAAACTCTGAAAAGCTCACCGAGCAGTTGATTGGCGAGCGTATCTTTGAGCGCCCCATTGGATACGATCCTCGCGATGACAATATTGTCCGCGTGCATGCTACACGTCTGCGTCGACGACTGGAATCTTATTTTCAAGAGGAGGGAAGCCAAGAAACTCTGAAAATTACGCTTCCGCGAGGCGGCTATGTTCCGGTCTTCGAGCGCATCGATGAACCTGCGCGCGAGCTCATTCCGATTGCGGGTGAAGAGATTGTCGTAGAAGAGACTTTCTCATCAGCTGTCACATCCGGAGCACACACATGGCGCTGGTGGGGCGCTCTTCTCGGCTGTGTTGCGCTGGGACTGCTTCTTGGCATTGTCACGGTATTTCTGGCAGGGCCTTCGGGTGATCTCCAGCCAGGCGCGGCGGACCAGGGGCCAGCACATAAATTATGGTCGCAACTCTTCGACAGCAACAGAGAGACACTCATCGTACCCGCGGACAGCAGTCTCGTTGTTCTGCGAGTTTTCACGGGTCATGTCGTCAACGTCTCTGAATATGCGAATGGACAGTACCTGGCGGACATTCAGTGCGACAAGCCATGCGACCGGTCTCTTCTGAAAACGCTGGCCGCACATCGATATACATCGACTGCAGACCTGGAACTTGCGGTGGCTGTGACACACATGAAAGAGGCGATCCCAAACCAGACCAAAATCCGGTATGCGCGCGATTTACAGCTGGGTGATCTGAAACAGTCGAATCTTGTCCTGCTGGGTACGCCGGAGGCGAATCCCTGGACGGGTCTCTTTTTATCCCGCACCAACTTTTTCTTTCAGGACGATAGAATGAAGGGCCCGCTGGAGGTGGAGAACCGGAACCCTAAGCCTGGAGAGCCGTCTCATTACCCTTACGACCTTAGTGACGCAGCCCACGGATACGCAACAGTAGCATTTCTGCCTAATCTGTCGGGCGGAGGAAACGTTCTTATCGTTCAGGGTTTCTCGCTCGCTGATACTGAAGCAGCGGCCGATCTTGTTGTGAATCGAAAAAATTTCGAAACCCTGCTCCGCCCGATTGTCGGCCATCAATCGAATCTTTCGCATTTCGAATTGCTGCTGAAGACCTTCGATGTGAATGGCGTTGGTTCACCGCCAAGTCTGCTGGCGTATCGTCTTTATCCGTAACAAGCCGCACGCCTGCTCCCGATGTCGAAGACGGTACTGTCTTGCTTATTGCTTTGCCGCACAAGAAAGTGCAGGCTGGTTCACGTTCGGCATTTTGACGCCCATGAGTCCCGCCACAGCCGGCGCTATCTGGCGCATGTCGATGACTCCCGCATCACAGTGATGCGCGACGCCCGCACCCATCGCAAAATAAGCTGAGCGGAGTTCCGGCGAATCCGGCAGATACCCATGTGTTCCTGTTCCGGGGATCGGTCTCACGATTTCGCCGACGAGCGCTTCGCCACCGCTGTAACCGGGTTTCCAGTCAATGAGGAAAGCCGCATCGGGATCACCGCCTCCTGCAACAATCTCATCGTGCGTGAGTATGCGGGAGATTCCATAAGAGGGATTTTGTTTCAGCTGTTCGAGCAAAGCTTTCACCTGATCGCGCGTTGTTGCGTCGCCAGGATCATGCAGCATGACATAAGCAGAGCCGCCTGAATTCCACAAAGTTGCTTTCCAGGAGTTGATGACAGGAAGGCCCGGGTGCGCGCCTGTCTTTAACGTTATAAATCCCGCCTGCATGAATGGTATGAGCAGGTTGACGCTGGTATGCGTTGCGGCAAATCCATGATCGGAGACTACAACGACAATTGCTTCCGGATCGTTTGCGCGCTCTGCTTCCGCCAGTTGTCCGATCATTTTATCGATGGCTTCCATGGATGCGTTGCTTTCCGAACTGAAGGGTCCGGTCAAATGTTCGTAATGATCGAGAGATACCAGATGGACTGTCATGAAGCCTGGTTTGCTTGTCCGTATGATGGCGAGCGAAGTCCTGGTTAGCTGCTCATCAAAGTCTGTGCCTGCGCCGAAGATGTAGAACGGTCCGGTCTGTTTTTCAATCTCCTGCAGATAGTTGTCCGGGCGAGAGATTGCTTCCATCAACTGACTGTCTTCGCGGATGCGGACGGGATAAGCAGGCACCAGATACTGGATATCCGGAGTATTGACGGTAGCGGGCCAGAAGATGCTTGCCGTGACAATTCCCGCTTGCCTTGCTGCATGCCAGAGAGTAGGGGCCTTAATGTCGCTGCCATACCAGTACCAGGCATTGTTGTTGCTCCCGAGCGGATCGAAGCGAATGTTGTTATAAATGCCATGCTTTTCCGGCGAGACTCCGGTGACCAGCGTGGTATGTCCGGGGAATGTCAGCGTTGGCATGATGCCAATTACCCCGTCGGCATATGTACCCTGCTGCATGAACTTCTCTAATACAGGCAGATGAAGATGATGCGCTTCCGCCTGCGTAACATAGTCCGGTCGCAGGCCGTCCACAGAAATCATCAGAACAGGATGCCTGTCTGACTGCGCATGGATCTGAAGAGAGAGGCATCCTGACAGGACCAGAAAAAGGTAGATGGTGACAGCGTGAATGAAACGCAAGATTGCTCCTGAAATGAAATAGGATACCGTCCCACAGGCATAAGGGCTGTGGGACGGGTAGAAACAGCTGAATTAGAAGTGATAACGTGCGGAGAATTCGATCTGTCGTTGCGGAGAGCGCGTGCTAGTGATCTGGCCGAAGTTATTATCGGTCACTCCTCGATCAGGATCGGAATAGCTTGCAATATTAAATGCGTTAAAGAAGTCTGCGCGGAAGTCGAGCGCATGTCCGCTATCAGTAATGGGGAAGGTTTTGAAGAGCGAAAGGTCGACTTCACGATAGCCAGGCCCTCGTTCCGAACCAACACCGGCTGTGCCGAAGGTGGCTGGAAGCTCCGGACCATAAGCACATTCTCCGTTGGAGGCGCCGGTACAGGGTGCGGCTGATGAATCAGTTCCGAACCAGTTCTGGACAGAGCGGTGCATCGTTTTCAGTTTTGCGTAATGATTTGCCCGGGCTGCAAGGGAATTCACGCTCGCATTGTTAGGACTTGAAATGGTAATGGGGAACCCTGAATAGAGTGTTGCTGTTCCGGCCACCTTCCATCCTCCTACTGCCTCATTCAGGAAGGGGTTGAGATGACTTCCAAACTGTTTGTTGTGCCCAACAGGAAGCTCATAGAAGCCTGTGGCAGTCAGGTTGTGACGAATATCAAAGCCGCTTGGACCATAATCGGCTGAAGGATTGTATGCATTTTGCCAATAGGACCCGGCTCCATTTACACCGGGAACGCCGTAGAAGCCGGGATTGTTAGTAAGAGCCTTGGCATAGGTATAGTTGATGGTATATTCCATGCCATTCTCGAGGCGCCTGCGCACAATTGCCTGCAAAGCATTGTAGTTGCTCATCGCCCCGGATGCGGTGACCTTGACCAGGCCTGTTTGTCCAACGAGTTTATAAAAAGGCGCATTGGTGCAGTTCGTTACGCAGGGAGCTGGCCACTGGTTCCCATCTACAGGAACGATGAGATGTTGGCCCGTTTGTCCAACGTATCCTACCTGGGCTGAAGTACGGTTGTTGATCTCGTACTCCGTTGTCAGGCTGAATTGCTGAATGAACGAAGGTCGCAGGTTTTTTGTCCAGGCGAAATATTGTGTCGTGCTTACCGATACATTGCCGGGCGCTGTTTGAAATCCGTTTTCGACGAGCAGAGGCGCTCCTCCGGACGTAGCGCTCGGGGTGATTGCCTGAGCAATGAAGGAGTATTCAAAGGGAGGATTCTCTGTCAGGCGCAGGCTGGAACCGGTGCCTTCAAGAGTGACGGTGGTGCCATAACCCCCTCGAATTACGAACCGTGACGCAGGCTGATACGCGAAGCCAAGGCGAGGCATGAAGTTGGTATACACCGGATCATACAGAGCCCGGCTGTTACCGTCTTTGCCTGCGTATTCCAAACCCGCGGTCCCCAGAGACGGGTCTGTCAGGTTCACGTTTAATTCCTTGTCGTTTACCTCATAAATCGACTGATCATATTCGTAACGGAGCCCGAGGTTCACTGTGAGATTAGGCAGCAGTTTCCAGTCATTCTGCGCGAAGGCAGCATCGCGCCACTGGCGCTGGCCGGTGAATCCACGAACGCCTCCGATCCCGGCGTAGACTGCGCGGTCAAGAACAAAATCCGCATAGGAGTAGCCCGTTGATTTCATTGCAGGGTTACTGGTGAATTGACCGCTGTACTCGAAAATCCCCAGTGTGCCTTCATTGCCGGGGTCGAAGTTGTTCTGTTGATAGCGAAGGAACTGCACCCCGAATTTAGTGACATGATTGCCATGTTGCCAGGTGAGGTTGTCGGCATAGAGAAAAGTATTATCGTGCTTTCCGTAAATTCCGGCTGTTGTGCCCACACTGCTGATGGAGCCGGTTGTCATGGTTTGCTCGCTGAAGCCGACGTAGGTCTGTGAGCCGGGGATACCGACCTTAGCATTGCCCGTAGCGCCAAACAGTCCGCTCTGATCCTGAATCTTGCTGTTTCCGAAGAGTAATCGTGTAAAGCTGGCACGCAGCTCATTCACTACGCTGTCTGAAAATACATGGGTCCAGTTGAGAACAATGCTGTGAACCGGATAGTCGTCTGCCGCGGGAAAGGTAATGGGAAGAACAGAGTGGGTGACTCCGTCGTAGGCATCTCCCATTGAGTATCTGCCCATCAGAGTGTCCCGCTGACTGAGGGTATAGTCCACACGAAGGTCGCCCTGATTATTGGCATTGAATGAATTCTGATAACCGCGGTAGTTATTCTGCGCGATTCCATCGGTCGGCGCCTGGTTCGGCAGCGGGTAGGCCTCAGGATGCGCAAAAAGAAACTGTGCTACAGGATTCAGGATGGGCACCTGATTGTTCGCATAGGGCGCAAAGTTACTCTGTGTGTCATAGAGTTGGGGCAGAGCAGAGAAGTTCCCTTCGCGGAATGCTTCCGGAGCGACACTTGCGGTACCTTGACCACCGGTGTGGTAGCGCATGCCTTCGTAATCGCCGAAAAAGAAAAGTCTGTTACGGAGAATCGGCCCTCCGAAAGTGCCGCCAAAGATCTGCTGCGTATAGCCGCTCTTTGCTACGCCAGCGAAGTTATTGGCCCAGGTGTTGGCGTCGAGGTTGTCATTTTCCAAAAAGTAATACGCGCTCCCATGGAACTGGTTCGTGCCACTTTTGGTAGAGAGCAGAACCGCACCGCCGTTTACGTTTCCATATTCGGCATCTGCATTGCCCGTGATGACCTTTATCTGTCCAATCGCATCCGGGGCAGGATTGTAGCCAATCGTATTGCTGAAGCTCTCGTTGATATCTGCTCCGTCCAGAAGAAAATTATTTGTCTGCTGACGGTTTCCGTTAAAGGAAGCTACGCCTGCGGCTCCTGTGTCCCGTTCGATAGCGTTGGTGCCATTAAAACCGGTAGGCTGAGGTGATACCGATCCGGGAAGAAACTGGGTAACGGACGAGAAGTTGCGTCCGTTAAGCGGCATATTGCCGATCGTGCTGGCCGTGAGCGTCACGCCAAGCGTTGCATTTTCTGTATTCAGAATCGGGCTGAGTTCGGAACTGACGTTGACCGTCGTGTTGGCCTGGCCAACTTGTAACTTTATATTCACAGTGGCGATCTGATCGATCTCCAGAGTGAATGGGGGGACGGACATCGAGTTAAAACCGGGTGCGGCAGCGCTCACGGCATAGGTCCCGATTGGCAAAAACTGGAAGTTATAAAGTCCCTTTCCATCGCTTACGGATGTGTTGATGACGCCGGTGCCAGTGTTGGAGGCTGTGACCGTCGCCCCTGCTACAACTGCCCCGCTGGGATCGGTCACTAAACCCCGGATGGCTCCCGTAATCGTCTGGGCCTCTAATGTTGGGCTATGCCAGGCAACAACGTAACACAGCAAAAAAAGTACTAACCTGGCACGATGGCTCTTCAGGCCAGAGCATTGCATACTGATCCTCCTCAGGGCCGAGTTCAGTCGGCTATGAGAGGATTGTCGCGGAGATATTGTGAACGACTGCGGTGACTTTACCTGTGTTTTACCGTAAAAAGGCAGTTTTGCCGCAGTTGTAAAGAGATTCGCGAAAGGATTTACCCTTACTGCGCAGTGTGTAAAGCAAGTTTGCTGCTCAAATTTATAGTCTGTTCATGAACGACAAAAGGGTTAATTCCGTTCTGGAGTCAAATCAACCCCACGGGTCGGTAAAGTAAGATCTTTTCCCTCGAAACGAACGGACTTTGTTTCATCGATATTGTTGAAAAGCGTATTAGACTACCTCGTTGCGTCCGCGAAAACGGATTGATCGGGATATTGGGTTCGGTGAGTTCACCGGAGGCTCTGCTTCCCCACTCAGCGCACAGTAAGGATCGGATGAATCCGTACAGCCTAGGATTTTTCCCTGAGAGCCGAAACATTAATTCCTAACCTGGCCAACATATCGCTATCAGGAACTGACGGAGTAATGGGCGGTACATAGAGTGTTGAGATAGGAGTCACAGGCGTCTCAAGCAGATTTTGCAAGGCAATGCGATGAATCACGCAATTGGCGACGGAGCTGCTCGACGCCTCATAGAGAACTACTTCATGAGTTGGGCTATAGGACTTCTCCAACACCTCGACAAGAACGCGGAGACCATCGAGTCTGAAATGATGCTTATAGCCCAAGTCGCCCGTGACTCCGATTTGCCATAGAATGAGCGGACTCGACGAATCGAATCTTCGACTGAATACGAGGAAATCCGTTGCCTCAAAGCTTTGACAGCCACGTTCCCCAGGGTCGATGCCCAGATCCGCAAAGAGGCAATCCTCTGAAGATATTCCCGGCAACATTCTGGCAGGAAATCCTTCTCGACGCGCCTGGCGAATCGATTCGTGCATTGGAAATGCAAATACGCCCGGGTGCCCGTAGGAGATGACGCACACTGCCATCCCCTCACGGACACAAGACATGATGCGGTCCACCATATCCATATAGGAGTATTTTCGATCTTTTTCCTCACTGTAAGAACTATGCAGGTCTTCGGCATCGCACGGCAGGTTGAGAATCCAGCTATACGTAATTGGATCGGCTACAAGGTAGAACACCTTGTCGGCTCTCTCAATCGCTGCTCGCGTCTCAACAGACATCTGACTCAGTCGAATGCCGCTTCCGACAACACTAAGGGAGCCGGAAATTTCTTCTCGATTGTGTTCAGCCACCGGTGAAGTGTCTCCTCATAAATTCGATGAAATCGGAGTAAAGGTTTATCTGTGCCGCCAGGAATCTTAAATCGATACAGTGATGGAGATGGTAATAGTAAGGGAGATCTTCGGTCTTGCGGCCGTGCTTATGGGATGATGCGGCGGGTATTCGGCGATGATCGCCTCTTGAATCTTTCTAGCGTCTTTGGTTTGGATGACAGAAATCTCCGCAGCGGAAAGACCGGCAGCCTTCATGGCGGCATCCGGGTCCTTTTCGAAAGTGGACAATGCCTTATGGTCGTCGGCTAACTTGACCAGAAATTCAGCCAGTTTTTTGTCAGACATGAAAAACTCCTTGTTTGAAAGATCTGTGTGATTTGGCCAGGAAGAACCTCAACCAAATGAAAACAACGCTACAAAAGCGAGATTCCACAGCGACCGCTGGTTTTAAGGTTCGGATTTAGAGTTCCAGCGTGATGACTATTTTTATGGGTCTGACAGCAACGCCGATTCCAGGGTCATCCGGAAACTCGGCAAGAACAGCTTCCTCAATCTTCTTTGCATCCTTGCTTTTGATGATTTCCGCTTGTCGTTCGGAAAGTCCGGCCTCTTTCATCGTTTCATTTGGATTCTTCTCGAACTTCGATAGAACTGTGTGATTGTTTGCCAGTTGAAGCAGGAACTCCGTGAGTTTCTTGTGAGCCATAAATCAAATCTCCCATCTTGTCATAGATATGTAATTCGGCTGCTCTATAAAAGGCCTAATGTCTGTGGATGGCACCAGGCAGACATCGATCGAATCAGAGTTGTCTTTTTCCCAAGGGAAGTGTTCAAAATCTGTTCGCTCATGGGGAGTTTAGGGTGAAAATAACGATACGCAGGAGGAACTGCAGCTCAATTTTTTCTTATGAACAGCAAGCCTTTTGTTATCAGCATGCTTTGGGTGCGCTTTGGCGAATTCACATTTGATATTGAGAAAACCGTGTTGTTGCGTGAGAACGGAGAAAGCGTCCGTCTTCCGCCCAAGGCATTCGATGCTCTGGCTATCCTTGTCCAGCTTCGTGGTGCGACCGCCACAAAAGAACAGCTTCGCGATGCGCTCTGGCCCGATTCCTTTGTAACTGAGGCCAATCTTACCCAGACGATTTTTCTGTTGCGCAAAACCCTCGGCAAGGCTCCCGACGGTGGAGACTATATCGAAACGATCCCCAAGCGGGGTTACCGGCTGCGTGTTCCGGTTGAAGAACTCGAGAATAAAACCTTAACCCCAAAGAGTAGTAGAAAAGCGTGGATCTACGGTATCTCTACCATTGCCCTGTTTTGCTTCGTCCTGCTCTTCACCCTCGCTCGTCTTCGCCACCATTACATATCCCCGGATTTCCATGTTGGAGAAATCACCCGCCTCACGAGCGATGGCAATTATAAGGAATATCTGTGTCCACTGCTTTCTGCCGGGACAGACCTCTATTTCACGGAAACGATTGATAATCGCCATCATCTGGCTCATTGGTCACCGTCAGTTGGGCAGCTTCGTAGAGATGTGATCCCTGATCCCCATGCAGTGCTCACAGCAATTTCCTCCGATGGAAGGCAGATGCTCTTCAGCCCTGTTTGGGAAATGGATACCAGTGCACCTGTGAGCATTCAGCAATTCTCTTTCAGTCCTGCGCACTCTGCATCGTTCATTAATGCGCATGGAGCAGCTCTTTCGCCTGAAGGAGACCGTATTGCCTTTGCCCGCGGCACTCGTCTTTATGTAGCTCATACTGATGGATCCAATCTGCACGTTATCGCGGTTCTTCCTTCAATACCCTTCTGGCCGCGCTGGTCTCCCGATGGGACGCGCATACGCTTTTCAGCGAGTGACGGAGGCCGCAACAACATCTTGTTTGAGGTCAGCGCGAATGGAGGTCAGCCTCATCCTGTCTTCTCCAGGCGTTCCTGGCATGGTGACGAATGCTGTGGGGAGTGGAGCCACAACGGCTCCATGTACGCTTACGTCGTCTCTTCTGCCAAGGGCAGCTCTCTCTGGATCAAGGGGGAGAGGTTATCTCCAGACCAGGCTGATTTTGCTCCACAGGAGATAGCCCCATCCGGCCCGGTTGATTTCTGGCGTTCTCCAACATTTTCCGCCGATGACAGACATTTATTTGCCGCAGGTGAACAGGCACATGGAGAGCTCATTCGATATGACAACCGAACCCGGCGTTTCGAGCCGGTATTTGAAGACATATCCTCGGACACGCTTGCTTTCTCACGCGATGGCGAATGGATTGCCTGGACCGCATATCCCGAAGGGACCCTTTGGAGGGCGCGCCGTAACGGAACTGAGCGTAGACAACTCACGCAGGGGCCAGCCATCGCGCGTTTCCCGCAGTGGTCTCCCGATGGAAAGAGCGTGCTCTATATAGCTGCTAACACGAACGAGAACTGGAAGATATACGAAGTGCCAGCCGCCGGCGGAATACCACATGCCCTGATCCCGGGTGATGCCAGTGACCAAGGGGTCGCGACCTGGTCGCCAGATGGAAGACAGATCGCATACGCCCATTTGGTTCAGTTTGGAGTCAACGGCAAGACAAAAAGTCCTATCCTTATTTATGACCATGTCTCGGGACAAGTAACTGCGATCCCTGGCTCAGAAGGATTGTGGACAGTCCGCTGGTCGCCTGACGGGCATTACATTGCAGCCTGCACGCAGGATAATCGAAAGCTTATGCTTTATGATTTTGCCTCCCAGAGGTGGAACACCCTCGCCGAAGTTGGCGTTAACGATGTTGTGTGGAGCCCCGACAGTCGCAACATCTTCTTCGACAGCAATATTGAACCCGAGCTCTACCGCTACAACCTCAGTTCTCGACACCTAGAACCCTATGCCAGCCTTAAGGGGATCCGTCGTACTGGATTTTACGGCCTCTCCATCAACCTCACGCCGGAAGGCGATCCCATTCTTCTTCGCCAAGCTGGCGTCAACGAAATCTATTCCATCGCTCTCTTGAGTCATCCCTGAATAATGAATACTAGGTCTCTGTTCTCACCAGGTTTCGTGATGGTTGGTAAATACAAGCCGACTAATGAGATGGTCCGCCGCCGTAACCCTCCGCTGAGGCGGAGGATGGTAGCAGCGGTTAGAGGAGGATCATCGATATGCAGATTCGTTCGGTTGGCATTGACCTGGGCAAGACCACATTTCACCTTGTTGCGCTGGGAACCTCCGGCAAGATGCTGGTGAAGAAAAAGTTCACTCAGAGGCAGCTGCTGGCGTTTACAGCGAACATGCAGACTTCGCTGATCGGCCTGGAAGCGTGCTCTGGAGCGCATTTCCTCGGAAGAGCCTTGAAGCAGCAGGGCCACGATGTCAGGCTCATTGCGGCGCAGTTC
>NZ_JBZYWJ010000016.1:0-655 GCF_059115305.1 Acidobacterium sp. FHG110202_01
CGTGTTTCTGCACCCTGCACCCTGCACCCTGCGCGCTGAGCGCTGCACCCTGAGGAGAACCCATGTACAACGAATGCCGCCACCTCTTCACCAGCGGCACCAAATGCAGGCAGGCAGCACTCAAAGAACAGCCCTTCTGCACCTACCACAGAAACACCCGCCAGCGCCCCTCGCCCAGCAACACCCCCTACGATCCCCACGGAGACCCCGAGCACTTCGTCCTCAATCTCCCCGTCTGCGACGACCCCGACGCCATCCAATTAGCCATCTCCGACGTCGTCGTCCACCTGGCCGCCGACATGCTCGACTCCAAACGCGCCAAGATCCTCCTCTACGGCCTCCAGGTCTCCTCCCAGCACTACAGAGGAACGAAAGGAAAGCAGGTCAAGGGAGAAAAAGAAACCGAACTGAAACAGGACGTCGTCCGCGAAGTCTACACCCACACCGACGGCACCCAGATCGGCCCGGAGGTCCAAACCCCTGACCCCGAAGACATCCCGAAAAAGCGCCCGCCGAGCCTGGGCCGCTTCCTGCTGGAGAAGGCAGTAGAAACAGGCTTCGTCACCGACCCGGAAGCCAAAAAGATGCTCGAAGACGACACCTACTACTCCCCAGGCAGCCTGGACATCAAAGCAGTCGCAGAAGAGAAAGAAGA
>NZ_JBZYWJ010000017.1:0-22583 GCF_059115305.1 Acidobacterium sp. FHG110202_01
CATTGACCTCCGCCAGCTTCGCCGAGTAGGCGTAGCCGGCATTCTTCTGCATAACGCCTGCAAAGAAACGTATGACTTTGTCCGCGCCGAAAATGGGGTTCAGTGCGGCTCGTACCTTTCCGCCTCCATCGGAGTAGAGCACAACATCCTGATGCAGCAGATTGGTTAATTGTGCTGGATCGCCGGAGGCGCAGGCATGGATAAATTTTTCCAGCACGCTGCGATGGTGTTCCTTGTCCACAGAAAAGCGCCGCTTTTTCTCCTGGATATGTTTTCTGGCGCGAGTCACCAGTTGGCGGCAATTGGCTTCCGTAGTCTCAAGCAAAGAGGCAAGCTCGAAATACGGCATTTCGAAAATCTCATAGAGCAGAAATGCAACCCGCTCCGAAGGCGAAAGCGATTCAAGCAGGTGCAGAAAGGCAATGGAAAGCGATTCGGCTACTTCGAGCGAGTGCGCCCCCGATGGTTCGACCAGCGGCTCGGGAAGCCATGGGCCCACATATACCTCACGCTTACGCCGTGCCGATTTCAGCGCATCGAGCGAGAGCCTCGCCGTCACGGTAGTAAGAAATGCGCGAGGCGAGCGAATCTCCGAGTCCGCGGCATCGCGCCAGCGGAGATATGTTTCCTGCACAACATCCTCCGCGTCGGCGCGAATGCCCAGCATGCGATAAGCAAGCGAAAAGAGCATCGGTTTCAGCTCCAGAAAAATAGCTTCGCGATTCATAAGCTACGCAACCATTGCCTTGCGCCGTTGTATCACGCCTGCGGCCTTGAGTGCGCTGGCCACGGCAGCATCGGCGAGCATTCCTTCATCGCCGACCCAGTCGCCGGCAACAGTGATGTTCTCATGACCAAGAAAATCCACGTCAGGACGCCCTTTTGGAGCCGGCATCATGGGTGTGACGATGAGGTTCGGGAGAAAACGGATAACCTCAGCTTCACGCTGCCAGTCAGGTGCCACCAGCGAAGCATAGTCTTCAAGCTCTTCGCGGACAGCGCCCGGGTCAGGCTGCGAATCACCCAGATATTTCGCAACATGAGCAAGCGCTCTACCCTCAGGAGCAAGCCGCGCTGACTCTGAGTGCACAGAAAAATACAACGGACGGTCGAGCGTAAAAGCCACATGAGCGGCATTTGACGGAAGTTTTTTGAGGCCGATATCCAATGTAGCCATGCGCAGCGGCTGCTGATCAGGAACAGCAGTGCCGGTCAGTTTCTCCACGCTTGCCGGACCAACCGCAAGCACGATGCCATCAGCCTTCAAGGCATCGAGCGAAGTGACATGCTCGCAGCGAATTTCAACTCCAAGTGATAGGGCGCGGTCGCGTAAGCCGTCGATCAGAGTCTGCCATCCGCCGTCGAGATACCAGACGTTGTGTTTGATCGCCATCGCGATCTGTGCCAGCGCGGCCTTGGCGCTCAGGTGTTCGGGGTTTGGAGAATACGTGGCAATACGAGTGATGGTCGCAGCAAATTCACGCACATGCTCTGAACGGATGTGGCGATCAATCCACTGCCGCATGGTTTCGCCATCTGCAGCATCGTCGCCGGTAAACAGACTGAAGAGGCGTGCCGCCTCCAGCTTTTCCCGAAGACTGAACAGGCGCGTCGTCATCAAACTGCTCACATCACGCGGTGCCGGATACAGCCTGCCTTCGCGCACAAAATAACTGCGCTGGCCTTGTGGGGGGAAATTTCCGGAGAATGGTATGTCCCATTCACGCAACGTACGCATGGCAATGCCGCCGCAGTAGAGCGCATGCGGCCCCAGATTCATGAAATAACCGTGCTGCTCCTGAGTCTGAGCTCGTCCCCCAAAATGTTGGGACTGTTCGAACAGGGTGACTTTATTGCCGTCCCCAGCCAGCGCGTTCGCCGCTGTGAGTCCCGCCAGTCCGCCGCCAATGACTACATAGAAATCCATCTGATTTTCCCTCCGCAGCCAAGACGAGATAGCTCGCGGATTTGTGACAGACGGTAGGCGAGAGCTTTAGCCCTGAGGCAACTCAGAGCTCGATGTTGACGAGACCGGCTGCGCTGCCGGGGGTAGTGCTCGATACCTGCGGAGCGCGCCAGTGATCGATGTACGAGATCTGGTGAACACAGCTGATCGTGCAGTGCGGTGCGCAGGTCTTCTCCGTCAGGAATTCGCGCTTGACGTCGGCCTTCGTGTATTCCGCCAGCGGGACGCCAGGATACCCGCGCTGCTGCGAGCAGTAGTGAACGAGCCCGTCTTCGCAGATATAGAGGTAGCGCGATCCGGCGCGGCAGCGCCAGTCATTGGGCTGGGCGTTGGCAATCGCTTCCTGAAACTTGTTGAACTGCGAGTAGTTCTTCTTCTTCCAGCTGCGCATCTCATTCCACACGGCGCGCTCTTCACCGCCCAGCGGTTTCAGCTGGCCATCGCCGTCATGGATGATGCCGATCGTGGCGGTAAAGCCAAGCTCGAGCGCGCGTCTGCCGATCGTCAGTGCATCCTGAGGGTTCTTGATGCCGCCGCCCACAACTGAGTTGATATTGATGTGAAAATCAGCGTGTTCCGAGAGCCACTGCAGCTTCTTATCAAGGACCTTGAGGCTCTTCTTCGAGATTTCGTCGGGCTGTACATTGTCGATCGAAATCTGCAGGTGGTCGAGCCCCGCCTTGTTCAGGCGCTGGATGCGCTCAGGCACCAGCAGGTAGCCGTTGGTGATCATCCCCGCCAGGCGGCCATGGTGGCGGATGCGGGCGATGATCTGGTCGAGCTCCGGGTGCAGCAGGGGTTCCCCCCCCGAGATGGTGATGATGCTCGTGCCCAGGCGCGCCAGGTGGTCGATGCGGCGCAGCATCTCGGCGATTGGCACCGGCTTCGAAACGTCGTCGTACTCATTGCAATAGGCGCATGCCAGGTTGCACCGGCGCATGGGCACAATCTGCGCCATTACGGGGTGCCGCGTCGAGGCAAGCGCATGCCCCACAAGGGACAGCTCACGCGCCTTGCGGGTGGCCGCTTTAAGACGGTAGCTCAGTTTCTGCTGGCGTGCTGCGGGCATTCTCTTCTTATTGAAACACAGAGAGATAGCGGGATGCGAGGGATTCCCGGGGAGCGGCAGTCTGGAAGGGTCAAACGGGGCTGGATAAGGGCTCAGCGGAATCCGCCATCTGGTTTTCCATGCGACCCCTCCCTCCCCTTGGGGGAGGTGTTAAGTCTTTGAAAAACCATGGCTTCTGTCTTCAATGCGGCAAAGTATTGAAAACAAGCAGATTCCATGTAAAGTCCTGATTCCAGGCAAATAAAAAGCCGCCGGGTTCAGGCGGATTTTTATCTCTTTCATTCTTATTTTCAGGATATCAGGAAGCGAGGAAATATCATGTCATTGATCGTTGTAACAGATGTTTTTGGAAACCAGCAACTTACAGCAAAATGTTACTTTCGGAATTGTTGACAAGACGTATACCCAGTAGCTTCTCTTGCTGATTATATCCATATTGATATAATTCGCAGATAAGTCGATCCGGTTCCTGGGAGACTCACTCGAACGGTTGCGCGAGTTTCCAGTCAATACCCGCCACGACGCGGGATACCAGTTGGAACTGGTGCAGCGTGGCGAACAACCGGACGATTTCAAGCCGATGCCGACTATTGGCAAAGGCGTTGAAGAGTTGCGAATCCGTGACGAGTCAGGCGCATTCCGCGTTATCTATACCGCTCGCCTGCCAGATGCCGTCTATGTGCTGCACGCTTTTCAGAAGAAGACCCAGGCCACGTCCCGGCACGATCTGGAGTTAGCAAAACAACGGTTCAGCCAGCTAGAAGGGAAACGCAAATGAAGAAGCCTGCAAAATATGCCAGCGTTTGGGATGCTATTGCCGATACTCCCGAAGAAGCCGCGAACCTGCGCGCGCGGGCGGAATTCATGCACCAGATTGCAGCCATTGTGAAAAAGAACGGCTGGACACAGGCAGAGGGAGCGCGCCATTGCGGTATCACACAGCCACGCATGAATGATCTGCTGCGGGGGCGTGTCTCTCGTTTCTCGCTGGATGCACTGGTGAACATTGCCACAGCAATCGGCTGTCGTGTACGCGTGAATATCGAAGCAGTGTGAATCCGTGTTCTGAACGAGCAGGGTGGGTGGTTCTTCGTTTGGCTTGAGTGAGACAAAGCCCTAATACATCTGCGGACTGAAATTCTTCTGCAGGTTTTCGAGCTGCTGCTGCATGCTCTTGAGTTTCTGGGTCTCGGCCTCGAAGCTTTTCACAAGAGCATCAGCTCGTTGTGCAAGAGCCGCATCGGTATTTCCGGCAAACCCGCCAAGAATATTTTCTCTGGCTATATTGTTCAATGTGGACGCGATATAGGCTTCCTGTTCCGCTCGTATCTCGGGAAAATCCAGCTCGCCCTTCTTTTTCGGTTCTCCGGCCTGCAGGTTCAGTGTCTGTTCCTTCTTGTTGCGCATGACTGTGAGCTGTACCTGCTTGCCGCGATTGTTGTGCAGCGCCTTGAGCCAGTCGGAGCGCGAGGCCAGACGGTCATTATTCACCTTGGTGATGACGTCGCCTGCCTTCAGCCCCGCAGTGGCTGCCGGGCTGTTCTCGTCGACGCTCTTCACCAGCAGGCCCGCGCCATCGGTCACGCCGAAGTAATTTGCCAGTTGCGTGTTGATCGCGTCCACGTCGGCGCCGATATAGACGCTGTTGGTGCTGAAGACTCCGAAGAATCCATTGCCGAAGCCGCGCGAAGATGACGGAGGAGCGAGGCCGTTCATAATCGGAGCTTCGCTCGGGTCGGGCACAGTAAAGTGCTGCGACCATGCATTCGCTTCAATCTTGGCGCGGTCGGCCAGTTCAACGGAGATATTCTGCTGCTGCCCATCGCGGCTGATAACAAAGTGAACGGTATGTCCGGCGGGAGTCTCACGCAGCATGCGGCGCAGCTGTTCGCTGCCTTCCACGCGCTGGCCGTTCATTTCGAGGATAACGTCATGAATCTTAAGGCCGGCCTTGTTCGCCGGTGCATCATGGTCGACAGTTACAACCTCTGCGCCGTGCACATCTTTCAGCTTCAGGGCGTTGGCGCGATCATTGTCGATATCGTGCATATCGATGCCGAGATACCCCTGCGAACTATGCGACAGATATGCCTGAGCCTCATTGAAAACGGTAACCGGTTGTGCCCAACCCGGTTGATAACCAGCTGCGAGCGTCGCAACTCCAGCAGCAAGAATCGTCCAACCCAGCCTCAAAGTGTGTTTCATGGGTACCGCCTCTGTTTGTACTTTCTACCCTGTGAGACTTTCAGATGTGGAAAACGTTACCACATGAAAGGGAATAGGGGATTAGGGAATTTAGGGAAATAGCAAATTAGGGAAGTAGGGAAATAAGGAGTAGGGAATCGGACCCGCGCCCGCAATGCACTTTTCACATGGAAGACAGTCCTGATTCCCTATTCCCTGACTCACTGTACTTGCGGCAGCTGTTGCAGGACCTGCCGTGAGGCGGTGCGGATCTCCGGGCTGTCGTCCTGCATGGAGACGGTATGCAGAACCTGGCGCACGCTCGAATCGGCCTCAACTGGTTCGATCAGGCTGATGGCCTGGGTGCGAACGCGCGGATCCGAGTCCTTCATCAGGGTTTCGAGCACAGCATCGCGTACGCGCATGTCTTCGGCAACGTAGGGCTGCAGACCTTCGAGGGCCTTGAGACGGACGCTTGCATTCTTGTCATAGCGGAGCGCCACCATCAGCGCATTGCGCACCTGCCCGTCATCGCACTGGCGGCCGGAGCGGCACTCATTGGCCAGCAGATCCACCGAATCATCCCGCACTCCGGGATTGATGTTGTTTTCCGTAGCCAGAAGCAGCAGCTGGCGGATACGCGGGTCGTCGAGCGCGCCCTGAAACGTTTCCGGAACCAGCTTGTTGTAGGTGACCTTCACCAGGTTCGAGCCGGGATCGCGCGCGATGCTGCTGACGTTCGCGATCTGGGCAGGATTGTCTTCGGTAGTGGCCGGCGGCTGCCCGAGATTCAGGACCAGCTTCGACTGCTCCGCTTCATGCGCTCTGAGTCCGGCGCGATAGCCACCGTATCCACCGGCCGAAGCGCCGATCAACAGCAGCAGTGATGCCATCACCGGAGCGGAGCGCAAACGGCCTGCGCCGCGGCTGAAGAACTGAGCGGCGCGTTCTAGCCAGCCGCTGTGCGGCATATTGTCGAGCGCTTCTTCCAGGCGTATGCGGGCACGCGCAAGCAGCCCCGCCGAAGGCTCCTCGACCGGATAGAGCGACATCGCCGCCTGCAGGCCGCGCACAGCTTCCATCTCATGGCGGCAGTCCGCGCACTCCTTCACGTGCTGCTCGAGCTGGTGGCTCAGGTCGTCAGAGAGCTCTCCGTAAGCCGCCAGCGCGATATATTGTTGTGCCAGATCACACTTCATGGCCATTTTCCCTTACCTCACTGTCCTCAAAAGGTGTTGCCTTGTTTCTTTCTCTTGCGCCAGCTCATTGCGATGAATCTTCGCCTGCCGGTCTTTCTGTCGATTCAACGTATCTCTGCCAGATTGGCTCTCAGCTTTTTGGTTGCGCGGAAGAGCGTATTCTTCGCTGTCTCTTCCGTAGTGTTCAGCATTTCTCCTATCGTGCGGAGCTTCAGCCCCTGATAGTGCTTCAGCTCGAAGACCATGCGCTCCCGCGGAGTCAGTTTTTCCAGCGCCGCCAGAATGCGCTGGCCCAGAATCTTGCGGTCGAGCTCGCGATCCGGGTTGGCAATGGAGCGGCTGTCGCTCACATTGCTGAGCAGATCCATCTCTTCGCCCGAGGCATCGATCATCACCGCCGGGTCTTCACGGCGCGATTTGCGGCGGCGCAATTGATCGAGGCACAGGTTCGTGACGATCCGGTAAATCCAGGTATAGAACGAGCACTCGAAGCGGAAGTTGCCGATATAGCGGAAGGCCTTCAGAAAGGCCTCCTGATGGATGTCCTGAGCATCCTGCTCGGAGCCGGTCAGGTGGAGAGCCAGCCGCAGCACCGCCTGGTCATATTGACGCACCAGGATGTCAAAGGCTGCGCGCGAGCCTTGCTGGGCTTCGCGAATCAGCTCGGCTTCGGTGGTTCGGTCACGTACTTCTGTGGGCATCCGTTGCGAGGATTGTACCGCCCTGCCGGACGGATGTGCTGTGGCAGCCAGGGGAACGGGGACTCGAAGTGCGTCTGCAGCCATGCTTTCTACTCCAGGAAACTGTGGGTGCAAAATGCACTCTGTAAGACGAATTTCGCGGGTGGAAGGTGAGCGGCGTCTGTGACTTTCGCGTCTGTGGGCTCAACAGCATTTACACTCGCCTCATGATGAGTGAACAGAAGGCAAAATCGGCCTGGATTACCGCTTATTGCGACGGGGGTTCGCGCGGCAACCCAGGCCCAGCAGGTTATGGTGTCTACGTGGAAGACGGACAAGGGCAGAAATTGGCCGAATTAAGCGAATATTTAGGCAAGAAAACGAATAATTTCGCCGAATATTCCGGGCTCCTCGCTGCTCTTGACTATGCCATCGAGCACGGTCACAGCCACCTGAAGGTAGTCGCCGACTCCGAGCTGATGGTGAAGCAGGTCAAGGGCCAGTATCGCGTGAACAGCCCCGATCTCCGTCCTTTATATGAGGAGGCGAAGCGACGCATCGGACGGTTGGAAGGCTTTGTGATTGAGCATGTCCTCCGCGGAAAAAACCAGAACGCCGATCGGCTGGCAAATCAGGCTATGGATAAAGGAATGGGACGGCCTGTTTCTCCTGCCAGTACACCCAGCCAGAAACAACAGACCCTGCGCGGGTTTGTGAAAGGCGGAGTGGTGCATTTGCTCGAAGGTGAATTGCCCGATGGGGTGTTTGTGAAAGTGGTGAGGGAAGGCTAGTTACTTCCGATTGAAGCGAGGATGCGGGTGCCCCAGGTTCCCCTGAGCAGCGTCGAAGGGTAACCTGGGGTGGTTTGCTTATACTCCCCAATCATGCCCTGGGGATTAAAACGATACCAGCAGGCCCGCGACCTGCATTTCATTACATTCAGTTGTTATCAGCGAAAGCCGTATCTAGGCTCACCTGGAGCGCGCGATCTCTTCGAAAAGGTGTTAGAAGATTTTCGGCAGAAGCATGAATTTTGTGTGGTTGGCTATGTAGTTATGCCGGAACATGTCCATCTATTGATCAGTGAACCGCCAGGTATGTTGCTGGCTGCGTCGTTGCACTCCATCAAGCTGTCTGTAGCGAAACAATCGGAGCCGCGGCCTTTTTGGCAGGGACGCTATTACGATTTCAACGTTTATTCGGAGCGAAAGCGCATCGAGAAGTTGAAATACATGCACCGCAATCCGGTGAAGCGTGGTCTGGTCGATAAGCCCGAAGACTGGCGCTGGTCGAGTTTCCGGCATTATCTGTTGGGTGAGGTCGGACGCGTTGAGATTGAGTCGTGGTGGACAGCGGCTCGGCGGGAGAAGCAGACCGCCCAAACTACCCCAGGTTACCCTTCGACATTGCTCAGGGGAACCTGAGGCACCCGCTTTGTACTAGCTCCCAGCAAGCCGAGCTTTCACAATCTCACTCACCTGCCGGCCATCAGCGCGTAACCCCGATGCCTGGATCTTCGCCTGCACAGCTTTCATGGCCGCGCCCATGTCCTTAGGGCCAAGTGTTTGTCCGGCGAGTGCTTCTTCGACCAGTTTCTTAATGTCTTCTTCGCTCGCAGACTTCGGCAGATAGCCTTCGATCAGCACAATCTCGGCCTGTTCCTTGGCCGCAAGCTCGGGCCGGTTGCCCTTGGTGAACTGCTCCACCGACTCGCGCCGCTGCTTGATGAGCGTAGTCAATATCTGCTGGGCTTCCGCATCGGTAAGAGGAGCGCGCTTGTCGATTTCCTTGTTCTTGAATGCGGTCTTGACCATGCGCAGCGTGGAAAGCCGCTCAGCTTCGCGCGCCTTCATGGCGGCGACAATGTCTTTTTCAATCTGCTCAGTGAGGGACATGTATCTCTTACTCCGAAATGTGGCCTGTATGCGGCCCAAACCTTTCATTATAGAGAGAAGCGCGCCGCGAATCCTCTCGCTACAATGAAGATGAGGATTCCGACAATGATTCGCAAAACGCGCCTGTTTACGCCCGGTCCCACGCCCCTGCTTCCCGCCGCGCAGTTCGCCATGGCCGCAGCCGATATTCATCACCGCACTCCGGAGTTCCGCGCGCTCTATCAGCGTGTACTCGAACAGCTCAAGACCTTTGTCGGCACAAAAAACGATGTCTTGTTGCTGGCTTCCTCCGGAACCGGAGCCATGGAGGCCTCAGTCTCGAACCTGACTTCGCCCGGTGACCGCGTGCTCGTGCTCTCAGCCGGCAAGTTCGGCGAGCGCTGGGAAGCGCTGACCAAGGCCTTCGGCTGCGCAGTCGATGTAGTCAAGGTTCCCTATGGACAGACCTTTTCGCTCGACGAAGTCAAGAAGGCGCTGAAGATCGAGACGCGCGCCGTCTACATGCAGGCGACGGAATCTTCCACCGGTGTTCGTCACGATGTCAAAGGTGTGGCCGATCTGCTCAAGTCGGCAAAGAGCGAGGCGCTGCTGGTGGTAGACGCCATCACCGGCCTCGGTACTACGCACTTTGATGTCGATGCCTGGGGTGTCGATGTGATGATCGGCGGATCGCAGAAGGCGGTCATGATCCCGCCCGGCCTCGCCTACCTGAGCGTGAGCCAGAAGGCATGGGACGCGATGGAGATTTCGCTCAATCCGCGTTACTACTTCGATCTGCGCAAGGAGCGCAAGAACGCGCAGAAAGGCGAGTCGGCCTACACTCCCGCAGTCGCGCTGATTGCCGCACTCGGCGCAGCTCTCGATTACATTGCTGCGCAAGGCGGTGGCGATCTCGCCGCGGGACGCAAGGCTCTTGTCGATAACGCGGAAACCTGCGCCGCTATGACCCGCGCAGCCGTCGAAGCGCTGGGGCTGAAGCTGTTCGCACCTGACGCACCCGCCGCTGCCGCGACTGCCGTGCTGCCTCCTGCCGGCGTAGATTCCGGCGTAGTAGTAAAAGATCTGAAGAGCCGCTTCGCCGCCGTCATCACCAACGGACAGGGCGAGATGAAGGGCCAGATTTTCCGCGTCGCTCACATCGGATTCTTCGATTACATGGACACGATCGCGATTGTCGGAGCCCTCGAACAGGTGGCCGCATCCGCGCTCAAGCTGCCCGGGTTTGAGTTCGGAAAAGCTCTCGCTGCCGCGCAGAAGGTCTACGCGGAGCGCACAGCAAAGAAATCTGAGCCTGCGCTGGAAGAGGTCGGCGCGCGCTAGCCCTCCCAATGCTGTCATCCTGAGCGCAGTGAAGGATCTGTTGTTCTCTTTGCATCTTCACAGATGTGAAAGAAGGGTACAGATCCCTCGTCCAGGATGACAGCCTGGTTGAAATTCGTACGAAAAACATTTCAGGAGCAAGATGAAGATCGTTCTCGCCGAAAAGGTTTCTCCCGCTACGCTGGCCGTCTTCAAGTCCGAGCCCGACTGGCAGATTCTCACCCACGATCAAATCACTGACCTGCCCGCATCGCTTGCCGATGCCGACGGCCTGGTCGTCCGCTCAGCCGTGCAGGTAGATGACAAGCTGCTTTCCGCCGCTCCAAAGCTGCGCGTCATTGGACGCGCCGGCGTAGGCGTGGACAACATCGACGCCGATGCGGCCACGCGGCGCGGCATCGTGGTGATGAACACTCCCGGAGCCAATGCTGTCGCGGTCGCCGAGCTGACCATCGGCTTGATGCTCGGCCTTGCGCGCATGGTTCCTAAAGCAAACGCCACCATGCACGCCGGCAAGTGGGAGAAGAAATCTCTTCAAGGCGTGGAGCTGCGCAACAAGAAGCTCGGCATTCTCGGCCTGGGCCGCATCGGCCTCGAAGTAGCCCGCCGCGCGCGCAGCTTTGGCATGGAGCTTATCGGACATGATCCGTTTGTATCAGCAGCCGTAGCACGAGAGAACGCAATCAAGCTGGTCTCGCTCGAAGAGCTGTTCAAAGACGCAGACTACCTGACGCTACACGTCGGCCTCACGCCGCAGACCACGGGCATCATCAATGCTCAGACCATCGCGACCATGAAGAAAGGCGTGCGCATCATCAACTGCGCTCGCGGCGAACTGATCGTGGAAGAAGCTCTGGCCGAAGCCCTCAAGAGCGGCCAGGTTGCCGGAGCGGGCCTCGACGTCTTCCATCAGGAACCGCCAAAGAACTCGCCGTTCTTCGAACTGGAGAATGTCATCCTCACGCCGCACATCGCCGGATCAACCGCCGAAGCGCAGGAAGCCGTCGGCGTGCAGATTGCCCTGCAAGTGCGCGAGTATCTGAAGCTGGGCGTGGTACAGAATGCCGTAAACCTGCCCTCGCTCTCGCACGAGGAGTACCTCGAAGTCGCGCCATACATCGAGATGGCTGGACGCCTGGGCACATTCCTCGCGCAGTTCCCCGAAGGCGGCATCGAGAGCATCCAGATTTCCTACAGCGGCCGCATTACCGAGGGCAAGACCGAGCTCATCCGCAACACCGCCATTGCCGGAGTGTTGGGCCATTCCGAAAATGTGAACCGCATCAACGCTGCCGCCGTTGCCCAGGAGCGCGGCATCCGCATCCATGAGGAGAAGACGGAAGCAGCCGCAGGCGGCGCGGGCAGCGTGCTGAAGCTCACGCTGCATACGCCTTCCTCCGATGTGACCGCGACTGCGACCGTGCTGCACGGAAGCTCGGCGCGTCTGCTGAGCCTCGACGGCATTGATATTGAAGCTCCCCTCCAGGGCAACCTGCTCACGATCCACAACCGCGACGTCCCCGGCGTCATCGGGCGCGTGGGTACAATCCTCGGCGACCACAAGGTCAATATCGCAAACTTTGCTTTAGGAAGATCCGACCGCAGCGGACGCATCCCCCAGGGAAATGCCCTGGCCGTTGTCCAGATCGACGGCAGCGTAACCCCCGCCGTGCTCGACGCTCTGCGCAGCGTAGACGCAATCCTGCAAGTGCACTTATCAAATCTTGATGGGAACTAGTAGTCCAGATTTATACATGGGTGCCCCAGGTTCGCGGAGCTAACCTGGGAGTTTTGCAGGATCCCGGAAATCCCACTCAAGCCATCGTTTGAATGGGATTTACTGCGGCTGTTGTTGCTGCTGTTGATTTGTCTGCGTGTCCGGCTGTGCCGGTTGTTGTTGCTGCTGCGTAGACTCCGCGCCTTTATGAATAAACGGAACATGGAAGGGCAGCTCAGCGTTGCTTTTCTTGGTCACCTTCTGCTTGCCCGGAGTTTCTTCTGCCACGACGGTCCGCTGCGCATTGATGCAGAGCCAGTTGGAGCGCACACGCTGGAAGACATGAGTAAAGATGCCGCGCTCTTCCACCGCGGCGGTCGAATCTTTGCGGCGAAGAATGTAAGTCCCGTTCACGACAGCAATATCGCCCAGCATGCGCACGCTGACGACGCGCTGTTCCATGGTGAGCGGATCCGTCCCTCTCTGAAATAGCGCCGAGATCTGCTGATTACGCGTGGTAACCTCGCCCGACGAAGAGATACCGACATAGAGCGGAGAAAGCAGCAGTTCCAGCCCATATTGGTCGCGCTTCACAACAGCGTCGCTCCATTTGTCTTCAAGCTGCTGCATCTCTTTCATCTCCGCGCTTTGTGCAGGAGTGGCAGTGGCCTGGGTGACAGTGGCAGATTGGGCATGGAGCAAAGGCGAGCAGGCGCAGAAGGCAGCAACCAGCAGCGGAAAACGGGTAAACATCTGTTTCATATATATCTTTAAAGGCAATTTTTATGATATCGCCTTCTGTGGGTTAGACGAAATGGACATCTGAACTGAAAGCCGGGCTCTGGCGGGCTTAGCGTCTTGGCGGTTGATTTTCGCGGGATATCTCTTCGACGATGAGCCAGACTTACACATAACGGACAAGTTACACACAAGACCTGAAGCATCCTCAACTGGCCTAAACTAACATTTCATGGTCACCACTCCCGACATTGAATTCGAGCGGGGACTGCCTGCGAGTATCGACGCTGAGCGCTCGATCCTGGGCGCCGTCCTGCTCGACAATCACGCCTATAACGAGGCCGCGGAAAAGCTGCATGCAGACGATTTCGCCCTCGATTCGCATCGCCGCATCTTCAGCCGCATGGCGGAACTCATCGATGCTGGCCGCGCCGTCGATATCGTCACCCTCTCGGAAGAGCTGGCCAAGCGCAAGGAAGTCGAGGCCATTGGCGGTGTCGCTTACCTCGCCTCACTGACGGAAGGTTTGCCGCGCCGGCCTTCGATAGAAGAATACGTCCGCATCGTCAAGGACAAGTCGCTCTTAAGGCAGCTCATCAACATCTGCTCGACCGCAATCACACGCGCTGCTGACCAGAGCGAAGAAGCGCTCGAAGTCCTGAATGCAGCCGAGAGCGGATTGCTCGAAGTCACGGAGCGCGGCATCACGCGCGGTTTTGCCGCTATTCCGGAGATTGTCCGCGACTCCTTCGGAACCATTGACAACCTATATAAGGAAGGCCGCGAGGTCACAGGCCTCGCCACGCACTTCAACGACTTCGACCGCATGACCAGCGGCCTGCAGCACTCCGAGCTGATCATCATCGCCGCGCGTCCTTCGATGGGCAAGACAGCATGGGCCATCAACATTGCGCAAAACGCAGCAGTAAATGGCGGAAAGACGGTCGCCATCTTTTCGCTTGAAATGTCAAAGGAATCGCTGCTGCGCCGCATGCTCGCCTCGCAGGCGCTGGTCGATTCGCAGAAAATCCAGAAGGGTTTCCTGCTGCGCGAAGACCAGCAGAAGCTGACGCATGCGCTCGAACAGCTGGCCGAGTCGAAGCTGTTTATCGATGACACGCCGGGTATCTCGCTCACGGAAATGCGCGCGAAAGCGCGGCGCCTGCGGCAGATGCAGGGATCACTCGACCTGATTGTCGTCGATTATCTGCAGCTGATGACAGCCAGCGTTGCTGGCCCGGGAGCCAAGCGGTATGAGAACCGCACACAGGAAGTCTCAGCGATCTCGCGCGGCCTGAAAGCGCTCGCAAAGGAACTACAGGTTCCAGTGATTGCGCTCTCGCAGCTGAGCCGCGCCTCTGAGCAGCGTGGCGGCGACAAAAAACCAATGCTGTCCGACCTGCGCGAATCGGGATCGATCGAGCAGGATGCGGACGTGGTCGCCTTCATTCACCGCGAGGCCTACTACAACCGCGATGAGAACGGCCAGCCCGATCCCGAAAGCGAGGGTAAGGCTGAGATCATTATTGCCAAGCAGCGCAACGGCCCGACCGGATCAGTACACCTCGCCTATCTCTCCAAGTGCACGCGCTTTGAAAATCTTGCCTTTGGCGGCGACGGCGGAGAGTATTGATACCGTCATGAATTTTTTCAGCGGCGGGATCATCGGATTCTTCTTCGGCTTTGGTTTCGGAGTGGGGTGCGCGTTAGCCGTAATGTATTCGATCTATACAGGCGGCTACCGCAAGGCGATCGAGGACTCTCTGCGCGAAGAAAAACCGGAGAAGTACCGCCACTGGCTTGCGAAAGTGCAGGCGAAGCTCGCGAAAGACCACATGGGTGCCCCAGGTTCGCGAAGCTAACCCGGGAGTTTGCAAGGCTTCACAGTGCCTCATCGCTCTGCAAAACAAAAATCGAGTAGGACAACCTTCGTTACTCCCTCCCACTTGATTTCCTCTTCAAACCTGTGGGAAGATCACGCACCGCAGAAATCTGGCGGTTATAAGATTTCATAATCCGTTTATGCGGGTTGTGTTTATTAACAGGCAGTATCCTCCTTTCGCAGCATCCAATAATAAAACGGTGCGCGAAATCGAAACACTCCGGAGAGATGAATGGCGCTTCCCATCCCCTGCCATTCTCCACTCCGCAAGCCTCGATGATGAAGGAGACACGCATGCAGGTCTTTTGCCTCGCAACTTCTGAACGTGCCGACGTCAAATGCAGCATCTGCGGACAGAGCTATGCGCTTTATTTTGAGCGCAAGTCGTTCGAAGAACGGCGCGCGGCGATCGAAAGAGTCACGGAAGCGCTGGAGCGCCATCACCAGGAAGGGGTGGAAGCAACGGTGCATCCGCAGAAAGCCTTCACCGTGCCCGAATGGAACGGCCTCGCGCACATGTCCGGTGCGGCAATTCTTGGCGGCGCGCCCCCCTGGGCAGCATAAATTCAATCCGTCATTCTGAGCCAAAGGCGAAGAATCCAGACGAAGATGGTTCTTCCACAACCCTGTCTTATTTCTGGCCCGAAAAAGGTCGTGCTCTTGAATTCCAGATAGCCGCTGGAATGAAAACAAAAAACGCCATCCGAATGGATGGCGTTTCTCTAGCGTTAAAGACCGCTTACTGTTCGCGCTTCCAGTTCACCAGGTCACCCAGCGTCGTGGTTGAGCTCGAGACGGGCTGCTTGTAAGCTTCCACATCGGCGCGGCTGGCTTCTTCGCCTACAGCGCGCAGGCTCAGGCCGACCTTCTTCTCATCCGGATTCATCTTGATGATCTTGAAGTCGTGCTCCTGGCCAACGTCGAGCTTCACCGGAACGCCATGCGTGTCCGTTGCTTCGGAGACGTGGCAGAGGCCCTCGACTCCTTCCGCAATCTCGACGAAGGCGCCGAACTGTGCCGTCCGCAGGACCTTGCCGTGGACAACATCGCCAACGCGGTGCTGCGCAAAGAAGGTCTCCCATACATCGGGCTGCAGCTGTTTGATGCCGAGCGAGAGACGGCGGTTTTCCGGCTCCACGCCCAGGACCACGGCGCGCACTTTCTCGCCCTTCTTCAGGACTTCCGAAGGATGCTTCACGCGCTTCGTCCAGCTCAGGTTCGAGACGTGAACGAGGCCGTCAATGCCGTCCTCAATCTCAATGAAGGCGCCGAAGTCAGTCAGGTTGCGGACGCGGCCTTCAACCGTAGTTCCTGCCGGATAACGCTCAACCAGGTGCTCCCACGGATTCTCGAGAAGCTGCTTCATGCCCAGCGAGATGCGGCGGTCGTTCGGATTCACAGCAAGGATGACAGTCTCGACTTCATCGCCCGGCTTGACGATCTTCGACGGATGTTTCATCCGCTTCGACCAGGTCATCTCCGAGACGTGTACGAGGCCTTCGATGCCCTGTTCCAGCTCAACGAAGGCGCCGTAGTCGGTCACGCTCAGCACGCGGCCGCGAACGCGGGCGCCGATCGGATAGCGCTCGACGGCGTCGAGCCATGGGTCGGGCGTGAGCTGCTTGAACCCAAGCGAAACGCGCTGCTTGTCTTTGTCGAACTTGAGGACCTTGACCTGAATTTCATCGCCGACGTTGACCAGGTCGCGCGGATGCGTCAGGCGTCCCCATGACATATCGGTAATGTGCAGCAGCCCATCGATACCGCCGAGATCGACGAATGCGCCGTAATCGGTCAGGTTCTTTACCGTTCCGGTAAGGACGCTGCCTTCCTCGAGATGCTCCAGGGTCTCCGAACGCTTGGCCGTCTGCTCTTCTTCGAGAATCTCCTTGCGGGAGACAACCACATTGCCGCGCTTCTTGTTCAGCTTGATTACGCGGACTTCAATCGGCTGGCCGATGTATGCGTCCAGATTGCGCACCGGGCGAACTTCCACCTGCGAGCCCGGCAAAAATGCCTTGATGCCGATATCGACCGTCAGGCCACCCTTCACGCGTCCCAGAACCGTGCCGGTGAGATTGGTCTTCTCATTGGCGGCCTTCTCGATTGTGTCCCACACGCGATGCCGCTGGGCCTTCTCGTAGCTCAACAGGTAGCCGCCTTCGGCTTCCTCGCGCTCGATCACGACTTCGACGGCTTCTCCCGGCTGGAGCTTCGGCTGACCGTTATGGTCAACGACTTGCTCGATCGGAATCAGGCCTTCGGACTTCATTCCGACATCGACGACAACATGCTTATCGGTCAGCTTGATGACTGTGCCCGACACGATGTGCTGGTCGTCAAACGCCTGCGCCGCTGCTTCGGCGGCCTGCTCGCGGTCAAAGGACTCGAGCACCGCGGCAAAGTCTTCCATGCTGTTCAGATCCGGTTCTTCTTCAGTCTGGACGGCTACGGAATGCTCTGTTTCGGCGATGGCGTGTTCTGCGGAAGAGGCTTCCGGGTTGTGGGTGGTTTCAATGGACGGCTCGGCGTGCTCCGTCGCTGCTTCGAGCGTAGGGGTTTCAAGTTCGGTGTTCAGAGGGGTGCTCTCGGTTTGTTCAGAATTTAGGACGTCTGCCATAACAGCCAGCTCAAATGGGATTCAGGGTCGGCGGCCCCGGCCATCCGCCCTGCAAGGCTCTCTACCTGCAGATTTCTTCGTGTACCTGTTTAGATTCAAAATGGTTCGACGAAGATTCGGGAATCGTCGCTCTTAGCGCGCATGCCGCGCCGGAAGATCTCAGAGGGAGACAGGGCTTTGGAGTCAGTCTCCAGTTGGGAACATCCGCCAGGCAGGAACCATGCAGGAGCGGCGATTTACAGGCCCATGCTTGAATCCCGCGCACATGTAGCCCGATAAGAAAATGATAGAACTCTCGACAAGCAGTGTCAATTGAACCGCCCTTAGATTCATGGATTTGCAATATGGGTGGTCTAAGGACTCGATATGAAGTATGAATCTCCGGCGAAAGATGCACACAGAGCAGTGCAAAGCGCCGTCATAGCTCAGAACAGATACCACATACGGTCGCTCCGAACTTGGCGATCTTTGCCGGCCCCATGCCATCGACAGACAGGAGTTCCTCCTCAGTGCGCGGACGCGCTGCTGCAATGGCGCGCAGCGTGCGATCCGTGAAGACGCAGAATGCCGGCTGTCCCAGCTTGCCCGCCTCTTCGCGCCGCCATGCTCGCAATTTTTCTGCCAGGGCCTCGGCTTCGGGCGAGAGTACAGCCTCCGGCTTCGGCTCCTTGCGCTTCTTTTCCCGCTTGACGGGCTGGTCGGCAATGTCACCCGAGCTGTCGCGCATAAGAATGACAACCGGATCATCGTCTTCCAGTTCCTCGCCATCGCGCGTGAGGCTGGCTTTCCGATAAGCAATGTTGCGGCCATCTTTCTCAAAGCCTGCATCTTCAATTGCAAGCAATCCAGCGCCGCTGACGGCTCCCAGAAGCTCCTCGAAGTGGTCGCGGGAAAAACCATTGCCGCCGCATAATTCCTGGTGCAGCTTGCCCGTGGATTTTGCCCCCGATTGCCGCAGAGCGCGCAGCACAGCAAACATCAGCTCTCGTTCTTCAGCATTCAGCGAACGGAAACGCTGGGCAATAGCGCGCTGCGGCGAGCATATGTCGCACTGCCCGCAGGCGCGGCGCCCATCGTCCTCGTCTCCAAAGTGACGCACCAGCTGGGCCATGCGGCACTGATACGACTCGGCGAAGCGCATCATGCGGTCAAGCTGTGCCATCCGCTGGTTTGCCTGCGAAAGATACGGCTGGCGCCAGCGGCCATCTCCGCGCGTTACATTGCCCTCAAAATCCACCATCGCCCCGCCATGCGTCATCAGCTTGTCGAGCGCGGTTAAAAAAATTTCGCCATCCAGTTTTTCCCTGAGCATTTCCGCGAGCTCATCTTTGTGCCGTGGCTTCGCTTCAAGCCGGCGAAAGATGAGATCAAGTTCCTCAACGGGAGGGTAGTCGCGCTCGTAGAAAAAATCATGCGTGCGCCGGTCCGCATACGAGTGCATCAGGATCGTCCGGCTGGGCTTGCCGTCGCGGCCTGCGCGGCCAATCTCCTGATAATAGGCCTCAAGGCTCGCCGGCATCGCCGTATGGATAACCGTCCGCACGTCGGGCTTATCGATGCCCATGCCAAACGCAATCGTAGCGACCACAGATTCCAGTTTCCCCGCCAGAAATTCGCGCTGCACGCGCTCGCGGTGCTCCGGATCAAGTCCGGCATGGTACGCCGCGGTGGGGAAATTCAGAGCAAGCTCCTGCGCCAGTAGTTCGGCATCTTTGCGCGTCGGCGCGTAGACAATGGCAGGTCGCCGCTCATCCGGCTTGAGCAGGTTCAACGTCTGTTGCGTACGCCTCGGCTTCGAAATTTCGACAACCTCAATGGCAAGATTGTTACGGCGGAATCCATGAATAAAGCGTGCGGGCTGATCAAGCCGCAGCTGCGAAATGATATCGTCCTGCACCACCGGAGTCGCCGTGGCCGTCAGCGCCATCACCGGAGCAGGGCGCAGCGCAGGCAGATAGCCGCCAAGCAGGCGGTAGTCAGGCCGAAAGTCATGCCCCCACTGCGAAATGCAGTGCGCCTCGTCTATCGCAATCAGAGCTGGCTTGCGCTTTGCCAGCATCTCCGGAAATCCGGGCACGCGCAAACGTTCCGGAGCGATGAAGAGAAAATCGAGCGCGCCGCCAAGGTAGCGGCGGCAGGCCTCCCGCGATGTTTCTCGGTCGAGTCCCGAATGAATGCGAGCAGCTCTCAGCCCCAGAGCGCTTAATTTTGTCGATTGGTCTTCCATCAGCGCAATCAGTGGACTGATGACCAGCGCTGTTCCTCCGCGCGCGATGGCGGGAAGCTGATAGCAAAGCGATTTTCCCGCTCCCGTAGGCATCACCAGCAACACGTCGCGGCCATCGACCGCCGCCTGGCACACTGCCTCCTGGTTCGCGCGAAATGCAGGAAAGCCGAAGGTGCGCTGCAGCAGTTCGACAAGTTGCACCTGAGGCATATTAAAAAACTAAACGAAAATGATTCTCAAAAATGGCAGAGGAAAATTATTTTCCCATGCGCGCTTCAAGATGGGAGACGCGATCGGTGAGTTCAATGACCTTGCCAGTCAGCATATCGATGCGTCCGCTCAAATCGCTGCGCAGAGATTCAATGCGTCCGCCAAGATCGCCGCGGATGCTGTTCGCCTCTGAGCGGTTCAGCAGAATCCCGATGAGAACCGCAATCGTAGGGAACCCGGCAGCGAAAAATAGTTGTAAATTGGTCATGCCTGCGTCCGCACTCTCTGTGTCTGCCTAGAGTATACGATTTTACTGCGGCACACCCTATACTCAATGCCTATGGACCGTCTCTGGACCCCATGGCGCTACACTTATGTCACTACCACCGATACGGCAAAACGCCAGGGCGTGCCCGACGAGCTCGCAGCCTGGCCCGGCGATACGGGCTGCGTCTTCTGCAACATGCTTGAGTCGGTGAAATACGCCGAGGCCAACGGCATGCCGCGCGAACAGGCAGAGAAAGCTGCACTGATCGTCCATCGCGGCGAGAAAACATTCGTCTGTCTCAACCGCTTTCCCTACACCTCCGGTCATGTCATGATTCTCCCCTATGCGCATGAAAGTTCGCTGGCAGCCCTGCCCGCCGATGCCGCCCACGAATTGATAGACACGGCGCAGAATCTCGAAAAAATTCTCGGCAATGTCTACAGCCCCGGAGGAATCAATATAGGCCTCAATCTTGGCAAGGCCGCCGGAGCAGGGGTCGCAGGACACCTCCACCTCCATGTCCTCCCGCGCTGGATCGGCGACACCAACTTCATGACAGTAGTAGGAGAAACGCGGGTCCTGCCCGAAGATCTTGAAACTACATGGCAGCGCATCCGCGACGGATTTGCAAAGTCAGGGAAATAGAGAAGCGCGGGCTTCATCCGCAACCCAAAGGGCATCTCAATTTTAAGAAGAGATTTTCCGGAGAGATGCCGCATGAAGAAACACAAAAAATCCGAGCCGCACAACCGGGAAGAGCATGTTGCCCTGAAGCACAAGCCGCCAACCGGGGTGCAACCGGCCCCGGAGAACGCCCACATGTCTGGACATAGCCACTCCATGCAACGCCGCCTGCTGCGTTTGAACAGCGAAGGCAAACAGGCAGAGCGGCATCCGGACCTGCCTGCAGGACTGCACTCGACGGGCTCATTTACGGACGCGAACGAGAAATAAAGCCGGGCCGGGTAGCCCATTCAAGCCCACCTTGAGCAAAGTCGAAGGGGTGGCTTGAGTGGGGTAGTTTGCTGGCTGACGAAGATGAATTGTCATCCCGACCGGAGTGCGAAGCACGCAGCGGAGGGACCTGCAGTTCTTCGCATCGATAGCCACGAAAAAGGACAAGGAGAACCACCAATACCGGATGCACAGAAGATGCTGACGACGATGTAGATGTCGATACACCCTGAGGAATCAACGCGCCTCGGGAAAAAGATTGTCTCCCGGTTCCTCCTGTTTTTCCTCCGTCTTCCAGTCCTCCGCGGTCAGGTCGCGCGTGACGGATTCAAGCAGGCCAATCTCCGGCAGTTCATCCTGCCCGATCTGCAGCTCATGCAGTTTGCGCGCATAGGTAAAAACGCTGCCTCTGCCTTCCACGCAGCCGATGAGGCTGTTGTAATGCTTTACTGCGCTGCTGAGGGCCGATCCCATTTTTGCGAAGTAATCCTGTGCCGTGGCCAGCTTGTTGTATAGATTTTCGCCGACCTTTTGAATAGCCTGTGCATTCTTTGTGACCTCCATCTGCTGCCAGCCATAGGCCACCGCTTTAAGAAGCGCGATCAGTGTCGTCGGTGTAGCCAGAATCACATTCGAATTGCTGCCAAACTCAATCAAGCCGGGGTCCTGCTCCAGAGCGGCGCTGAAGAACACCTCGCTCGACAGGAAGCACACAACAAAATCAGGGCTGTCTTTGAACTGCTTCCAGTAGGACTTGGCCGAAAGCTGGCTCAGGTGCTCCTTTACCCGCGCAGCATGAGCCGCGAGCTTCAGCTCCCGCGTCGTCTCGTCCTGCGTGCTCATCGCATCCAGAAAAGCATCAAACGGCGTCTTTACATCGATCACAATCGTGCGGTCATTGGGCAGGTGAATCACGCAATCTGGCCGGACGGAGTTCTCATCACCGCGCACAAAGACTTCCGTATCGAATGAAGCATGCTCCACCATCCCCGCGAATTCGATGCAGCGCTTCAACTGCAGTTCGCCCCAGTTGCCGCGAACCTTCGGAGCGCGCAGCGCCGACACCAGCTGCGAAGTCTCCCGCTTGAGATCAGCATGAGAGGTCTGCATACTTTCGACTAATTGCCTCAGCGATTGATACGCGCCTTCGCGCTTTACCTCAAGCTGCTGGGTGCCCGCTTCAAGCTTCTGCAGAGTTTCACGGACCGGCTTCAGCAGCTCGGCAATCGCCTGTTCTTTTCCTGTAAGCGAATGTTCCGCCGTCTGCTGCTGCCTGCTCAACTCCTGCCGTGCCAGCTGCAGAAACGCCTGGCTGTTTTCATTCAGAACACGCGAAGCCGCGCTGCGGAAACTCTCCTCCAGCACAGCGCGAGCCTGCTTCAGTGATTCCTGTTCCGCTGTCAGGCGTTCTTCCAGGCGCGCTTTTTCCACACCCAGGGATTCGGCCCTCTGAGCAGCCTCGCGCAGTTGATTCTCGCGTTCGGCCAGCTGGGTCGAAAGGGATGCCGCTATTGCCGACCTCGCATCAAGCTCCGAGCGCGAGCTGAGGCTGCGAATCCAATATCCAATCGCGATTCCCACAAGGACAGCGACAACACCCGTTACTGCAAGAGAGAGCATAGCGAATATACTCGCACGGACTGCGCATCCGGCG
>NZ_JBZYWJ010000018.1:0-19330 GCF_059115305.1 Acidobacterium sp. FHG110202_01
GAACTGCGCCGCAATGAGCCTGACATCGTGGCCCTGCTGCTTCAAGGCTCTTCCGAGGAAATGCGCTCCAGAGCACGCTTCCAGGCCGATCAGCGAAGTCTGCATGTTCGCTGTAAACGCCAGCAGCTGCCTCTGAGTGAACTTTTTCTTCACCAGCATCTTGCCGGAGGTTCCCAGCGCAACAAGGTGAAATGTGGTCTTGCCCAGGTCAATGCCAACCGAACGAATCTGCATATCGATGATCCTCCTCTAACCGCTGCTACCATCCTCCGCCTCAGCGGAGGGTTACGGCGGCGGACCATCTCATTAGTCGGCTTATGGGAAGTGATGCGTGTAGCCTTGGTTCACTTCTTGCTGAGCGTTCATCCGTGTCAGCCTACGATCAAACTAGCGCGTGCATTCCGCGCGACGGCTAAGGCCAGTCTGTGTCAATACATCTGATTTGCTTAAAGGGAGCTTTCACGATTGTTTATTCTTCCTCGACGAGGTGCTGGCGCCGATAAAACTCTCAGACGACAAGACTGACGAGCGTGTAGGGAAGAATCGCTGGATGAGGCAATCGTGAAGCGCTGAGTCCAGGTCAGCGCAACAATCACCGATAACCGCAAGACGGTAATCGGCGTCAGCAGCTTCGATGAGAGTGGAGAGGACGACACCACTGGTCGCAATGCCGCAGAGAATCAATGTATCGATCTCATTGGCGCGAAGGATCATAGCGAGATCCGTGCCGGCGAAGGCACTGATGCGGTGCTTGGTTATAACGATTTCATTGTCATGCGGTGCGATGGTGTCTGGGATCGCTCCGAGCGGTTCCTGGAAAAGTTGCTGGTGCTGCTCCGAGGATTTAATGGCGCCGAAGAGTGCATTTCGGGAACTGATCTCAGGAAGTCCAGGCCGAAAACCTACCTGGATGTGGATTATGGTAATGCCGGTAGCGCGAGCATGATTGAGAACACTTGCGACCCGAGCCAGAAAGGCATCTCTGCCCTCTCGGGTGTAGATGGAAACGATGCCGGCTTGACAATCCATGCTCAATACGGCCGTGTGAGCCGGATCAATCGTGAATGTGTCAGCCATATCAAACTGTCCCTTAGCTGGCTTTCTTCAATGAAGCGTTCTTCACCCGCCGCGGAGCGAACTGGCGATGCTCTGCCTTGAGCGCTGCTTCGCTGATCGGTTTTTCATGCAGCAGCAGCTCCGTGGCCTGCAGTTCGGGGTTGGCGTGGAACCACTCCCTGGTCTTGTCATCGTCGAGCAGGTTCAAAAGCGCCATGAGCGACATGCCCTGGTGGTGCGCCATCCATTCGCGCGCCAGCTGCGGATTTTTGGCTGAATGCATGTAATCGGCAGCTTCATAGAAGCCGAAAGCTCCGACCCATCCCATGCTCGCCATGCGGCGCAGGTTGCGCAGAGACTCGGCCGGGTCGACACCCAGCGCGAGGAAGGTCGAGTAAGGCGAGACGACGGGACCGGCGGTCGCGTCCCACTTGAGCGAGATCTTGGGGATGCCGAAGGCCTGGTAGTGATAGTGGCCGTCGTCCGTCTTGGCGGCATAGCCGGATTCGGAAATGCCCCAGGGAATCCGGTTCTCGCGCCCGAAGGCCTGCTGAATGGCCACCGCGGCGCTGAGCGAGCGCGGCACCAGCGTATCGGGATAGCTGCGCATCCAGAGCGAAGGCATCAGGTATTCGAACATCGTGCCGGTCCAGGAGAGCAGCACCATGCGGCCATAAGCCATAGTGTGCATGCGCGCCATCTTGAACCAGACCTGCTGGGGAAGATCGCCCTTGGCAATCCCGACAAAGGCGGCGATGCGCGCCTCCGATGCCAGCAGGTCGTAGCAGGCCGGGTGCAGCTTCTGTGGCGCAAGATCATAGCCGATCGAGAGCAGCATGCGGCCTTTCTGCAGCAGGAAGGCGAAGTCCATCTCTTCGATCATCTGCCCGGCTTCATTGGAAACAGCCTGTACGCTCCCGGTCAGATTGCACAGGCGCTCTTTGGCCGCAGGCAGCAGCGAGCGAAGTTTCTCTCCGAGAAAGACATTCCCGCCATCTTCATCGCCTGTAGCCCAGGCGCGCGCCAGCCGGGAGCTGAGCTGCTCGGCATAGTCCGCCGCATTTTCAAGAGCGGGGAAGACGGTTTCTTCGCGCAAACCGAGCTGCGGCAAATGGTGAAGCGGCTCGAACTCAGGCAGAAGCCACGGCATATAGTCTTCGAGCAGCGATTGGGCAGCACGCAGACGCACCTGGATTTCCTGGAGCCAGAAGGGATCTTCGCTTTCCGGAACGGAAATCTCAGCCCATGCCGCCGGGTTCGACTGCATGACCCATGCAATCCATGCCTCGATGTCGGTGCTGGTTTCGGGTGGAGAGGTAAATTTTTTCGCAAGGCTGGGAATTTGCGACCGCAGCACCTTCCAGTGAGTGAGAATGCCGCCGAACATCTTCTGCGAGACCAGCGGTTCCTTGAGCAGGAACAAGGCTCCGCTGCGCAGGGTGTAGAGTGACGCCACAAGGTTGCCGCTGTCGACTGAAGAGACAGAAGGATTAGGTCCCAGCAGCTCAAGCGTCTGCGTGTTGTACCAGTTCAGCAGGTGCCCGCGCGATTTCTGCATCCGCGCCATGGTGGCGAAGCTTGAGTGTGTAAGAGAGGCAAACTCCGGCACCGTAAGAAAGCCGAACTCGCAGGCCGCCTGGCGCGCATTGAGCAGCAGGCCGAGGTTCGTGGGCGAGACGCGCGCAGCCTCGAAGAGTCCATCTTCTTCGACGTTGTCGGGTATCAGGTAATTGTGGTTTTTGCCGCCGAACTGGTAGAAGTAGCGCCAGATGCGCAGCGCATGCTCACGCAGGAAGAGGTCGTCGTCCTTGGAGAGTTTGCGGGCCACGTCGCGCGGAGGCTGGTTGAGCCAGTAAGTGATTCCCCCGGAAAAGCCCCAGAGCACCAGGATAGGAGTAGCAATGATCAACGATTTCAAAGAAACCGCCAGCACGATCACGCCGAGAAGAATCGCAAAGAGCGGAATGATGGCAAGGTAGCGGTCTACCGGCGTCAGGCGCCGGGATGTGGTCTCCGCTTCGGCCTGCGCAGCAGTCTCCCACTCAAGCAGGCGCTGCCCGGTGATGAAGCGGCGCACCAGCGAGCGCACAATGGCGTCGACAGCGAGCATCGTCTGGTGCGGAAGGAAAATGAGATTCAGCAAAGCGATGAAGCCGCTCTGCAGGAAGCCCAGGAACGCCTCGCGCACGGCCCCTTCCTGCTCGCTGAAAATGGCGCGGCCCATCGAGAAGAGCAACTGCACGAAGGTCGGCAGAAACATCAGCAGGACCGTCACCAGGGTCCAGTAAAGCGGTCCGCCCGGGAGACCAAGCCATCCGGCAACGAGCAGGACCATGGTCAGAGGCTCAACCAGCGAGCGACGCAGATTATCAAAAATCTTCCACCGCGAAATGGTCGAGATGGGGTTGCGCACGTAGCGGTTCGATTCATCGGGCACGCGCGAGAAGAGCCACTGCACAATCTGCCAGTCGCCGCGCACCCAGCGGTGCTTGCGGCGCGTGTAGGCCGAATAGTGCGACGGATAATCGTCGATAACTTCAATATCCGTAGCCAGCCCCGCGCGGGCATAAGCGCCTTCGATCAGGTCATGGCTCAGCAGAGAGTTGCGCGGGAAGCGGCGATCGAGCACAGCATGCAGCGTCGCGACTTCATAAATGCCCTTGCCGGTGAAGATGCCTTCGCCATAAAGGTCCTGATAAACATCCGAGATGGCGCGGGTATAGACATCGAAGCCCGTCTGCCCGGAATAGAGCGCCGCCAGGCGCGAGCGCGAGGCCGAATGCACGCTGACGCCGACGCGCGGCTGCAGAATGCCGTAGCCTTCCGTCACAATGCGGCGTTCAGGATCGATGATGGCGCGGTTCAGCGGATGGACCATAGCGCCAACCATGGCATGCGCGGCTCCGCGGGGAAGCTGCGTGTCCGAATCGAGAGTGATGATGTACTGGACCTGCTTGAGGATCTCAAGGTTGCCGGTCTTGACCGGGAATGCATCGAAAGCGCCGAGCAGGAATTTGTTCAGGTCCAGCAGCTTGCCGCGCTTGCGCTCCCAGCCCATCCAGACGCCCTGCTTCGCATTGAACAGGCGATGGCGATGCAGCAGCATGAAGGAGCCGTGCTTCGGCGACTTGTAGCGCGCATTCAGGTCGTTGACGAGATTTACAGCCAGATCGACCAGCGGATCGGTGTCGTTCTCGCGCGGCCGCGTGATGGAATCGGGCAGGTCGGTAAGCAGGGCGAAGTGCAGGTTCGGATCCTGGTTGGCGAGGAAGCGCACTTCCAGCTCGCGCACCAGTTCGCGCGTCTGCTTTTCGTTGATAAGTAGCGTTGGAATGACGACCAGCGTCGTATATTCCGCCGGTATGCCGCTGGTGAAGTCAATCTTAGGCAGCGCCCGCGCCTTGAAGAGCGAAGTAACGGTGTTGTTGACGAGATCGATGGCGCCCTGCGTCACGGGCAGCAGCATCAACAGAAACGTGATCACGAGTCCGCTGAAGATAGAGTAAGCAGGGATCAGCGGCAGCAGGATCGCCGCAATCAGAATGACGGTCAGCACCTCGATGGAGCCGATAAAACAGTCATCGGCGTTGCGCTGGATGAACATGCGCACGCGATCCACCAGGTGAGGGTTGTAGCGGATGCGCCGGGCCAGATCGCGAAAGCCCTTGTCGATGAGGTAGTAGCCTACGTGCGCGCGCCGCAGGTAGAGACGCGGATCGGCGATCTGCTCCTGCTGCGCCTTCTTCGCCATTTCAAGAGCAGCAGCAGCCACCTTCAGCTCTGTGCTTTCAGAAAAGCGCGCAATCTCCGAGACGCGCTTGCGATATTGTTCGCGGCTTTCGAAATCCATGTGCTGATAGGCCTGCGCCGGATCCTGCTGCAGCACGGATTCAAAAACAACAAGCTGCTCAATGATCGAAGCCCAGGGAGCAAAGCCTACGTCGCGCACGCTCTGAATGCGCGCGCGCAGCACATCAGCCGAACCCGCGGAGGCGGACTTGGGCGCATGCAGCCGCGCATCGGCCTGGGTGACAACCCACTCCAGCAGCAGCAGCTTGAGCATCGTAGGCAGCGTCCACAGCTCTTCGAGTTCGAGCGCATCGGTCTTCTGCGCCTCGTTCAGAAATGCAAGCAGCGCGTCCGGCGACCAGGTGGAATTCACCGCATCGAGATAAGCCGCTGCGAGCGCCGCCGTGCGTGGCTCCTCGCTGCCGTCGGGCAGCACAATGCGCGGAATGCGCTCCACCTTGCGGCGGATGGAGAAAGCCTCAAGGATTACCGCGCGAAAGAGGCGCGGATTCTCGCGGATTTCCAGCAGCGGATCGGGGCCGGGATTCGGCCCGGGATCATAATTCTCAAGCTCCGTCATCAGCAGATCGAGTGCATCACGCGCGGCCTCCATGCGCGTCGTGAATACACCTTTTCCCTTGGGACGATGCGTGACATGCCAGCCGGCCACTGCGGCGTGTCCGGCGGTGCGCGGGTCCGCGGCGGGAATCTGCTGTTCCTCGTTCGCGGGTTGAGGATTTGTCGATGTCTGTTCTGTCATTGCGTCCTGCATTTATCGGTAGCTTGCGGCCTGCATCTCAAACATTTCAGCGTAACGCCCACCTAAAGCCATGAGCTGTTGATGGTTGCCTTCCTCGACCAGTTGTCCGCCCTCTAAAACTACGATGCGGTCAGCCATGCGTACGGTGGAAAACCGATGGGAGATCAATAGAGCCATTTTGCCTTCCGTCAGCTCGGAAAAGCGTTCGAACACTTCAAGTTCGCTGCGCGCATCCAGCGCCGCGGTAGGCTCATCGAGAATCAGCAACTGCGCATCGCGCAGATAAGCGCGCGCCAGGGCGATCTTCTGCCACTCGCCTCCGGAGAGATCGACTCCGCCCTCAAAACGGCGACCCAGCACCTGGTCGTATCCACCCTGGAGCTTTGCCACGACTCCGGCAGCAAGGCTTTTCTGCGCCGCGCCTTCAATCTCGGCTTCGGTGTGCGGAATCTCGACTCGTCCAATGGAGATGTTTTCGCGCGCAGTCATCTCATAGCGCATGAAATCCTGAAAGATGACCCCGATTTCCTTGTGGAGGTCTTCGAGCGAATATTCGCGCAGGTCTACGCCGTCGAGCAGGATTTGTCCTTCGGTGGGATCGTAGAGCCGCGTGATGAGCTTGACGACCGTGGTCTTGCCCTGGCCGTTTTCCCCGATCAGAGCAATGCGCTCACCTGGACGCAGCGTGAAGTTGAAGTCCTTGAGCACACGCCGTTCTGTTCCCGGATACGCAAACGAGACATTGCGAAATTCAAAGCCCTTCTGGACAGGCCGCGGAGCAGGCAGCGCATTGGGTTTTGTCTGCACCGTGGGCTTCATCTCAAAGAAGCCGATCAGGTCGGTGAGGAACAGCGCCTGGTCGGCAATGCCCGATGCGGTCGAGAAGACCTGCTGCAGGTTCGAGCTCGCCTGCACGATGGCGTTGGTGATGAAGTAGAAGATTCCGATGCTGTAGTAGCCGTGGACCGCCCGCCAGATCACGTAAGCATAAGAACCGTAGTAACCGAGCGTGCTCAAAATGCCGAGCAGTCCGCCGCCGATGAGCTTCTTGCGCGAGAGGGCAATGTTCTCCTTGTAAATCTGCTCGGCGAGCGCGGCGAAGCGGTTCGTCAGGTACTCGTTCAGGTTGAAGAGCTTCAGCTCTTTCGCGGCTTCCTTGCTTCCGCCTACCTGGCGCAGATAATCCATGAGGCGCTTGGCCGTAGTCTGGCGGAAGTTCTTGGCATATCCAAGAAAAGCGAAGTGTGTCTCTCCCAGAAACGATGGCACTACGCCAAGCGCAAGCAGCAGGAGCAGCCAGGGCGAGTAGTAGAGCAGTGTCCCGGTGAAGACGACAGTGGTGATGATCTGCTGAAAGAGGCGTCCAAGCTGCTGGATGAGCACCAGGCGATCGGTGGCCTGTACGCGCGCGCGTTCCAGGCGGTCATAGTAAACCGGGTTTTCGTATGTCGTCAGATCAAGCTGCGCCGCCTGGCGCATCACTTCGATGCTGACGTAATGGGTATAGCGGTCGGCAAGCAGGGCGTCGAAGTAATCAATCGTTCGGGTGAGAAGGCCGTTGATGACAGCCAGCGTTACCTCCAGTCCGACGATCCACCAGAAATGGTCAGGCAGGGCCTGATGGCGGAGAACATGCTCGACGCCGTTGATGATCCAGGCCGCAACGCGGGCAATGGCCCAGGGCATGAGGGCCACAAAAACGCGCAGAATCAGACCCCAGGTCACGACAGATGGGCCGGAGTCCCAAAGAATCTTCAGAACGGGAGGCACATTTTTCAGCGCGCGAATCCGGTCGCCCCAGGCATTCTGTGGACTTTGGTCTTGATTCTGATTCATAGATAAAGGGTTACGTGGTACACCCGTCGCCCTGGCGTGCAAATGCAGGCTCATCCGGGGTTAAGATTTTTTATTTTTTGATGCAAATCACTGCTGGGATGTTGTTTAGCGAGAATTTCACCCTTTTACAAGTCATTCAGTTTCAGGTACGTTAAGGGGCGTTTTCGCAGTCTATTAACATTGCATTCTCCTTTCTTTAACGCTGGCTTGGGAAGCTGGAATCGGACTCTTGCCGGCCCATACAGTCTAAGATGTGCGTTTTCTGCGTTTGAAGGTACGTTTATACACGTTCTGAACGTCAGCGCACAGAGGCGAAGGGTATGGCAGGAGCAGGAACGAACCCCAAAGTTGTGAAGAGAGGCCAAATGAAAACGAATTTGAAGGCGCTGGCAAGCCTGGCGCTTGCATCGGCATTGGTTGCCGGGCATGCGCAAACCGCTTCCACCAGCAAGACCCATCGGGCGAGAAAAGCGCCTCAGAAGTCGTCGGTGGAGTCGCAGATTGAATCGCTTCGCCAGGAAATGAATTCCCAGAGTTCTCAGATCCAGACGCTGAGGCAGCAGCTTTCTGACCGCGATGCCCAGCTGCAGCAGGCGCAGCAGGCGGCACAGCAGGCGCAGCAGGCTGCAACCGCTGCGCAACAGGCTGCGCAGTCACAGCAGACAGCTGTGAGCGAGAATACGCAGGCTGTCACCAGTCTGCAGGGCTCGGTTTCCGATCTGAAGACGAACACGCAGTCAATCGTCTCCACCGTGCAGGACCAGCAGGCACAGTTCAAGAAGAAGATCGAGAACCCTGATGCCATCAACTACAAGGGCATCACGATTTCGCCGCAGGGCAGCTTCATTGAAGCCGCGACCGTCTATCGGAACCGCGCAACCGGCTCTGACATCAACACCCCTTTCAATTCCATTCCTTTTGAGGGCGCGGACAACGCCGCAATGGGCGAATTTTTCGGCACTGGCCGCCAGTCCCGTCTGGCTATAACGGCAGAAGGCAAGCTGGACGACTGGACGCTGCGCGGCTACTACGAAATGGACTGGCTGGGCACCGGTGTTACCTCGAACAACAACCAGAGCAACAGCTACGTGATGCGCCAGCGCCAGTTGTGGGCACAGGCTGAAGCGAACAGCGGCTGGATCTTCACCGCCGGACAGATGTGGTCGCTGGCAGCGGAGAACAGAACAGGAATCCTGAACAAGACCGAGCTGCTGCCGCAGAACATCGACCCGCAGTATAACGTCGGCTTTGTATGGGCGCGTCAATACGGAGCCCGCGTGGTAAAGAGCTTCATGAACAAGCAGCTCTGGGCCGGCTTCTCGGTGGAAAACCCGCAAACCCTCACCCCGAGCTGCGCGGCTCAAGGAACCACAACCTCCGGCACGGCTCTCGCCTGCCCCACGAACTACCTCATCGGCTCGGCCGGAACAGGCGGTGGTTTGTATAACGGTGGTGGTGCGCCAGGAGCGAGCTCCTCTGCACCGCTGGCGACTTACTCCTACAACCTTGCTCCCGATCTTCTTGCCAAGGTCGTTTTTGAGCCCAAGCATTGGGGACACTATGAACTCTTCGGTGTGGCGCGCTTCTTCCGTGATCGCGTGTATCCGACCGGTGGAACCCCTTACAACGATTCCATGCTCGGTGGCGGCGTAGGCGGCAGTATGTACATCCCGGCCACCAAGTACTTCGATTTTGGATTCAGCGGATTGTACGGCGATGGCGCAGGCCGTTATGGTTCTTCAACGCTGCCTGACACGACCGTCCGTCCGGATGGTCAGCTTGCCCTGTTGCACAATTACGCCGCTCTGGGCACAGCGGTCTTCCACGGTTCCCCCCGCCTGGACGTTTACTTTCATGGCGGCGTTGAGGGTGATCTCCGCAGAGTCTTTGCCACGCAGAATGGCGCCATCGGCTATGGGCTCTATGGCACCAACGACAGCGGCTGCGGTATTGAGCTTGCTCCAGGTTCCTCGCCGCAGGCTGGTTATCAGCCAACCGCTCCGGCTAACTGCGGCAGTCCGACCAAGAACATCCAGGAATACACCCTGGGCTACTGGTACGACTTCTACCGCGGACCGAAGGGCCGCTTCCGTCAGGGTCTTCAGTACAGCTACTTTGAGCGCTATGGCTGGTCTGGACTGGGCGGACTCGCCCCGAAGGGCAACGACAATATCTTCGAGACCTCCTTCCGCTACTACCTGCCGTAAGTTAATCCTGCTTCACAACAGAAAGGGCATCCATTCGGATGCCCTTTTGATTTCCATGTAGGCATTAACCTGTCATTCTGACGACCATCGGGAGGAAGAATCCATGCGATGATTTTCGCATTGAATCAACTGGACGTTTTCTCACAATGCTTTGTCCTGAGCGCCAGCATGAGGCTCGAACAATGATAAGAATGGCGATTACTGACAAGGCTGCATCTACACGATTGATATAAAAGGCTGCAGAAAACAGTAAGCCAGCCTATTTCCCTGCATTAGCTGCTGCTTCTTCGGCCACCTCATAGTTCCTCTTTTCCGCCGGCAGGGGAACCAGCTTGTACAGGATCAACACGTTGCGGTCGTCATCGTCGAAAGCAGGGAAGCGGGCGACACGGTGCAGTGAGTATTGCGTTTCAAGGTCTTCGAGTGTTCCCGGATCGAGCTCGTTCCAGGCGGCATACCAGCCAGGCTGGTAGGTATGGATGCGATAGGCAAGGTCAGTCGTCCCGAAATCATCGCAGATGGACGGCAAATGCGTGAGCAGAGTGATGTTCGCTCCGCTGACCGAGAGCAGCAGCCGGTTGCCGTTGGGATGATGGTCGATATAGCGCGTCACCCCGCGGGCAGCGTTGATAAATGTATATTCCGGATGACGCACGAAATGGCCCGTCAGGCGCAGATTCAGCCCAAGACTCAAGACAATGACAGCCAGTGCGGCGCCGCCCATCCAGCGCTGCCGCTTCCATAACGCCGCCGACCCGACACACACGGCGAGAATCAAAGGAAAGGCGACCACCTGGTAGTAGCGCGGCTGCATATTGTTGTGCCATCCGGTAAAGAAGATGTAGCCCGATGCGGCAAGCAGCGAAGCGACGAACACCGGATTCTTCCACAGCTCGCGCAAAAGAAAGAACGACAGAATCAGCAGCGCTGCGGCAAGAATGGCGAGCGGCTTGTCGATCCAGAGCGAGCCGTGAATGGCATACCAGAACGCCCCGATCCATCCGCCGATAGTCTTCGGCTGATCCCACTTATTCGCATCGAAGAGATAGTGATAATCGGAAAGATACCGCGGGTGCACTACGAGGAAGTAATACGCGCTCCAGGGAACAGCTGCCGCCGCTGCGATGATCGAAGAAGACCTGACAAAGTCGCGGAAACGATACTCCTCGGCATACCAGAGCAGATAGAGCGTCGCCGGAATGAGAAAAATCGCCGTGGTCTTGGTGAGAATCTCAAGGCACAGCAGCAGCCCGATCCCGATCAGCGCATACCGTCTGGGTGCAGTACGGTCTTTGGGCAGCTTCAGGATAAGCAGCCATGAGAGCAGCATCCAGAAGATGAGCAGCGGCTCAAGGATGGCAAGCCGGCTGAAAGCATAAAGAAATGCGCTTGCCGCCGCCAGAGTCGCCGCTGTCAGCGCGATCCACCGGTTCTGCTGCGTTCGTACCAGCAGATATGTGAGCGCCAGATTCCCCGCAAAGACCAGCAACACGAGGATGCGCGCAGCGACAATACTGACTCCCGTAAAGTGGAAGACAATGCCTTCAAGAAGAGGCCAGACTGGCAGGGCCACTGCGGGGTTAAAGTCCCCCGGCACACGCCAGAGCCCAGTCAGAAAGTATCGGATGGCGGCGCTGCCGTACCAGCCCTCGTCTGTATATTTCGAGTAATCCATCCACGGCGAAAAATTGGGAAAATCAGCGCGTAGATGCAGGAAATGGACCCCGTAGAGCAGGGTAATCGATGCGATCCAGAGAATTGTAAGCGTGCGTGACCACTTCATTTTCCGTGCCGGGATATCCTGACCCAAGAATTTGTGAAAGCTCTGGGGGCTCTCTTTTTTATATATGAAGGGTTCGACGGAGGTCTGGAGGCCTTTGGTTGCTCCCGATCGGTTCAGGATCCCATTTAGTCTCCACCTGGCGGGCCGATGCGTTAAACTGCTGAAAACTTGTGCAAACAACTCATTCTTCAGGGTACGGAACTGATTCTCCCTCAAGTGCGTATTCTCTTGCATGAGCGCAGCCGGCACCATAACGTGGAATGGATGGGGGGCCACCCGCGCCGGGATTAGAACCGGAGCGAGGCCCGCAGCCCAGGCCGGAGCAGGGTCCGGGGCGGCGGCGCGGTCCGTAAACCCCCAGGGTGCACCAGCTGCGAGCGGAACACGCCGTCTGTACGAAAGAGCCGGGGAGAGGCATTTGGAAGTTGATTGGCAAGCGGTCGTGCAGCGGTGCCTCGACGGTGATTCGCTGGCATGGACGGAGCTGGTAAAAGCCCACCATCGGCGCGTGTATGGGCTCTGCTATCGCTTCACCGGTTCGGCGCACGATGCCGAGGACCTGACGCAGGAAGTTTTTCTCAAGATTTACGGCAACCTGGCGACGTTCGATCTCGCCCGAGGCAGCTTCCAGACCTGGATCACGACTCTGACTAGAAATCTGCTCGTCGATCACTTCCGCCGCTCGAAGCAGCAGCGCGTCACCGATTCCATGGACGCCGGCTGGGATGGCGAAGAGCAGCAGCAGGGCAGTCCGCTGGCGGACCGGTTGTCTGATCCGCGGCCCACGCCGCATGAGCATGCTGCCAGGAAAGAATTAGAAAAAATGGTGCAGCAGGCGCTGACGCGAGTCTCGCCTGAACTGCGCGAAGCAGTGATACTGCGCGATCTGCAGGACATGGACTACAAAGAAATCGCGCAGATTTTACGTATTCCTGAAGGGACCGTGAAGTCGCGTATCAGCCGCGGACGGGCGGAACTGGCGCGTCTTCTCGATCGTAGTGGAAGGCAGGTGGTTTAGATGTCTGAGCGTAATCCATTCCGGCAGAACAAAGGAGGCCCGCTCGATTGTGAAGAGTGGGAAGCCCTGCTGGCAGATGCTCTTGATGGGACTCTGACGGCTGAGGACCAGGCCGTCTTTACCGTCCACGGCAACGATTGCGCGGTTTGCGCAGAGATGCTGGCGCAGGCAAAGCGGGGACAGGAATGGATGCAGTTCCTGCATGAAGAGCCTCCAGCCCCGGGCGATCTGGTCACGAAGATTCTCGGCAAAACCAGCGGCGCGTCGCTGCCGCAGCTCGCCGTAGCCGGCGGCCCGGTGCAGCCCGTGGCCCCGCACATTGCCCAGGCCGCCATGCAGCGCGCTTTTCGCGATTCGCGCCTGCTGATGACCGTGGCCATGGCTTTCTTCTCGATCGCGCTGACGCTGAACATGATCGGCGTGAATCTGAGAGAAGTGCGCCTGGCCGACCTGAAGCCTTCAGCGGTGCAGACGAATCTTACACGGCAGTTCTATCGCGTCCAGGCTCAGGTAGTGAGCTCTTACGAGAATCTGCGCTGGGTCTACGAGCTCGAGTCGAAGGTGCGCCAGTTGCGCCAGGACACGGAAACAGAACAGCAGAAGCAGCAGCCGCGCAAGGACAATAAGCCGTCGGGCAAGAGCGGCGGGAAGGATGTTGTAGTTCCGCCGGCGGTGTTGCAAGGCAAAACAGTGCTGGCCAGCGTAGAGGTCCTGGGCCCCGTTCAGGATGACAGATCTTGCGATGAAAGTTCAGAGGTAAATGAATTGGTTGTCAGAAGTAAAGAAGCAGACCAGGCAGAAAGGAGCTTGGTATGAACTGCGCGAATCATCCTGAATCCCCGGTTGCGGCCTACTGCCAGAATTGCGGCAAGCCGCTTTGCTCGGAATGCGTGCGCTCGATTTCGGGTGTGATCTATTGCGAACAGTGCCTGGCGGCGAAGCTCGGAATGAGCGGAGCAGCGGCGGGTACAGCGTACAACGTTTCGGGAACAACGCAGGGCGGCGTGAACTATAACGTCAGCGGTGTCGTTCCAGCTGACGATGCGCCGAATCCCGGTCTCGCTGCTCTTCTCGGGTTTATTCCGGGAGTGGGCGCCATGTACAACGGCCAGTTCATCAAGGCGCTCATCCACGTGCTGGTCTTCGTCGTGCTCATCGGCATCACGGACGAGCATGGCATCTTCGGCGTCTTTATCGCCGCATGGGTCTTCTACCAGGTCTTTGACGCGCACCAGACCGCCAAAGCCAGACGCGATGGCATGCCGCTGCCTGATCCCTTTGGGCTGAATGAGCTGGGCCAGAGAATTGGCATTCCTAACCGGCCTTATCCTCCTGCCGGAGCCGCAGGCGCGCCGCCCGCAGCCGGTCCTGCACAGGCTGCCTATGCTGCCCCGCCACCGCCGCCTCCAGCCGGATATGGATACGAGCAGGTGCCGCCGGTTCCTCCTGTGCCTCCTGTTCCGCCGGACATGCCCGGATCATTGGGCCGCCGTCCTGAGCCGGTGGGCGCGATCGTGCTGATCATCGTGGGCATGCTCTTCCTCTTCAGCACGCTGGGCATTTTCCGCTTCGACTGGGTCGGGCATGGGTGGCCCATCATTGTGATTGCGGTTGGTCTATGGCTGCTGGTGCGGCGGATGCGCGAAACCCCGCCTCCTCCGCCTGCGGGAGGTGTGCAATGAACCAGTACATCTTTCTGCAGCGCATCACCGGTCCGGCCATGCTGCTCACCTTCGGCGTCACAGCGCTGCTCGATCAATGGAATATTTTGAGCTTCGGCAGAAGCTGGCCGCTCTATCTCATCGTTCTTGGCGTGCTCAAGCTGGCGCAGCGCGCCGCGCTGGCAACAGCAGAGCCGCCTCAATATCCGCCGGCCGCCTATCCTGCGCCTGTGCCTCCCGGGGCTCCGGGCGCTGCCTCCACGGCCCTGGTTCCTACGGATGATGTAACCAGGCAAAGTAATTCCGGGGAGGGCAGGTAGACCATGGCAGCCGCACCTCCGCCTTACAGTCCCCGCGATTCCCGCCAGCAATGGAAAGACTATGCGCGCGCACAAAAACAAGCCGCGCATGCGCAGAGATTCTACTGGCGCTATTACCGCCGGCCATCTGTAGCCGGGCCGCTGATCCTGGTAGCTGTAGGCATCGTTGCCCTGCTGCTTGAAACAGGCCGGCTGAGCGCGCCGCGTTTCTGGGGATGGTACGCGCAATGGTGGCCGATGCTGCTCATCGGCATCGGACTGGTCCTGCTGCTCGAATACTTTCTTGACCGCAACAGCCCATACGCCGGACGGCGATCGGTGGGCGGCTTCGGGTTCGTCATCCTCCTGATTTTGCTGGCAGGGTGGGGAACACACGCAGCGCGTATGTGGGGGCCTCTGAGCGATCAGTTCCGCGACGGCGATGATTTCTGGACCATGATGGGCGAAGAGCACGACAACGACGTCGAAATGAACGAAACCATTGCTTCCACCGCATCCGTCCAGATACAGAACCCGCGCGGAGACGTCACCATCACCGTATCGCCCGACAGCCAAATGCACGTAAAGGCGCATCAGGTAGTGCACTCCTCGTCCGATGACGACGCGCGCAAGACCTTCGACTCTGTGAAGCCGAAGGTGATCAACTCCGGTTCGAGCGCAGTGCTCACTGTGGAGGGCCGTAACAATGCGCGCGTCGACCTCACCGTGCAGCTGCCCGCTGGCGCAACTTCCGTAGTCAATGCCGGCCGCGGCGACGTAACCGTTGAGGGACTGAAAGCGACCTCAGACGTGACCTCGAGCCATGGCGATGTGAAATTCGACAACATGGGCGCAAATATCCACGCCCGCATGGACCACGGCGACTTCTCTGCGCATCAGGTCACAGGCGACATCACTGTCGACGGTCATGTGAGCGACGTAACGCTCTCCGAAATTAAAGGCAATGTCACCCTCGACGGCGAGTTCTTCGGCGATACACACATCGAGCAGGCGAATTCTGCAATCCACTTCCACTCCAGCCGCACCGACCTCTCCATTCCGAAACTCCAGGGCGAGATGACCATGGATTCAGGCGACCTGAGCCTGACGCAGGCCGTCGGCCCGGTACGTGTGGTGACTCGATCGAAAAACATTGACCTGGCGCAGCTCTCCGGCGATGCTCACGTCGAGAACAACAACGGCGACATCACCATAACCACGACAAACCCATTGGGCAACATCCAGATATCGAACCGCAGCGGCGACATCTCCGTTACCGTGCCGGAAAACACAAACTTTACTGTGAGCGCTTCGAATGCGGACGGCGATCTGACCGCTGACTTCCCCATCAATATCAGCAGCTCAAACGGACGCAAATCCGCAGAAGGGCAGGTAGGCAAAGGCGGCCCGCACCTGGAGCTTTCCACAAACCACGGCGACATTGCCCTGCGCAAAGGCGGTCCGGCAGAAGCAGCGCCTCCTGCGCCGCCCAAGCCCCCGGAGCCTCCAGCCGAACCAAAACATCTGCGAGCCCCGAAAGGCGCCGACGAGAACCCAACCGAACAGTAGCATGTATTACGGCAAGCAGGTACTACGGCATCAGCAAGCAGCACAAATGTGTCATCCTGAGCGTAGTCGAAGGACCGCCACGAACAAAGTTCGTGGGAGGCCTTGCAAAGCAAGGCGGGATATTGCTCAACCAGGAATCCAAAGGGTAGCGGGATCTGTCGGTGCCCGGGTTCGCGAATCGGGGTGAGAAGCTAACCTGGAGGCAGTTAAACTCTGTGTTCTCCGTGTCCTCTGTGGTGAAAGATTTCCTCAGCAGATTTCCAGTGAGTGAACTCCGCGCCCACACCCTGTCCTGAGCGATGCCGAAGAGCGGTGGAAACATCTCTTGTCAAGCCCCCAGGCTCACCGCAAATCCCCTAACCAGCACAATCCAAAGCACATACAGTCCAAAAAAACTTGGCATACTGTTTCGCTGAATTTGCTATCCTGAAAGTAGAGGAAGAATTCAGAAGAAACGTCCCCTAGAGGGGCGTTTCTCATTTTGCGCGGGTAGAAATATACTGGCTAACTCAATCAAAACCCCATTTAAAATCATATAGGTATCAAAATAAGAAGGAATAAAGAAGATTCCAAGCAAGAAGAAGAAGAAGAAGGAAAAGGCCGATAAGCTAAAGAAGTCCCCAAAGGCCCTAGATAGAGTTTCATTAATGGACTTTCCTGTGTAAAACTCGCTACTATTGCGAAAAACCTCGACGATTTTACTAGCGCAATTATGTCTTATCAGTAAAGATGGTTTTAAACCTTGGGAAATGAACTTCCATTCTGAAATGTATTAAACCGAATGGAGGCCAAAAATGGCTCAAAAGCATCAAAACCCTTAAGGAAAAATTTCTGTAATGCTTAGATATCACTCAAATGGCGAAAAAGTAGTGAACATGATTGCCTACTTTGCCAAACGTTGCCCTTATGCAACGAAAATGAAAATTAGTAAGTTAATGTATTACTCCGACAAAACTCACCTAAATCGCTATGGCCGCCCAATCAGCGGAGATACCTATATACGAATGAAATTTGGTCCTGTGCCAAGTATGGGACTGAACTTGATGCGCCATACAGCATATTTTGAAGATGTATCAGAGTTGTTTGATAAGAAAATCGAAGTAAAGGGTATAGATGTAAAGCCTATTGAAGAATTTGATAGGAATGTCTTCTCCCGCTCTGATATGACCGTCATGGATGAGGTAATTGAATCCTTGGGCAAAATGTCAGCGGAAAAACTAAGCGATTTATCGCATGAAGAGGCTGCTTGGAACAAGGCGGAGATGAATCGGAAAATAGATTTTGAACTTCTATTTGATACAACTCCTGAGAGTCAGCACATGCTTGAACTTTTACAGAAGGAAAATCTCTCTGAAGGACAGCATGAAATTGAATGTGCATCCGATTTAGCTCGTCGCTATAAGTAAATCTCAAAAATGGCGACTTCTACGCTGTCTGCTCTCCCTCCGTCTGGGTCTGTTATCCACATCAAAAATTTTGTGGGAATGGGACATTCGCCCGCAAATAAATTTGCGTATGTCCTAGGCCCCACTCACGATGGGGGAGCACTCTTTTTTCTTATTTCATCACAAGACTTATTCTCAGACACATCTAGGTAGAGAAACTGTACACATACCACATGGAACTTGCAATTCACTCAAAAGCCCAAATGGTTCTTGGATTCAGTGTTTTCATAATGTTGTGTACTGGAGTGGCGAACAGTTTTGGACAGCACGACAATCAGGGCAAGTTACATTAGAAAGTCAACTTCACCTTAGTTTCTTAGCTAAAGTACGAGAGGTGGTCTTGGATTCTAATGTTCTTATGCAGCGTGGAATAGATGAATGTCTTGCAGTCATAGATACTATTTTGGGAGCAGATTGATTAGTTGCTCAAAGGTTATTCCGGCTAGGCTAATCGAGTATATTTTCACCCCTCAAAATGGGGCATCCTCTAAATATTTGAAAACACTGTAGTAGTGCACAAGCAATAGAAGAATCAATAGGATAGCAGGGGGTAACCCCCTCGTAAGTCATTGAAAATAAATAAAACAATTGCTACATAGGGGGGAGGGGGGGACCCTCCTGGAGAACGGCGAGCCGGGCCGAGACCAGCGCCTCGATGGTAGAGACCACTGCCTCCAGTGTCATATGAGTGGAGTCGATGACCGTAGCATCCGGCGCAGGCCTCAGAGGAGACTGGGCCCGGGTGCGGTCGCGCTCATCGCGCTCGCGAATCTGCTTCAGCACAGCTTCCTGTGAACCGCTATTCCCGGATTGAACATAACGGCGTTCGCTGCGCGCCTCAGGCGAAGCGTCAAGAAAGACCTTGAGGTCGGCATGGGGGAAGACGACCGTGCCGATGTCGCGCCCCTCCATCACAATCCCGCCCCTGGCTCCGAGCTCGCGCTGCTGGTCAACCATCCAGCGGCGGATCGCCGGATGCACGCTGACCTGCGACGCTGCCTGCGTCACATCCGGCTGGCGGATGCGCCGCGTGACATCGGTCGCATCGAGCAGGACGCGATTGCCCGACGGTGTCGGTTCGAGTGCAATGTTGGTGCTGGCGGCAAGCTGCTCCAGTGCCGCGTCATTGGTCGGATCGATGCCCTGTTCGAGAGCCTTGAGAGCAAAGGCGCGGTACATCGCTCCAGTCTCGAGGTTCAGCAGTCCAAAACGGCTGGCGAGGCGGGAGGCAACAGTGCTCTTGCCCGCGCCTGCAGGGCCGTCAATGGCGATGATGAGAGAACACCGTCCTTCGCTCATTCTCCGGAGTCGTCCTTTCGCTTACTACGCTTCTTGAACGGTGGCTTATTGCCCGGACGTGGCGAAAACTTTTTACCTGGCTTGGACGCGCCGAGCTTTCCACTTGGCTTCTGGCCAAACTTCGCGCCTGGTTTCGGGCCGAATTTCCCTCCGGATTTCGGCCCGAACTTGGGCTTCGCACCAAATTTGGAAGGGCCGCGTTTCGGCTTATCGAATTGCTGCCTCGTCTCCGAACCAGGCTTCGAAGAGAATTTCTTCGGGCCGGATTTTGGCCGGAATTCACCACCCTGTCTGGAGAAAGGTTTTCTCTCGCGGTCGTCACCGGTTCGTCTTTCTCGGCGCTCGGGTCGGGAAAACTCTCTGCGCTCCTCACCAGATCTTGAGGGGAATTTCTTCGGACCAGATCTCGGTCTGAATTCACCGCTCTGCCTGGAGAAGGGTTTTCTCTCGCGGTCGTCACCGGTTCGTCTTTCTCGGCGCTCGGGTCGAGAAAACTCTCTGCGCTCCTCGCCGGATCTTGAGGGGAATTTCTTCGGACCGGATCTCGGTCTGAATTCACCACCCTGCTGCCTGGAGAAGGGTCTTCTCTCGCGGTCGTCACCGGTTCG
>NZ_JBZYWJ010000019.1:0-17072 GCF_059115305.1 Acidobacterium sp. FHG110202_01
GCTCCGGACTACAGTTTTGCTCCGGACTGCAGTTTTGCTCCGGACTACAGTTTTGCTTTTGGACTGCGGTTTTGCTCCGGACTACAGGTAGAAGCACCGGCCTTTAGGCCGGTGAAACAGGCGCCTGAAATGAAGGGCTTCAGCCCCTGAATCCATTAAAAGTGCAGGCGCCGATGTCGTACAAGTCACCGGCGCCTGCATCTTTCAGACCTGCGACTCCTCTCCCCCCAGCGAAGCCGCATGCCTGAAACTCAATCCCCATATGCGTTCACATAAGGCCGCAGTTGTTCCATCACAACTTCGGCCGGCGCAGCCTGTCCTGCTTCCAGCTTCAGCCGCCGATCGCTCATAATCGGCGTCAGCACCAGGCGCGTCCCCACATGCCTCCCGGCAAAGTACATATGGAACACCGGGATGCGCACAACAAACTCACTGCCTGCCTGTCTCTGCTCTGAGAGCCGCTTCACAAGATCGGCATTGCCAAAGCTCGCAGGCTCATACCCCTGTTCCGTGTGGACAATTGTGACGCCGCTGCGCACATTACCCCCTACCATCACCGGATAAATCGTCTCCGGACTTTCCGTCAGCAGGCTGCTGGTGTCCTGCCCTGCCTTGTAGTTCATCAGCTTGTCGAAACTAATGTTGTAAATCTGAAACGGCCGCCCCAGCTGCGCCTGTTTCACCTCATCGAGAGATTCAAACCCAAGGCTCTTGTAGTTCTGCCCATTGACCAGCTTCTGCAACACGCCTAAGGCGTTGGTTGCCGCCTCTCCTGGTTGTTGTGCCGGAGGCTCCGGCGGGTTCTGGTGTCTGGAACAACCGCCCATCAGGAGGACACCTGAAATTAGCGCCATGAAGATGCGCACTATGAGGACTCGCACAGCCTTGCCCTCCCGTGTACGAAATGTAATCGTCATTCCAGTGTTGGTAGTCAGCGCCCTCCCGAGGTTCGAACTCTGGCCCCGCGCGAACCAGTGCTCAGTAGTGCCGGGCCTGAACGTAGCGTTTCAGCAGGAAAGAAGATTTTTTTTCTAAAAAGTGCAGCCCGGCTTTTGGATCGCAAAAAAATCAGGCTGGCCCGAAGGCCAGCCCGCATACCGATGCACAGATTCCGCAGCAATCTACTTCTTCTTCACCGTCAGCCAGATCGTTGCCGTTTCCGTGCTCTTGTCCACACCGGTAATCGTCACCGGCGCTGTCTCAACATAAGCATTGCTGCTGGCGGTAAAGGTCAGTGTGCTGGTCTCCCATACCGTCGGCGGATTAAACGTGACCGTCACACCCGCCGGCAGGCCTGAAGCCGACAAGGTGACCCTGCCCGTAAAACCGCTCAGCCGGTTCACCGTGATCCAGCCCGTGCCGCTCGAGCCCTGCGTCACCGTCACGCAGCACAGTCCTGCCGAGAGCGTGAAGGTCGGCGACGGTGTGCCCGCCAGCGCATCGATCAGGCTCGCGCCGTTCGGGCTGCCCCAGCCCGTCACCAGGTCATAGCCCGTCACCGCGTTGTATCCGCTGCCGCTGCCCGAGGACGGCGGATTGCTGCCGCTCTTGATGTCGTGGAACTCGCTCGCGTAATTCGATCCCACTCCAAGGTTGTAGATATTCGTGTTCAGGAATCCCAGCGTCCCTTTGCCGTTCGATAAGGACTGCTGGTTCGCCAGCGCAATAAAGCCAGCCCATCGCGGAGCAGCAAAGCTCGTGCCGCCCCAACCGCCGCTGCACGATCCGTTGCTGCACGTGTAGTTGTCGAAGTCTCCTTCCGCCGCCACATCCGGAGCATTGCGCACTGTCGTCGATCCCTTGTTCGACGAATTGATCACGCCCGAAAGCTTCTGGTATGACGGAATCGCATATCCAGCCTGGCTCAGTCCGCCGCCACTGTCGCTCCATGCCGTCTCAGACGCCCACGAGCCGCCCGCGCCATTCGTCGTCAGATCCGTCGCGCCCACCAGCGTGATGTACGGATCATCTTCGGGATAGTAGTAAGTCTGATTGTTGAACGCGCCGCTGTCGCCGCTGGCCGCAAGAAAGGTCTGCCCCTGCGCCTGCATCTCTTGAAAGATAGGATCGTCGCTCGTCCCATCCGCCGGGCTCCATCCCCACGAGCAGCTGATGACCTTCGCCGTGTTGTCGGTGGCCATCTTGTTCAGAATGTCCGTGTCGTTCGATCCCTCATAGAAAAGAACTTTGGAAATGCCCGGGGCCACGCCAATCGCATTCACAATATCGAGCACCTGTTCGCCGTCATCGCAAGGCGACTCCTGGCACGCGCCCGTGTATCCATCGAGCAGCACATTCTGCACAGCCACGGTCGACGACTTCCCCGTATTCTTGTAATAGAGCTGTACGTCGCTCGTGAGATATCCGTCGAACGAGAAGATGCCGATCGTCTGGCCCATGCCTGTCAGCGATCCCGAACCATAATAGGCTGCACGAATATCGCTCGGCAGATACGTATTCCCTGGCCCCGAGCCGGTAATCTGCGCTGTGGCCAGCGACACCTTCGAAGGATCAGCCTTCTTCAGCATCTTGTAAGGCAGCGTAAAGTTATCGAGCCCCGTAACCTGCAGCAGCGGAACAGACACATCCGCCGTAGGCTCGCGGTCAGGGGCAAAAAACGTGCGACTCTCTGTCGGATGCTGATATACGCTCATCACCACATGAAACGCCTTGTTGATGTTCGCGACCGATCCCTCCACATCTACCAGGCGGCGGTTAGGAACGGTATTCGTCACCGTCAGGCCTTGGGACCTCGCGAATTGAACCACAGCGTCATAATCCTGCTGTGTCGGCGCGAATTTCTCAGTGAATTCCTCGACACTTAGAAAGTGATGATAGTCCGGGCTCTGCGGGTCATTGAGCCGCTCCAGCAAGTTATCTAACTCCGTCTGGTTGCGCAGAGGCAGGTTAATCGCAACCTTCATGCGTTGCGTCGTAGGCAGCACATCCACCTGCCGCGCCTGCCCGCTGCGGACGGCTTCCGGAAGATGCCGCGCGATAAAGTTGGCCTGCTGCGCGTCCGCTGAAACTGCGCCGATAAGAAAGACAATGACTGCGAAGAACGCGTGCTTGCACACTGGTCCTCTCATAATGAATGCTCCTCGGTTTTAGGGATGGACTGCTCTTGCGATTTTTTTATACAGATTGACTTGCTGGACTTGCGAAATCTGCGAAGGCAGAAAGGAGACTTGCAATAGGAGGATGTTAGGAAGTAACAGGAAAAGGTGTCAATGCCTTTCCTGTAAATCTGTATGAATATGAGAAGGGTGCCCCAGAGCCTGCCCTGAGCACAGCCGAAGGGTTCGCGTAACTAACCTGGGGTAGTTAACTCTGTGTTCTCTGCGCTCTCTGTAGTGAAATTTTTCCTTTGCGTGCGTCTATCGGGTCCCCCAACACACGCGATTTTCGTGTGCTGGGTGATTGGCGGTAGATTTTAAAATTCTTCTGCTCCAGCAATAACTTCCGGGCACAAAGAACCAACCGAGCAACTTACAACCCCCAACCCGCAGCTAATGGATAGGGAATCATGCGCAGACTCTGGAAAAGGTTGAGAAGGCTCCGGAAACGTCCCTCCTTTCTCCATGCGCCAGGCGATCTGCGCCGGCGCACCGAGCTCTTCACCACCGCCACCAGCCTCAGCGTCCGTGCGCGCCGCATCTCTGCGCTCTTCGCCTATATCTGGGATCGCCCCACCGATCGCGCCTCCACTGTCTCACTCCTGCGCTGGATCCGTATGCTCGAACAGGACAGAGAGCTCCGCACCGGCTTCGAAGCCTCCTGGATCGAGCTGCTCTCCGAGCTCAACTCCCTTCCGCTCTTCGCAGAAACCGGCCTGCCTTCGCGCCACGCGCTTCTGCCCGAAGCCCTTCGCCGCATCTTCCAGCAATTGCTCCCTTCGGCGCGCGAAGAGTCCGACACCGCGCGCCTCTTCAGCGCCATCTTTTCCTCGCGCATCACTGTCGACCGCTTCGTCCGGCTCGATAACAAAAGCTTCCGCCGCCTCGTCCGCCTTTTGTGGCCGGGCGTCGACGCGCTCCCGCACTTCCGCGAAGACATCCATCAGGCGCTTTATCTTCTGGCCACGCGTGTCGCCGGACGAGGCGTCACTTCCGCCGTTCGCCAGCGCGGCAGTGCAAAAACTGTAGAAGACTCGCCGTTCTATCAATTGATCTTTGCGACAGAAACATTCCTGCGGAAGAAAGAACTCGATCCATGGCTTGAAGCCGTCAGCGCCTGCCGTGCCGAGCTCATCCAGGTGCATGACCACATGGAAGATGCGGGTGTAAGCACTGCGCTCGTCTTCGATCTCACCAGCATGGAAGCTTCGCTCGACCGCATGCAGCTTCTCGCTTCCGCGCTTGTCGGAAATACTCGCCGCCCATCGCCCGAGGTGCGCCAGCTGCTCGACACGCTTGTCGCCGGACGGCTCGAAGACACGCGCCTCCGCCCGCTTATCCGCCAGAACCTCAACCTGCTCGCGCGCAAAACCGTCGAGCGCACCGGGCACAGCGGCGAACACTACATCGCCACCAACAAGAAGGAGTACGGACAGATGTGGCTCGCTGCCATCGGCGGCGGACTGCTCACCGTCTTTACTGCCGCGCTCAAGCTGCGCATCATGGGCAGCCCGCATCCGCTCTTCGTCGAAGGCTTTCTCATCGGAACGGATTACGCCATCAGTTTCCTCATCATGCACACCTTCGGCCTCGCACTCGCCACCAAACAGCCTTCGATGACCGCCGCAGCCTTCGCCGGCATCGTGCGTCAGAACCGCGGCGTCTCCCGCTGGAGCAAGATCGCCGACTTTGCCGCCCGCATCTGCCGCACCCAGCTCGCCGCCGCGCTCGGCAACGTCATCGCCGTCTGCCTTGGCGCCATCGGATTCGAGCAGCTCTGGCTGCGCATCTTCCGCTCCCCTTATCTGCCGGAACATGCAGCCACGCACGTCTACCAGACGCTGCATCCCTTTACATCGGGCACGGCCATCTACGCGGCAGCCACCGGAGTCATCCTCTGGCTCGCCGCCGTCATCGGAGGATGGTGCGAGAACTTCGCCATCTACAACCGCATTCCCGCCGCCATCGCGCAGCACCCTCTGGGCCTGAGAATCGGCACGCGCCGCATGCAGCGATTTGCTGAACTATTTGAGAACAACATCTCCGGATGGAGCACTAACATCGTGCTCGGCTATATGCTCGGCCTTGCCCCGGAAATTGCGCGCTTCTTCGGCATCCCGCTCGACGTGCGCCACATCACGCTCAACACTGGAATGCTCGCGCTCGCCGCCGCCCGCTACGGCCTCAGCGCCTTCGGCACCCACTGGCTCTACTTCGCCATCGCCGGACTGAGCATCACCTTCGTGCTTAACCTCGGTGTCAGCTTCTCCATCGCCGCCGTCACCGCGCTGCAGGCCTACAACGTCCCCCACGAAGAACGCATGAAGATTCTGAAATACGTGCTGAGCCAGGCCCTGCACACTCCATTCCGCTTCCTGCTCCCAATCGAAAAAAAGAAATCTTCCGAAACAGAAGAAGACAGACAGTCAACAACAAAAGAAGAGATACAATTTGTCGAACACGACACAGCAGGTAGTTAACTCTGTGCTCTCTGTGTCCTCTGTGGTGGAGAGTTTTCCTCTGCGCACACTCCCGCGCCCGGAGCCTGTCCTGAGCACAGTCGAAGGGCGGTAAGTTCTTTTAACTGACGCGAGCCTTCCCGAAAGCAGTCCGCAAACTGAACCCCGCCAGCACCGCCGCAGTCACCATATTCACCAGCGCGCGAAAATCCAGAAGATTCTCTATCAATCGCCCGAACGCGAAGGCCGCCACAAGCCACCCGATGCACCCGGCGAAGCTCACCCACGCCAGCGCATGATCCCCTGGCCTCCCCACGCGTAGCAGGTTCACCGCCGCCAGCAGCAGAATCGCGAGGCTCGTCCCCAAAGACCAGAGCAGCATCTCATGATTGTTCCCATAGGCCTTGATACTGCCCAGACTGTGTCCCACTGCGCCCAGCCCCAGAAGCCATCCAAACACCCGATCGACAATCTTCATGCCTCGCCTTTCCGGATCGCCTCAGCAGCAAAGCTCTCGTAGCACCCGAGAACAAAGCCCCAGCCGCCATTCACACTCTCGCGCATTTGATCGCCGCCCGCGCCATGCCGCTCGAGGCAGCGGTGCTCCAACTCCACCCGCGTCACCGACTCGGATTCGGCGATGAACCGTACCTCCACTTCGCTCGCTCTTGCGGGATCGGGATCATACCGCCAGTCCGGCTGCAAATGCCACGACACCACCAGCCGCTCGGGAGGATCCCAGACCAGCACCCGCCCCCACTCGCATTCCTCGCCATTGGTCATGCGCTCATACCAGCGCCCGCCCACATATCCCTCAAGAATTGCTGTCTCAAACGGATGCTTCCCGATGTGGTGCGTCGATGGCCACCACCCGCCAAAGAATTCGGTGAAAATGCGAAAGGCATGCCCCCTCGGAGCATTCACAGTTACAACCTTCTCGACCGGGGCAAGAATTTCAGACGGCATGCGGTTCCTCCCATGCCTCCGCGGCCCTTTTGAATGCCTCCAGAGCGTCACTCCATAGTCGGTCCAGTTCCCGCCGGAGCCGGGCCACTCCCTCCGGATCGACGGCATACACCCGGCGGGCACCTTCTTTCCGGTTCCTCACCAGCCCGGCATTCTTAAGCACCTTCAGATGCTGCGAAACCGCCGGACGGCTCACCGGGAACAGCGCCGCCAGCTCACCCACCGCCCGAGGCTTCTCCGCCAGCGCTCCAAAGATGGCAAACCGCGTAGGATCCCCTAAAGCCTCACAACCGGACTGAAGGTAAGCAATCACTTACCGTAAGTAATTACTTGCCAATATGAGATTGTCAAGAGAAAAAATTTGCACAAGCCGGAAACAGGGCAAAACCGGGTGCCCAGGTTCGCGAATCGGGGTCCCCGGCGCGCGTGGTGTTCGTGTGCTGGGGTGAGAAGCTAACCTGGGGTAGTTGAAATCTCTGTGTTCTCCGTGCTCTGTGGTGAGATTCTTCTCTCTGCGAATCAAGCGTCCCCTGTAGGGGGAGGATGAGAAAAAGAGCCATCAATGATGATGCCCGCCACCCGAATGGCCACCGCCGGAATGACCGCCGCCACCATGGCTGCTCATATGGAAACCACCACCGCCGCCCGAGTGTCCACCGCCAAAGCTCTTGGGAGCATGGAAGCTCTCGGAACTGTGCCCACCGCCACCGCCAAACATGTGGAACCCGCCACCGGAGGAGGCGTGCGGCTCCTTGAAAGAGGACCCGCCAAAGCCGGAAGACCCACGCTGCCCGAAGCCGCCAAAGCCTTCTGCCGAAGCCCGGTAATTCTGCTGTGCCACCGGACGGTTGCCGAACGATGAGCGAAAGCCATTCCCAAACCCGCTATTATTCGTAGCTCCATACCGGTAAGCCGAAGAAGACCCAAAGCCCGAGCCGTTATAGGCCGACGGAAAGTTCGGACGGCTGTACATCTGCTGCGGCCGGGCCGGCGTAGTCATGCGGCCATAACCCTGTCCATAGCCTTGACCGTAAGTCTGCCCAGGCCGGTTGTAAAAACCCGACCCATAATTCCCGCGGTTATACGTCTGCAAAGATCCGCGATTATAGTTCTGCATCTGTGACCGCGAGTAGCTCGCCTGCATCGCATACCCGCGCTGGCCATAGACCCCCGGCCCTCGATAGCCATAAGCGCGCGGCCCGCCATGCGGAAGCCCCCAGTCTCTCACCGTCCGGCTGCTCGTGTAGTAATTCGACTGGTGAAAGAACAGGCCCTGCGTCAGCCAGTTCAGTCCCCAGCTCAGCAGGCCCCAGGGCGTATTGCTGAAAGCGCTCATTACCATGCCCAGCCCGAAGCTCACCGGCGACGACCCATACCCGCCGCCGCCAAATCCGCCTGCTACCGAGCCGAGAAACGATCCCACCGAGCTCAGCGCGCCCAGCAGCGAAAATCCCGGATAAGGCGAAACCGGCTGCCCATACACCGCCCACGGGTTATACATCGGCACATACACCACCTGCGGGTTCGCCGGCGCAATCTGAATGTAGCCCTGGTTATAGCTCACCGCTTCCTGCGGAGTGCTCTGCAGATTTCCGGCTCCCTGCGCCCGCTGCCGCATTACCTGCACCGCCTGTAGCACGTCCTGAGGCTGATTGAAATAGGTATTGCCCAGCACCGTCGTCCACTGCAGATTCTGGTCCATCACCGCCAGCACTTGGGGAAACGCCGTCAGCGCCTTCACGCTCGGGTCCCAGTTCTGTGCGCCTGCGCCGGCCACAATCTGGTCGGGAGAAACATTTCCCGCCGACCGCAGCCACTGGTCCGCCGCCGCCACCTGCTGCGGATAAGTCGAAGCCGCCAGAATCAGCGCCACCAGTTGGTCAGGATAAAGCGCAATCGGAGCCGCCATCTGCTCCAGCTGGTCCGGCCCCAGGGCCTGCTGCGTCTGCTGCGGATACGCCGCCGGAGCCTGCTGCCCATAAGCCGGCTGCTGTGAATACGGAGAAGGATACTGCTGCTGCGGATAATCCGGTGCATAGCCTCCGGAACCATAGCCCGACGGAAGCGCCTGCTGATATCCAATTCCCGGCTGCGCATATTGTGCAAAAAGCTTTGCCTGCCCCAGAGGAAGGGAGAAAAGAACCGCGGCCATTCCAGCCAGCCGCCATTTATAGGGCTGAGAGAATCCGGCAGAGTGAAAGATTCCAGAATTCATTGCGGATACACCGCCATTCCAGGTAAATTCGGCAGCCTTGATGCCGGAGAGGCCAAAACGCACTCAGCTATTGATGACCCTGATTCCCACCGATAGTTCCGGACAAAAAACGACAAAAGTCCACAGCCAAGCCGCATAGCAAACCGGCATTCGCAACTAAATAAATGAAAACAAAGCATCAGTTACCACAGAGTGGGTGCCCCAGGTTCGCGAAGCTAACCTGGGTTTTTGCAGGACGTTTGGCCACAACCAACCGCTCGGCTTTGTCATCCTGAGCGCAGCGAAGGATCTGCTTTTTCTTTATTCCCCTGCGGACCTCTGCGAATCCTCAGCGTCCTGTGCGGTTAAGTTTTTCACACCCAACTCGCCCCGAACCCGCTCCATAGTCCCCAGATAAAACGCCAGATTATGCAGCGTATTCAGCACCGCCGCCAGAGGCTCCTGCGCCACCATCAGATGCCTGAGATAAGCCCGGCTGTACCGCCCGCATACCATGCACCCGCATTCCGGATCGAGCGGCCCCTGGTCCTCAGCAAAGCGCCGGTTCTTGATATTCAGCCGCCCTTCCGAAGTAAAGAGCAGCCCATGCCGCGCCGCCCGGGTCGGCAGCACGCAGTCCATCATATCGACGCCCATCCGGGCATACTCCACAATCTCATCCGGATAGCCGACGCCCATCACATACCGCGGCTTATCTTTGGGCAGCAGCGGAAGCGTCTCGGCAATGATCTCGCGCGTCAGCTCCCGAGGCTCGCCTACACTCAGCCCGCCAATGGCATATCCGGGAAAATCCATCTCCACCAGCCGCTCCGCCGCCTCCCGCCGCAGATCGGGATACATCCCGCCCTGCACAATCCCAAAGAGACTGGGAACAGCATCAGGGTGCAGCGCACAGCGCTCAGCGCTCAAAGAATCGCCCCCTGGGCCCTGCGACCTGAAATCTGAGCCCTCTTCTGTACCCTGCACGCTGCACCCTGCACCCAGTCCTGCACCCTGAGCGCTGAGCGCTGCTCGCTGCTGAGCGCCCCAGGGGCGCTCACTCTTATGCGCATCAAAATGCCGCTTGCTGCGCTCGGCCCAGCGCAGCGTCAGATCGAGCGACTTCCTTGCCCGCGCATAATCCGCCGGATACTCGGTGCACTCATCAAAGGCCATGGCAATATCCGAGCCCAGAGCAATCTGCACGTCCATGGAATGCTCGGGAGAGAAGAAGTGCAGCCCGCCATCAAGATGCGACCGGAACTCGACGCCCTCCTCGGTCACCTTGCGCAGCTCATTGAGGCTGAAGACCTGGAACCCGCCTGAATCGGTCAGCAGAGCGCGGTTCCAGCTCATAAAGAGGTGCAGTCCGCCCATGCGCCGGACCAGCTCATGCCCGGGCCGCAGATAGAGATGATACGTATTCCCCAGAATGATCCGCGCATTCAGCTCTTCGAGCAGATGCTGCGGCACCGCCTTGACCGAAGCGACGGTCCCCACCGGCATGAAGACGGGAGTCTCCACCGCCGCATGAGGCAGAGTGAGAGTAGCGCGGCGACCCTCGCCGCAAGTCGAATGCACCTGAAACTTTAAGGACACTTGGAAAATTGTAAAAGCTTGTCATCCTGAGCGATAAAAATAGGCTGTCATTCTGAGCGAAGCGACCGAAGGGAGCGTAGTCGAAGAACCCGCAGGAACAAGAAGAACCTATCCTGACCGAAGTCGAGAGTTTCCTGCGAATCGTTGCGCAGCAACGACCGCTTTTCGCATCGAGCAGCACAAAAAAGGGTACCCCATCCTTTCGCGTTCTTAGCGAAAGGACGGGAAGCGACACCCCCAGATAGTGTCATCCTGAGCGCAGTCAGGATCGATGTGCGAAAGCGGCAGACGGACCGGCATTTGAATCGGCCTCATCCCCAAGGTCCATGGCTGCAATAAGACCACCGCTCACAGTGAATATATGCAGAACCTCGCTGTCCGATAGAACATCCCCTTCAAGACTCTTGACCAGTTGGTGCACTCTGACGCGAGTCCTGCCTCCGTCTTCCTCGGTGATTGCCAGCGGTTCAACATGGGGATCGAACTCACCCCATTGCCGAGTCCAGTAGGCGCGGATCTCTTCCTTTCCGACAACCCTGCCGCCCTCCGAAGCCTTGGGCCAGCTCACGTCTTCCGTCATCAGTGCTAATGCACCGTCGATGTCCCGCTTGTTGAATGCGGAGTACGCCTGCTCAATAAGGGTCTTAGTGTCTGCCACTCATCCTCCCGGAACACTTGCTATGCACTCAATTCTATCCGTCCGGGTGTCCCAGGTTGGCGAAGCTAACCTGGGGGGTGTTTGCCCGTTATCCCACATTACCGGGTGCCCCATCCTTTCGTCATGATGTTCGACGAAAGGGTGGGAAAGCAATATCTTCATCTTCGTAGAATGTCATCCTGAGCGAAGCGTAGCGGAGTCGAAGGATCCGCAGGAACAAGAAGAACTTCTCTTGACCGGAGTCGAAGGGTTCCTGCGAATCGTTGCGCAGCAACGACCGCTTTCGCATCGATAGCCAACGCGCACTACTTGCTCATCGTCTGGTATTTTTTCTCAAGGCGCGAGAGTACTTCCGTCGGCGCAACGCCGGGACTCTTGTCTTTCATAGCCTGCTTCCAGACCCGCTGCAATTCTTTCAGCCCCTGCTGGTGCAGGTTCCTTTTTGGCAGGGCAATGCTGATCTTCTCAATCGTAGGCATATACCGGTAGGAAGAAATTCCTACCAATCACTCTACTCGTGAACTACACGCTACCCGAGGAATTGTCATCCTGAGCGAAGCGAAGGATCTGCTTCTCGCACCGGTAGCCATTACATCGGGTGCCCCAGGTTCGCGAAGCTAACCTGGGGGGGTGTTTGTCCGTTCTTCGACATCTATTAGGTTTGATATTCAAAGTGTAAAAACTTAGATAGAACATACGTCGACTTAGCGGGACCGAGGAATCTCCTGCTTAGCGACCTTGACCGAAAAGTTCTGAGAACGAGGCACAAACAGCAGTGAAGACATCGGAAATAGTAATCATTCTTGTCGCTATCTATGGCGCTATTCTCTAACCAGCCGCCACAGCGTCTTTCCGCAACTCCTTCACCCGCTCCCCAATCGCATACTTCAAGGCATCCACACCCTCTCCCGTAACCGCCGAAATCACAAAGAACGGCAATTTCCGCCGCTTCGCCATAGTCTGCAGCTTTTTCAACTTCTCCGGATTCGCCACATCCGCCTTCGCCGCCACCACGATCACCGGCTTCTCATCGAGCCCGTGCCCAAAGCTCTTCAGCTCGCCCTGAATGACCTTGAAATCCTCCACCGGATCGGGTCGCCCGCTGCCGTCTGACACATCGACCAGGTGCACCAGCAGCCGCGTGCGCTCAATGTGCCTGAGGAACTGCACGCCCAGCCCAGCACCCAGGTGCGCGCCCTCAATCAGCCCGGGAATATCGGCCACCACAAAGCTCTCCTCATACGGAGCTTCGCCGATCGTCACCACGCCAAGATTCGGCTCGAGCGTCGTGAAAGGATAATCCGCAATCTTCGGCTTCGCAGCCGAGATGCGCGAGATCAGCGTCGACTTACCCACATTGGGATAACCGACCAGCCCGACATCAGCAAGCAGTTTCAACTCCAGCCGAAAGCGCTTCTCCTCTCCCGGACGCCCCAGCTCATGCTCGCGCGGAGCCTGGTGCGTCGGCGTAGCAAAGTGCTGGTTGCCGCGCCCGCCGCGCCCGCCACGCGCCACCACAATGCGCTCGTCCGGAGTCTTGAAGTCGTGCAGGAGCTCGCCCGTCTCTTCGTCATAGAGCGCAGTGCCCACCGGAACCTTCAGCACAATGCTCTCGCCGTCGCGCCCCGTGCAGTTCGAGCCTTCGCCATGCCTTCCGCGCTCGGCCTTGTGTTCTGGATTGAACCGGAAGTGCACCAGCGTATTGTGGCGCTGGCTCGACTCCATCACCACGTCGCCGCCGCGCCCGCCGTCGCCGCCCGAAGGGCCGCCGCGCGGCACAAACTTTTCACGGCGGAAGGCCACGCAGCCATTACCACCGTCACCGGCTTTTACCCGGATCTTGGCTTCATCAATAAACATTTCTCTTGTCTAGTCTAACGAATCAAGTACTCTCGGAACACGATTCCCAGAATTGGACAGTCTGTGGGTGGGAAATCAGCCTTCTCGGGTGAGAAATCTCAAGGCACGGCTACTCTAGCCGTGCTTTGAGGGAGAAGCCAGGGAAGAGACCCGCTGAAGACTCAGGCTTTGCAAACACGGCTTTACTGGATACGAAAAAAGTCGTTGTTTTGAAGGGGCACGGCTTCAGCCGTGCCGTAAATGGCGCAGAAGGTGCGGCTTTAGCCGCTGAGGCAATGCTTCTTCGCTCCTCTGAGTTTTCCGCGCTCTTCCATCAACCTTCGAAGGCCGCTTGAAACACCTGCAAAATTTTCGGACGGAGCCCGAGCCCCGCCGTTTACTGCTTTGCCTTGGAGATGGGCTGCTTGAAGCTTCGCCTTGCCCTGTTATTCATGCTTCTGCTCTCCTTCACCGCGTGGTCGCAATCCACCACCGGAGGCGCCCTCGCAGGCATCGTACTCGACGCCGAAGGCCGCGTCATCCCGAATGTGCAGCTTGCCCTGCGCAATCCCGCTACCGGATTCGAGCGCAACGCCGCATCAAACGAAGCCGGCCATTTCTACTTTGAAGAAGTAGCGCCCGGAACCTACACCCTCATGGCCGGAGCCGACGGCTTCGCCCCCTGGATGGCCCAGTCCATCACCATCGAAATCGGCCGCCTCACCCACATCGCGCCGCAACTTGCCATCGGCACCGCTCAGACCACCGTGCGCGTCAGCGCCGAAGCCCAGCAGATTGACACCACCACCGCCGCCGTCACCCAGAACATCAACCAGGAGCAGATCGACAACCTGCCCAGCAACGAGCGCCGCTGGTCCAGCTTCGCCCTCCTCGCCGCCGGAGTCACGCCCGACCCCAACGGCTATGGCCTGCTCAGCTTTCGCGGCATCAGCACCCTGCTCAACAACAACACCATCGACGGAGCCGACAACAACCAGGCCTTCTTCTCAGAAGAGCGCGGCCGCACGCGCATCAGTTACTCCACCACCCAGGCCTCTGTGCGCGAGTTCCAGGTCAACACGTCCAACTTCTCCGCCGAATACGGGCGCGCCGCCGGGGGCGTCGTCAACACCGTCACCAAAAGCGGCGGCAATAAGATGCACGGACAGGCCTTTGTCTACGACCGCAGCAGCGCCTGGGGAGCCACCAACCCCTTCACCACCCTCACCACGCGCGCCGCCGACGGCTCCTTCGTCACCACACCCTTCAAACCTTCCGACTCCCGCAAGCAATGGGGCATCTCCGCCGGCGGTCCCATCCGCAAAGACAAGCTCTTCTGGTTCCTCGCTTATGACCAGTACCAGCGCGATTTCCCCGCCGTAGCCCGCGCCTACGATCCGGAAAAATTCTTCGCCGCGCCCACATCATCCCAGCTCAACACACTCGCCGCGCGCATCCAGCAGACGCCAGCCCAAGCCAAAGTCAGCTACAACAAGCTGCTCGACAACCTCAATGGCCTGCTCGGCAACGTCCCGCGGAACGGCAGCCAGGTCATCTTCTTCCCAAAGATCGACTGGCAGATCAACGAGCGCCATCACCTCACCCTCCAGTACAACCGTATGCGCTGGAGCTCGCTCAACGGCACGCAGACCGGAGCCTCCGAAACCTACGGCGTTACCAGCTTCGGCAATGACTACGTAAAGGAAGACTGGGGCATCGCCCGCTGGCAGTATTTCCTCAGCGCCAATGTCCTCAACGAGGCCCGCTACCAGTACGGACGCGACACCGAATCCGAGTTCAGTGATGCGCCTTCAACCTTCGAGCAGAGCCTTTCGAAGAATACCTACGGCCATCCGCCGCAGATTTCCATCGCGCCCTCAAGCGACGGCTTCCGTTTCGGCAAGCCTGCCTTTCTCGACCGCCCTGCCTACCCCGATGAGCGCCGCCACGAGTTCGTCGACATGATCACCTGGGTGCGCGGCAACCACACCACTAAATTCGGCTACGACCTCAACTATGTGACGGATTACAGCAACAACCTCTACGACCAGAACGGCACCTACGACTACGCCAATCCCCTCGACTTCGCTGCCGACTACTTCTCCCCCAACCACTGCTCCGGAACCACCACCGAAGTCGGCAACCTTCCCTGCTACTCCTGGTTCCAGCAGGGCATCGGGCCTACTACGTTCCAATTCCAGACCGCCGACTACTCCGGCTTCATCGCCGACGAATGGAAACTCCACCATGGCCTGACCATTTCCATGGGAATCCGTTACGAATACGAGCAACTCCCCAACACGAACAAGAATCTCATCAATTTTGACCTTCCCCAGACGGTCACTCTCCCCCATGACCGTAATAATTTCGGGCCGCGCTTCGGCGTGGCCTGGGACGTTTTTGGCCACGGTCACACCGTCCTCCGCGCCGGATACGGCATCTATTACGGACGTATCATCAACTCCACCGCCTTCTCCGCCCTCACCGCCACCGGATCGCCCAACAGCCAGCGGTCTTACCTCTACCGCCCGCACGACCTTGGCGCGCCGCCCTTCCCCTACGTCTTTTCGAGCAAGCCCGTCATGGAAGTGAAGCCCAACGCTGTCTTCTTCGACCCGCGCTTCCAGAACCCGCAGATTCACCAGACCGAGCTCTCTCTCGAACAGGCCCTCGACCGCCACACCACCTTAACCTTCACCTACATGGGAAGCTCCGGACGCGAGCTGCCGAACTTCATCGACACCAACATCGACCTTTCCGCGGCAACAACCATGACCTACCTCATCACCGACGCCACCGGAAAAGGCCCGCTCAAAGGAAGCTACGTTTCAAAGTTCTTCTCAAAACGCATCAATCCCAACTACCAGCAGATCACCAACATCTTCAGCGAGACCAACTCCTACTACCAGGCCGGAGCAGCGCGCCTCTCCCACCGCTCCCGCGCACTCGACCTCTACGGCACTTACACCTACTCCCACGCCATCGACTACAACCAGAACGCCACCACCTTCGCCGACTTGAACGACGTCCTCGACCCCACCAACCTCAAGCTTGAATACGGCAACTCCAACTTCGACATCCGCCATCGCGTTACTGGGACCGCCGTCCTCCACACGCCCTGGCAGGCCCACGGCATCCTCGGCTACCTCGTCAACGGATATCTCCTCGCTCCCGTCGCCGAGCTGCGCACCGGCCAGCCCTACTCCATGCGCACCGAAGGCGCCATCCCCGCCCCGGCATGCTCCTATCAGAACGCGCTGATCTACGACTACCAGGCCGCCTGCCTCGCCGCCGGAGGAACCGGCGTCATCACTGACTCCTCCACCGCCTTCCAGATCGAAGGCCTCGGCTCCGGCATCAACGGCTCCGGGGGAGACACCCGCCTCCCTACCGTAGGCCGCAACACCTTCCGCTATCCGCGCGTCTACAGTCTCAACGCCCGCTTCGCCAAGAACACCCATATCGGCGAGCGCTACGAGCTCGAAATCATGGGCGAAGTCTTCAACGTCCTCAACCACCAGAACGCAACCAGCATCGACACCATCGGTTACTCCATCAGCAACCTCAAAACCAACAACGATACCGCCCGCCTCACTTTCCTGAGCGGGGCCGACGGCGAACCGCGCTTCGGCACAGTGACGAACGCCAACAGCACCACCCTCTACCGCGAACGCCAGGCCCAGATCGCCCTCCGCCTGCGCTTTTAGCGGCAATACCAGATGGTTGTCATCCTGAGCGAAGACGCGCACAAGCGCGTCGCAGTCGAAGGACCCGCAGCACAAACTGCACCCAGCCGCGCACTGTCATCCTGAGCGAAGACGTGCACAAGCGCGTCGCAGTCGAAGGACCCGCAGCATAAACTGCACCCAGCCGCGCGCTGTCATCCTGAGCGAAGACGCGCACAAGCGCGTCGCAGTCGAAGGACCCGCAGCATAAACTGCACCCAGCCGCGCGCTGTCATCCTGAGCGAAGACGCGCACAAGCGCGTCGCAGTCGAAGGACCCGCAGCATAAACTGCACCCAGCCGCGCGCTGTCATCCTGAGCGAAGACGCGCACAAGCGCGTCGCAGTCGAAGGACCCGCAGCATAAACTGCACCCAGCCGCGCGCTGTCATCCTGAGCGAAGACGCGCACAAGCGCGTCGCAGTCGAAGGACCCGCAGCATAAACTGCACCCAGCCGCGCGCTGTCATCCTGAGCGAAGACGCGCACAAGCGCGTCGCAGTCGAAGGACCCGCAGCA
>NZ_JBZYWJ010000020.1:0-17535 GCF_059115305.1 Acidobacterium sp. FHG110202_01
GGCCGAACATGGAAGCCACGTCGGGCTGAGTGTCGGGTACGGAGCGGAAGATGACGCGCGCGCGCCAGTGGTCGTTGAGCTTCTGATGGACTTCGACGACGGCCAGCAGAGCGAGGTCGATGTCTTCCCCGCCAACCTGGACATGGATGTACGCAGCACCGGGCAAGGGCAGCCTCCTTGCGAGCAAATAGAACAATGTTGTGAGGCATGGATACTGAAGCCCAGCCTTCCCGCGTAGTTTCTTAGCCTACTGCCTGCATGCTAACTTCGTCCAGTAATGGTGTCTGCCCCAAGATTTCTCATCTGTGAAAAACACAGCTTGTTCGCCCATGGCGGTGTTAGTATCCGCCCCCGGAGACCACTGCCAAATTTCCTGCGATTGAACCTTCTTCCACCCTTTTACGTATCTCTCCTGTATTCTTGTCGCGAGGGGACGACTGCCGCATGCGTGCCGTACGACTTCTGGCAATCACACTGCCTATCCTGCTCGCGTGCGTTCTCATTTCCTGCAAAAGACATTCTTCCGCCGCTTCAGAAGGCCTTTCCGCCACACCCGCTCCTGATGAAATCCGCCTGCTCTTCTCTTATGGCTCGGAAAAGCAGAAATGGATTGAAGACGTGACTGCTGCCTTCAACCAGAGCGGAGCGAAGACTGCCGGGGGCAAACGGATCACCGTGCAGGCCATTCCCAAGGGTTCCGGTGAATGCATTGACGACCTTACCAGCGGGCGCGAGCATGACGACCTTATCAGCCCGGCCTCCAACATCTTTATCAAGCTCGGCAATGCCCAGTCCCGTGCCGCTACCGGCAAGGATATGATTGGCGGCACGCAGAACCTCGTGCTTTCGCCCGTTGTTATTGCTATCTGGAAGCCTATGGCCGAAGCCATCGGCTGGGGCAAAAAGCCCGTTGGCTGGGCCGACATTCTCGCCCTTGCCCGCAACCAGAAGGGCTGGAGCAGCTACGGATACCCGCAGTGGGGCAGCTTCAAATTCGGTCATACACATCCGGCTTACAGCAACAGCGGCATCCTCTCGCTTGTTGCTGAGAATTATGCCGCTACTGGCAAGGTCCGCGGCCTCACTCTGGCCGACGTTGAGAGCCCAAAGACCCGCGCCTTCGTCAGCGGCATTGAAGACTCGATGGTCCACTACGGCAGCTCCACCGGATTCTTCGGCCGCAAGCTCTTCGATAGCGGCCCTGAATATCTCTCCGCCGCTGTCCTCTACGAGAGCATGGTCGTCGAATCCTACAGCAACGCCAAATCGATGCCATTTCCTGTAGTCGCCATCTATCCCAAGGAAGGGACTTTCTGGAGCGACCATCCTATCGGCATCGTCGACCGTGACTGGGTTACTCCCGAGCGCCGCGAAGCCGCCCAGGTCTATATCAACTACCTGCTCGCTGCGCCGCAACAGAAGAAAGCTCTTGCCTATGGTTTCCGTCCCGGATCGCCTGATGTACCTGTCGCGGCTCCCATCGACGCCGATCACGGCGTCGACCCCAAGCAGCCGGTGACCACGCTTGAAGTGCCATCCTCTGAGGTCATCAATGCCATCCAGCATCAATGGGACATCAGCGAGAAGAAATCCGCCGACGTCGCCCTCGTCCTCGACACTTCAAGCAGCATGAACGATGAGGGTAAGATGCCCAACGCCAAGGCCGGCGCAAAGCAGCTCGTCTCTCTGCTCAACGACAAAGACGAATTCTCAATCCTCTCTTTTAACAACACGTCAAGCTGGGCCTCGACCGACCAGGCTCTCGCCTCTACGCGCAAGACATCTACGGATGCGATCGATTCGCTTTTCGCCGGCGGGGAAACTGCCCTTTACGATGCCATCGACACTGCCTACCAGCACCTGCAGCAGCGGCCCTCCGATCACATTCGCGCCATAGTTGTCCTCACCGACGGCGAGGACAACCGGAGCCATCTCCAGCTCAACGACCTGCTTTCGCACATTCGCGGCGATGTCGAATCACACACGATCCGCATCTACACCATCGCATATGGCAGCGACGCCCGGCGCGACGTGCTCGAACAGATCGCCACCGCCACGCAGGGCAAAGCCTACACCGGCGATCCCAAAAGTATCGTTGAAGTCTTTCGGGATATCTCCACTTTCTTCTGACCTATGGCACAGACTCCCGGTTCCCGCCCTTCACTTACTCCCGCCGGCAAGGCCGTTATCGCGCTTTTCCTGCTGGCCTGCATCGCCGGCGCATACTATTGGGCACGCCAGCGTCATGTGCTGCCGCAGAAGCTCTCTATCCCCGCTGTTTCCGGCAAGGATGTCGAGCTGGGGATTGCTTACGGTACCGAAAAGCAGCGCTGGCTGCAATGGGCCGTCGAGCAGTTCAACTCGACCTCCGAAGGAAAACACATCCATATCAATCTGATCCCTATGGGCTCACTTGAAGGTGCTCACGCCGCTCTCAATGGAGATCAGCGCATCCAGGTCTGGTCGCCTGCCAGCAATGTCTACAAGGACACTTTCATCGAAGACTGGCAGGCCAAGTACAGCACCAACCCCATCCTCAAGGAAGATGCACTTGCTCTCACTCCTATGGTCTTCGTCATATGGGAAGAGCGCTACCAGGTTTTCAAGAATCACTACGGCAAGGTCGACTTCGATACCATCAACCGCGCCCTCCATGAGCCCGGCGGGTGGACGGCTATTGGCCAGAAACCCGAGTGGGGACTCTTCAAGTTCGGGCACACGAACCCCGGAGATTCGAATTCCGGCATCCTCGCTCTCCTGCTCGCCGGTCATAGCTACTTCAAAAAGACAGAAGACCTTAGCCTTGGCGACGTCACCAACGTGCAGTTCCAGACCTGGCTCGGCCAGCTCGAATCCGCCTCCAGCAGCGACTCCAACAGCACCGGCAACCTCATGCGCGAGATGGTTCTGAAAGGACCTTCATCTTACGACGCCCTGCTCGTCTATGAGAGCGTCGCCATCGACTACCTCAAGAACGCCGAAGGCCGCTGGGGACCCATCCATATCATTTATCCCGAATACAATGCCTGGAATGATAACCCGTATTACATCCTCAATGCCCCCTGGAGCAGCGAAGACCAGCGCAAAGCAGCCCAGGCCTTTCTCGATTTCCTGCTGAGCGAACCTATCCAGCGGGAATCGATCAACCACGGCTTCCGCCCGGCTAATGCCAATGTCCCCACGCGCACTCCCGACAGTCCCTGGACACGTTATCAGCCGAACGGAGTCACCCTCGACCTTGGCAAGATCTGCGCTGCGCCCAAGGCTGAGGTCGTCACTAACCTGCTCGCAAGCTGGCAGCGCCGCGAGAGCAGTCACTAAGCCCAATGTCCGGCGGCTCTGCAACCGGGCAGGAGTAAGATTAGTACCCGAGGAGACTCTATGTTTCGTCGTCTCACCAACCTTTTTCACGGCTTCATCGGCTTATTTATCTCTGGGCTGGAACGCCAGAATCCCGAGGCCTTGCTCGAAGTCGAGCAGGAAAATCTGCGCAAGCAGATCGGCAAATTTAACAGCGGACTTGCCGCTCACGCCGCCATGGTGGAGCGCCTCATCGCCCAGGTCCGCAAGCTCGAAAATGACGAGAACGAGCTGCGCGCTAAAACTTCGGCCAACCTCAAGCTCGGCAACCGCCAGGCCGCCGGACAATACGCCCTCCGCCTGCAGACCGTCGAGCGCGAGCTCGGCGAAAACCGCAAGCAGATGGATCAGGCCGAGACCACCTATAAGGAACTTGTCCGCGCCCGCGACGTCGCTATCAACATCGCCCGCCAGAAGATAGAGTCTCTTAAGACTGGCATCAGCGACCTGAAGATGAAGCGCGCTATGGCTGAGATTACCGAGATGGCCTCCGGCATGGTCACCGACATCGGAGGCAGCGGCGAAACCCTCAATCGCCTAGAGGAGATGATCAGCGAAGAGCGCCAGAAAGCCGCTGGACGCGTGCGCGTCGCCGTCGACAGCCTCGACCTGCGCGACGTTCACATCCGCGAAGCTGAACAGAGCGCCCTTGCCGAGCAGGCCCTGGCCGCCTTTGAAGCCAACCAGACATCCACGCAGATCCCTGACGGGGCGCCTGAGACTCTGCCGGCTGTCATCACCCGAGACAACCAGAAAACTACCTCCTGACCGTTCGAGATGTGGCGCTATCTCAAAGCTGCTTTTCTAGTCGGCGTCGATGTTCCCGGTCTCGGCCGCATTCCCGTCAACGCGCTTGGCACAGCCGTCGTAACTATCCTTGGCTTCGTTGAGCCAAGCATCTGGCTTGCGGGCCTTGGGGTAGAAGTTGCCGTCGTTTCATCTCTTGCCTTCAATCCCCGCTTTCAGAGAGTGGTCGATGCGGAAAGCGGTAACCGACTTCTCGAAGACGGCCGTGCTAAGCGTAAAGCGCTCATCGCCACACTCCCGGAAGACCTACGCAGCCGTCTGCGCAACGTCGAAAGCACCTCTGCGCGTATCCTCTCCATCTACCAGACCCTCGGCGTCGAGCCCGAACTTCTCGCCGGCACCCAATCCAGTCTCGACAAACTGCAGTGGATCTACCTCAAGCTACTTGTTGCGCGAAACCACCTCACCCATGAGCTCGGCGCTGAATCTGAGTCCAGCCTCCAGGCGCGTATCCGTCAGATACAGGAAGCTACCCCACAACAAGCCGGCCCATCGACCGCGCTTCGGCGCTCGCAGGAAGCCACGCTTGCCATCCTCCAGCGCCGTCTGGAAAATCTACAGAACCGCGACCGCATTCTCCGCGAAAATGACAGCGACCTCGGCCGTATCGAGGCACAGGTCGAGCTCATGCGCGAAAATGCTGCCATCGAAGGTAAACCTGCCTCGGTCGAAACCGAGATCGAGCTTGCCAGCGATCTCGCTTCACCAGATCTTTATGGAAGCCAGAGCAGCCTCGTCCGAGATCTCGATGCTGTCCGCCACTGACCGCTGTGCCAGGATGAGCCTATCGCTCCACGCAAGCCTTTCGTGTCCAAACCATACAGAGCGATGATCGCAACCGTAGCCCAGTCCAAGCGACTGGAAGCTGTTGGGGTCTGCGCTTTCAAGCACGATCTATCCATACCAGGCCTTGCCATCACCGGTCTTGTACTATAGTGCTGAACACCAAGTGCACACATAAGGGCGGCAAGTTTCGAAAATCCCAGACCGGTTGAATATGCCGTCGACAATACCAGCGCTGATAGCTAAAAGCTTTTTACATTTGTCTTTTTCGTAAAGTAGCACTGACGCAATTTGATATGCAGTAATAATGTTGACGAGGATGACCAGGGGAAATCGCAAACAATAGCGGCGCGACAGATGGATGCAGTTGCGAGCAGAATAGTATTGCCTGATTGGAGGCATGTTCCATTGCGTAAGCTTCCAAAACAAAAATTTACGAACGGTACGTTTCCCGATCTCATGCCTAAGCGTTAGATCAGCATTGATATAAATTGGTATGCCTTCGCACGAGGCCCTTAAACAATATTCCGTGTCAACCTGATCGATAAAGAGCTCCTCTGCGAACGGTCCCAATGCGCGATAAGTGTCCACAGACACTACCGAGCCAGACGAGATAATTGAGGCGCATGACACCAGACCGCAGGTGCAGGACTCGAGTGGCAGCGGCTTTAGACTCCATTTGCCGGGGCGATGTGCTGGAATATACCGCCTGACATTGATATCAAATATCCTGGGTCCAACCATGAAGAGCCGGCTACTTAGACTTCTGCATGCCTGCTCCATCTGCACAAAATAATCGTCAGGCACTTCTGAGTCCTGATCGAAAAAGAAAAACAGGCTACATCCTTTTTTAATCAGAAGCTCAACGCCTCGATTGTAGGCCCCTGCTACGCCACCATGATTGGAATTAATTACGATATCAATATCCTGGGATTGGATAAGAGCAAATTGTTGCAGATTTATAGTGGGCGAGTTGTCCACAGCGATGACATCCTTGCATAGACGTCTGAGACGAAGCAGGTTGTCAACATGCGTCGTGGATGGGTTATATAGAACAAGTACTATTCCTGGAATGAGGGCCATAGCTCGCTCTTATACCGATACTCAGACACGTACTAACCTTTCATGTTGTCGAAGCTCTCTGCTGGAAGTGGCTCTGTTCGGTGAAGAGCGATATAAAGATTCGACGGTTGACAACGCTTTCCGGCAAGCTGTTTCTCCCGGCTCCACCCAGGACTGAACTTCGTTGCATCGTTGTTGAATACCGTCGTTCTCCAAGAGCGTCTTCAAAGGTGTCCACATGAGAGAACTGCTCCCGGGAGCACCTGCCTGTAGACCACATCCCAGCCGCTGCACACGCGCGGCATTATCGAACTGATCATGAGCAAATGGTGTAATAAGTTGTGGAATACCTGCCGCAAGAGCCTGGGCCGCTGTGCCAATGCCGCCATGATGCACCAATACCTTGGAGCGCGGAAGCAACTTACTTAAAGGGACGTAAGGTCGAGCCAGAATATTCCGCGGCAGATTCATTGCTGCGATGCCTTTGCTCGCCAGAAAAATGCCACGCTGGCCAAGTGCGTTCAGAGTGTGCGCTGCCGCCATGTAGTAAGACATTTCGTCTATTGCGGTAGAACCTGGTGTAAACACAATTGGTTTGGATCCGCTCTCCAAAAAAGATTCGAGTTCCTCGTCAGCCGCTTGAGGACCAATGCCGTCAAATAATGGAAATCCGGTCAAAGTAACATTTGCAGGCCAGTCGCTTTGTGGCTGCGCAAACCAATCTGGAAACAGCCCCAGTACACCCTGTGGAGAATGTATCCACCGGCCAATAACATGCTTAATAGGCTCCAACCCGAGGGCAGAACGTATTTTATTGATATCGGGCCCGCATATCTGATCGAGTATGCCACGATCGAACGCCCATAAGAGGCCTGCCCTCACCGGATAAGGTAGAAACTTTGGGATCGTGAATTGTTTATGAATTGGCGGGCTCTGAGCAGAAAAGAAAGTTGAGGGCGAGATCTGCATTGTAACCAAAGGCACACCGTATTTTTCATTGATCAGCCTGGCAGCAAAAGCCCATGGATGCGCCGCAAACAAAGTATCATCATCAATTTCACGGTAGAGAAGATCCAGCATCGGCCGTATTCTTGCAGCCACAGCTTTCCATAATGTTTTCAGGGACCGCCGTGGATTCCACATGGCAGGATCATTCACTGCTGCATAGTAATCTTCCTCCGTTCCAAGGGGCAGGAAACGAAGACCGGACCGCTCAACGGTTTCCCTGAAAACAGGGCTGGTGCAAAAGGAGACACGATGTCCGTGAGCCACAAAGGTTGTGCTCAGCCCGAGGAGCGGATACACATCACCCGCAGTGCCGATTGCTATGACGAAGATATGCAAGTTGCTGTCCTCCTACTACGGCTAGGCACAATCGAATCGTCATCGTGCGCGCTAGACTGCGATGGAACGATTTAATGCACCTGCAACTGACTGGTGCCCACCGATAACTGCCTCGACTCGGTCTGGACCAAGCAAAAATGACCTCTTAATCTCGCCGAGCGCCCGCCAGGCATGTTTACTTTCCAGGTCAATAAAATGTCCAGCCCCTTCCACCACTGCGAATTGACTGTATTTGATATGCCTTGCCAGCTTCCGCACTTCCGATACCGTCGTATATTCATCCAGTCCTCCATTCACAAACAAGACCGGAACGTCGATGCAGGCAAAGCAGTTGAGGTAGGCGTTTGCGTCGAGTGCAAAGATCTGATCGATATGAAACATGATCTGCTGCTCATTCCCTTTAACCATCTCCTGCAGATATTGATGGTTGTGGACCTTCAGCAAACGCGGCAGATACTTACCCACGGTGTTATTAAGTAAATGGGCCCCGTCCTGGATATTTCCTTCGTGCAAAAAACTTCGAGCGCCGGTCATGTAGCTGCGCATAGCCTCATTGATAACCGGCGAGAATGAGCAAATGATTGCCTTCTCTATCGTAGGAGGGCGTCTTGCCAACGTGAGGAGAGACGACACACCGCCCCAGGACGCGGACATCAGATAGTTGATTTTAAAGAGATCGATCAGGTACAGGAGAATTTCGACTTCATCTTCTTTAGTCAAAATCTCCGCGTTTACGTTATGTGACCGTGATCTTCCAGCAAATGGCAAATCAAAAAGAATGACGTTTGAGAACTCGCGCAGGTTTCGAATGCTCTGACTAAAGGATGTTGTCGTGGCCAGAGCACCGTTTACAAGAATGATGCTCTTAGCCGTGCTGCTTGTAAGATGACGCTCAATATATATCTTGTATCTGTTAAGAACAGTGATCACATCTGCTTCCGGTTTCATAAGGCCAGCTCCTGTGCAATGGTAGAAAACGAAAACAGCTGGGTATCATGCACACGGGTGCATGTAGCTGCTTAAGGGGCATCGCCACGCGAGCACTGGGTAATATTCAGATATCGGACTTATAAATATGCAGATATGAGGCAGAAAGATGGGCGAAGCAAGTCAATCGAGCATATCAAATTACCACGGGACAATGTACTACAGTAATGTAGCCTTGCGATTTGTGATAACTACTCAATGCCGACAACGCAGTATAGTGGTGTAGCTGTTTCTAAAAACAGATCGTAGCGCATTCTATCGAGCAACACAAGCCTATACTTCAAAAATTTATGCCATTGATCGGCAATCATGATTACTTAACTAAGTTATAACCTTGATAGTTGAATATATTTCATCTGCTGTAAGATCGGCCCGTAGATGGATATCGCGCACTACAAACATGAAAAAGTAGCAGGAAAGAGGAAGATGTTCTTCTTCGAACGTCTTATGTATGTTGATGGCGTAACACCAGTCAACTGCGTTATGACAATCCGAATCTGCGGGATGCTGACGGAAGGAACTCTTCGAAATGCATTAGACAAGGTTCAGGCCAGGCATCCCATGTTAAGGGCAAACGTTATAGAGGAAAATGGAAATCTCTGCTTTGCCATTCCAGCGATACCTGCACCAATTCCGCTGCGCATAGTCAGGCGTTCAGCCGAGGAGGACTGGAAGAAGGTCATGCTGGATGAATGGAGAACGCCATTTCATATGAGACAGAACCCTTTGATTCGGCTTGTGTGGATCACGTCAGACGCTGTCTCGGAATTGATGCTGGTTGGCCATCACTGCGCATGCGATGGCATGTCGCTAATTTCCATATTTCGTGACATTCTTCACCTTATCGATCAGCCAGAGGCGTCGTTGCCGTTTTATCCGCCGGTGCAGTCCCTCCGGGAAATTGTCCCCGAGAAGATCCTGACCAGTAGAAGACGATCCATGCTTATCAAGAGTAAGGCAGCACTATTCCGCCTGTTCGCGATGACGATAAAGGACAAGCCCACAACTCCGAAAGACGGGCACTATCTTATTTATTGGACGGCTGATACAGCAAGTTCAGAAGCTTTGAAGCAGCGCTGCAAGGCAGAACGCACGACACCTTACGCCGCCCTGTGTACTGCACTGATGCAGGCATTCCGCAAAACTATGGGCACAAGATTTAAGAACAAAGTGATGTGCCCCGTGAATATTCGACGCTATATCCCGGCTATTCAGGCCGATATGATGTTCAACTACGCCCCGACCATCGCTCTCAGGATAAGTGATCGGCCGGATCAGAATTTCTGGGAAGCTGCACGACTCCTCAAACAAACAATGACATATAAAATAGAGCGCCTGGATGCCTATGAGCATCTTCTAACCGCGGAAGAGCTCCACGATATCGCCCCTAAGTTTATTAGCCTCTTGCAACAGAGCAAAGGAAGCTACGATTGCGCCTTTTCCAATCTCGGTCGCATTGATATCCCGAAGTTTTATCAATCATTCACAATCGATCGTTTTCTTGGAATAACGGTCGCACTTCCGTGGAGGAACTCTACCACCCTTGTCACAAGCCATTTTGATGGAAAGATAGATCTGTCATTCATCGCAAACGATAACTTTCTTCCTTATGCTGAAGCTACCGCGATCAAGGAGAGTGCCGTCGATATACTAATGAACGCGATCATAGAGGCCTGAAATATATGAATAAGTTATAAGCAGCATAACTATCACCGATATACGTCTTAGTGAAAATAGCAAAAGTAAGTTTCCACATGTTGACAAGAACGCGGACAGCAATGTTATAGTGAGGATCGCGGTAACTCTGGACGCCTATTGTAGATGGAGTAAGTTGCAGCAAACTCCACGTTGCGTGCGTCTCAGGCCACTCTTCTCTTCTCGATCACAACCGCGTGTGTGATCCCCCTGACATCTGCAAAACAACGCATGGCAAATGTTCCCTGGTTCCTGCCCCAGGGAGAAAGGGGTGTGCATATGATTACCATCACGCTTAGCATTACTGCTCTGATCAAGCTGTTGAGCAGCATCCTCTCGATCGCTGTTACTCAATAGCCGCAAAGTTATCAAGATGCACGCTTACCATCCACCTTGCCCTACGCGAGGAGAAAGGAGATAGCATGATTACGATTGCACTCAACGTTGCAGCTCTCGTGTCCGCGATTTTTGGACTTCTCTCGATCAAGCTGTCGTAATTGCCCGGAAATCTGAGCGATTGCATGCACCAACAGTCAGCATGCAATCGCTCACTTCTATCTCACCGGTGACCTGTGTGGAGTGGCTGCGCGGCCTCAGGACACGTACCGGTGCTCCGCTATTCTCTAAGCAGGCCGCCCAGAAGCGGCCACGAATAGATGATGCTCAAACATCACGCAGAACCGTAGCTTGTTTTCAGCGCTGCTATACATATGCTTGTATTCCCGAGGCTTAGTGTAACTAGGAGTCGGTTTTATGTTAAAGCTAAAGGCACTTTTTCTGTTCGCTGCGGTAATTTCTTATTTCCTAATGATGGGGATATCTGCCCAGGGTCAAACTGTAGTTGTCGATCAAGGGCTAGGCACTCAGGTCAGCAGTTTGCCTAATCCCCTCGATCCCGCAAATCCTCTACCCGTTTTAGGTGGTGCGCTGGTCATCGTGGATGGCAATGGCAATCGCACAATGCTGAGTGACTTCGGCAACGGATCTCAGGGGCCTGTGGGCGGTGGTCAATTGAAGGCAATCGTCTGGGTCCCTTCTGGATTGCTTGGGTTGGGACATACTATTCTGGCTCTTGACTCGTCAGCAGGCACGAATCATGGCGGCGCTCTGTTTGCTGTAAACCCCTTTAACGGAAATCGTCTGATCTTCAATGATTTTGGCAGCTCATCCCAAGGGCCGACAGGAGTGAATCCTGTTGGTGTTATTGCCGCCACCGGATTGCTGGGACTAGGTACGAATATCTATGTCATCGACAATCGCGCGGGCACGAATGGAGCTGGAGCAATATTTCGCATTAATCCGGCGACAGCCCAGCGGACGTTGCTGAGCGACTTCGGCAACAGCAATCAGGGCCCTTTAGGGCTCAATCCGGTGTCAATTGCTATTGCCCCAGCTGGACTTCTGGCGCTGGGAGCTGAACTCATCGTATTGGACGATAGTGCGGGCCTTAACGGAGTCGGAGAGGTATTCGCTGTTGATAGTAATGGCAATCGTACAGTGCTCAGTGATCTGGGCAATGCAACGCAGGGATATATAGGAGTGGCTCCACAAAATGTAGCTGTAATCAGTGGATTATTAGGACTGGGAACCCAGATCTATGTGGTTGACAACCAGGCCGGCACAAATGGCAACGGCACACTCGTTAACATAATGGCTAGTGGTACTCGTAATCTTGTCACCGATTTTGGAAGCCCTGACCAGGGAGCAATGGGTAGTGCTCCGGATGGCATTTCATCTGGAGCAGGCGGCGATTTATTGGTCACTGATAGTATTCCCGGCAACGAACCGACACAAAGCAAGTTGCTGTTTGTTACCCCAAACAATGGGCAACGCAGCATTCTGACGAATTGCAACGACACATCGCTAGGACCGTGTCACCAGATGACTGCAATTACTCAGGTGCCATAATTACTCTGCCTTAAAAAATGGCCTTCTCTCAAACTAATAAACATTCTGCGCAGCGCCGCACATAAGTGCGGCTATTGAAAGACAGGTGGTATTAATCAATGTTCCGGCATTCCACGTCAGTGTCTTCACGAGTGGCACGTATTGCCATAACAGCGCTCGTTTTTTTTATAAATAGCTATGCGCGCTCTCAAACAAAGAGCGACGGATCCGCTTATTCCAGGGAGATTCTTACCCGGCTGGAAAACTCGGTCCGGAACTCAAACTTTGACCCGATTGAAGAACTACAGTGCTATACCGCGTTTAATGAAGTATATGGGCAATTTAGCACCCAGTTACTCCAGTTTTACAATGGCTGCTTTCCGTCATCCGGAGACAAAGTTCAGTGGTGGATAACGATCGCCGAGCCTGATCTCAACTTGATATCTAAATCCATCAAAACTTACTGTATCAAGACAAAAGGGACATTCTACGCATATGCTTCGAATTCAAGCACAGGAGATCCTGTCCTGTTTCTTCCCTGCGTTTATCAAAAATGAGTGCATCCTCTATGTCTCCCGTCGCACGTAAAACTGTGCCTCGGCATTTGCTCCACGAGCCTGTTTTACTTCAGAGGCTACACGGCCGCAATCGAAGAGCCGCAACGGCACCGAGGTAAAATGTCTTTCCCTGAAAGATGTTATCCGGTGTGATGCTTTCATTCCCGAAAATGCCGGAAAGCGAGGCCTTGGATAATATTCAACGAGTGTTCAATTTCTGCTAGGCTTGAGGCCTAGTGTCGATCCTCCTCCGAGACACCAAATTTGCACTGCGGCAATTTTGGAAGCATCCCGGCTTCTCTCTGACGGGAATTCTCTCTCTCGCCTTTGGCATTGCGGCTACAGTTGTCATTTTCAGTGTCATCTATAACATACTGTTTCATCCCGAACCCTACCCGGATGCCGACCGCATTGTCATATTCGTCGATCTCAAGCAAACAAACGAGGTTTCTTATACCCCATCCATCTACCGGGAACAAATCGCTCAAATAAAGACGGCCCATTCCATTCAGGATGTGGTCGAAATGAACGAGCAGAATCTTTCTGACACGACAATGGACATTCCGCAAGACGTAGATGCGGTCTATTTCTCTGGAAACGCCTTTCCATTTTTTGGCATCCCCGCCATGCTTGGAAGAACTTTTCTGCCCTCGGACGCACCGCCGGGACAAGCTCCGCAGCCTGTTGCTGTCCTGGCTTACCAGTATTGGCAGCGACGCTTCAACAGTGATTCGGCTATCGTCGGAAAGAGCCTCCGCCTCGACAATCGCACCTACACAATTCTTGGCGTGATGCCACGCAATTTCACATGGTGGGATTGTGATGTTTACCTTCCCCTGGATACCTCTGACGCATCTGTGCGCCGCTTCATGACGGTACTGCGCATCAAGCAACCCTACACGAAGGCGGAAGCGCTCGAGGAACTCCGACCCATTCTTCAACAGATGATTCGAGAACACCCGCACTCATCGTTTGAAGGCATGGACCTTCAGCTCATGAGCACAGGCGACCGTTTTGCGCGAAACCTAGGCCCGACGCTCTACGTTCTTTTTGCAGCTGTTCTGTTATTGCTCATCATCAGCTGTCTGAACGTTTCGATTCTCTTACTGGCACGTGCTACTGCCCGCCAGCACGAGTTCGCCCTACGCGCCGCGGTCGGCGCTACGGCGGGCCGTATCATCCGACAACTATTCACTGAATCTCTGTTACTCGGTGTTCTTGGCGCACTCCTGGGGATACTCCTCACTTATGCAACGACTCCGCTTGCTGCGGCCATGCTTCCCTGGCAGCTCTTTACCCGTGGCGTCCACATACCTGTGCGCGTTGCTGTGCTCGCCTTCTGTGCCGGCCTTGCCATCGTGACCAGTATCCTGTTCGGGCTCTTCCCGGCCATCCATTTCGCGCAGCCGCGAATCCGCCAGACCATACAGGCCAGTTCGCCGAAGGCTGCTGGCAGCTTTTTCGGCCGGCGTATCCATAGCGTTTTCATTGCAGGCCAAATCGCCTTATCGATGATCTTGTTAACCGTTGCCCTTTCAGCAATCGCCAATTTCCGCCAACTCTTGCATCTAAAACTTGGCTATGACCCGGACCATGTGGCCGATGCCTCTATCCCCATCCATTCCGGTAGCTATGCTACGCGTGAAGCCCGCGCCAGTTACTACCAGCAACTCCGTGATCGCATTGCCCAACTGCCAGGCGTCCGCTCCGCTTCACTCGGCGTCATTGGTCCACCTTCGAGCGGAGGCTGGGACTTCCCCTTCGAGATTCTGGGTGCTCCTGCGCTCAGGCATCGCACCATCAGTATCAATTTTGTTGATTCGGCATATTTCCAGACCCTGCGCATTCCGCTGATTCAAGGCAGGCTTTGGGAGGAGAGTGAAACGCGCCGGGGCGCTCACCTCGTCATCGTCAATCAGGCATTTGCAAGGCAGTATTTTCCCAATCAAGATGTTCTCGGACACTCGGTGCGCGTGCCAGATCTAGTAAATCACCCGCCTGCAGCCTTAGCCGTGGACGGCAGTGATGGATGGGCCACCATCATCGGCGTTGTCGGAGATGCCCGCAATGCGGGCATCGACAGCGCAATCAAACCTGAAATTTACTTTCCCTACTCGTTCTACATGATTGACTGGGTGAAGATTTTCATCCGCTCCGAAGGCGATCCTCTCGCCCACGCCAGGGATATTCGCCGTCAGGTGGCCAGTCTAAATCCCGGTCAGCAAATTTCAGATCCAATTACCCCTCTCCGCGAGGTTATTCAGCGGGAATCGACATGGGCTCGCGCTCACCTTATCGCTGTGCTCTCCAGTGTCTTTTCTGCTTTGGCTTTATTAATCAGCAGCGTGGGTCTTTACAGCGTCGTCTCTTACAGCGTTGGCCAACGATTCAATGAATTAGGCGTCCGCATGGCCCTCGGAGCCCTGCGGAGGCACATTCTACTGAGTGTGCTCAAACCAGTCGCTATCAGCGTGGGCTCCGGGCTCTTGATTGGCCTCGTGCTGAGCCTTACGCTCCAGCGTGGGCTTGCTCACTGGCTCGGGAGCCTCAGCATAAGCGCCTTCTTGCTCATTCTTGTGTGTCTAATATTAGCGACTGTGGCGCTTGCAGCTTCTGTTATGCCTGCGCTGCGCGCGTCGCTGATTCGGCCTATGGACGCTCTGCGGAATGAGTGAGACCTGTTACAGTGTCGTGGCCGGCATCATCCGTTGGGCAGGCCCACTACCCAGTACTTCCACCAGGCGAGGATACAACCCTGCATGGCTGCCTTGATAAAGCGCCAACAAGCGTTGCGTCATCAAATGATACGAAGCAATGGATTCCTGCAAATGAAAAACTGTACTTACCTGACCTATATGCAGCGCTGTTCTCAGCCTGATTTGAAAAACCGCGCCCTTCAAATGCAAGGCATCGCGCCGCATACGCTCCCGGACGATGACGCTCTCTGTATAGTTCCAGCGTTCTGCGTATCCCGCTAGCGCGATGAGGATATCTGCGTTGCGCCGCAACCGGCGCAAGCCCTCCATGCCACCCAGACGCAACCAGATATCTCCTGGCTCCATCCCTAGCTCATTCGGCTGGGGATGCAGATATTGATTGCCAACCTGGGCGATGGCGATTTTCGGGATTATCTCGATGCGACGGTACAGATCATTCCAGTCGGAGTTATGAAAGCGTCGCGCCGAAACGGTCTGACACCAGATGTGACCAAGAGCAACTACCACCACAATGCTGAACAGGATAGCAAGCATCATAAAGGTTTATTTCCTCAGGCGTGACGTGCCCTCTTTCGTTCTGGAAAGATCGTACTGAACCTCACTATGGAGATTAATCATATATTGCTCCATTTCTGCCGAAAGCGGTGGTTTTTCTTTTTGGGCACGCCACAATATTACTGACCAGTAAATGACAGCTCCGATCCATAAAAGGCTCCGCATTTCATCCAAGACATTGAACCAATGGTATTTCCCCAGCAAGTCATGCAGTCCATCCACCAGTACATTGCCCATGGTCCATACCACCAAACCCTCTCCCAAGCCCATAACGTGATCGTCCCATTGCAGACCAAGACGGTTTGCGGCTGCCATCATGGCCGCCATCAATTCGCACAAAAGAAGGCTGGCAAACAGATTCGCGCGAATCTCCCATAATTCTATGGCGCGGTGGGTCGAAGGATGGAGAAGCATGGTTGCGCTGGCTGCGATCAGCGTTCCCGTCGCAGCCACTGCAATAAAGCGACGGCGCGTGTCGTGGATCCACGCGCCTCGCGTCCGCAGCACAATACGTGCTATTTCGATAACGATGCTAATTTGCAGCAGAACATCGATGATTCCCGTCGACCAGTAAACGACGCTGTAAAGCCGAGCGGAGCCCGCACGGTAAATAACAAAAAATGACATCGTCAACAGGAACTGGAATGCGATCCATGTACTGAAAAACGGGAACGCACGCCATCGCTCCTTCAGCACAATTACTGCCAACAGGATGACGTTTGCCACAAAACTCGCGGCCCAGAGCACGTTCTGAAGTGTCGAGAAACTCATGCCCGACTGTGGCTCCCATTTCTCCCTAACGAAAGCCTAAAGGATCAATCGGCATTTTGTATTCGACAATTTTAATTACCGTTCGGCGCTGGGTAGCCCCCTCCGTGAACTCCTTCTCCCACGATCACAATTTTTGCAGGAAGTTTGGGCGGCCCCGGGTACCCTCCGCCGTGAACGCCCGCATATGCGGAAGTGACCGACGCTGTGACTAACAAAACAAATCCGACCAACCGAGACGTAGTTTTCATTCTGCTCTCCTTAACCTGCGCTGAACAGCGCTATTCATAGGGTACTGTTTAGTTTTCTGACCTGAGCCAAAAAAATTTGCTCATCCCTTGACAATTCCCCATACTTCGGAAATTGCCGAGTTCCAGTGCGCCCTAGCTTATCTCAATTGTTCGCTCATTTACTACGGTCCAGATCTCTCGTTCTCATAACATTTCTTCGCCTTTTTAATCGTTGCCCGGTGCACTCACTCTGGAACCAAGTCACCGGAGCACCAGATGCCATAGGTTCAATAGAAGCGGAAATTGATCGGGCTACTCAGGGTCGCTGGCGGCACACAGATGCGACATGGATAGATAACGAAAAGCCGACTTACAGTTACTTGTTTATAGCGTACGCATTATGAAGGTGTTTTCGTAAAGCCGTGCAATATGGGAACAACTTATATAGAAACAGTAAGAAAGATCGGCTTGACCATCGTTTCAATCCTGGCAGCCATCTCCTCAGCGGGGATGCGGCCTGGTGTCTGGTACCACCGTCGTGCAGCACCGAAGATAGCCCAGGCGGCCGTCGTTGCCAGCAGTTCGGGATCGGCTCCAGGTAGCATCGCGTGATTGTCAGCGCCTTCCCGGAATATGCTTTCTACCACCGGGATGATGGAGCCTTCCAGGGGCATCTTCACCAACTGGCTGGGACAGCCTGTGGTTTCGGCGAGATAGTCGCAGACGCCCAGGGCAATGGCGCGCAGGGCACCGTCACAGTTCGAGAAGGAAAGGCCGCGGCGC
>NZ_JBZYWJ010000021.1:0-3611 GCF_059115305.1 Acidobacterium sp. FHG110202_01
CAGGCACACGCGCTTCGCGGGACTAGCCGTCCAGGCACACGCGCTTCGCGGGACTAGCCGTCCAGGCACACGCGCTTCGCGGGACTAGCCGTCCAGGCACACGCGCTTCGCGGGACTAGCCGTCCAGGCACACGCGCTTCGCGGGACTAGCCGTCCAGGCACACGCGCTTCGCGGGACTAGCCGTCCAGGCACACGCGCTTCGCGGGACTAGCCGTCCAGGCACACGCGCTTCGCGGGACTAGCCGTCCAGGCACACGCGCTTCGCGGGACTAGCCGTCCAGGCACACGCGCTTCGCGGGACTAGCCGTCCAGGCACACGCGCTTCGCGGGACTAGCCGTCCGGGCACACGCGCTTCGCGCCTCGCTCGACTTCTCTCCTGCTTTGAAAAGATGCAGCTGTTGAATTCTTCATGCACACCATGCATCCCTCCCAGGTTAGCTTCGCGAACCTGGGGCACCCTGATCTGGGAATAATCTGCGGCCGTTTGGTGTTTTGTGCACATGAAGATTTTGCTTGCTTCCATTCCCGTCCCCGGTCATCTGAACCCAGTCCTCGGGCTGGGCAGGATTCTGATGAAACACAATCACGAAGTGCTTGTACAGACAGGTGCTTCGATGCAACCCCTGGTTGAGGCTGCAGGAATGCCCTTCATTCCCCTGCTCCCTGAAGCTGATATCGATGCGCTTAAATACTTTGAAACGCACCCTGAACGGGAGGAGAAAACTCCCGGCATGGAGATGATTTCCTTTGATCTCCAGCACTACTTTGTGCCGGCGCTTGCTGCCCAGGCTGCAGGACTGAGGATGGCTGCACGTGAGTTTTCTGCAGACCTCATCGTGACTGACTCTCTGTTCTGGGGAACGCTGCCACTGCTTCTGGAACGGAAAGAGCAGCGTCCGGCGATTGCTCACCTGGGCGTCAGTGTTCTGAACGTGGGAAGCGGGAAAAATATGCCGCCGCGGGCAGACGCATCCGCGGAACAGCTGCAGTCTGAACACGACGAGCGCGAACGTGTGTTGCTGCGGCCTGTTCAGGAAGCATTCAATGAAGCGTTGGCAAAAACAGGCTGTCGTCCGCTTCTATGCCCTGCCCTGGAAGCCATGTCGACGCTGCCCGACCTCTACCTTCACCCAGGCATCAAGAGCTTCCAATACTCGCCGGATTCGTCTTCTTCTCCGGTGCAATATGTCGGTGGGCTGCCTCTGCCGCCGACGCAGCATTCTCTTCCGGAGTGGTGGCACGAACTTGATGAGTCAAAGCGGCTGGTGCTGGTCACGCAGGGCACCGTTGCCAACCGGGACTTTGGACAGCTGGTCGGGCCGACGCTGACAGCTCTCGCGGAAGAAAAAGACCTGATTGTTCTGGTGACGACGGGCGGACAGCCGAGTGATTCCATCCCCGTAGAAATCCCTGCAAATGCACGCGTCGCACAATTCCTGCCGTACGATCTCGTCCTGCCGCAAGTAGACCTGCTGATTACCAACGGAGGATACGGCACGGTCAACATAGCCCTGTCGTACGGTGTTCCGATTGTTTCGGCAGGATTGACCGAAGACAAGGAGGAAGTGTCGGCGCATGTCCAGTGGTCGGGCGCCGGAATTGATCTCAGAACCAATCAGGCAGAACCGGAGGCTGTACTCAAGGCTGCAAGAGAGATTCTCGACGGCTCGGGATACCGCGACCGGGCAAGAGAGCTTGCCTTTGAATTCAAGCGCCATGATACGGAAGCCGAGCTGCTCGAATTGATTGAGGCTTGCAGCTTGTCGAATGTCCAGGCATTCTAGCTTGCGCAGGCCAACGAACACCCCCAGGTCAGCTTTCGCGAACCCATTCGGCTACGCTCAGGGCAGGCTCTGGGACACCCTGTGGCGGCTACCGATGCGAGAAGCAGGTCCTTCGACTTCGCTCAGGATGACAACCCTGGTGGGTTTGCGCGAAGCGTCCTTCGGCTTCGCGCAGGACAGGCTACGCCTGGACGGCTAGTCCTCCCAGCGCTTGAAGATCAGCGAGCCGTTTGTGCCGCCGAAGCCGAAGGAATTTGACAACGCGATGTCGATCTTTGCGGGCTGCGCTTTGTTGGGGACGTAGTTGAGCCTGCATTCCGGATCGGGGTTCTCGAGGTTGATCGTGGGTGGAACGACCTGATCTGCGAGAGACATGATGGTGATGCCGGCTTCGAGGCCGCCGGCGCCGCCCAGCAGATGGCCGGTCATGGATTTGGTGGAGCTGATGAGCAATTCGCCGCTGATGGCGCGCTCGCCGAAGAGCTTCTGCATGGCTGCGCTTTCGAGCACGTCGCCTACGGGAGTTGACGTGGCATGCGCATTCACATACTGGATGTCTTCCGGCTTGATGTGCGCGCTTTTTACCGCGTTGCTCATGGCACGGTAACAGCCTTCGCCTTCCGGGGCCATGCTGGTGATGTGGTAGGCATCCGAGCTCATGCCGTAGCCGATAATTTCGGCCAGAATCTTGGCGCCGCGAGCCTTGGCGAATTCAAGCTCCTCGAGAATGAGGATGCCGGCGCCTTCGCCTACGACGAAACCGTCACGGTCTTTGTCGAAGGGACGGCTGGCGCGCTCGGGCTCATCGTTGCGCGTGGAAAGCGCGCGCATCGCGGCAAAGCCACCTACGCCCATCGCGGTGATGGACGCTTCGGTTCCGCCGGCGATCATAACGTCGGCGTCGTCGCGCTCGATGATGCGATAGGCATCGCCAATGGAGTGCGCGCTGGTGGTACAGGCGGTCGCCGTGGCTTCGTTCGGGCCTCTCGCGCCATAGCGGATACTGACCTGGCCAGCGGCAAGATTGATGATGGCCGCGGGAATGAAGAAGGGCGATATCTTGCGCGGGCCGCCCTGCAGCATGGCGATGTGTTCGCGCTCGATGACATCGAATCCGCCAATGCCGGAGCCGATGTGCACGCCGACGCGATCGCCGATGTCGCCGGTGATCTTGAGGCCGGACATTTCCATGGCCTCTTGCGTGGCGGCAAGAGCGAAGTGGATGAATCGCCCCATCTTGCGCGATTCCTTCTTATCCACAAAATTCAGCGGATCGAAGTTTTTCACTTCGGCGGCGAAGGTGACAGAAAAGCCTGTCGTATCGAAGCCGGTGATGGGCCCCATGCCGCTCTTGCCTGCCAGCAGATTTTTCCAGACCTCAGGCGTTGTGTTGCCAACTCCGCACAACAACCCGACGCCCGTGACTACTACGCGCCGTTGCAAAATTACTTGCCGCCTTTCGCGTTCTTGTCGATGTAGTCGATCGCGTCCTTGACGGTCTTGATCTTCTCCGCGTCCTCGTCAGGAATCTCGAGGTCGAACGCTTCTTCAAACTGCATTACCAGCTCGACGACGTCGAGCGAGTCCGCGCCCAGGTCCTCTTGGAATGATGCGCTGGGCGTCACTTCAGCTTCGTCGACCTGAAGCTGCTCGACGATGATTTGTTTTACCTTGTCTTCTACTGCTGCCATGCGTTTCTCCTGTCCATCGATACGGCAAAAAATTTAGATGAAAACTCTTCCGGGCGAGGTGCACAACTTGAGAACACACGAATACCGCGCTCGAAATTTCAAGTCTACTGAGGACTGGCCGTCCAGGCAACCGC
>NZ_JBZYWJ010000022.1:0-1700 GCF_059115305.1 Acidobacterium sp. FHG110202_01
CACCATTACTGGACGAAGTTAGCATGCAGGCAGTAGGCTAAGAAACTACGCGGGAAGGCTGGGCTTCAGTATCCATGCCTCACAACATTGTTCTATTTGCTCGCAAGGAGGCTGCCCTTGCCCGGTGCTGCGTACATCCATGTCCAGGTTGGCGGGGAAGACATCGACCTCGCTCTGCTGGCCGTCGTCGAAGTCCATCAGAAGCTCAACGACCACTGGCGCGCGCGCGTCATCTTCCGCTCCGTACCCGACACTCAGCCCGACGTGGCTTCCATGTTCGGCCAGCCGCTGGCTGTCTATGGCTATGACCTCCAGGGAACCCAGCACCCTCTCTTCCTCGGCCTGGTCAATAAAGCCGAATTGATCTACGAGGTCACCGGCAGCTACGGCGCCGAAGTTGATGGCATCACCGCCAGCTGGCAGATGGACCTGAGCGAGCATCAGACCTATTTCCTCAAGCAGACCGCCCAGGCCACCGCGCAACAGGTCGTCTCGAACTCCGGTCTCCAGCTCAAAGGCTCCATCGCCGGCGAGGAGCTCTCCCGCGTGCAGTGGGGAGAGACCGACTGGCGCTTCCTGCTCCGTCTGGTCGACGACGGAGAAGCCTGGCTCCGCCCCACCCAGGACGGCCTCGAGACCCAGACCAGCTTCCAGTCCGGCCCCACGCTTGAGTGGCGCCAGGGCGAGTACGGCCTGATGGAGTTCTCCGGCCTTGGCCGCGTGCGCCCGCAGCTGCAGGGAGGCGCGCACTACGACCATCGCGCCGCGCAGAGCCAGACCTACTCCGCCGTCAAGAGCGACGCCGCCTTCTACGGCCCCTGGAGCGCGCTCACCAGCAAGACCCTCACCGCCGGCGAAACCATCCCTGAAGCGACCGTAACCGGGCGCCACCGCGCCACTACCCTCGATTCGTATCAGCAACAGTTACAAATGGAGTCGCGCCGCCAGGCCGTCAACTCCAACCTCTACTCCGGCATCAGCCGCTCGCCCGAAGTCATGGCCGGCAACGAGGTCACCCTCTCCGGCGTCGACCCCGACATCAACGGCAGCTATGGCGTCATCGAGTGCCTGCATCGCTGGACGCCGCGCGGCTTCGAGAACCACTTCCAGGCCACTACCGCCAAACGCTGGTTCGCGCCCGAGCGCATCCCGCCCCCGACCATCGACGGCATTTACCCCGCCAGCGTCGCCGCCAATCACGACCCGCACAACCTCGGCCGCATCCAGATCCAGTTCCATTGGCAGGACCAGAACACGACCACCTGGGCGCGCCTCATCACCGGCCATGCCGGATCAGGCCGCGGCACCCTGGTGCTCCCCGAGATAGGCGACGAGGTCGCCGTGCGCTTCGAAGGCGGCGATCCGGAGCGCCCCTACATCCTTGGCTCGGTGTGGAACGGCGTGCAGCAGCCGCCTTCGCAGGGCTTTTGGGACGGCGGCACCAACGGCGGAGAGTTCGCCGGCAACAACATCAAGCGCCTGGTCACCAAGAGCGGCCACCGCATCACCATGGTCGACACCGCCGGTCAGGAAACCATCGCCATGGCCACCCCCTCGAGCAACCGCCTGGTCATGACCGAAAAGACCAACGAAACCGGCCGTCCCGCCATCGCCCTCGAAACCACAGGCGACATCATCCTCAGCGCCCCCAACGGCCGTATCCACTTCCTGTCCCAACTCCATTCCAAAGAAGTCGGGAG
>NZ_JBZYWJ010000023.1:0-2517 GCF_059115305.1 Acidobacterium sp. FHG110202_01
CACGATCAGCGGCGCGAAGGCCAGGCGGCCCGGTCTCGATCAAATGATGCGCGATGCCCGCCGCGGCCGCTTCGATGTGGTCCTGGTCTGGGCTTCGGACCTCATCGCCCGCTCGGTGAAGCACTTCCTCGACGTTCTCGACAAACTGAACCGGCTCAACATCGAATTCGTCAGCTTCCGCGAGCAGATCGACACCGGCGGGCCATTAGGCCGTGCGGTCGTGGTCATCATCGGAGCGATTGCGGAACTGGAGCGCAACCTGATCATCGAGCGGGTACGCGCCGGCATGCGCCGTGCCCGGCTGGAAGGCCGCCACATCGACCGCAAGCCGCTCGAACTGGATCGCACTGCCATCCTGCGGGACCGCCAGAAGGGCCAGAGCCTGGGCCAGCTGGCGAAGAGTTACCGTGTCTCCCGTGCCACCATCCATCGCGTGCTCCGCGAGCGCGCCACAACCACTATGGAGAAATCTCTATGAAGGAAGCCTCAGCTATGTTCCCGCTGTGGATGTTGCTGTTTGCCAGCTTCGGCCTCATCGCCGGCTTGGCTCTTGGAGACGAGATCCGCCGTCGCAGGTGCGCTGAAGAGAAAGTCGATGATCTACGCGATCAACTGAAGCACGCCGCAACACCGGCTCTGGAGCGTCAGCTCGGACAGATGCACGGCACTCTGAACGATGCCCACAAGCTCATCCACGCCGTCTCAAAAGGCCTCCAAAAACCGGCCAGCTAAACCCTGCCCCTATCAACACCCACTTCCTCCCCCAATCTCCTGTTCCACAACCTGTCCCTTCTGTAACAAATGCCCGCGACCTAAAACATAAGTGCACCGGATTCCGGCCTCTGCAATCCGGCTGATACGGAACGGGTGAAATGGGTGTAAATGGATATTGTGCCCCAGTTGTAGTTTTCTATTTGACTCATCATGATGAGTCAAATATACTCATCATATGGCTAAACGGCTGCAAGTCATTGTTCAAGACCCTGAATATCGGGACATCCAGCGCGCGGCGCGTTTGCGCCGCATGTCCATTGCTGAATGGGTGCGGCAGGCGCTCGTCCAGGCGCGCAAGAGCGAACCCAGCCGTGAGATAGCTTCCAAGCTCGAAAGCATTCGAGCGGCGGTACGCATGGACTTTCCCACTGCTGATATCGACCGCATGCTCGACGAGATTGAACAAGGTTACGGGCCGGGTTTGCATCCGTGATCTTCGTCGACTCGAACATCCCGATGTATCTTGTAGGCGCTCCCCATCCTCACAAATCCGATGCCAGGCGTTTGCTGGAGGAAGCAGTGAGTGGACGAGAGCGGTTGGTGACCGATGCGGAAGTGCTGCAGGAAATTCTCCATCGTTACGTTTCGATTGAACGCCCGGACGCTATTCAGCCTGCATTTGACGCTTTGTTGGGAGTCGTCGATGAAGTATTTTCGGTGGACCAAGTGACAGTCGAACGAGCCAAGGCGATCGTGCTGGGTCAGAAGGCCTTGTCGGCGAGAGATGCTGTGCACCTCGCCGTGATGCAAATCCACAGTATCAAGAGGATCTTGAGCTTCGATCGGGGATTCGACAGTTTCCCTGGAATCACCCGCCTTTCCTGAGACCAGACCCTCGCCTGCGATCAGACGCTTGCATAATCCAAAATAGACGAGCATCCAATCCAGATTGGATGGTATTGGATGCCGAGATGGACGACTGATGTTCTTCATTCCTGCTCTCCGTGTCTTCTGGAACTGCAGTTGTTGCGATCACACGGAGATGAGGCTGTGGATACTCAATGTTTTCAGAAAAACTGGCCAGGAAATCTTCATATTCGGCCAACATACGTTGGCGTAACACGCGGCAGATGAAGACGCCCGTTGATTTTCAGAAGATAAAAGATGACGTGCTGTCTTGCTCAATCCGATATAAGGCTGGATGGATATGAGGACAGCTCCGACCCAGATCCGGCATCTTTTCGATCTGCTCGAAGTAATGAACCAGACCTGTTACATATCGGTCCGCCTGAGCTTCTCCCCAGTGGTCTGTTGTATAGTCCGAAAATCCCTTCTATACCTTTTTCAGCATCCTTTGAATACCGAATCACGCGGTAGCACACTCCTTAGAGCGAGCCCGCGCCCTTAATCCGTTTTCGAATTCTCCCGATGACCTGGCGGTCCCGCAGGATGGCAGTGCGATCCAGTTCGAGCGGCTTGCGGCCGATGTGGCGGCCTTCCAGCCGGGCACGGCGCATGCCGGTGCGTACCCGCTCGATGATCAGGTTGCGCTCCAGTTCCGCAATCGCTCCGATGATGACCACGACCGCACGGCCTAATGGCCCGCCGGTGTCGATCTGCTCGCGGAAGCTGACGAATTCGATGTTGAGCCGGTTCAGTTCGTCGAGAACGTCGAGGAAGTGCTTCACCGAGCGGGCGATGAGGTCCGAAGCCCAGACCAGGACCACATCGAAGCGGCCGCGGCGGGCATCGCGCATCATTTGATCGAGACCGGGCCGCCTGGCCTTCGCGCCGCTGATCGTG
>NZ_JBZYWJ010000024.1:0-1686 GCF_059115305.1 Acidobacterium sp. FHG110202_01
TGTGAAGCGCTAAGAAAGATCGGCTTGACCATCGTTTCAATCCTGGCAGCCATCTCCTCAGCGGGGATGCGGCCTGGTGTCTGGTACCACCGTCGTGCAGCACCGAAGATAGCCCAGGCGGCCGTCGTTGCCAGCAGTTCGGGATCGGCTCCAGGTAGCATCGCGTGATTGTCAGCGCCTTCCCGGAATATGCTTTCTACCACCGGGATGATGGAGCCTTCCAGGGGCATCTTCACCAACTGGCTGGGACAGCCTGTGGTTTCGGCGAGATAGTCGCAGACGCCCAGGGCAATGGCGCGCAGGGCACCGTCACAGTTCGAGAAGGAAAGGCCGCGGCGCTCGATCAAATCGCGAAAGCGGGCGGCCGTCATTGCCTGCAGCAGGGCATTCTTGTCTGGATAATGAAGGTAGAAGGTGGCCCGGTTCAGCGTGGCCTCGTCAGCAATCTCCTGTACGGAGATGTCATCAAACTCCTTTTGATTCAATAGCCTGATCAGAGCCTCCACCAGCATGCGGCGGGTGCGCAGAATGCGGGGATCTATGTGTTCCACCGTGCTGCCGGATTGGAGCGTCTGAGTCATTGCACTTTCGAGGATATCTCCTCCCTGCAGCAATAGATGCGTATGCAACACTTGTCGATTTATTGAATCGACAAATGTTGATTAATCATCATTTGTCGCATAGGAGATTTATTTGCCATGTCAACACTACTTCACATAGATTCCAGTCCGTTGTATGGACGATCAGTCTCGCGCCAGTTGACTGACGCGTTCGTCACTCAATGGAAATCCTCACATCCGGCTGGGACAGTCGTTGATCGCGATCTGAATGCGACCACGATCCTGCCCATTACCGCCGATTGGGTAGGCGCCGCCTACGCTCCTGAGGAGGCACGCACTCCGCAGCAAAAGGAACTGCTGGCACTTTCGGATACGCTGCTCACCGAGCTCGAGCAGGCTGATGAGTATGTCTTCGGTGTGCCAATGCACAACTTCGGCGTTCCCTCGGTGCTGAAGCTCTGGATCGACCAGATCGTGCGCGTGGGCAAGACTTTTTCCTATGCGGATGGGACTCCGAAAGGACTGCTTACTGGCAAGAAGGCGACCTTCATTATCGCGACCGGCGGGATTTACGACGCCCAGACACAGATGGCCTCGTTCAATTTTGTCGAGCCGTATCTGCGGTCGGTATTCGGCTTCATCGGCGTGACTGATGCGACCTTCCTCACCGCGGGCGGCACCACAGCGCTGAACCATGGGCAGGACCGCGATGCGTTTCTCGCGCCGCACCTTGAGGCCGTGCAGGCACACGCGCAGACAATCTAAGGGAGACGACACATGAAGATTGTTTCGATCATTGCGCGGTATCTGCTTGGATTGATATTTACAGTCTTTGGCCTGAACGGATTTCTCAACTTCATCCACCAGCCGCCGCCGCCGAATCCGCTGGCAGTACAGTTTTTCGTTGCAATCAGTTCATCGCATTTTGCCTCATTCTTCTTCGCGATTCAATTGGTTGGTGGATTGCTTTTGCTTTCGGGATTCTTTGTGCCGCTGGCTCTCACGCTGCTTGCAGCGGAGTTATACAACATCCTTGCTTTTCATTTGACGCTTGCGCCGGCGAGCATTGCTCCGGGGCTGGTGGCGTGCGCGCTGTGGATACTGGTCTTTCTTCAGTACCGCGAGA
>NZ_JBZYWJ010000025.1:0-1178 GCF_059115305.1 Acidobacterium sp. FHG110202_01
GAAGGAGAAATTTGACCGGTCGAAGCCGCACGTAAATGTGGGAACGATCGGACATATTGATCATGGGAAGACGACGTTGACGGCGGCGATCACGAAGGTGTTGTCGAAGCACAATCCGAACATCAAGTTCCGCTCGTTTGACACGATTGACAATGCGCCTGAGGAGCGGGAGCGGGGCATCACGATTGCGACGGCGCACGTGGAATACGAGACGCCGAACCGGCACTATGCGCACGTCGATTGCCCGGGCCACGCCGACTACATCAAGAACATGATCACGGGCGCGGCGCAGATGGACGGCGCAATTCTGGTGGTGGCAGCAACGGATGGCCCGATGCCGCAGACCAAGGAGCACGTGCTTCTGGCGCGTCAGGTGGGTGTGCCGTACATCGTGGTGTTTCTGAACAAGTGCGATGCGGTGGACGACCCTGAGCTGATCGACCTGGTGGAGATGGAAGTGCGCGAGCTTTTGTCGAAGTACAGCTTCCCCGGCGACGATGTGCCGGTGATCCGCGGCTCTGCACTGGGCGCGCTGAACGGCGAAGCGCAGTGGGAAGCGAAGATCGACGAGCTGATGGAAGCAGTGGACAAGAACGTTCCTCTGCCGGCGCGCGCGATTGACCAGCCCTTCCTGATGCCGATCGAAGACATCTTCTCGATCTCTGGCCGCGGCACGGTAGTGACGGGCCGCATCGAGCGGGGCAAGGTGAAGGTGGGCGAGGAAGTGGAGATCGTAGGCTTCCGCGAGACGCGCAAGACCGTAGTGACGGGCGTGGAAATGTTCAAGAAGCAGCTGGACGAAGGACTGGCGGGCGACAACGCGGGACTTCTGCTGCGCGGCATTCCGAAGGAAGACGTGGAGCGCGGGATGGTTCTGGCAAAGACAGGATCGATCACGCCGCACACGAAGTTCAAGGCGGAGATTTACGTGCTGTCGAAGGAAGAGGGTGGACGCCACACGCCGTTCTTCAACGGGTACCGTCCGCAGTTCTACTTCCGCACGACGGACGTGACGGGCGTAGCGAAGCTGCCTGAAGGCACGGAGATGGTCATGCCTGGGGACAACATCGCGCTGGAGATCGAGCTGATCACGCCGGTGGCGATGGAGAAGGGCTTGCGGTTCGCGATCCGCGAAGGCGGCAGAACCGTAGGCGCCGGCACCATCAGCGAGATTCTTC
>NZ_JBZYWJ010000026.1:0-851 GCF_059115305.1 Acidobacterium sp. FHG110202_01
CCTCGTCAGGAATCTCGAGGTCGAACGCTTCTTCAAACTGCATTACCAGCTCGACGACGTCGAGCGAGTCCGCGCCCAGGTCCTCTTGGAATGATGCGCTGGGCGTCACTTCAGCTTCGTCGACCTGAAGCTGCTCGACGATGATTTGTTTTACCTTGTCTTCTACTGCTGCCATGCGTTTCTCCTGTCCATCGATACGGCAAAAAATTTAGATGAAAACTCTTCCGGGCGAGGTGCACAACTTGAGAACACACGAATACCGCGCTCGAAATTTCAAGTCTACTGAGGACTGGCCGTCCAGGCAACCGCGGGACTGCGCGTCCAGCGGCACGCGCCTTTCGGCGCCAGTATCTGTTGTAACCATTCCAACTGACCTCATATATTGCAAAACTGGAAATTGCAGGAAATCCGCAACTACAGGAAGCGAAAGTAATCCCTGTGTCTACGACCAGTAGAGGCGGCGCCGAAGGCGCGTGCCGCTGGACGCGCAGTCCCGTGTCGCCGGATGCGCAGTCCGTGCGAGTATATTCGCTATGCTCTCTCTTGCAGTAACGGGTGTTGTCGCTGTCCTTGTGGGAATCGCGATTGGATATTGGATTCGCAGCCTCAGCTCGCGCTCGGAGCTTGATGCGAGGTCGGCAATAGCGGCATCCCTTTCGACCCAGCTGGCCGAACGCGAGAATCAACTGCGCGAGGCTGCTCAGAGGGCCGAATCCCTGGGTGTGGAAAAAGCGCGCCTGGAAGAACGCCTGACAGCGGAACAGGAATCACTGAAGCAGGCGCGCGCTGTGCTGGAGGAGAGTTTCCGCAGCGCGGCTTCGCGTGTTCTGAATGAAAACAGCCAGGCGTTT
>NZ_JBZYWJ010000027.1:0-557 GCF_059115305.1 Acidobacterium sp. FHG110202_01
CAGGCGTTCTTCCAGGCGCGCTTTTTCCACACCCAGGGATTCGGCCCTCTGAGCAGCCTCGCGCAGTTGATTCTCGCGTTCGGCCAGCTGGGTCGAAAGGGATGCCGCTATTGCCGACCTCGCATCAAGCTCCGAGCGCGAGCTGAGGCTGCGAATCCAATATCCAATCGCGATTCCCACAAGGACAGCGACAACACCCGTTACTGCAAGAGAGAGCATAGCGAATATACTCGCACGGACTGCGCATCCGGCGACACGGGACTGCGCGTCCAGCGGTTGCCTGGACGGCCAGTCCTCAGTAGACTTGAAATTTCGAGCGCGGTATTCGTGTGTTCTCAAGTTGTGCACCTCGCCCGGAAGAGTTTTCATCTAAATTTTTTGCCGTATCGATGGACAGGAGAAACGCATGGCAGCAGTAGAAGACAAGGTAAAACAAATCATCGTCGAGCAGCTTCAGGTCGACGAAGCTGAAGTGACGCCCAGCGCATCATTCCAAGAGGACCTGGGCGCGGACTCGCTCGACGTCGTCGAGCTGGTAATGCAGTTTGAAGAAGCGT
>NZ_JBZYWJ010000028.1:0-586 GCF_059115305.1 Acidobacterium sp. FHG110202_01
TTCTGCACCCTGCACCCTGCACCCTGCGCGCTGAGCGCTGCACCCTGAGGAGAACCCATGTACAACGAATGCCGCCACCTCTTCACCAGCGGCACCAAATGCAGGCAGGCAGCACTCAAAGAACAGCCCTTCTGCACCTACCACAGAAACACCCGCCAGCGCCCCTCGCCCAGCAACACCCCCTACGATCCCCACGGAGACCCCGAGCACTTCGTCCTCAATCTCCCCGTCTGCGACGACCCCGACTCGATCCAGCTCGCCATCTCCGACGTCGTCGTCCACCTGGCCGCCGACATGCTCGACTCAAAACGCGCCAAAATCCTCCTCTACGGCCTCCAGGTCTCCTCCCAGCACTACAGAGGAACGAAAGGAAAGCAGGTCAAGGGAGAAAAAGAAACCGAACTGAAACAGGACGTCGTCCGCGAAGTCTACACCCACACCGACGGCACCCAGATCGGCCCGGAGGTCCAAACCCCTGACCCCGAAGACATCCCGAAAAAGCGCCCGCCGAGCCTGGGCCGCTTCCTGTTGGAGAAGGCAGTAGAAACAGGGTTCGTCACCGACCCGGAAGCCAAAAAGATGCTCG
>NZ_JBZYWJ010000029.1:0-34183 GCF_059115305.1 Acidobacterium sp. FHG110202_01
CTCCCAGCACTACAGAGGAACGAAAGGAAAGCAGGTCAAGGGAGAAAAAGAAACCGAACTGAAACAGGACGTCGTCCGCGAAGTCTACACCCACACCGACGGCACCCAGATCGGCCCGGAGGTCCAAACCCCTGACCCCGAAGACATCCCGAAAAAGCGCCCGCCGAGCCTGGGCCGCTTCCTGCTGGAGAAGGCAGTAGAAACAGGCTTCGTCACCGACCCGGAAGCCAAAAAGATGCTCGAAGACGACACCTACTACTCCCCAGGCAGCCTGGACATCAAAGCAGTCGCAGAAGAGAAAGAAGAAAGAAAGAGCGCACCACCACAAAAGCGTCATCCTGAGCGACAAATTTCAGGTTTTCATTCTGAGCGAAGCGTGCGGAAGCACGCGCAGTCGAAGAACCCCCACGAACTCGAAGAGCCTGCCCTGAGCTTGTCGAACGGTTCGTGGGAAGTCGGCCAAAGGCCGACGGGATGCACATCCAGGCGAATCAACCGATGGCAGCCAAATACACTACGAATTGGTCATCCTGACCCTGAGTGCAACGAAGGGGAAGGATCCATACACAGCATCGAGCCCCACAACATCCGGCAGCTTTCCGCCACGAACATACAGACATCCCCCAACCCCAAAGACCGCTACCGGAAGGCAACCAGAAAGACCCCCCGCTAAATACAAGAAAACACTGGAGTAGTGTACAACCAATAGAAGAATCAATCACATAGCAGGGGGTCACCCCCCGCTATCTCACTGAAAATAAACAAATCCCGTAAAAACAGGGGGGGAGGGGGTACCCCCCCATGCTCCCGCAAAACCTGCCACCGGAAATATATCCAACCCCTGGTGGTGGCTGCTGATGCGAAAGGGCGGTCGTTGCTGCGCAACGATTCGCACGAGCGTTGCTCGCGCGGGTCCTTCGACTCCCCCTTCACTCCGTTCAGGGTTCGCTCAGGATGACAACTCTGGGGAGAGAAAGAAGAGGCGCATGGAAAAATCCATGCGCCTCTTCTTAGCCCTGTGCCCTGTTAGGAAGCGGTAAGCTCGGCGGCTACCTTTTCGGTGACGAAGGCTTCTACCGTGTCGCCTACCTTGATGTCGGCGAAGTTGAGGCCTACGCCGCACTCCATGCCGTTGGTGACTTCCCTGGCGTCGTCCTTGAAGCGCTTGAGCGAGGTGAGCTTGCCTTTGAAGACCTGCTCCCCTTCGCGCATCAGGCGGACGTCGGCATCGCGGCGGAGCACTCCGTCGGTGACGCGGCAGCCGGCGATGGTGCCCACCTTCGGAATCTTGAAGACGTTGAGCACTTCGGCGCGGCCGAGGTAGTTCTCCTTGAAGACCGGCTCGAGCAGGCCCAGCATGGCTTTGGTGATCTCGTCCTGCAACTCGTAGATGATCGAGTGCAGGCGGATCTCCACGTCTTCCTGCTCTGCCAGGTCGGCCACCTTGCGCTCGGGGCGCACGTTGAAGCCGATGATGATGGCGTTCGAGGCCGAGGCCAGCAGCACATCGCTTTCGGTGATGGCGCCGACGCCGGAGTGGATGACCTTGATGCGCACCTTCTCGGTCGACATCTTCTGGAGCGAATCAGCAAGGACTTCGACCGAGCCTTGGACGTCGCCCTTGAGAATGAGCGGCAGCTCCTTGACTCCAGCCTGGCGAATCTGTTCGGCGAGGCCTTCGAGCGAGACACGCGACGACTTGGCCAGCTGCGCTTCGCGCTCCTTCATCCTGCGGTACTGCGCGATGCTCTTGGCCTTGTCACGATCGGCTGTGACCAGGAAGGTATCGCCTGCGTCCGGGATGCCTTCGAGACCAAGGATTTCGACCGGCGTCGATGGGCCGGCTTCTTCGACGGCGCGTCCGCGGTCGTCGAACATGGCGCGAATCTTGCCGAAGGTGTTGCCGACGATGAAGCTGTCCTGATTGCGCAGCGTGCCGTTCTGGACGAGCACGGAAGCAACGGCGCCGCGACCGCGATCGAGCTTGGCTTCAATGACCGTGCCGACGGCGGAGCGGCCCGGCGTGGCCTTGAGATTTCCAAGGTCGGCGACGAGGCAGATCATCTCGAGCAGCAGGTCGAGGTTCTGGTGTTTCTTGGCCGACACGTCAACGAAGACGGTCGAACCGCCCCAGTCTTCGGGAACGAGGCCGCGGTCGGCGAGCTGCTTCTTGACGCGCTCGGGCTGGGCCTCGGGCTTGTCGATCTTGTTGACGGCCACGATCATGGGCACGTTGGCGGCCTTGGCGTGGTCGATGGCTTCGAGGGTCTGCGGCATGACGCCGTCGTCGGCGGCAACGACGATCACGACAATGTCGGTGACCTTGGCACCGCGGGCACGCATGCGGGTGAAGGCCTCGTGGCCCGGCGTATCGAGGAAGACGATCTCGCGGCCAAAGGCGGGCGAATCCTCTTTGCCGATGCGGACCTTGTAAGCGCCGATGTGCTGGGTGATGCCTCCGGCTTCGCCGCCGGCGACGTCGGTTTCGCGGATGGCGTCGAGCAGCGAGGTCTTGCCGTGGTCGACGTGGCCCATGACGGTGACGACGGGCGGACGCGAGACTTCGAGCTCGTCGGGGTTCTCCTGCTGGAGCATGCTTTCGATGGCTTCATTTGCCATCTGCTCCTCGAAGGTGATGACCTGGGTGTCGGCTCCGAACTGCCGGGCGACGTCCTTGACCAGCTCGGTGTCGAGCGACTGGTTGACGGTGACGAAGACGCCGCGCATCAGCAGCGTGGCGATGAGATCCTTGCCGCGGATGCCGAGTTTTTCGGCGAGGTCCTTGACGCTGATGCCCTCGGTCACGGTGATGGTGCGCGTGATGGGCAGCGGCTGCGTGGGAACCTGCGCTGCGCCCATGCGGGGCGGCGCGTAGCCCTTCATCGGGCCTTCTTTGCTCTTCTCGTAAGTCTGGCGGCCGCGGCGCGGCGGTCCTCCGGGACGCTGCGGGCGCGGAGCCTCACCGGGAGGCGGGACGAGTCCGGGTGCTCCACCCATACCAGGGCGCGGACCAAAACCGGGACGCTGGCCGAAGCCGGGGCGTGCTCCTCCGGGAGGGCCGCCGGGCTGGTTGCGGGTGGGGTGCATGGGGCGGCGTCCGCCGGGGAACTGGCCGGGAGGGCCGCCGCCAGGACGCTGGCCGGGGCCGCCTGCGGGGCGGCGGTCGAAGATGGGGCGTCCACGCTGCAGACCGCCATGAGGCTGGCCGCCACTCGGCGGTGCCGGACGGGGCGGCGGAGCAGGGGCCGGCGGAGGCGCCGTATACACGGGGCGCGGGCCGGTCTGCGGCATAATCACGCGACGCGGTGGCGTGGATGGCGCGGCGGCTACAGGGGCTACTACGGGGGCCGCGACAGGCGCAGGCGTTTCCTTCGGCGCAGGGGCCGCTGGGGATGGGACAGCTGCTACCGGGGCGCTCGGAGCTGCTGGAGCTGCCGGGGCCGGAGCAGGGGTTGCTGCGGGCGCTGCTGCAACGGGCTGAACCGGGGTTGGCGCTGGCGCTGGTGGCGGCACGGCAGCGGGCTTCACGACAACCGGAGCTGCCGGAGGCGCGGCGGCAATCGCAGGCTTCGTCTCAGGCGCTGCAGGCGGCGTTACGGGCGGCTTCGCGACTACAGGGCCAGCCGGAGGCTTTGCGGCAATGGCGGGCGACTGCGGCGGAGGAGCCACGACAGCCGGCGCGGGCCGGGGCTGCGGGACAATCCTGCGCGGAGCGGGCGGTGCCGGTTTTATGGCTTCTGCGGGCGGGGCAGCGGCTACAGGAGCTGAGGCAGCGGGCGGCGGCGTGGCCGGCTTGGACGCAACTGGCGGGGCTGCAGGCCTGGGAGGAGGCGGCGCGGAGGCAGTGCGAGCTGCGGCGGCAGCTTCCTCTTCCTTGCGCTGCTGGATGGCCTTGAGCACATCGCCGGGCTTGGAGACGCGCGACCAGTCGATCCTGGGCTTGGCATCTTCTCCTCTGGAGGACGCGCCATTGCTTTTGTTTCCGCCGCGATTGAAGTGCGCGCGCACACGCTCAGCCTCGTCGGCTTCAAGCGAGCTGGAGTGTGTCTTTTTCTCCGTCACACCGACCTCGGTCAGAACATCGAGAATCGCTTTGCTTTTCACTTCAAGCTCGCGCGCTAAATCGTTGATTCGAACTTTACTCATCCGCCCCTTTGTGTCGTCCCAAGCGCTCAGCTGTTCATAGCAACCTCATGCCAATGGGATTCAATGCTATTTGTATTATCCCCTGAAATGGCGCGCCATGCGCCTATTTCAAGCGTGCTAAATACGAGAGCGCGCATGTTATGCGCCGCCCTCGCTGTTGGTCTTGTGTTCGACGGCTTCGTCCTTGGGCTCCTCTTCATTGCCTTCGAGGACGTTGTCGTCTGCCGGAGGATGATGCGCCTCCAGCGTTTCGCTGGTGTCTTCGTGTCCGGGAGAGAGCGATTCGGCACCCTCCTCCTCGAGAGCGCGGCCTTCTTCGGTATCCTCGGCCAGACGCTCTTCGGCGAGCTCGTCGGTGATGATGCCCGAGCTTTCTTCGCGCGGAAGCTCGTCGCCGGCCTGGGTCAGATCCTGTTCGAGAGCTTCGATCTCTTCCTCTGTCTGCGCATCAGAGATGTGCGCAGCCTCGGCGAGGCTCTGCTGCTCTGCCGGAGGCACCGGGCGCTCTTCACCTTCTTCGTACTGGCCGAAGTAGTGGCGCACGGCTGTGCCGATCTTCTCGAGGGTCCTTTCGCCGATGCCCGGAATCTCTTCGAGCTGCTCGGGCGTCATGTCGGCCAGTCCTTCGACTGTGGTGACGCCGGCTGCAATCAGTTTCTGGATGATGGTCTCGCCCAGCTCGCTGACCTGCTCGATGGGAGTGGCCGGACCGCCGGCCATGGCCTGCATCTGCTGCTCGACTTCCTGGCGCTTCTCTTCCTCGCTCTTGATGTCGATCTTCCAGCCGAGGAGCTTGGCGGCAAGGCGAACGTTCTGGCCCTTCTTGCCAATGGCGAGAGAAAGCTGGGTGTCATCGACGATGACTTCGAGCTGCTTCTCGCCGAGGTCGGTGATGCTGACGCGGCTCACCTTTGCGGGCTGCAGTGCTTTTTCGGCGAAGGTAGTAACCTCTTCGCTGTATTCGATAATGTCGATTTTTTCGCCACGCAGCTCGCGGATGATGGACTGCACGCGCATGCCCTTCATGCCTACGCAGGCGCCGACGGGATCGACGTCCTTGTCGCGCGACATGACGGCAATCTTGGTGCGCTCGCCGGCTTCGCGCGCAATGGCGCGGATGGTCACGGTGCCGTCGTAGATCTCGGGCACTTCGGTCTGAAAGAGGTTCTGCACCAGCTCCGGAGCGGCGCGGGAGACGATGACCTGCGGGCCCTTGGCAGCGCGGTCCACGCGCAGCAGGACAACGCGCACGCGCTCGCCTACGGCGAACTGCTCGAGGCGCGACTGCTCGCGCCTGGGCATGCGAGCTTCGGCCTTACCGAGGTCGAAGATCACGTCCTGCGGCTCCAAACGTTTTACAGTGGCGGTGATAATCTCGCCGACGCGGTGGTTGTATTCCTGGAAGACCGTATCGCGCTCGGCTTCGCGCACCTTCTGGAAGATGACCTGCTTGGCCATCTGCGCGGCGATGCGGCCGAGAACGTCGGTCGGCTTGTAGTAGCGGATCTCGCCGCCGATTTCGACCTCGGGCGCGAGCTCGCGCGCCTCTCCGAGGGCGATCTGGTTCACCGGGTCTTCAATCTGTTCGGACGACTCGACGACGGTCTTGTATACGTAGGCGCGAATCTCGCCGGTTTCCTTGTCCAGCTCGGCGCGCATGTTTTCCTGCGTCTTGTAGTACTTGCGTGTCGCGAGCGCAATCGCGTCCTCTACGGCGGAAACGACGACGTTCGGATCAATGCCCTTGTCGCGGCTCAATGCTTCGATGCTCTGGTACAGCACACTTGCCATGTTGCTCTCTTTCGATACCGGTGATTCCCCGAGACTGCGCGGGAGAACCACGACCTTAGAATTCAGGAACGAGGTTGGCCTTCTCTATGTTGGAGAAATCGATCTCTACCGTTTCAGCCTGGGGCGCTTTTTTGCCTTTCAACTTCTGCCGCACGGCTGAAGGATCGATAACGATTGCCTTATCTCTAACTTCTGTGAGCCTGCCCTTCCAGTGGCGGTTGCCCGCAACCGGCTCAAATGTCTGGAGCTTGACGATGCTGCCGGTAAAACGCCGGTAATCCTGTTCGTCGTACAACTTGCGGTCCAGCCCCGGAGAGGAAACTTCGAGCGTGTACTCACCGCCGGAGACCAGGTCCTCGACGTCGAGAACGGTTCCGAAATCGCGGCTGAACAGCTGGCAGTCGTCGTGCGTAACTCCGGCGAGCCAGTCTATATCGACTCCCGAGGGAAGTCCTTCCCCACTGCCAGCGGCCTCTGCCAGTCTGGCGCGCCCGGCTGCGTTCTTTTCGATGAACACACGCAATGCGCGGTGCTTGCCGCCACCCTGCAGGTCGACCTCGACCACATCAAGGCCGTGCGAGGCGGCAACGCGCTGCGCTGTAGCGCGGATTTGTTCCAGGTTCAGGGCCATGGATTGCTCAGGATTTCGCTGCAAAAGAAAAGTGGGCTTACGCCCACTCATTCCTCCGCGCCCCGGTCGATTCACGGACTTGCGCGGACAAACTCGTCTGCTATTTAAAAATACTCCGCTTTTTCACGAATTTCAAGTAACCCGGATACGGTTTCCTGATATCCATTCATAACAAAATAATTCAAAGGCGGAATGTATTCGGAGTAGCATCCATAGGTTCAGAGGATTTTTATCGAAAGACGTTTCAGAAGGTTTTGCGAATAGAAGTTCAGGAGAATTTGTTGAGGGAAGTTCAGAAAATTTCGTTGAAGAGAAGCTCTGAAGAATTTGTCGAGAAAGTTCAGAAGGTCCTGTTGCCTGAGAAGTTTCAGAAGATTTTGATGAGAGGTAGTACCATGACGACTCGCCCGGCGCTGGTATCAGCGGAATCCTCTTCGGCCTTTCATCCGGCCTCTGTTGTCAACATCACCAAACGGGAGCAGCCCGACCAGGATCTGCGCCGGCTGCTCATGCGTTTTTCCAAGTGGATGTACCGCCTCGGCTTTGCGCCGGGGACTTCGGGCAACCTCTCGGTGCGACTGGACGAAACATCGATTCTGGCGACACCGACTGGCTGCAGCAAGTACCTGCTGCGTCCCTCCGATATGGTGGTCGCCGACCTGGACGGCAAACTGCTCTCCGGCACGCGCAACGTAACGAGCGAAATCGGGATGCACCTGACGATCTATCGCATGCGCCCGGATGCGCAGGCGGTCATCCATGCGCATCCGCCCATTGCTACAGCGTTCGCTTCGTGCGGGCTGGCGCTCGACGAGCCGCTGTGCGCGGAGATGATCATGACGCTGGGCTCTGTTCCTCTGGCGCCTTATGCCACCACGGGAACGGATGAAGTCGGAGCGAGCCTGAAGCCGTTTCTGCCCGATCATGACGCGATTCTGATGGCGAACCATGGCGTGGTAACCTGCGGCACGGATTTGCTCGACGCCTTCATGAAGATGGAAACGGTGGAGCACTTCGCGCAGGTATGCCTTGCGGCGCGTGAGCTAGGCGGCTCAAAGCCGCTCGAGGAAAACGCGATCAAGAAACTCCAGACGGCGAAAGCGCGTTACAAGGCAAATTGCCGGGCTTAAGATTGAGTCCATGCTCAATCCTTATGCGAAATTTCTTGAAGGCCGCGCTCCGCTAGAACTGCTTCTCGAGACTTCAGGCAGGCTGGGAGAGTTCCTGAAACAGCTTGGCTCCGAGGGCGTGGAGAAATCGCTTGCCCCAGGCAAATGGAGTGCGCGCGAGATTCTCTGTCATCTGGCCGACTGCGAGATTACCTTTGCTTTCCGTCTGCGCCAGACGCTGGCTGAAGACCATCACACGATACAACCTTTTGATCAGGCGAAATGGGCTGCCGAGTACTCAGACTATGACGCTGCTGCTGCCTTCGCGGTGTTTTCCGCTGTGCGGCGGTGGAATCTTGCGCTGATCAAGAATGCCGGGCCGGAGGAGATGGCGAAGACAGTGACGCATCCAGAGCGTGGAGAGATGACGTTCGCAACGATTGTGGAGACAATGGCCGGACACGATGTAAATCATCTGCGGCAGCTGGAAGGGATTGCAGCCGGGTAATGCGTTCTACTGACCATGTCGATCTTCGTTCGTGTCTGCGAGCTCATTGAAATAGCGTCACTCCGCGAAATATATCGCGAAGAGATGCAGTGCCAGATCATTCATGATTCGATTCATGACCGCCCGGGCTGGACCGTTGAGTATCTTCTGGAGATGAACGAGACCCCGGTCGGCTACGGTTCGGTAGCGATCGGCGGTCCGTGGAAGACACGGCACACGCTGTACGAATTCTATGTCAGAAGAGAATATCGCCAGCACGTTTTTGCGCTGTTCGAGGCTCTGCTGGCGAAGTGCAATGCAAAGGCAATCGAGACACAGACCAACGAGTTGCTTCTTCCGGTGATGCTGTATACCTTCGCTCAGAATGTTCGCGCAGAGGCCATCCTTTTCGAAGACAAATTCGAAACACAGCTTGCGCCGGAGGGAGCTGATTTCCGCTGCAGAGAAGACAGAGATGTTGAGGCGCTGAAAGCGCTGCAGCTGGACGATACGGCAGGGTGGGTTGTTACATGGAATGGCAGCCTAGCGGGAGCCGGAGGCATTCTTTACCACTACAATCGCCCTTACGGCGATATCTACATGAAGATCGCAGAGCGATTCCAGGGCAGAGGACTGGGAGCGTACCTAGTTCAGGAACTGAAGAGAGCCTGCCGCGCCGGCGGCAGTGTTCCTGCAGCACGCTGCAATGTCGGGAACATCGCAAGCCGGAGAACGCTGCAGAAAGCCGGGTTCGTGCCTTGCGGGAACCTGGTTTCGGGAGAACTGCCCGATTCACGTCAAATGAAGGCTTGAATCCCGACACCCGGCGGAAAATCTTTCACCACAGAGAACGCAGAGAACACAGAGTTTTTCACCGAGGACTTCAGTTTCGCACCACGTTGACCTGGCCGATGCCGACTGTTGCATATAGCTTGTAAAGGCCCTGCTGGGATTCGTGATTGGTTTTGGGAAAGAAGCCGCCGGAGTGCTGATGCGATGCGTCATCGTCGGCTTCGCCAATCTTTGAGCTGGTATGGATCTCCCGGTACTGCGCTGCATCGGTGACTCCCACCGTCAACTGGCCTACGCCAACGTGCAGGTCTTTATTTCCATCGATTCCTTTTATGTCCATCTGGCCGACACCCAGGTCGAGCTTGAGATCAGTCTGGGCGGGAATCGATACGATCACTTTCGGGCTTGAATGATGGCCTTCGTTATGGCTGGGCAGCTTCAGTTCGATCGAAGCGCGGTCGCCGGCGACGTCGAAGCGGCGCACCCAGGATTTGACTGTGGCGTCGTCGTAGAAGGCGTGCGGTTCGATGACGAGGCGAATAGTCTTCTGCTCATCGCTGCGTACAATGCGCACCTCGCCGACGTTGGCGTCGAGCACGAGCGTGCCTTTGTCCGGCATGGCTTTGGTGACGACCAGTGCGTCGGGGCTGGGTAGTTCCAGCTTATGGCGAGCGGTGTCTTGCGCGGATAAAGTTCCGGCGCTGAGGATAAGTGCGCAGATGACTAGCGCGGCTTTCATGGAAGTGCATACGGATGCGGTCGTCTGGCGGTTCCCGGGAGATTTGGCATCCCTGTGGAACCTCCCAGGTGAGCTAACGCGAACCTGGGGCACCCATGTGGTGGCTATCGATGCAAACTGCAGGTCCCTCCGCTCCCCCTTCGCGTTGCTCAGGGTTCGGTCGGGATGACAATTCATGCAGTCATTCAAGCTACACCCGATTCCGACTGAAGGTATGCCCTGATTGCTTTGCTCAAGTACCAGTCTCTCGATGAGGGTTTGCCCTGCCCGCTGAACCCTTTTACAATCGAATGAATCTACTAGTGAACCAATTGCCGTAATTCACCGGCTTTTGATCTGCGAAGACATGCTTCTTCGCTACCTTGAAGAGCAAAATGATTGAACATCCAGTCCCCGAAGCGCTTACCTTTGACGACGTTTTACTTGTACCTGCTTACAGTGAAGTAGTTCCTGCCCTGGTGAGCACGCAGACCCGGCTTACGAACCGTATCCTGTTGAATACACCGCTCTTAAGCGCAGCGATGGACACCGTGACCGAGTCACGCCTGGCGATTGCCATGGCCCAGCAGGGCGGCATCGGCCTCGTCCACCGGAACATGACGGTCGAGCAGCAGGCGATGGAGATCGACAAGGTCAAGCGGTCGGAGAGCGGGATGATCGTCGATCCGGTGACGATGACCCCGGAGCAGCTGATTTCGGATGCGCTCGAAGTGATGCGCAAGTACAAGATTTCCGGCGTGCCGGTGACCAAGCATAAGAAGCTGGTCGGTATCCTCACCAATCGCGATCTGCGCTTTGAAACACGCACGGACATCCCGATCGGCGATGTGATGACGAAAACCAATCTCATCACCGTTCCGGTAGGGACCACACTGGAAGAAGCCGAACAGATCCTGCACCAGCACCGCGTGGAGAAGCTGCTGGTGGTCAATGACCAGTACGAGCTCAAGGGCCTGATCACGGTCAAGGACATCCAGAAGAAACTGAAGTATCCGAACGCCTCGAAGGATGACCAGGGCCGCCTGCGCGTGGGCGGAGCCATTGGCGCAACGGGCGACTACATGGAGCGCGCGGCGGAGATGGTGCGCTACCGGGTGGATGTTCTGGCGATTGATTCGGCGCATGGGCACTCGTCGCGAGTGATTGAAGCGGTACGCGAGGTGAAGAAGCGTTTCCCTGATGTCGATCTGCTGGCCGGCAATGTGGCCACCTATGAAGGCGCGAAGGCACTGATCGAAGCGGGTGCGGATGCAGTAAAGGTCGGCATCGGGCCGGGCTCGATCTGCACGACACGCATGGTGACCGGAGCGGGTATGCCGCAGATCACAGCTATCAGCGAGGCTTATCGCGCGGGCCGCGAGCACAATGTTCCTATCATTGCCGACGGCGGCATCAAGTATTCGGGCGACGTGGCCAAGGCCATCGCGGCGGGCGCGAGCTCTGTGATGATCGGATCGCTGTTTGCCGGCGTGGATGAGAGTCCGGGCGAGACGATTCTGTACCAGGGGCGGTCATTCAAGGCCTATCGCGGCATGGGATCACTTTCCGCCATGGCGCAGGGCTCGGGCGAACGCTACTTCCAGAGCAGCCGCGACCTGGAGCAACAGGCGGCTGAGCGTCCGGAAGGCGTGGTTTCACGCGAGCGCAACGGGCAGAACCGCCTGGCGAAATTCGTTCCGGAAGGCATTGAGGGCCGGGTACCGCATCGTGGGCCGCTTGAAGCCATGGTGTATCAGCTGGTTGGCGGTCTCCGGTCAGGCATGGGGTATCTGGGCTGTGGTTCGATTGAAGAGATGCAGACGAAGTCGCGGTTTGTGCGGATCACCAATGCCGGATTGCGCGAGAGCCATGTCCATGATGTGATCATTACGCGTGAAGCTCCGAACTATCACGTGGAGTAAGGTTTCTGGACTTCTCTTTTGAAACTACCCCACGTTAGCTCAAAGGATTAGCATCCTGCGAAACCTCCCCCAGGTTAGCTTCGCGAACCTGGGGCACCCAATGTAGTGGCTACTGGTGCAAACTGCAGGTCCCTCCGCTTCGGTCGGGATGACAATTTCTGAAGATACACGGCTTCTGCCCATTCGTAATAATCTGGGTTGAAGCCTTTTTGCTTTTCTGAACGTCCCACAGCCGTGCTGACTGCTCGTCGAGTCCTGATGGTGATGCTTTGCGGGTGCTTCCTCCTGCGTTCTGCTTTGGCGGTTCTGGCGCAGGATGGCGCTGCTTCGCAGGGGCAGGCCTATACAGTGCACGGAAGCGTCGTCAACAAGCTCAATGGGCAGGCGATTGCACGAGCACTGGTCGCGCTTCAGGGGCAGTCGTCGAATGCTGTCTTCACGGACAGCGAGGGGCACTTTGCCTTCGATAACGTTCCCGGCGGACAGGCGATGATTACTGTCTCCCGGCCCGGGTTTACCGGGTATGCCGCGCACGCGAATGCGCCGGAGATGCGCCGGGTCCAGGTCGGTGCGAATATGGCGGACGTTACGATTTCGCTGCTGCCTACAGGAAGCATCGGCGGACAGATCACTCTTTCTACTTCCGATTCGGCGGAAAATATTCAGGTCTTTCTGCTGCGCAGGACGATACAGAATGGGCGCGCCGCATGGATGCAGAGCGGGGTTCGCCGAACGAACAGCGATGGCGCTTACCTGTTCGGAAATCTGTCTCCTGGCGACTACCGGGTGTACACGGCCGGCTCGGTCGACCCGGCGCCCGGAGTACTCCAGGACGCAGTGCGCTGGGGATTTCCGCCGGAGTATTTTCCGAGCGGGGGCGAGTCCGCAATTCATCTGCGGGCAGGACAGCAGGCGCAGGCGGACATGATGCTGACGCACGAGCCTTTTTATCCTGTAACTGTTGCGGTTACAAATGGATCGCCGCGCGGAATGGGCCTGCAGGTTTACGACGGCAACGGGCACATGCTCGAGTACCCCACGCGCTATGACGGCCGCGAGCATGTGATGCGCCTGAACCTGCCCAGAGGCCGGTTCATCCTGGAAGGCCAGACGTTTGGAATGGGCTTCGGACGCGGGGACGGCCCGTCATTTGGAACAGGCTTCGAGCGCGAGCAGATGTTCGGGAGCAGGGAGATTACAGTTCAAAACGGGGCACTGGATAATGTTGCGCTGGCCATGGCTCCTCTGAATGCGATTCCGGTGACGGTGCGGCGTGAATTCACGGCTCAGAGTAACAGCGCAGGCGGGTTCATCTCAGGGAGCAACGATGCGTTTTCGGCCGGCGTAACCCTGATGCTGATCAAGGCAGCGGGCAGCACTCAGGGCTTCGGAGGCGGCAACATGCGGCGTGTTCCGGGCAGCACGGACAATTCCTCATACCAGCTTGAAAACGTGCGACCGGGAAGCTACTGGGTGGTGACTTCTGCCTTTCAAGGCTATGTCGCTTCGATCACATGCGGCGGCACCGATCTTGCCCGGCAGCCGCTGGTGGTGGGACCGGGAGGAGCGCCCTGTTCCATCGATGTTGTGCTGAGGAATGACGGGGCATCGCTGAAGATAGGTTTGAACCAGGGCGCCTCCTCGGCAGCGGACAGCAATGCGCCTCCAGCTTATCTTTCGGTGGTCCCGCAATTTGAAACCACCTGGCAGCATCAGGGACAAATGCAGCTCACGCAGTCGGGAACGACGCTTTCGAATCTTCCTCCGGGAAGCTATCGCGTGCTCGCCTTCGATGAGCCACAGGAGCTTGAATACAGCAATCCGCAGGCAATGAGCGTGTTTGCAGGCAAGGGGCAGGTGGTGAATCTTGAGCCGGGCGGCTCGGCGTCGGTGAGCCTTGATGTGATTGCGGCGGGGTCGCAGAGCCAGTGAGCGGGATTGGAATTTTGCGCATCCATCCGGGAAATTCCGGGGCTAAAGCCCCTCTGTTCCCGGCTCTAATTCACCGGCCTGAAGGCCGGTGCTTCTACCCAAAAGCTGATTCTGACAAATGCTCGATATCTGTACCGTTTGCTTTCTTCCGGACATTTGCCACTGTATTGGTTACATTTTTGAGTTTGCCGGCAATGGCGCAGGCGGGTGGGCCCTACAGTATTTCGGGGACGGTGGTGAACAGCGTGACCGGCTCGCCTCTTTCGCATGCGAGCGTTTCTCTGGAGCTTGAGCAAGACCACGTTCTGGTGGCCTCAGTCACTGCCGATGACCATGGCGCGTTTCAGTTTTCTCATCTCGCGGCGGACCGGTATGAGCTGAGCACTTCGCACCGCGGATACCTGACGGCTGCTTACGACGCTCACGATGGAGGATTTTCGACTGCGCTTGTCACTGGAGAGGGACAGGAATGCTGTGCCAATCTGCAAATGCGGCTCGTGCCTGGCGGCGTGATCTCGGGTGTAGTAACAGAGGATTCCGGGGACCCGGTCGAGCGCGGACGAGTAGCGCTCTACCGCGAATCGAACCAGACGGGAGAAGCACGGATGCAGCGGGTGCGAATGGAGAGCGTGGATGAATCCGGTGCGTACGAGCTGAGCGGGCTGGAGCCGGGGAACTATTTTCTGGCTGTGAATGCCGAGCCATGGTACTCGGAATTTGGCGGGCGCATGCCGGGTCTGCAGCGTATCACCGAGGATGCAAACAGCAGCGGGAATAACACCCGTTCCCTGCTTGATGCTGTGTATGCAACGACGTTTTACCCGGACACAACGGATGAGGATTCCGCCACGCCGATCCCGATCAAGGGCGGGGAGCATTTGAAGATCAATTTCAGCATGCATCCGGTACCGGCGGTGCATTTGAGGATTCAGATGCCCGCAATGCCGAATGAACGGTTTGGCCAGTATGTGCCGGCAGTCGACCGGAAAGTATTCGGCGAGCTTGATCCCTCTGGGGGCGGCATATCGATCTATCATCGGGCAGATGGCTCCGCGGAAGCGCAGGTCAGAGTGGCTCCGGGGCAGTATGTAATCCAGATGCCCGGGGGCGGCGGCGGACCGGGCAGGCAGGTCACATTGGATGCAACGGCAGATCAGTCCATCGATCCAGCGAGCGCCTCGGCGGGAACGAGGCTGGTGGATGTGACGGGGAAAGTTGCGCTCACAGCGGGCGGTGCGCTGCCGGAGGACCTTTTTGTGACTTTGCAGCCAGTGCAGGGACTTCAAGGACAACGACGCATAGGCGGCCTGGGCGCCAGAGCGGAAAAAGACGGAAGCTTCACGATTCGCAATGTGGCTCCCGGAAGCTACCACATCAACTTCTTTGCGGGAGGAAAGCGGTTCCGCGTCGCGCGGCTTGCAGCCAATGGCGCACATATTGACCACAGGCAAATTACCATCGGCTCGGAGCCGGTATCGCTGGCGGGGCTGATTTATCCGGATCTTGGGCTGTCGCTGTCGGGCTTTGCGAAATCGAAGGGCAAAGCAGCTCCGGGGATGATGATGGTGCTGATTCCCGAGGGTGCCGCGGATTACCGGGATTTTTTCCGGCGCGACCAGTCGGACTGGGATGGCGGTTTTGTTTTCAAGGATGTGGAGCCGGGGCGGTATACCGTGGTTGCGATCGAGGATGGCTGGACGCTTGACTGGTCACGGGCTGAGGTGATGCAGCGTTATCTTGCGCAGGGGGAAAAGGTCACGGTTACGGAGCGGAGTCCGCAGGTGGTGAAGCTGGGGGAGGCGGTGGAGGTGCAGGGGCGGTGAAAATCTACCGCCAAGACACCAAGTTGCCGCGAAGTTTTGTGCTTTCCCATCCTATCGCGCAACAGCGACGCGATAGGATGGGGCACCCTTTGTCATGGCTATCGGTACGAAAAGCGGTCGTTGCTTTGCAACGATTCGCACGAGCGCTTTGACTCTACTCAGGACAGACTCTCTTGCTCGTGCGGGTCCTTCGACTCCGCTACGCTTCGCTCAGGATGACAATGTTTGTGGTAGAAAATTGGGGCGCATGGAGAATCCATACGCCCCTTATTTCTGGGCCCTGCGCGCTGTGCCCTGCCTACGCCTGTTCGTTGCCTTCGGAGGCCTGCTGCTGTTCGGCTTCCATGGCTTTCTGCAGCTCTGCACGCTTCTTGGTGCGGGCTTCGGCGCGCTTCTGGCGCTTCTCGTCGAGAAGGGCCTCGGCTCCGAGGAGCTCGATGAAGGCCTTTTCGGCGCCGTCTCCGCGCTGGAAGCCGCGGCGCACGATGCGCAGGTAGCCTCCGTTGCGGTCGCCGTAGCGGGGCGCGACGGTGTCAAAGAGACGCGAAACCGCGTCACGGGTCTGGAGATAGGAAAGAGCCTGACGCCGCGCATGCAGGTCGCCCTTCTTGCCCAGGGTGATCAGTTTTTCGACGTGGGGACGCGCGGCCTTTGCCTTGGCAACGGTGGTCTCCACGCGGTCTTCCAGAATGATGGACGTGACCAGGTTGCGCAGCAGAGCGCGGCGATGGCTGGTGTTGCGTCCGAGTTTGTATCCTGCATTGCGATGGCGCATGACAATTTCTCTCTCAGGTCACAGGGTTCAGGGCTCAGGGCTCAGCCCTGTCTTCCGTACCCTTGAATTTTTCTCAGGGATTCAGGGTCGAGGTCTCAGTTTTTCTGTGCCCTGCGCCCTGTGCCCTGTTAAAAGTTTTCCGGTTCGGACTGGAGCGGAATGTCCGCCTCATCCAATCCTTCTTCATCATCGTAGTTGCCGTAGCTGGACGCGGCCAGCTGCGCCGAAGGCAGAATGCTGGTCGGGCCGGGGACGGCGTTTCCGTGTTCGTCGATCTTCATGCCGAGCGAAAGGCCCATCTGCGCGAGGATCTCCTTGATCTCGTTGAGGGACTTGCGGCCGAAATTCTTGGTCTTGAGCATCTCGGCTTCGGTCTTCTGTACCAGCTCGCCGATGCTTTGAATGTTGGCGTTCTTGAGGCAGTTGTAGCTGCGCACGCTGAGCTCAAGCTCTTCGACCGAGCGGTTTAGGTTGTCGTTGCGCAGCTGCACGCGGCCTTCTTCTGCCTGCGCTTCGGCTTCGATTTCTTCCTCGAAGTTGATGAAGATGCTCATGTGGTCCTTGAGCAGCTTGGCGGCAAGGCCGACGGCGTCTGCCGGAAGCACGGTGCCGTTGGTCCAGACTTCGAGCGTGAGCTTGTCGTAGTCGGTGATCTGGCCGAGACGCGCGGCGTCGACGGTGAAGTTCACCTTGCGCACGGGCGAATGGACGGAATCGACCGGAATGAAGCCGATACCGAGATCGGAGTCGAAGTTCTTATCGGCAGAGATGTAGCCACGGCCGCGCTTCAGGCGCATTTCCATGTCCAGCTTGCCGCCTTCGCTCACGGTAGCGATGTAGATGTCTTTATCGAGGATCTCGACGTCTCCGTCGGCTTCGATCATGCCTGAGGTCACGACGCCGGGCTGCTCGGCGCGGATGTAGAGCGCCTTGGGGCCTTCGCCGTTGAGCTTGAAGGGAATCTGCTTCAAGTTCAGGATGATGTCGGTCGCATCTTCCACGACTCCAGTGATGGACTGGAACTCGTGCAGGACGCCTTCGATCTTGACTGCGGTGACGGCCGCGCCTTCGATGGATGAAAGCAGGGTGCGGCGCAGCGCATTGCCAACGGTGGTTCCGAAGCCGCGCTCAAAGGGCTGGGCGCTGAACTTCCCGTATTTCTCTGTCAGGGTGTCGGTGTCGACCGCCAGACGTTTCGGCTTTTGAAATCCTCTCCAAAGCATACGATTCGCTCTCCTGACGCCGGGCCGCGAAGCATTCTGCAGCGCTGGCGTCTGTTCTCCTTAGTTATTAGTGGTTAGTTATTAGTTGTTAGTCCCGGCGGCCCACAAAAAACGCTGCCAAGAACTAACTACTAACAACTGATTACTTGCTATACAACTCGACGATAAGCTGCTCGTTGACGGGCAGCTGCACGTCTTCGCGCTTCGGCAGCGCCAGCACCTTGCCGGACAGGTTCGCATGGTCGACCGTGAGCCATACGGGGGCCGGCTGGTGGCTCGCGAACTCGCGCGAGGTCTCAAGCACAGTCAGCTTCTGGCTGTTCGGGCGGACCTTGATCTCATCGCCCACCTTCACCTGGAAGGAGGGGATGTTGACCTTGCGGCCGTTCACTTCGACGTGGCCGTGGCGCACAATCTGGCGGGCCTGGCGGCGCGAACTGGCGAAGCCGAGGCGGAAAGCGATGTTGTCCAGGCGGCACTCAAGCTGTTGGATCAGGCGCTCACCGGTAACGCCCTGGGCGCGCGATGCCTTCTCGTAGTACTCGCGGAACTGACCTTCGAGGGTGAAGTAGATGCGCTTCGCCTTCTGCTTCTCACGAAGCTGGAGGCCGTAGCCTACCACCTTCGCCTTGCGATCGCGGCCATGCTGGCCGGGAGCGAAATTGCGCTTCTCAATGGGACATTTGTCGGAAAAGCACTTGGTGCCTTTCAGAAAAAGCTTGGTGCCTTCGCGACGGCAAAGGCGGCATACTGCTCCGGTATAACGTGCCAATTCTCTTCTCCTAATTTCAGGGGCCGACCGGTTTACGCGCTGGCTGCGCTTCGTCCCAGTCCTGTTATTAGTTTACAGTTGTTAGTCCTCAGTTACCAGTTACCCTGCTTTTACTGAAGACTGACAACTGAGAACTTATTCCTTACACTCTGCGGCGCTTGGGCGGACGGCAGCCATTGTGCGGAATCGGGGTGACGTCACGGATGGAGCGGACTTCGATTCCCGCTGCAGCCAGAGCGCGCACCGCCGATTCGCGGCCTGATCCGGGGCCGGCGACGCGGACTTCGACCGAACGCAGGCCGTGCTCGCGCGCCTGATTGGCTGCGTTGATGGCAGCCTGCTGCGCGGCGAACGGAGTGCCTTTACGCGACCCGCGGAAGCCGAGCGAGCCCGAGCTCTTCCACGAGAGCGTGTTGCCCTGCTGGTCGGTGATGGTGACGATGGTGTTGTTGAACGAAGCCTGAATGTGAACTACGCCAAACGGCACATTCTTGCGCTCGCGCTTCTTGAACTTCTTGTTCCTGGCGGCCTTTCCGGCGCCGCCCTGCTGTGCTTTTGCCATTAGGTCTTCGCCGTCGCTTTCTTCTTGCCTGCTACCGTGCCTCTACGCGGTCCCTTGCGGGTGCGCGCGTTGGTGTGGGTGCGCTGTCCGCGAGTGGGGAGGCCGCGGCGATGTCGCAGTCCGCGGTAGGACTGGATATCGATGAGACGCTTGATGTGCATCGAGACATCTTTGCGGAGGTCGCCTTCGACGTCACCTTCCTGCTCGATGACCTGGCGGATGCGGTTTACCTCGTCTTCGCCGAGATCCTGGACCTTCTTGAACGGGTCAACGTTCGCAGCTCCAAGGATACGCAGCGCGCGCGGATTGCCGATGCCGTAGATGTAAGTGAGCGCGATCCGAGCCTGTTTTTGACGGGGCAGATCGACGCCAGCAATACGTGCCATGGTGTCCTTCTTTAAGAATTACTCCTGAGCTTTGCTTCTCCGGAGCAGTTGTGCCGTCCTCTTCGAGGGGCGGCGGTTATCACAGGCTTTTTACTTCCGGACCATGGGGTTCATCGCAAGCCTTTCCCGGCTAACTAGCCCCAACACTTGCAGGTCCTGACCTGCTGGTTACGCAGTGCGAGGGCTTTAGCCCTGGCGCTGCTTGTGCTTTGAGTTTTCGCAGATCACGCGCACCACACCGCGGCGGTGAATGATCTTGCACTTGTCACAAATCTTCTTTACTGATGCACGAACCTTCATGACTACTCCCTAAAACTGTCCGGGGCTGAAGCCCCTCTGTCATTCTGACTTGTTCACCGGGCTAAAGCCCGATGCTTCTACCCAAACCTTCGGCCAGCGTTTTCAAACTTAAAGCCCAGCGTTCCATCTGGCCCGGGAAACTACCGAACCTCTATGAACTGCGCCCTGAGCGCTGTGCCTTACTTATAGCGGTAGACGATGCGCCCACGCGTCAGATCGTAGGGGCTCAGCTCTACTGCCACCCGGTCTCCGGGAAGAATGCGGATGAAGTTCTTCCGCATGCGGCCTGAGACGTGCGCCAGAACCTGGTGCTTGTTCTCAAGCTCTACTTTGAACATGGCATTCGGCAACGTCTCAAGGACCGTTGCCATTACCTCAATCGCGTCTTCCTTCGACAATCAATAATCCCGATTCCGCCCGCCTTTCGCAGGCCTCTCAAAAACCTTCTCCGCTTCAAAAGTCTTCGCGAACATCCCGGGGCTAAAGCCCCTTTTCTGTCAGGGCCTGTATTCACCGGGCTAAAGCCCGGTGCTTCTACCTCTGAAAGCTTTTTGAAGCCCGACTTTTACCAATCCTCTTACTGCCAGCAAGCTTACTCAGTCAGCACCACGGCGCCATTTGCTGTCACCGCTACCGTGTGCTCAAAATGCGCGCTCAAACTTCCATCCTGCGTGACTGCGGTCCAGCCGTCACTCAGCACCTGCACATCCGGCTTTCCCGAGTTCACCATGGGCTCGATGCAGAGCACCATGCCTTCGCGCAGTTTCAATCCCAACCCGGGGCGGCCGAAATTCGGTACCTGCGGGTCTTCGTGCAACCTTGTCCCTATGCCGTGCCCGACGAAATCGCGCACGACGCTGAAGCCGTCGGCTTCCACCACTCCCTGCACCGCGTAACCGATGTCGCCCAGCGACGCTCCGATCTTAACGGCCTCAATGCCGCGTTCGAGCGACGCCCTGGTTACGTCGAGAAGGCGCTGCGTCCGGGGCGCGATCTTTTCGCCCACCGGAACCGTGATCGCCGAATCCCCGTAGTAACCGTCAATGATCACGCCGGTATCGATCGAAACGATGTCGCCTTCGCGCAGAACCCGTTTTGCGGACGGGATGCCGTGGACCACTTCGTTGTTGATCGATGTGCACAGCACACATGGATACCCGTGATATCCCTGAAAGGCCGGCTTAACGCCGAGCTCTTCTATTTTTTTTACGGCCGCGCTCTCGAGATCCATCGTGGTGGCGCCGGGTTTCACAAAACCGCGCACATACTCAAGGATCTCGCGAACTACTGTGCCGCTGCGCCGCATCTTCTCTACTTCCTGCGGCGTCTTAATCACAATGGCCATCGGCCGGTCATCCTCTCAAACGCAGAACCGCGGCCATGACTGCTGCCGCTACCGCATCCACCGGCTGGTCGCCATCCACTTCTTCAAAGCGGCCCTGAGCACGATAATGCTCCACTACCGGAGCCGTCTGGGACTCGTAAGTCCGCATCCGCTCCTCAAAAACCTCTTCCGTGTCGTCTGAGCGCCGCGTCAGGGGCGTGCCGTCGTTGTCACAAAGCTCGTCGACCTTCGGCGGCTGCAAGTAGATGTTGTAAATGCTCTTGCAGACTGGACAGGTGCGCCTGCCGGTAATACGGCGCAGTAATTGAGTATACCCTACTTTCATACTGACAGCAATGACCGGAAGGCTGCCGGTTTGGGCTGCCAGGTAGGAATCGAGCCATTCGGCCTGTCCCAGGGTGCGCGGGAAGCCGTCCAGAATGTAGCCGTTGGCGGTGTCCGGCTGTTTCAGGCGATCGGCGACCATCTCGTTGACCAGGTCGTCAGGCACCAGCTCGCCACGGTCAAGAACGGCTTTTGCCTTCTTCCCCAGCTCGGTGCCTTCGGCGACGTTGGCGCGGAGAATGTCTCCCGTGGAGATTTGCGGGATACCCCAGGCCGCCATGATGGCCTTGGCCTGGGTGCCCTTGCCTACTCCGGGTGCTCCTAAGAGAAGAATAGGGCCGGGAGTGATTTTGACGACTCTGCCGTCTGCCGTCCGGGTTTCAATCGCCGCCACTGCCACCTACCAGGACCGCCTTCCACGAATGCGTCCGCTGCGCGGCGAGAAACCTTCATAGTGGCGCATGATGAGCTGCGACTCGACCTGATTGACGGTGTCCATGGCAACGCCGACGACGATCAGCAGAGATGTTCCGCCGAAGTAGAAGCTGAAGCCGAGACCGTTGGTGACCCACAACGGCAGGTGCTCAAAGATGGAGCCGACGAGCCAGAGGTGGTTCAGGTGAATACCGCTGATGAGAATCTGAGGAATCAGCGTGATCAGGATCAGGTAGAGCGCGCCGACCAGGGTGATGCGCGTCAGGATGTCGTTGATGAAGTCCGAAGTGCGCTTGCCCGGGCGGATGCCGGGAATGAAACCACCGTACTTGCGCATATTGTCAGCGATGTCATCGGGACGGAAGACGATCGAGATATAAAAATATGCGAAGAAGATGATCGCGACCACGTACAGCAGCTCGTACCATGGCTCGCCCACGCGCAATGCGTTGAAGATGTTGGTGAGGACGGTGCTGTTACGCACAAAAGCCGCATTGGCGAAGAGCAGAGGCGCGGACAATACCGAGGCCGCAAAGATGACGGGCATGACGCCGCCAGAGTTGACCTTGAGCGGCAGGTGGGTGGACTGGCCGCCCATCAGGCGGCGTCCCACGATGCGCTTGGCATACTGCACCGGGATGCGGCGCTCGCTGCGTTCGACGAAGACGATGAACGCGACGACGGCGATCATGATGCCGACAAGGAGAATGAGAGCTGGAACCGTAAATGCGCCGAACCTTGATGTGCGGGCAGCTTCGACCATCTCCGTGATGCCGCGCGGCAGGCCGACGACGATGCCGGCGAAGATCAAGAGGCTCATGCCGTTGCCGATGCCGCGCTCCGTGATCTGCTCGCCCAGCCACATGATGAAGGCAGTGCCGGAGGTGAGCGTGATCACGGTCATGAAGACGAAACCGAAGCCGGGATTAAGAACGAGCTGCAATCCGCCGGCGCCGCTCGACATTGTCATGGCGATGGCGGTGGACTGGATGACGCCGAGAACGACGGTCAGATAGCGCGTCCACTGGGTGATCTTGCGGCGGCCGAGTTCGCCTTCCTTCTGCAGACGGGCCAGCGGCTCATAGACCACGGTGAGCAGCTGGAAGATGATCGATGCGGTGATGTAGGGCATGATGCCCAGAGCGAAGATCGTGAGGCGGCGCAGGTTGCCGCCGCTGAAGAGATCGATCAGGCCCAGCGAGCTGCCGGCGTTCGAATTGAAGAACTGCTCGAGCGCGGTGGCGTTGACGCCCGGCGTGGGAATGTGCCCGCCCAGGCGGTAGACGGCGAGCATCGCCATGGTGAACAGCACTCGCTTGCGCAGGTCGGGGATGCGGAAGATATTGGCGAATTTCTCAAGCATGAAAATCAGGTTCCCACCGGGGCGCATCCGCGCCCCTTATAGCCTTACGCTACCAGAATAGCCTTGCCGCCCGCCTTCTCGATCTTTTCCTGGGCGGATTTTGAGAACTTGTGCGCGTGCACGGTGATGGGCCCGGTCAGCTCACCGTTGCCGAGGATCTTGAGCAGGCCATTGTTCTTCTTGAGCAGGCCCTTGGCGGCGAAGAACTCGATGGTCAGCTCGGTCTCGCCCAGCTCGACCAGGCGATCGAGGTTGAGGGCGGTGTACTCGGTGCGGAAGATGTTGGTGAAACCGCGCTTGGGCAGACGGCGATGGAGCGGCATCTGGCCGCCTTCAAAACCGCGCATCAGGCTCGAACCGGAGCGGGAGCCTTGTCCCTTGTGTCCGCGGGTTGAAGTTTTGCCGTGGCCGGAGCCCATACCGCGGCCGACACGCTTGCGGTTCTTGTTCGCCTTCTTGGGCGCTCTGAGACTGGAAAGATTCATGATGTCCTCGCTATACGCCGGGGAGGCTTGCCCTCTCCCGACTCGCTTTTTTAAGTCCCCAGTTGTTAGTTCTTAGTTGTTAGTAATTGCCGTCTTTGCTGGGGGACTGACAACTAATAACTAGCAACTTACTCCACTATCCTGACAAGGTGGGGAACGGTGTTCACCATGCCGCGGATCGACGGTGTGTCTTCGCGCTCGACGACCTGGTTCAGGCGGGTGAAGCCGAGGCCCTTGACGACCTTCTTGTGCTTAACCGGCGCCTGAATGAACGAGCGGTAATACTGGATCTTAATTTTTGCCTTGGTTTCTGCCATGACTATAACTCCTCAACCTGCTTGCCGCGGACGGCAGCTACTTCCTGGCGGTCGCGGAGCTGTCCGAGCGCGTCGAATGTGGCCTTGATGACGTTGTGCGGGTTGGCCGTGCCGAGGCTCTTGGTGAGAACGTTCTGCACTCCGGCCGAGGTCATGACTGCGCGCACTGCGCCGCCGGCGATGACGCCGGTACCCTCAGGAGCCGGCTTCAGCAGCACCTGGCCCGAGCCGAAGCGTCCGAGCACCTGGTGCGGGATGGTAGTCGCCGTCAGGTTGATGCGGATCAGGTTCTTCTTGGCCGATTCAATGCCCTTGCGGATTGCCTGCGGCACTTCCTTGGCCTTGCCCGAGCCGTATCCCACGACGCCGGAGGCCGGGTCGCCGACTACGACCAGCGCTGCAAACGACATGTTCTTGCCGCCCTTGACCACCTTGGTCACGCGGTTGATGGCGACAACCTGGTCCTTCAGGTTGTACTGCCCGGCGTCCAGTTTCTTTTTGAGTGTTGCCATTCGCTTCCTGATTTCCTTCCGGCGGTTTGCTTGCCGCCCAAGACTTCCCGGGGCTGAAGCCCGGTGCTTCTACCTTAAAACTCCTAGAACTCGAGGCCTGCTTCGCGGGCTGCGTCTGCCAGGGCCTTGATGCGTCCGTGGTAGAGATAACCGCCGCGATCGAACACAACCTTCTTGATGCCCTTTTCCTGCGCGCGCTCGGCGACCAGCTTGCCGACTTCCTTAGCTGCTGCAACGTTGCCGCCGGTCTTGAGCTTGGCAGCCTTGCTCGATGCCGAGACCACGGTGGTGCCCTTGACGTCATCAATGACCTGGGCATAGATGTGGTTGAGCGAGCGGTACACGTTCAGGCGCGGGCGCTCGGTGGTGCCGGCAAGCTTCTCGCGGATGCGTGTGTGTACGCGCCGGCGAATTTCATCTCTGTTCTTCTGCGTAATCATTTTCGTTCGTCCTTCCTAATAGCGGAGCCGCCTTGCGGGTCCGTTCGGGTAATCAGTTCCTAGTTGTCAGTTACTCGTTGTTAGTCTGCAAGCACCAGGAACTAACAACTATCTACTAACTACTTATTTCGCGCCGGTCTTACCGGCCTTCTTCTTCAGCTTCTCGTCTGAGTAACGCACGCCCTTGTTCTTATACGGATCGGGCTTGCGCAGCGCGCGCATGTCAGCGGCCACCTGGCCTACCTTCTGGCGGTCAATGCCGCTGACCGTGATGCGGGTCTGCTTGGGGTCGATGACCGCGGTGATGCCGGTGGGCAGCGGGAATTCGATGGGGTGCGAGTAGCCCAGGGTGAAGACTACCGTGTCCTTGCCCTTCATTTCCACGCGGTAACCGATGCCGACGATGTCGAGGTCCCTCGACCAGCCCTTGGTCACGCCTTCGACGGCATTTGCGACGAGAGCGCGGGTGAGACCGTGAATGGCGGCCTGCGATTCGTTCTCACGCTCGGCGATGATGTGTCCGTCTTTCGTTTCAAGCTTGATGCCTGCCGGAATGACCTGCTCGATTTTGCCCTTGGGGCCTTCGACGAGCACAGCGTTGCCCTTCAGGGTGTATTTCACGCCCTGGGGGAGGGGAATCGGCTTCTTTCCAATACGCGACATTTTTCTGATCCTTTGCGGCTTGCGAGTCCCGCCGGATGGCGTTCCACTGCAGCCTCGGTCTTTCTTCATTTCGTTCACCGGTCTAAAGGCCGATGTTTTACCCTTTCAAGGGTGCGGTACTAAAAAACTCCGGTGGGACCAGGAGATCAATCCCTCAGCGGCTAAAGCCGCATTGGATTTATGTCCCTATGGCACGACTGAAGTCGTGCCCCTTCAAAACAACGGCTTTTCAGCAGCCTTTAAAGTCCACACCCACCAAACTTCTAACTCCGCGACAACGTCGCGGCCTCTACATTCGGCCCAGGCTAAAAATGGCACGCAAAGCGTGCGTCCGCCCGACGCGGCCAGCGTCACCAGACTTCGCAGAGGATTTCGCCGCCTACGCCTTCCCGGCGGGCCTGCTTGCCGGTCATCACGCCGCGGGGCGTGGTGAGAATGTTGATGCCGAGTCCGCCCTGAACGCGCTTGATCTCATCGCGGCCGACGTAAACGCGGCAGCCGGGGCGCGAAATGCGCGAGAGGTCGCGGATGGCGGCTTCGTTGTTCGTGCCGTACTTGAGGTACACGCGCAGAACGTTGCGGCCGTTTTCCTCAGAGGTCTTAAAGTTGGCGATGTAGCCCTCTTCCTTGAGGATGCGGGCAATCTCGGTCTTCAGCTTCGAGGCCGGGACATCCAGCTTCTGGTGACGCGCACGGATGGCATTGCGCAGGCGCGTCAGAAAATCTGCTACTGGATCGGTAAAGCTCATTGTTTCTCCTTCATCCCCCGTTCGCTCTGATTCTCAGAGAACCTGCGGGAATGTTTTGCGACCTTGGGATTATGAACCCCCAAGGTCAAAATTGTTTGGGCACCGTCAGGTGCGTGTGCCCGACGCGGCCAGCGTCACCAGCTGGATTTCACTACGCCGGGGATTTCTCCCTTGAGCGCCAGCTGCCGGAAGCACAGGCGGCACATGCCGAACTTGCGCAGGTAAGCGCGCGGGCGTCCGCACAGCTTGCAGCGGTTGTGCTTGCGGGAAGAAAACTTCGGCTTGCGTGCGTCTTTGACTCGCTTTGCAGTGGTTGACATAGTTCCTTAATCCTCTAACTTCCTTACGCCGTCTGGCGGAACGGCATGCCGAACTGCTTGAGCAGCGCGCGCGCCGAGTTGTCGTCACTGGCTGTGGTCACAATGGTGACGTTCATGCCCTTGAGCTTTTCGACCTTGGAGTAGTCGATCTCAGCGAAGATCAGCTGGTCGCGCAGGCCGAGCGTATAGTTGCCGCGGCCGTCGAAGCTCTTGGTCGAGACGCCGCGGAAATCACGCACGCGGGGCAGCGCCACAGAGATCAGACGGTCGAGAAACTCATACATGGCATCGCCGCGCAGCGTGACCATGGCGCCAATCGACATGCCTTCGCGCACCTTGAAGGCGGCGATGGATTTCTTGGCCTTGGTCATCACCGGCTTCTGACCAGTGATGGCGCCGAGATCAGCGACGAGCGGATCGATCAGCTTGTTGTTCTGCGTCGCTTCGCCCAGACCCATATTCAGGACGATCTTCTCCAGACGCGGGACGGCCATCGTGTTCTCAAGGCCCAGCTCCTTCTGGAGCGCCGGCTTGATTTCCTTCTGATACTTCTCTTTCAGTCTTGCTGCCATTGCTTCTTCTCTTTTCTTCTCCGGTCTCGGGGTGGCATTTGCCGTGTACCGTTACGGAGGGTGTTCAATTTAGTTGTTAGTAGCTAGTTGTTGGTCTCCAGATACTAAGAACTAACAACTAGAAACTAACTACTTCTTTTTAACTGTCAAAGTCTGCCCGCACTTCTTGCAGACGCGGACTTTCGTGTCGCCTTCAAGCTTGTGACCGACGCGCGTGGGACCGCAGTTGGGGCATACAAGCAGCACATTCGAGATGTGCAGCGGAGCTTCCTGCTCGGCGATGCCGCCCTTGATGTTGCGCTGCGGATTCGGGCGCACGTTCTTCTTGATCACGCGCACATGCTCGACCAGAATGCGGTCTTCACCTGGAAATACGCGCAGCACGCGGCCACGCTTGCCCTTGTCGCTGCCGGCGATTACTTCCACCTGGTCATTGCGCTGAATGTTCAGACTCATAAAGGTTCCCTTTACCTAGTACCTCGTCTCCGAAATTAAAGAACTTCAGGAGCGAGCGAAACAATCTTCAAAAATCTCTTCTCGCGCAGCTCACGGGCCACAGGGCCGAAGACGCGCGTTCCAACCGGTTCGCCAGCTTCATTGATGAGCACGGCGGCGTTCGTATCAAAGCGGATGTAGGTTCCGTCGCGGCGGCGCGTTTCCTTGCGCGTACGCACGACGACAGCCTTGACCACTTTGCCCTTCTTCACCTGGCCGTCGGGCGAGGCTTCCTTGACCGCGGCGGTAATGACGTCGCCCAGACCGGCCTTCTTGCCGCTTGCGCCACCGAGCGGCAGGATCATCTGCAGCTTGCGCGCGCCGGAGTTGTCGGCGACCTCAAGCATGGTTCTCATCTGCACTGCCATTGTTCTCTTCCTTTCAGGGCTGCGCGGTACTGCCGCTCCCGCCCTCTTGCTCTGCTCACGCGATTCCGGCGCTCGCTCCGCAATTCACCCAACTACTAAAAATAGTGGCGGCGCTTAATTCGCGGCCTTAGCGGTTTCTTCGACCTGCGCGAGGGCCGAGCGGCGGACGATCTCTTCGAGCTGCCAGCGCTTCAGCTTGCTCAACGGGCGCGTTTCGCGGATGCGGACAAGATCACCCACGCGTGCCGAGTTCTGCTCGTCATGCGCATAGAACTTCTTGCTCATCCGGACAATGCGCTTGTACTTCGGGTGCGCCTTGCGCATTTCGACTTCGACGACGATGGTCTTCTGCATCTTGGTCGAAACGACCTGGCCGACTTTCTCGTTGCGGCGCGATTCTTTCCTGGCTTCGCTCTGGATTGCTTCTGTTGCCATGATCTAGCGAGCCTCCTTCTTTGTCTTCTTCGCCTTTGCGGACTTTGCCGGGGCGCTCGATTCCGCCTTGGGAGCCGCACCGTGCAGGTTCAGCTCGCGCTCGCGGGAGATGGTCTTGATGCGCGCGATGTCCTTCTTGAGCTCGCGCAGTTTCTTGACGCCCTCGTTCTGGCCGAGCTTGATCTGGAAGCGCAGGCGGAAGAGCTGCTCAGCCGCCTTCTGCTGCTCGACGGCGAGCTCCGAGTCGCTCAGGTTGCGAATTTTTTCGAGTTCCATTTCTTCGTCTTCTCTCCGGGACAACGGCTTATCGAAGCCGCGTCTCCCTTCAGATACTTTCTAAATCTCAATAACTACTTGGCCACGACCGTTGTCTGCACGTTGTGACGCTGCACAAAGCGCGTCTTGAGCGGCAGCTTGTTCGAGGCCAGGCGCATTGCTTCTGCTGCGATCTCCGGCGCTACGCCTTCCATCTCGAAGAGGATCTTACCGGGGCGAACCACGGCGACCCAGTGATCGAGCGGACCCTTGCCCGAGCCCATTCGGACTTCAGCCGGCTTCTTGGTAATCGGCTTGTCCGGGAAGAGCCGGATCCAGACCTTGCCGCCGCGCTTGATGAAGCGCGTCATCGCAATACGGCTGGCCTCGATCTGGCGGTCGGTAATGTAGCCGCACTCCATGACCTTGAGGCCGTAATCGCCGAACGACAGCTCGGAGCCGCGCCATGCCTTGCCGCGCATCTTGCCCTTCTGCTGCTTGCGAAACTTGACCTTCTTTGGCATCAACATAATGAAACCCTCAATCCAGCTGTCAGGGTGCAGCGCTCAGCGTTCAGTCCCCTGTACCCTGTGCGCTGCACGCTGTACGCTTGCTTCTTAAAATACCGACGTTCCTACCGTTGCCTGCGGTTCGCGCCGCCTCTGCTGGTAAATGTCGCCGCGGTAGATCCACGTCTTGACGCCAATCACACCGTACGTGGTGCGTGCTTCGGCAAAGCCGTAATCGATGTCGGCGCGCAGCGTGTGCAGCGGCAGGCGGCCCTGCAGATACCACTCGGAGCGGGCGATTTCATTGCCGTTCAGGCGGCCCGAAACGCGAACCTTGATTCCCTTGCAGCCGAAGCGCAGCGCCGAATCGACGGCCTTGCGCATGGCGCGGCGGAAGCCGACACGCTTCTCAAGCTGCAGGGCGATGTTCTCGGCCACCAGCTGGGCGTCAAGCTCAGGCTTGTTGACCTCGAGAATGTCGATGAAGACCTCGCGGTTGGTGCGCTTCTGCAGCTCAACCTTGAGCTTCTCGATCTCCGCGCCCTTGCGGCCGATGATGATGCCCGGACGCGCGGTGCGGATGATAATGCGCAGCTTGTTGCCGGGGCGCTCGACTTCGACCGAGCTCACACCGGCCGCCTTCAGCTTTTCCTTGAGCTCGCTCTTCAGCTTGACGTCTTCGACAAGCAGCTTGTCATAGTCACGCTCGGTGAACCAGCGCGAACGCCACGGCTTGTTAACGCCGATCCGAAATCCGTAAGGATGGACTTTCTGTCCCATAGTTTCCTCTCGTGCCCTACTTCGCGGCCTTCTTCTTGGCGGCCTTCTTAGCAGGAGCCTTCTTGGCGGCCGTCTTTTTCGCCGCCTTCTTTGCCGGAGCCGCAGCTTCGACTTCAACCTTCTCGACCAGGCCTTCCTGTTTACGCTCAGCCACCGAGATCACGATGTGCGCCAGACGCCGCTGATAGCGGTAGGCACGGCCCATCGGAGCCGGACGGATGCGCTTCATGCGCGGCCCTTCATTGGCGATCGCCAGCTTGACGTAGAGATTGTCCACATCCACGTCGAGCCCCTGTTCCTGGCTCAGATAGTTCGCGTTCTGGAGAGCCGAACGCAGAACCTTCTCGACCATCGGAGCGACGGCCTTCTTGGTGAACGCCACCGTGTTCAGCGCTTCTTCCACGCGGCGGCCCTTGATCAGATCGAGCACCAGCCGCGCCTTCTGCGGCGATACCCGCTGGAAGCGCGCTTCAGCCCGGAATTCCCGTGTGTCCAATTGCATTGGCTTGCCTCAAATCCTCTTAACTACAAAAACTCAATCTTCTGTCGAAAATCTTTTACCGCGGCTTCGCCGAAGTTTCAGCGGCCTTCGCCGAGTGGCCCTTGAACGTGCGCGTGGCAGCAAACTCACCCAGCTTGTGCCCCACCATGTTCTCGGTCACATAGACCGGAACGAACTTCTTGCCGTTGTGCACCGCAATGGTGTGCCCTACAAACTCAGGATGGATCGTCGAGCGGCGCGACCAGGTGCGAACCACCTTCTTGTCGTTCGCCTGGTTCAGCTTCTCGACCTTCTCCAACAGGTGCCCGTCTGCAAACGGGCCTTTCTTCGTCGACCGTGCCATCAGAAAACCTCTCTACCCTTACTTGCTGCGGCGGCTGACGATGAATGCGTCGGTCCGCTTGTTGTTGCGTGTCTTGTATCCGCGAGTCGGCTGGCCCCAGGGGGTCACAGGATGACGGCCGCCGGAGGTCTTGCCCTCACCGCCGCCGTGCGGATGGTCGACCGGGTTCATTGAGACGCCGCGGTTGGTCGGACGGATGCCCTTCCAGCGGTTGCGTCCCGCCTTGCCGATCGAGACGTTCTCGTGATCGGTGTTGCCGACCTGGCCGATGGTCGCCATGCAGTCGACCAGAACCCTGCGGGTTTCGCCGGAAGGCAGCTTCAGCAGCGCATAATCGCCTTCTTTCGCGACCAGTTGCGCCGATGCGCCCGCCGAGCGCGCCATCTGCGCGCCCTTGCCCGGCCGCAGCTCCACGTTGTGGACCGTCGTACCGGCGGGGATGTTCTTAAGCGGCAGCGCATTGCCGACGAGGATGTCGGCCTCGGGGCCGCTCATCACCGTCTGACCGACCTTCAGGCCAATGGGCTGGATGATGTAGCGCTTCTCGCCGTCTGCGTAGCTGATCAAAGCAATACGCGAAGAACGGTTCGGATCGTACTCGATCGTCGCCACCCGGCCCGGCACGCCGTACTTGTCGCGCTTGAAGTCGATCAGGCGCAGCTTCTGCTTGTGGCCGCCGCCGTGATGGCGGATGGTCAGGTCGCCGGAATTGCGGCGTCCGCCGGTGCGCTGCTTGATGGCAAGCAGCGGCTTATACGGCTTGTCGGTCGTGATGTCGTCATTCACCAGCGAGGTCTGGAACCGGAGCGTTGGTGTGATCGGTCTGTATGTCTTGATCGGCATCGTTATCTTCTCTCTCCGCTGGCCAGCTTTCACCAGCGTTTGCTCAGATAGCTTTTCTCCTGAGCAGCAACTCTTTCACCTGTACTTCTGTGCCCTGCGCCCTGAGCGCTGTGCCCTGTTTACAGGTTGTCGATATACTCCGGCATCTTCTCGCCCGCCTTCAGGCGCACATACGCCTTCTTCCAGTCGGGGCGAAAGCCGGCAAACTTTCCGCGGCGGCGCTCTTTTCCAAGAACGTTCGCGGTGCGGACTGCGGAAACCTTGACTTTAAAAAGGGTCTCAACAGCCTGCTTGACTTCGGTCTTGGTCGCCTTGGCCGCTACTTCAAATACCAGCGTGCCTTCGGTTTCCTTGGCACCCAGTCCCTTTTCGGTGATCAGCGGGCGGCGAATTACTGAGTAAGTCGTCGGCATTTAGGCCACCTCCGCTTTCTTGCGACGGGAAACGGTCTTCTTGAGCGCTTCCTGCAGCTGCTCGAGAGCAGGCCGCGAGAAGATCGCGCGCTCATAGCGCAGCAGATCGTAGGGGTGCACTTCGTTGTTAAGCACCAGCTCCACGCCCTTGAGATTGCGCGCGCCCAGAATGATGTTCGGCCCGAGCTCCTTGCCGTTCTCAACCAGCAGAGCGGTCTTCTTCGCTTCCAGTTTGTCGAGCGCCTGGCGGTAGAGCTTGGTCTTGGGCTCCTTAAGCTCAAGGCTCTCGACCACGGTCAGCTTGCCGTCCTGGAGCTTGGCTGCGAGCGCCGAGCGCAGCGCGCCCAGCAGCTTCTTCTTGGGGAAGGCATAGTCATAGGAGCGGGGCTGCGGTCCGTGCACGGTTCCGCCGTGACGCCACAGGGGCGAACGGACGGAGCCGATGCGGGCGCGGCCGGTTCCCTTCTGCTTCCAGAGCTTCTTGCCCGAGCCTGAGACCAGCTTGCGGTTCTTGGTCGCAGCCGTTCCCTGGCGCAGCGAAGCGCGGTAGTGCTTCACCGCTTCCCACAGAAGCGCCTCATTTACATTGCTCGGCGCAAAGACTTCGTCGGCCAGCTCAAGGGAGCCAACCTTCTGTCCACCGAGATCGAATACATCAATGTTTGCCATTGTCTTCTCTTCTTGAGCTACTAGCTTCTAGCTATTAGCTTTTAGCTGGTCTGCGCAGCACGCCGACCCATACGGCTTCCTGATATTCATTCAAAAGCTAGCGGCTAATGGCTAGCCTTACTTCTTTTTCCCTGAAGCCTTCTTCGAAGCCTTCAGAGGATCGACCGTGCTGCCTCCGGCGAATCCGCGACGCTCGCGCGGCGGCGCCTTGGCCTTCGAAATCAGCACATAGCCATCGCGGGGGCCCGGTACTGCGCCCTCGACCATGATGAGGTTCTCGTCAAGATCGATGCCGCGAATGCGCAGGTTGCGAACCGTGACGCGGTCGACGCCCATGTGCCCGGGCATGCGCTGTCCGGGGAAAACGCGCGACGGAAACGATGATGCGCCAATCGAGCCCTGCACCTGGAACATATGTCCGTGCGACTTGGGACCGCCGCCAAAGTTATGACGGCGAACAACGCCCGCGAATCCGCGGCCCTTGCTTGTTCCTACAATGTCGACGTACTTTTCGTCGGCGAAAATATCGACCAGAACCTTGTCGCCGGCCTTGAGGCCGTTCGAGCTTTCCTCGGCGCCTTCTTCCGACTTCTTCGGAGCGGCTGTCTCGACCGCGACTTCCTTCACCAGCTTCACCGGAGGAACGTTGTTCTTGGCGAAGTGGCCCTGCATGGGCTTGGTGACCTTGGAGGCTTTCACGAACTCGACCAGGCCGATCTGCGCGGCGTCGTATCCGTCCTTCGCAGCGGTCTTGAGCTGCGTAATCACGCAAGGGCCGGCCTGCAGGACAGTGATGGGGTGGACTTCACCCCGCTCGTCGAATACCTGCGTCATGCCGATCTTCTTGCCCAGAATTCCTGTAACTGCCATCGTCTTCTCTCCCCATCATGTCTGCGCAATATCCGCAGCCACTGAAGGCTCTGTTTGCTGACCGGTTCATCGCTGACCGGTTTTTAGCTACTTTTCAAAAGCTTTGATCTCGACATCCACGCCCGCCGGAAGATCGAGCTTCATCAGGGCATCGACCGTCTGCTGGGTCGGCTCGAGAATGTCGATCAGGCGCTTGTGAGTGCGAATCTCAAAGGCTTCGCGCGATTTCTTGTCGACGTGCGGCGAACGCAGCACGCAATACTTGTTCTTAATCGTCGGCAACGGAATCGGCCCGGCCACCTGCGCGCCCGTGCGCTTCGCGGTGTCTACGATCTCGCCCGTCGAAGTGTCGAGCACCCGGTAGTCATAAGCCTTGAGCCGAATGCGAATTCTCTGTCCAACCATCGTTTCAATCTTTCCTGCGAGTCAGCAGTTTCATCCGCCGACTCGCTCAACTTGTTTCACGCCCGAAGGGCGTCATTGCCTGGACGGCGAGTCCTACTGAAGAATCTCGCTGATGGTGCCGGCGCCTACGGTTCTGCCGCCTTCGCGGATCGCGAACCGCAAGCCCTTCTCCATCGCCACCGGCGTGATCAGCTCGATCTCCAGCGCGATGTTGTCCCCAGGCATGACCATCTCCGTGCCTTCAGGCAGCTTCGCTACGCCCGTCACGTCCGTCGTGCGGAAGTAGAACTGCGGACGGTACCCGTTGAAGAACGGCGTGTGGCGTCCACCCTCTTCCTTCGACAGCACGTAAATCTCCGCCTTGAACTTCGTGTGCGGCGTGATCGATCCTGTCTTTGCCAG